>JBJTUA010000001.1:0-34338 GCA_046080445.1 Gammaproteobacteria bacterium
ACTAATTGCCCGTGAGGCTTGACCATATAACCTCAAGCAGTTTGCTTGAAAGGTTGATTGCGATGGAGTTGATTCCATCACTCATGTGAACGCGACTGCGTCACGTCAAAAAACATCCGGATTAAAGAATTCCCTGATGGCAATAGCGAGCGGGAACCACCCGATCCCTTTTCGAACTCGGAAGTGAAAACGCTCTGCGCCGATGGTAGTTTCGCCTGTTGCGACGCTAGAGTAGGTCACCGTCAGGGTCCTTATCAAAGAAGACCCCGTGAGCCGCAAGGTTCACGGGGTTTTTCTTTTGCTATCTTGCGTTCTATGAAACGCAGAAACTTCATCTCCGCGGCGGGCGCGAGCCTGGCCGTAGCCTCACTCGACGGCCTTGCCCTCGAGAAATCCAAACGTCCGCTGCGACTGCTGATCTTGGGCGGCACCCGATTTATCGGACTGCACATGACCGAGCTCGCGATCGCTCGGGGCCACACGCTCACGTTCTTCAATCGTGGCCGCACGAATACAGATCGATTTCCCGAGATCGAACGTCTGCGCGGCGATCGCAACGGCGACCTGAAATCGCTCGCGGGGCGGGACTGGGATGCCGTCATCGACAACTCGGGTTATGTGCCGAGACAGATTCGTGACGCCGCTAAGCTTCTGGAGCCGCGGGTTGCGCGCTACCTCTTCATCTCGACCATCTCGGTCTACGAGACCTTCGCGAGAGCGAATGATGAAACGTCGCCGGTGGGCAAGCTTGCAGATGACTCTGTCGAAACCGTCGACGGGGCGACGTATGGTCCGCTCAAGGCGCTTTGCGAAACCGCTGCGCGCTCGATCTTTGGTGCGCGCCGAGCGTCGATCATCCGTCCGGGACTGATCGTCGGCCCCGATGACAACACCGATCGATTCACCTACTGGCCCGCCCGTGCGGCGCGCGGCGGTCGGATGATTGCGCCGAACGATCCACGTGATCCAATTCAGATCATCGACGCGCGCGATCTGGCGGCCTTTACCTTGCGCCTCATCGAGGAAGGTACGAGCGGAACATTCAATGCGATATCACCCCCGGGGCGTTTCACGATTGGGGATGTGGTCAGCGAGTCTATTGCTGCCGTCAACGCACTCTCCCCACCTGCCGTCACGCCGCAAGCGGAGTGGGTCAGCACGAAGACTCTGGACGAACAAAAAATTACCGCTTGGGCGGACATGCCCGTATGGGCGCCGTCCGAGGGAGACAATAGTGGGTTTGCAGCGACGTCCGTCGATCGTGCGCTCAAGGCCGGTCTCTCTGTTCGGTCGATGCGCGCGACGGTACGCGACACGCTCGCATGGCACCTTGCGCGGCCCGAATCCGAACGAACGAAACTCAAGGCCGGGCTTTCTTCGGAGCGAGAGGCCGAAGTCCTTTCGGCGATCGCGCAGAGTCGTTCGAAACAGGGGTAATTATCATGCCGCTTTTCCGCATTTTTTCAGCGATTTTTTTATATTTCTTTATCTCCATTGCGGCGTTGGCTGCGCCCGTTCCGGAGTCAGAGCGTATACCCGTCGATCTGCGACGAACGACACTCGTCGTTCGAGACATCGACAAATCGCTCCCGCTTTATCGCGATACCCTCGGACTCAAAGTCATTTACGACCAAGTCATCGGAGGCACGACCCGGCTCGTGCTCTTGCGAGCGAATGACGATTTCATCGGAGTGCTTGGCCTGATGCAGCGGCTGAATCAGACGACGCCGACCCCGCCGCCCGAGTTTCGTCGGGCGCAGGCGGGAGATCCGATTTTGGTATTCAATCTCCAGGATCTCGAGAATCGAGTTGAGCAAATTCGGACAACACCGTACGTCACGGTAGCCGACTCGCCTCGCCTGATTGATTATCCCGCAGCGAATGGCGGGGTGATTCGTGTGCTGTTCAGCGCCGTCTGGGATGCTGACGGTAATTTCATCGAGTTAAATCGGATCATGGGTGCACCCGCGGGAACCACTCGTTGAGCGCTTGGGAGGTCAGTATGTTTCCTCAAGGTTTTTTGGGAACACGAGCCGACTTATTGATGGACATCGTCATCGTTGCGCTCGCCGCCGTAGTGCCGATCGTGCTTTACAACTGGAGTCTCGCGCGTCGCGGCGACTACAAAAAACATAAAGCGCTGCAAGTCGGCTTAGCCTTACTTCTGGCGGTAGTGGTCGGCTTGTTCGAATACAACCTGCGCCTTCAGGGTGGGATTTTCGAGGCGACGAAAGCGAGTGGTTACACCGGTACGGCGACGCTCGATTTCTGGATTTACTTCCACACGTTCTTTGCCATCACCACCATCGTCATTTGGGGTGGGCTGATTGTTCTGTCACTGAGAAAGTTTCCGTCTTCGCCGAGCCCGGGTGCATTCAGTGCCACGCACCGGCGCTGGGGTCGGCTAGGCATGATTTGGATGCTGGTGACCGGAGTGACGTCCTTGCCGGTTTATCTTTACGGTTTCGCTCTCTGATTTTCAGAATCGAACGCCGATTTTGGTGGAGACCCCGAGGTTTTCGCCGGTTCGTTCCACTTCAATCGCCAAGTTTCCGATCAGCAGGCTGAAGTTCAGGCCCGCAAAAACGCGCACCATATCTGGCGATTCTTTTTTGAGTCGAGCTGCGCCACTCAGGGCAGCGTTTTGCGGCGTGACGTCACCCCAAATCTTCCCGACGCCTACGTAAGGTGTGAAATTCAGCAGGCCTTTGCTCGCAGTCAGTTCGATACTGCGAGTGTCGAGATCGAGGTCGTCTACGCCCGCAAGTTGGGTTGCAGCCGCTCTGATTGCGATGGCGGGTAGCACCGTACCGCCCTCGACGAGGGAGTACTTCACCTCTGCGCCAAAGAATTGGATGCCGGTACCGGGTGCGGTCGCATAGGAGCCGCCCACATCGATGCCGAGCGGTAGCCCTTTTTGCAGGGAAATTCGGGGCATCGTGAGATAGCTCTTTTTGCTGCCCACGGCGATACCCCAAGGGAGATCGGAATCGGTCTGCATAACCGACAGCCCCAGGCTCAAGTCGAAGCCCGTCACGCCAAGCGGCTCTGCCGGCGCGACGGCCTTGTAACTGAGCGCCGAGACGAGGTCGCCTGCGAAGGGTTTGAACTGCGTCTGCGTCAGACGGTCGAGTCCTTTGATATCTGCTTGGCTGTCGAGGGGCGCGACTGCCATCGCGATGGCTAACAGGAAAAATTTCCGCATAGATCTGACCGTGAAATAAGCGAGGCATCAGTTTACTGCCTCACGCGATCCTCTGCGGATTGATCCTCGCGACGACGTGGGCTATCCCCAGTTCCGTGCAAAAGGGCAGGCTATTCATTGTTTTCGTTGCGCTGTCTGCGCTCGCCTGGGTGCTCTTCGTGCCTTTTTACGCACTGCTGTTTTCGTGGACGGAGTACGCCTCCGGCATCAACTGGATCTACCTGCCCCACGGTCTGCGCATGATGCTGGTACTGCTGTTCGGCATTCCGGGCGCCATCGGGTTCTCAATAGGCGCGCAGATACTGAGCGTCACGGGTCTGGATGGGATCCATGTGAACACATGGGCCCTTTCTCCGGTCGCTTTCGTTCCCGGACTCGCAGCGTACTTGGCGGCGTGGTTGACGATCAAAAACTGGCCAGGAAAAGAGCTCGTCCCGACGTTTTCGCATGGACTTTCGTTCATCGACGGCCGGCGACTCGTCTTGCTGGCGTTCGTCTCCGCCATTCTCAATTCGGCGGGGCATGTGGCCGTGCGTGCCATTTTTGGCCAAGCCCAGAGGCCCTTCGACATCGATTTCCTGATGATGTTCATGGGCGATTTTTTCGGAGCGCTTCTGCTCCTTTACCTGTTGCGGTGGGCGATCATTTTCTTTGAGGCTCGAAAGAGCCGGATGGAGCTTCGATGAGCACGCGAAAGCCTCGAAAAGAATTGGTAGAGCTTTATCTGCGATTCCGTTGGATGCTCAGAGCACTCAAGGATCTGCCGGCTGCCGACCTTTTGGCGACGCCACTGACCGAGGCGCTACTTGCCGAGATTGCCCAGGCCTGGAAACGGGGCGAGCCGTTCCCCATGTACAAATTACTCATCCGCCGCGATCTTGGACACATCAACACCTTGCGTCGACGTATCCACCAACTGCGTGATGCCGGCTTCGTCAGGTTCGAGGGCGTGGAAGACGACGCGCGGGTCAAGCTGGTGGTCCCCACCGAAAAAGCGCTCGATTATTTTGCCGCGTACGCGACGCCGCTTCAGGAAGCTGGGCAAGGAGCCCGAAAGTAGTCGGCGGTGTCAGTCACGAGCCGGTTTGCTCCCAAACTGCGCGACGCGACTCTCCGATGAGTGCCTGCTTGAGACGTTCTGCCGTCTCGGTCGGCACGGCTGCCACGATGCATCCGCCGAAACCACCGCCTGTCATTCGTGCACCGCCCACGCCGTTGGCATATTGATCGATGACTGCGTTGGCGAGATCGACAAGCTCGTCGACCTCAGGCACGGTGACCTCGAAATCGTCCCGTAACGACACATGTGATTCCCGCAGGAGTCTTCCGAAGGTGTTGAGGTCGCCATCGTGCATGGCTTCCGCAGCCCTCTCGACGCGTACGTTTTCGAGTACGACGTGCTTTGCTCGACGAAACAGGGTGTCGTTCGTCGGGCGCGGAAGAGTCGCGATCATGTTTGGATCGAGGTCGCGCAGCGAAGGCACATCGTAAAACCGGGCGGCGTCGTTGCATTGCTGACGGCGCAGGTTGTATTCCCCCGCCACGAGTTCGCGGGGTACACCCGAGTGCGCGATGAGAATCGACCAGGCCGGCGGGATCGGGCGTCGCCGAACGGCGAGGCTCCGGCAGTCCAAAAAAATAACCTCGCCTGATGAGGCATGGGCGATCGTCATCTGGTCCATGATTCCGCAAAAGCAACCGGCGTAGTGATGCTCCGTGGATTGTCCCCAGCGGGCGAGAGTGGTGGCGTCCACTTTCGCAGCGTCTGAATGTCCTGCAACCAGCGCTTTACCGATTGCGATGGAGAGAGATGCCGAAGACGATAGCCCCGCGCCCGGCGGAACATTGCCGACGATGGCGAGATGCGCGCCACTCGTCTGGATGCCAAACGCCTTCATCTCGGCGACCATGCCGCGCAGATAATTCCCCCACCAACCGCGAGGTCCGGGCGTGGGCTCACGGGCCGAGAACTGATCACGATGTAGCTCTTCGCCATTCACGCTGACCGCGACGATTTGGTCATCAGTCCGTGGCGATACGGCGACGGCCGTGCCGAGTCCGAGGGCGCAAGGCAACGCTAATCCTTCGTTGTAGTCGGTATGTTCGCCGATCAGATTGACGCGACCCGGCGCGAAGACAGCATGATGGGCCGATACCCCAAACTCCTGTTTCAGGAGCGCTCGAGCCTGATCAATGAGCGTCATACCGGTCTGATAGCGCGTAACTGATGGGCGGCCTGCTCCGGCGTGAGATCTCGTTGCGCCTCGGCGAGCATCTCGTAGCCCACCATGAACTTGCGTACCGTGGCCGATCGAAGCAGTGGCGGATAAAAGTGTGCATGCAGCGTCCAGTGCTCGATGGAGGCCCCTCGATGAGGAGCACCATGCCAGCCCATGGAATATGGAAAATCGCAGCCAAAGAGCGCGTCATATCGGCGAGTGAGACTAGAGAGCGCCGACGCCAACGACTCGCGCGCCGCATCGTGCAGGTCTTCCATCCGCTTCACGTCAACACGTGGCAGCAGCAGCGTCTCGAAAGGCCAGGTCGCCCACCAAGGCACGATGACGAGCCAATGATCGTTCGCGAGGACCTCTCGTTCGCCGCCAATCTCCCGGCGAGCGATCTCCGCGAGCAGAGGATGCTGATGTACTTCAAAATAATGCCGCTGCTGAATCTCTTCCTGTTGCGGCTCCTCAGGGAGATGATCAGACGCCCAAATTTGACCGTGCGGATGCGGGTTCGAGCAGCCCATCATCTCGCCCTTGTTCTCGAAGATTTGTACCCAGTCGTATTGCGCGCCGAGGTCGGCGGATTCGGCAGCCCAGACATCGACCACTCGGCGAATTTCCGTGGTGGACAGTCGGGCCATGCTTCGATGGTGATCGGGTGAATAGCAGACGACCCGACAGCGCCCCTCGACACCTTGACTCTGGAAGAGTGTGCCGTCGCCGGGCGACGTCGTCGGTTCAGCGGACGGAGAATCGATCAGTGCGGGAAAATCGTTATCGAAAACAAAGGTCCCGTCGTATCGCGGATTGATGATTCCGCCTGCGCGTGGATTTCCGGGGCACAGATAACATCCCGGATCGTGGGCGACCGTTGACCTCGGTGTCAAAGCCGCAACTTCTCCCCGCCAGGGGCGTGAATTGCGATGGGGCGACACCAGTACCCACCGCCCGTTGAGCGGGTTGCGTCGGCGATGAACGCTCTCAGGAGGCGACTGCGTCATGATGCTGGCGAGCGAAGATCACGAAAGCCGATGTACTCGGCTCGTCGCGAGAGGGCGAGTCGATTGAACACGAGCGCCGCAATCACCGAGCTGACCAACACGACCACCATGAAATGGATGTAATGCAGCGTGATGAGCCCGGAAGGCTGCCAAACGAAGGTGTAAAGCGCATAGACGCCGAACCCCCACACCACACCAAAGATTGCGGCCCACGCACCGACGTTTCGGAAGAGCAGGCCGACGATGAACGCAGAAAGAATTGGCATCGAGAACAAACCATTCAATTGCTGCAGCAAGTTGATGATGCTGTCGGCATTTTGGAATACCGGGACGAGCAAGATCGCAACGATGGTGACGAGCGTCGATACCACGGCTCCGAGTCGCCAATGATTGTCGACCTTGCCGATGAACTTGTCGTGGAAGTCGACGGAGTACAAGGCGACCGTACTGTTGAGTACGGCGCTGAAGGTAGTGATGACGGCCGCCGCCACCATGGCTGCGAAGGCGCCGGATAACCATCCGGGCAGTACTTCGGCTACGAGCCTGCCGTAAGCGGCGTCACCGACGTCGCCGAATAACTTGTAGGCCACGACACCCGGAATGACCACGATGGGCGGTACGATGAGAATGCGAATCGCCGCCGCAGCCAGCACGCCCTTGCGGGCCTCGGCGACTGTCGGCGCGGCCATCGCTTTCTGCGTGATGTTCTGATTCGTCGACCAATAAAAGATTTGGATAAACAGCATGCCCGTGAGCAGGGTGTGCCATGGAATGGGGGAGTCGTCGCTGCCGATCATCGTCAGGCGCTCAGCCGGAACGCCCGTCACAAGATCGAAGTCGACGGCAGCCAGAGACAGGAAGACGATCAGCAGTGCGAGACCGAGTACGCCGATACCGGAGAACGTATCCATGACGGCGACGGCTCGCAGCCCTCCGAGAATGGTGTAGGCCGCGCTGATGATGGCGAGTGCTGTTGCAAAGAAAAGCACGGAGGTTCCCCCGCCGAACAGCGACTGCATGAAGAGTCCGCCGCTATAGAGTGCCGCCGGAAGATAAATGACGACGTTGCCGAACAAAAATAGCCCGGAGATGAGCGTTCTAATGCTCGTACCGCCATAGCGACGTTCGAGCAGCTCCGTGACGGTGGTACAGCGATTGCGGTAGTAGAGCGGGACGAAGACGTAGGCGAGGATCAGCAGGCCAAAGAATCCGGCAATTTCCCACCACGCAAGCAGCAACATCTGGTTGCCATTCATGCCGACGAGTTGATCCGTCGAGAGATTGGTGAGGGTGATCGAGCCGGCGACGAAGAGCCAGCTCAGACCGCCGCCGGCGAGAAACACGTCCTTTCCCGAGCCGTCATGGGCGGGGCGCGATTGCCGAACCTTCCAAAAGGTGGCGATGGCGACCAGAAGCGTCAGAGCCACGAAGATCAGGATCTGCGAGATCCCGTCAGTCATCAGGTTGGCTGGCATGTTCTACCCCGGCGGACGCGTTGGTCAGCAATAATAGGGACATTAGGAGGACGTGTGCCAACGACCCCGTCGACATGGCGGCTCGATGCCCCAGCGACCACGCTGATTTTCGACCTCGGCCGAGGGGTGGCCGAGCTTGCCTACCTGGGCCCGAGCCTGCCTCCTGAGCAGGACGCCGGCGTTCTCTGCGGGGCGCTGCAACGAGGAGCGCACGAGTCCGAGCCGGATAAGCGTGTCCCGCCCTCGATTCTGCCGTGTATCGAAACCGGTTACGCCGGCGCACCGGTGGTCGAGGTCGCTCGAGCCGGGTGTCAGCTGGCCCTTCGGGCGGATCCGATTAGCATCGCAGGGGGCGATGCTGCCGCAACCTTTCGTCTTCATGATCCTGTCCTCGGTCTTACGGTGGAGAGTCGTTGGAGTGCTCGACCGAGTGGGGTCTTCGAGGTTGAGCCGCGCGTGAGCCACGAGGGTGATGACGAACTGCACTTATTGAGCTGCGCATCCGTCGTCTTGCCTCTGCCGCGATGGGCGACCTACGTGACTCGTTATTCCGGTCGATGGGCAGCGGAGATGCATGAGAGGCGCACGACGATTTCCCAATCGTCGCCACTGGAGGGTGCAACGCAAGGCGGCCGCTCAGGATTTTCAGGCGGTCAGTGGTTGATGTTCGAGTCGTCGGATTCCGCTGAGTATCACGGACTCTCGCTCGCGGCGCATCTTGCTTGGAGTGGTGATCTCACCTGGAATCTCGAGGTCGATCCCGATGGGCGCGCGGTGCTGTCGATGGGTGCGCGGATCCGGCCCGGCGAAATCACGTTGTCGCGTCATCGCCCGTTCCTGGCGCCGTCGGTCGTGATCGCCGTGAGTTCGTCTGGTCGAGCCGCGTTGCGACAGACGCTGCATCGACATGTCCGAGACGAGCGATTGCCGCATGCGTTTTCGCGCGCCCCAAGAAAAGTGCATCTCAATACCTGGGAAGCTTGCGGCTTCGACTTATCACTGCCGAAACTCAAGTCCCTTGCCGATGACGCAGCGGCCCTCGGCATCGAGCGGTTTATTTTGGACGACGGCTGGTTCGGCGGTCGGCGTAACGATCGGTCGAGTCTCGGCGATTGGGAAGCATCAAGCGATGTATTTCCGCAAGGTCTAGAGCCGCTCATTCGTCACGTTGAATCGCTCGGCATGGACTTTGGTTTGTGGGTAGAGCCCGAAATGGTGAGTCCCGATTCGGCTCTGTATCGGCAGCATCCTGAGTGGTGTCTGGCGATCGAAGGTATCCCGCGTGCCACACAGCGCCATCAACTCGTGCTCGATCTCGCGCAACCCGCTGTACTCGAGCATTTGTTCTCGGTGCTGGATGCGTTACTGAGGCGACACCCGATCGCCGCGCTCAAGTGGGACCACAATCGAGAGCTGTTTCCGATGCCGCACGGCAGCGTCGGTCAGACGATGGCGCTTTATCGCTTGCTCGATCGACTTCGCGAGGCGCACCCGAAGGTGGAGATCGAAACGTGTGCGAGCGGAGGTGGGCGTGTCGATTACGCGCTGCTGTCGCGCTGCACGCGCTTCTGGGCGAGCGACAATAACGACCCGATCGAGCGATTGCGCATCAACCGATCGTGGCTGCAGTTTTTGCCACCGCGGGTCTTGGGCCATCATGTGGGGCCCAGCCCCAACCCGATCACCGGGCGAATGGTGTCGATGGATTTTCGAGCCAAGGTTGCGATGTTCGGCCACATGGGGGTCGAGGCGGATCCTTCGACGATGAGCGAGAGTGAGCGACGTACGCTGAGCGCTCATATCGCGCTCTACAAAGATTGGCGGGACGTCATTCATCAGGGCGACGTCCATGAGCTTGGCTCATCTGATGAAGGCATCGGTGGCTGGCTCGCCGTACAGGCGAACCGAGCACTGGCGCTGATCACGCAGTCGTTATTCGCCGAGCACTTCGAGTCGGCGCCGATCCTGCTGCACGGACTCGAGGCTCAGCAAGGCTATCGGGTGAGACTGCTCGAACCCTGGCCTTCGCTTCCTTCTAGGTATCTCGCAGCGCCCGAACTTTGGCGTAAAGGCTTTCGAATGACCGGGGCAGCGCTTGCCCGCTCAGGAATTTCTTTGCCCCTACGACATCCCGGTACGGCTTGGCTGATCGCGTTGGAGGCGGAATGAACAATCCGCCGAAGACGCCTCGGCTCGGCGTGTGTTACTACCCGGAGCATTGGCCGCGCGAGTGGTGGCGAGACGATGCGCAACGCATGCGCGCCATGGGGCTGTCTCAGGTACGTATCGGTGAGTTCGCATGGAGTCGTATTGAGCCCGAGCAAGATCGCTTCGAGTGGGCGTGGCTCGATGAAGCGATCAATGTTTTGCAGGAAGCAGGGCTGTCGATCGTGATGTGTACGCCGACCGCTACGCCGCCCAAGTGGCTGGTTGACCGCATGCCCGACATGATCGCCGTCGATGCGAACGGGCGCCCGCGCCGCTTCGGGTCGCGACGCCATTACTGTTTCTCGCACGAGGGGTATCGCGCGGAGTCGCAGCGCATTACCCGAGCGGTGGCCGAGCGTTACGGCAAGCACCCCGCGGTGGTTGCCTGGCAAACGGACAACGAGTACGGCTGTCACGAAACGACGCTCAGCTGGTCAGTGTCTGCACTTACTGCCTTCCGCTCCTGGCTCGCGAGTCGGTACGAGAGTATTACCGCGCTCAACGCTGCCTGGGGCAACGTGTTTTGGAGCATGGAGTATCGATCGTTCGACGAAATCGATCTGCCTCACTTGACGGTGACCGAGCCAAACCCTGCGCATGTACTCGACTTCCGTCGCTTCTCGTCACATCAGGTGGCGACGTTCAACCAAGCGCAATGCCGGATCTTGAGAGCGCTCTCGCCGGGACGCGATCTGACGCACAACTTCATGGGATTCGTCACCGACTTCGATCATCACGAAGTCGCCCGCGATCTCGATGTGGCGTCTTGGGATAGTTATCCGCTTGGATTTCTCGAGCAGTTCTGGTTTTCAGTCGATCAAAAATTACGCTACGCCCGTCAGGGTCACCCGGATATCGCAGCGTTCCATCACGATCTTTATCGCGGCGTCGGACGCGGGCGATGGTGGGTCATGGAGCAGCAGCCGGGGCCTGTGAACTGGGCGCGGTTCAATCCTGCGCCGCTACCGGGGATGGTGAGGCTGTGGACGCTCGAGGCGATCGCCCACGGTGCAGAGGTCGTGTCGTATTTCCGCTGGCGACAAGCGCCGTTTGCCCAAGAGCAGATGCATGCCGGGCTATTGCGGCCCGATCGTGCAGACGATGTCGCTGCTGACGAAGTACGTCGTATCGTCGACGATCTTCGGCATCTGCAGCGTGAGCTGACTTTTGATGCGACATCGAGGTCTGACGCAGACGTTGCGTTGATATTCGATTACGACGCCGAGTGGGTGACTCAGATTCAGCCGCAGGGTGCGGGTGGGTCGGCGCTGCGCGCAGTCTTCGAGTGGTATACGGCGCTGCGCAGTCTTGGCCTCAACGTCGATCTGCTGCCGTCGTCGTCCGATCTGTCTCGCTACAAAGTCATTGCGATACCGTGCTCACCAATCATCAGCGAGTCGTTCATGGCTCAGTTGCGTGCCACGTCGGCTCAGCTATTGATCGGACCACGCTCGGGGAGCAAGACGTCTCACTTCTCTATCCCGCCTGAGTTGCCGCCCGGGAGGTTGCAGTCTCTCATTCCACTTAAAGTGATTCGTGTGGAGTCGTTGCGCGAGGAGCTGGTCGAGCACGGGCTCGGTTTTGAGATTCATCGCTGGCTCGAACATCTCGATACGGCATTGGCGCCGGAGTGGGCGCTGAAGAACGGGCGAGGGGTGGTGTATCGGCATCAGCACGTACGCTATCTCGCTGCAATATTGGACGAGTCTTCCTTGCGCCAGCTTTTTAAGACGATCGCCCGGGAAGCCGGGCTGCAGATCTTCGAGCTTTCGGAAGGCTTGCGACTGCGACATCTCGGCGCGCTGCGTTTCGCGTTCAATTATTCGACGCAAACGTTATCGATGGGCGATGTGCTACCTGTAAATGCGCGGATGATGCTCGGCAAAGCAGAACTCGCGCCGGCGGAGGTTGCGGTATGGATCGAGTGATAAAGACCGTTATTTCTTTGCTCGTAATCTCTATGACCCAGAGCGCTTCCGCACTGACGCCTCTCGAGGGTGAGCTCAATGCATTGATCGGATGGGTCGTTGGCGACTTCGACAATCAGCAGCAGGTGGCGCGTGGCGATAACTTTTTGGTCGAGTCGACGCCCGATCCGTCACGGGCTCCCGATCTATTGTTTCCGGTGTTCGCGCTCGTTGAGGCGCCTGCGCTCGGTCGTTACGTGATCTATCTGCAGTGGCCTATTGGCAGTCCGGAGGGCCGTTTGCAGCGGCAGCGGATCTGGGCCTTCGAGATCGACGAAACCCGCAACGCGGTCATGATGGACTTCTTCACGCTCCGCGATCCCGATCGCTGGCGCGATGCTCAGCTCGATCCGAAGTCTGCGCTGCGCAGCATGACTCGAGACGATTTGATTCCTTATCCGCCCGCATGCCGTTTGCCCTTCAGGCGTCACGCCGATGTCTTCATCGGCGAGATTCCACGCGGTGAGTGCCGAATCATTTCTCAGCAGACGCGCACGGACATGACGATCAACGCCAGGATCGTCATCGGTCGCGATCAAGTGTGGTACGAGGAGTCGGGTGTGCGACAGGATGGCAGTGTGGTGTTCAAAGTTCCGGCGAGCGGCAGTTATCAGTTTCGTCGTCGGGGTCCTTGAGGGTTGAGGCTCATGACGAGGCGCTCAGAGATTGTAGCCCTCCTCGTCGCGTCCATCGGCGTCATGCTGGGAGGGATGGAGTGGTATACCCGCACGCCACTTGAGTTCCGACTTCCGCCGCTTGGGCTTCCTGACAAACCGGCGATGACGTTGGTGTTTCATGGCAGCGTCGATGCCGACAACCCGCAATTCCCGAGGCTCGAGACAGCCTTGGCGTCGGGCGGGAAAGTCGTCCGATTCGTTCGTTGGGATCCCTGGTCCGATACTCGATTGCGTGCGGCGGCGAGCGCGGAGCGAGCAGGGGAGCAGGTGGCGGATCAGCTACTTGCGCAACTCGAGCAAAATGCTCATCCGCTCGATCTTGAGCTCATCGCCCACAGCTCCGGTGCCTATGTGCTCGATGCGCTGTGCGAGCGCCTTCGCGCGCGAGCGAGAGTGCCACTCAAGATCCGCATGGTTTTCGTCGACCCGTTCCAGATCCATGGGTTCCTGGATTGGACCCACGGCGCCCGGCATCACGGACATTGTGCGGATTCCGCTTACGCCATCATCAATACCGACGACCCTGCGCCTTCCACCAATCGGCCGCTAGACCACGCGATCAACATCGACGTTACCCACGACCCGCGCCGCCAAGGCTTTGATCAGAACGGGCATTACTGGGCGTTGGAATATCTGATTCTCGAGGGGAGCGATTCCGAGGTCACCCGATCGGCTGTTAAATAAGCGTGTTCAGGTATTCCCGCAACGACCGGCCGGGCCGACCCATGATTTTTTGGAAGGTGTCGGTCTTGTGCCCGGGCGTTCGACCGCTCGCGATTTCAGCGAACAGCGTCGCGACGGCATCGGAGTGCCATTGGTTGCGATGGAACGGTCGAATGGCTTCCTGAAAGGCTTTGGGATCACAGTCGTCGTAGACGACGGGTTGGCCGATGACTTCGCCGATGACATTAGCCACGTCATGGAAGGTCATGACCGGGTCGGGACCGGTGATGTCGTAGCACTGGCTGTGATGCCGCGTTGAGTCGGTGTCAGTCAGCACTCGAGCAATGAATTGACCGGCGTCGTTGTTGTCGGTGACGGCGATCGTACCGTGCCCCATGGGCATGGAGAGCTTTCCGGTCGCTCGCGCGGCCTTGACCGAGCCGCGGAAGTTTTGCATGTAGAAGCTCGGTCGAACGAAGGTCCATTTCATGCCTGAGGCCATGATGGCGTCCTCGGCGGCGATATGGGCGAGCGGGATCGGACTCGTGGTGCCGCGCACGGCCTCGGGCGAGGAGAGCTTGATGATCCAAGGCAGACCGACCTCTTTCGCCGTGCGGATGAACGAGAGCTCCGTTCGCTCCTGTGTCTCGCCGTTCGGCAAAACGAGTAGGGCACGATCGATGCCCGATAGGGCACTACGAATGGAGGCGGGATTTTCCAGGTCACCCTGTACCAGCTCGACCCCTTGATCGGCCCAAGCGGCCGCCTTGGCGATATCGCGCACCAATGCGCGGAAGCGCACGCCCTCGGCCAATAGAGCCCTGGCCGTCGCCCCGCCGATGTTTCCTGTAATGCCCGTCAATAAGATCATGATTACCCCCTGGTCGTCGGACGGGGTCTATCCTAACTGCGGGCTCGCGCCTGAGTCTTCTACAATCCCGCCATGACCATTCAGCTGCCCACGGTTCGAACTTTCTTCGATCCGGCTACTGGCACGTTCAGCCATGTCGTCGCTGATCCGACTCTCGCGGTCGCCGCAATCATCGACCCGGTGCTCGACTACGATCCGGCTACTCGGCGCACCTCGACAGAGTCGGCTGCTGCACTGCTCGCCCATGTCGAGCGTGAGCACTTGAGAGTGGAGTGGATTCTCGAGACGCACGCCCATGCCGACCACCTCACGTCGGCGCAATGGCTGAAGGCTCGACTCCCGGGCGCTCGCGTTGGCATCGGTGCGGGTATTACGCAGGTGCAGCAGACCTTTAAATCGCGCCTGCACCTTGAGGCGGATTTTCCCGCCGACGGTCGACAGTTTGATGCACTTTTTCGGCCGGGCGATCGTTTCGCGTTGGGTGACTTGCAGGCCCACGTCTTGCCGACTCCGGGCCATACGCCCGATAGCGTGACTTACCTTATCGGTGATACCGCGTTCGTCGGCGATACGATATTCGCTCCGCGCTATGGAACGGCACGATGCGATTTTCCGGGCGGCGACGCCCGAGCACTCTACGCCTCGATGCAAGAACTGCTCGCGCTACCCGCATCGACCCGAATTTTTCTTTGTCACGATTATCCGGGCGAGGGTCTCGAGCCCCAGTACCTCACGAGTCCTCCGGACCTTCGCGACAACAACATTCATCTCAAGGGCGGAGTGACGCTCGAGCAGTTCGTCGACATGCGCGAAAAACGTGATACGACGCTCAAGGCGCCTAAATTGCTAGAACCCTCGCTGCGCGCGAATATTCGTGCTGGGCACTTGGACGACCCATTCTTCAGCGCGGTGACTTGAGGCGGGCAGGCCAGGAAGTTCAGCCCAGTAGGGCGAGAATTTTGTAGCCCGAGAACAGCAGTACGGCGGCGATACCCGTCAGCAAGAAGATCAGCATCTCTTTGGTCGACTCCTTCACCTCAACGAGCGCAAGGTGGAGCGACAGATTTCGAGGTGAGCATCGTCGATCCGACCCTCCTTGGCCACCTCCACGACGGTTTCGAGAACGAGCGCGGCCATTTCTGCGTCGTTGCGAGCGCTGGCCAGCTCGGTACGGAGTTCTTTGATGAGTTTGTCTCGGGCATCGAGCTCGCGGATCAGCGGGTCCCAGTGCGGCGCCCGATGACGCTCGAGCAGGGTATCGACCACATCGCCGTGGGTGCTGAGGTAATCGGGATTGAAGTTCCGAAGTCCAAAGTTTCGAAGGCTCGGAATAGCTTCGAGGGTCGATTCGGTGACCCGTTCAAAGCCCATGCTCCATTCGGAATACTGGCGCTCCGTGATTTTGTCGCGACGCAAAATCCGGATGTCGCGGTGCCGGGAATCTTTGGAGATGAGCTCGATGAGCGGATCGACCACGACCGCCTCGCCCTCAATGGACTGCAGGAAGGTGCCGTTGCCAAAGAGCAGCATTCCTGTCAGGCCCCGCGCGGTGTTGTTGCGATGACATTGGTTGAGCAGGGCGAGCAGGCCATCGGCCGAGAGGGGTTCGGAAGCCTGACTGATATAAGTGACGCGAATCATAGTTTGGACCTTGCTGAATCGCCCGAGCCGGGCTTGGGATGAGAGGAGGCGGACCGCATTTTGGAGAGCATACGCAGGCCGAAGACCCCGATGCCGCCGATCAGGAGCACGAGGAGACCGACCATGCCAAAAATCATTTCACTGAACGATAGCATGCGACACCCTGCCCGGATTGTCGGTGATCAGGCAGGCATTTGACCATAGGTGCGCCGGGGCGAGACGGAGCCAACTGCGAATCGATCGCAGTTGAATCTGCGAGTCCGATCGGCTGAAATCCCCTCCATGACTCGTAAATCTGCGCTCGATCGTTTTCTCGACGTCGTCGAACGAGGGGGTAATGCCCTGCCTCATCCGGCGACCCTTTTCGCACTGTTGGCCCTCATGGTGGTCGTGGCCTCGTGGTTTGCCTCGCTCGTCGGGCTCGCCGTGCAACATCCCACGACGGGCGCCACCGTGACGGCCGTCAATCTGCTCAGCCTTGAGGGCCTGCATCGCATCCTCACGAGCCTCGTCACCAACTTCACGAGTTTCGCGCCGCTCGGCACCGTACTCGTCGCGCTCATCGGCATCGGTGTCGCGGAGCACTCGGGACTCATTGGCGCAGCGCTGCGCAAGTTGGTGCTTGCCGCACCCCGCGTCTTGCTCACGCCCATCGTGGTTTTTGCCGGCGTGATGTCGAACATGGCGAGTGAAATCGGCTACGTGCTGCTGATCCCGCTTGCGGGGCTCATCTTCAAATCGGCGGGCCGTCACCCCATCGTCGGCATGGCGGCCGCTTTTGCGGGCGTGTCGGGCGGGTACTCCGCCAATCTTTTGATCGGAACCATCGATCCTTTGCTCTCGGGGCTTTCCCAAGAAGCAGCGCGTATCGTCGATCCCGCCTACACGGTGAGCCCGCTCGCGAACTGGTATTTCATGGCGGTTTCGACGCCGGTGATCACTGTCCTAGGATGGTTCGTCGCAGAGCGATTCACAGCCCCTCGATTTCCGGATGATCGGCCGATTGCGGCCTCCGGCGATTCCGAGCTGGCTGGCGAGCTCACCGCATTGGAAAAGCGCGGATTGCGATATTCGGGTATGGCCAGTTTGTTTTTGACAATCCTGCTCATCTGGTCGATGCTGCCGCTGGGCTCGGTACCGGGCGCAGGTTTTTTGCGAAACCCCGAGGACGGTGACCTGCTCAAATCGCCATTGTTGTCCGGCGTCGTGGCGATCATCTTTCTGTATGGCGTGGTGAGCGGCATCGCGTATGGTGCGGGCGCTCGTACGATCAAAAACGATAACGATGTCATCAACGGCATGAGCGCGAGCATGGCGACATTAGGCGGCTATCTCGTGCTCGTTTTCTTTGCTGCGCAATTTGTGGCGTTCTTCAATTGGACGCAGCTGGGCCTCATCTTTGCAGTGAATGGCGCCGAGGGACTCAAAGCGCTGGGTTTGCCGGCGGTCCCGTTGTTCGCGACGTTCATTTTATTGACGGCTACCATCAATCTTCTAATGGGATCGGCCTCTGCAAAATGGGCGCTGATGGCGCCGGTGTTCGTGCCGATGTTCATGCTGCTTGGCTACTCGCCGGAGCTCACCCAAACCGCGTATCGCGTAGGCGACAGCGTGACGAACATCATCTCGCCGATGATGAGTTATTTCGCGCTGATCATCGCGTTCTTCCAGAAGTACGAACCGAAGACGGGGCTGGGCACCATCGTGGCGGTGATGCTGCCTTACTCGTTCACCTTCCTCATCGGGTGGTCGGTCGTATTCGGGGCTTGGCTCGCTTTTGGCTTGCCCATCGGACCGGATTCGCCGCTGGTTTATCCGGCTAAAACGAGCGAGTAAGCCGCGGCCGCGACGACGACGATCAGCAGGGCGGTGGCTGAGCGCACCGCGATGAACGAGAACATCGGCCGCACCGGGAAGACATGGGTCGTTTCGATGGCGGCCCACTTGTGAGTCATCACGTCCTTGCCGACGACTGCGCTGACGCTGCGGATGAAATCACGACGACTTCGGTAGCGGATCATCGCGACCACCTGCCAAGGCTCCGCCTGTCGAGGCTCGATGAACGAGCCGCTGCGCCAAGAGATGAAAACAGGCACGTTGCCATACCGAAGGAGATACGGAAAAAAAGCCCGCGCATACCGTTTGTCCGCTTCGATGGCGCTGTCGCCAAAGGGTGAGCCGGGCGGGTAGGCCGCTTTATCGCGGTAACGAATGAGATTGAGCATGACGAACTCGCGTCCGTCGTCGCGCGCCAGCAAGGTTTTGAGCGATTCGAAAAGCTCGGGATCGTCACGATCGATGTGGCGAGAGGCCACCAGTGAGAGAAAGTCGCGGATCTCGTTTTCGGAGAGGGGGCGCGTCCGTCCGCCGTACCAAATGAGAAATGCGGCGTAAACAATCAACGAGATGATTAGTGTGGTGATCATGAGGTGGCGATGAATTCATTGATGTGTCGAACAAGCTCTGGCGCCTTGTCTTCCTGCAGGAAATGACCGGCTCCCCGGATCGCCGCGTGCGGTTGACCCGCTGCGCCGGGCACACGAGCCTGAAACAGGCGCTCGCCACCCCGAGTGATGGGGTCGCGCGTACTGAAGAGTGTCAGAAACGGTTTGTGCCAGGTTTCGAGCACGCGCCACGCCGCTTCGTTGGCTTCTCGTTCCGGATTATCGGGCTCCGCTGGAACGAATCGCGGAAACAGACGCGCCGCGACTCGATGGCGTCGCGTCGGAAACGGCGCATCGTAGGCGGCAATCTCTTCGGCGCCGAGCGTCGTCGCGCATCCGCTCGCCACGATGCGGCCTATCGGAAACCACGGACTCCAGCGAGCGAAGGCCCTCCACACCCTGAAGGCTCCCGGGACACTGCGGCCGGCTCCGGTGGGTAAACCGCCATTGGCGAGGATGGCTCGGGCGAAGCGATCGGGAGCGGCCGTGAGCATTCGAAGTCCGATC
Organism: Gammaproteobacteria bacterium; assembly: GCA_046080445.1. GTDB lineage: Bacteria > Pseudomonadota > Gammaproteobacteria > Steroidobacterales > Steroidobacteraceae > UBA964. The sequence goes on from JBJTUA010000001.1 coordinate 18,888, forward strand.
AAAGATCCCCAGTCTTGACAGAAGAGCGTGATATTCCGCAGGTCCATCGTCTCGAGCCACGCGTTCATCCAAAGCACATGGTTTCTGTAGGAGTAATCGGCCGGATGCGAGGGCTTGTCCGATCGACCGAAACCGACGAGGTCGGGGGCCACCACGCGATGTCCGGCTGCGAGCAGCAGGGGAATCATTTTGCGATAAAGAAAAGACCAGGTCGGCTCACCGTGCATGAGCAGAACCGGAGCCGCATCGCGCGGCCCCTCATCGATGCAGGCGATGCGTAGCCCGCCGATGTCGAGGTAATGCGGTACGTAAGGAAAATCAGGTATCTGCGCGAAACGCGCATCGGGTGTGCGTACGACGCGCTCAGCATGAATGGTGGGCAGGGTCGGTTGGGTCATGTCGAGATTACTTTGCAGAAAAGAGGCTACGGGTATCGGGTGATACTGGGCCTCTGATGAGGAAGATCAGGGACGATTCGATGAACCCGATGGCGTAGGTGAGCGCGACGAGACGGATGAGCAAGGTCGTATCGACGAAAAACGACGCCAGCAGGGTAATGAAGACGAGCACGCCTGAATAACGATTGATGTGCGTGTGCAGCATGATCAGGCGACCGCAGCGGATCTTGGAAATGACGAGCACTGCGACGAGCGTGGCGAGCGTGAGGTAAATGTAGGGCAGATTGGGCAGGAGATAAGACGGGAAGAGCACGGCGAGCACGATAGCCGAGCAGGGGTAAAACACGAGATCTGCCAGACCATCGAGATTCGAGCCGTAGTCGCTCGTCTGATTCCAGCGGCGAGCAAGCGCGCCGTCGAGGGCGTCGGAAATACCCAAAAGTACGAACCACGCGACCACCCAAAACTGATTCGCCGCTTGACTCAAGGGCAGCAACAAGGGGCTGCCGAACAGCCTGAATAACGAGAGGGCGTTCGGAACGGTGAGGGTGCTCACGCGCTCAGCTCTTGCGAGTTACTCGTCGAGGCGCGCTGTACCGTGACCTCGACACCGTTCAGTGCCGAGTTGCCACACAGCTCGTCGATGAAGGTTTCGTCGGTTAAATCGTTGACGCTGACCCCCGCGTGCTCCTGCGCCACTCGCAGTCGCATACCTGGTCGATGATGACCCCAGCCGTGCGGAATACTGACCACGCCTCGCATCATCTCGTCGCTCGGCTCCACAGGAATGTCCACGCTGCCCGATCGTGATTTGACCGTGGCCCAATCGCCGGCTGCCAGACCGCGAGCCGAGGCGTCGGCAGGATGAATGAGCAGGGTGCAGCGCCTCGGTCCTTTGACCATACGCCGGGAATTGTGGAGCCAAGAGTTGTTGGTACGCAGATCGCGACGCCCGATGAGTTGCATCGAATCCGGCGATTTGCTTTGACCGTTGATCAAGGTTTTGGTCAGGCGCCGTAGATCGGCCACCAGCGGCTGAGGGGCCAACTCGATGCGTCGATCATGGGTGAGCAAGCGTTGCGGAAGGCAGGGTTCCAGCGCGCCAAGATCGATACCGTGCGGATTGGCAGCCACCTTGGAGAGTGTGAGTCCTCGCGAGAACGGATTCCATTTCGCGCCGCGTTCGCCGAGACGGATGCCGAGCGCCACGCTGCGCTTGGGCGTTAGAAAACGTGAAGTCCAGCGGGCCAAGCCCTTTGGCCTGCGGGTCGGATCGACTTTTTCGACTCGGGCCGACAGCCGATCGAAGATTTCGTAATCGTGCAGCGCCCCTTTAGGCTTTTCGAATAGCGGCTTCGAATACTTCACCGTGTTTCGGATGGCGAGCACGTGGAAAATGAGATCGAAGTGATCCCGCTCGAGCGCGGAGGTGGGCGGAAGGATCAGGTGAGCGTGCCGGGTGGTCTCGTTGAGATAGAAATCGACGGACACCATGAAGTCGAGCGTCGAGAGTGCCTGCTCGAGCTGCCGTCCATTGGGCGTCGAGATGACCGGGTTCCCGGCTGCGGTCACGAGCGCCCGAATTTGTCCGTCGCCAGGCGTGAGGATTTCTTCGGCAAGCGCTGCTACCGGAAACTCGCTACCGAATTCAGGAAGTCCTCGAACTCGCGTTCGCCGTTTCCGAAAAGAACCGCGCTGACCAAAGCCCGCCGCGAGCCCGAGCACATCGAAAGCCGGCTTGGTGAACATGGAGCCGCCGACGCGGTCGAGGTTGCCCGTGCAAATGTTGATGAGTTGTATGAGCCATTGGCATAACGCGCCAAACTGCTGCGTCGATACGCCCATGCGCCCGTAGCACACAGCAGATTTCGCGTGAGCGAAGTCGCGCGCGAGCTGGGTAACCACCTCGGGTGCGATTCCCGTCTTGGAGGTCGTCAGCTCCGGGGTAAACGGCATGACCAGATCGCCAATGATGTCGAGGCTGCTTAGCGAATCGCCGAGCGGTCCGGGCGAGATGAGCTTTTCTTTGAAAAGCACCTGCAGCACGGAAAGCAGAAACAAAGCGTCAGTGCCCGGCGTGATGAACAGATGGGTGTCGGCGAGTTCGGCGGTTTCGGTGCGACGAGGGTCGACTACCACGAGTCGCCCGCCGCGCGCACGAAGATCTTTGAGTCGTTGTGCGACGTCGGGTGCCGTCATGAGACTTCCGTTGGAGACAACGGGATTACCGCCGAGTACCAAAAAGAATTGGGTCCGATCGAGATCGGGCACGGGGATCATGAGCTGGTGGCCATACAGAAAGTAGGCCACGAAATGGTGCGGTAGCTGGTCTACGGAGGTGGCGGAGTATCGATTGCGGCTGCGCAGCGTGCGCAGAAACTTTGCACCACCGAGTAACCCCGAATAGCTGTGCACTTGCGGATTGCCGACATAGCTCGCCACTGAGTCCATGCCGTGTTCGCGTTGGATCGTGACCAGACGACGGGCGACCTCATCGAGCGCCTCGTCCCACGAAATCTCTTCCCAACCGTTTGCCGTACGCCGTAGCGGCTGACGAATTCGATCGGGATCTTCGTGGACGTCCTTGATGCCGAGCGCCTTGGGGCAGATATGACCGCGACTGAACGGGTCCTGCTCGTCGCCTCGAACGGAGAGAATCTCCTGACCGCGCACCCGGATCTCGACGCCACACATGGCCTCGCATAGATGGCAGGTGCGGTGATGACGATGCTCGGTCTCGGTCATGATTTCTCTCGACTCTTGAGGTATTCGAAGTCTTCGAATACGAACTCGTGCCAATTCGCGGTATCAAAGATTTCAGGAACAAAGCGTCGTGCGCCCTCACGGACTGCCTTGGGCAGTGCATCGAGGTTTGCAATCTTGCCGCCGAAGCCGCGGGCAACGGTTCCGCCCGGCCGATCGTCCATTCCCATCCACGGTGCCCAGCGATTCTTGTTCTGCAATTGCAGATGCACGGAGGCCGACCGCACGGCGGGATCGGCGATCTCTGCGAGCGGCGCAGAGATTGTCATGAAGGAGTTGGTGTAGGTCATTCGACTGCGATCGAGCATGTCGGGACGGCTCTCGATCGACTGCGTCGCCAAAAAAACCCGGTCACCAATGACTTCGATCGGCAGCAACTTGGGGGTGTAACCCATCGCGATCACGCCTTGTGGTGTGTACAGGCGCGGCACCGGACCAAGACGAAAGTGATGAATCGCCGAGGTCTTGCCGGTGATGGGATTGGCAAATTCCTCGAGCGGCTCCTGACTGTCGTAGCGGGTGTAGAACCCGACCTCATACTTGCGCATCTCGTACTGGTCGTCGCCCTTGGGCTGCCAATAGTCGACGAGGATGTTGTTCATGGTGAAAAAGGGAACGAAGTTCCCCTCACCCAGATCGGCATAAATATTGAGCCGCATGAACGAGTAGACCGTCGTATTGCCGAGGCTCCCCACCATTTTGACGTGAGTACGCAGCGCGGTGACGGGATTACTGAAGTCCGGAAGGGGCGTCGGCGTGATCGCAGCTGCCGAGGGCGACTGCAGTACCGTGAGGCCGGCGCTGCTCATGGCCGCCGCGCCCGCAAGAGCCGAGCGACGAGAAATCTTCATGCCCATCCCCCGAAGACAGATTTTGTCTAGGGAGCAGGGTAGCCCCCGACGGGGCAGAACGCCAAGGGCTGCGGGTTAGGCCGACCGCAGCGGGTTTCGGAGGGCGCGTTCGGGGGAGGAGGCGCTTGGAGGACAGTCGCGCTCTAGAGTCCGAGCGCGGTCGCCACGGGTGCGCAAGTGATTTTCCCTGCGCTGACATTGAGCCCGGCGGCAAAGCCCGCATCGCTCGCGAGAGCCGCCTCGAGACCACGATCGGCGAGCAATTTGAGGTAGGGCAGCGTGGCGGCGTTCAGGGCGAACGTCGAGGTGCGCGGTACGGCCCCGGGCATGTTCGTTACGCAATAATGCGTCACACCCTGCGCAACATAGGTCGGCTCGGCGTGAGTGGTCGGTCGGCTCGTGGCAAAGCAGCCGCCTTGATCGATCGCGATGTCCACGACCACCGAACCGGGACGCATGGCCGCGATCATTTGTTCCGACACCAGCTTCGGCGCAGCGGCGCCCGGCACCAGCACGGAACCGATCACGAGATCGGATGCCGCCACTTCGCGCGCAATGGCGTCTGCGGTCGAGGCCAGCGTGCGTACGTGCCCATCGAAACGTGCATCGAGCTCGCGAAGGCGAGGCAGTGATTTATCAAGGATGGTGACCGCAGCTCGCATACCCAGAGCGATTTCCGCCGCAGCGGCACCGGCTACTCCGCCGCCGATCACCAGCACTCGCGCGGGCGCAGTGCCGGGCACACCGCCGATGAGAATGCCGCTGCCGCCTGCTGCCTTTTGCAGCAGCGTAGCGCCGACTTGGGCAGACATGCGACCCGCCACTTCGCTCATCGGAGTCAGTAGCGGCAGGCTTCCGTCGCGGGCGGTGACAGTTTCGTAGGCGATGGCGTGGGCGCCCGATTTCATCAAAGCCTCAGCCTGCGCGCGGTCGGCGGCTAAATGCAAATAGGTGAACAGGAGTTGCCCTCGACGCAGCATGGCGCACTCGGGTAGCTGTGGTTCTTTGACTTTGACGATGCAGTCTGCAGCGTCGAACACGGCACGAGCCGTGGGGAGGATAGTGGCCCCCACAGCACGATATTCCTCATCGCTGCAGCCGATGCCGGCCCCCGCTTGAGTTTCGACCACGACTTCATGGCCGGAGCGAACCAACTCACTGACCGAGCCCGGCACCAGACCGACCCGATACTCGTGAACCTTGATTTCCTTGGGGACGCCGATTTTCATGACGCGAAGCTTGCTCCTGCGGGAACGGCAGACGCTTGCGGAATCAGAGTAGGAGATAGGGAAAAACGAATGAAACTTGCGTCAAATTATTAAGACGCGCAAGATTATGCCGATGGACAAAATCGATCTGCGCATTGTCGCCGAATTACGCCGCGACGGTCGCATCGCCAATACGGAGCTTGCAGCCAGAGTGGGGCTCTCGGAGTCGGCGTGCCTGCGTCGGGTACGCCATCTCGAGGAAGAGGGATTCATCGAGCGTTACACGGCCAAGCTGGACTTCGCCAAGCTTGGCTGGGGCATGAGTCTGCTGGTACGTATTACCTTGAAGGGGCAGACCGATCGGGATTTGCGAGCCTTCGAAAAGGCGGTGAGTGCCGTACCGGAAATTACCGAGTGCTTCCTGACGACCGGCGAGGCGGACTATGTGCTTCGCGTATTTGCACGCGATGCAGCCGATATCGAGCGATTGCACAGTGCGGTATTGACGAAACTGCCAGGCGTGGCGCGCGTCGAGTCGAGTTTCGTACTGCGTGAGATCGTCAGTGGATCGACGCCGCCCATCGAGCGCGGAACCTGATCGTCAAGCCAAGGCGACCACTCTTTTTCGCTCACTCTGGGTGTGGTCTTTCGACGGTCGACTCTCGATGGATAGCCCATGGCATTCGCAGGCATGCTCAGACACGACGCGCTGGAATCGCGTGACGCCGGTGTTGAGACGAAAGTAGCGTCAGCGAGCGTTTGACGAAGCGTGCCGCGTTTCTAGCGCGAGTAATTTTCTCTTTCGCTCAATACCCCAGCGATAGCCGGATAGCGAACCGTCCCGGCGCACGATGCGGTGGCAGGGTGTGACGATCGATATGGGATTCGCCCCGCAGGCCCCAGCGACGGCTCGCGAGGCGGTCGGCGCGCCAATGGCGCGAGCGATGTCGAAGTAGCTCGCCGTTCGGCCGGAGGGAATGCGTCTCAGGGCGCGCCAGACCGCCTTTTGAAAATCGGTACCGTATTCGTCCAAAGGAAAGGTCGGCGCTTTCCAAGGCGTCGCCACATGCTTGAACGCCTCGCGAAACCATCGCAGCGAGGGGTGTCGAGGGGTCGCGCGTGTCGCCCCGGGGAATCGCCGTTCAACATCCGCGAGGAGCTCGCGCGTGCTATCGGCGAACGCGAGCATGCAGAGCCCCCGGGGACTTGCCGCGGCCAAGGTCGTTCCCAGCGGCGATTTGCCGATGGTGTAGACGAACGGTCCAGTGGACTCGGAGGCCTTGGGCATGGTCAAAGTATCCCACACAAAATGATCGGGTACACTTTGGTCGATGCTCGAGCCAGCCGAAGTTCAGGTCATTGTCGTTCTGGGGTTGCTGTCGCTGTTTGCGGTGGTGGAGCTCGTGCGCGGGGGCTTCTTTCCTCGCGAGGCCGATCGCGAAGACCACAAGCTCGATCTGGCCGTGCTCGTGATGTTCCCGATCGTCTCGGGGGGCGTGGGGCTCGCGGCGGCGGCGCTATGCAGCGTGCTGATTCCCGAGTATCGCGGGATGCTTGCCGACTGGCCTTGGTGGGCGATGATCGGCACGCTGTTGGTCGCCGACGACCTCACGCAATATCTTTGGCATCGTCTGTCGCATACCAGCGTACTCTGGCCCCTGCATCGGGCCCATCACTCGGCGAGCTACATGAGCGTGCGTATCGTGTATCGCAACAATGCGCTCTACTACACACTGATGCCGGGGTTATGGTTATCGGGTTTGCTCGTCTTCCTCGGTTTTGGTTGGGTCTACATCGGCTATATCTTCGTCAAGTTGCTGGTGATCATCGGCGCGCACTGTCATTGGCGTTGGGACGAAGCGCTCTATCGTGTGCCGGGCTTGGGACCCGTCATGTGGGTCGTCGAGCGAACGATCTCCACGCCAGCGACGCACCATGCCCACCATGCGCTCTCAGAGAGCGACGGTATCGGTCATTACTCCGGTAATTTCGGCAACCTGCTTTTCTTTTGGGATGTGCTCTTTGGCACCGCCGTGATCACGCGCAAGTTTCCGCCGGCCTTTGGCTTATCGGACGACCGGCGTTATGGCCACGAAAAATGGTACGTGCAGTTGCTGTATCCCTTCCTGCGATCGAGTCGCGAAGCGTCTGCGCTCGCCATCCCGCCGGGTCGGCCACCGGCTTAAGCTCATGGAGCCTTTGCAGGTGGTGACGCTGCCGATACGCGGTAGCCTCCAAAGATTTCCGGTAAGGCGCATCTACTGCGTGGGGCGAAATTACGCAGCTCATGCTAAAGAAATGGGCAAGGATCCCGAGCGGGAGCTGCCGTTTTTCTTTCAGAAACCCGCCGATGCGGTGGTAGAGAACGGCGGAGTGCTTCCGTACCCACCGCAAACCAAAAACCTGCATCACGAAATAGAGTGGGTGGTCGCGATTGCCCGTGGTGGTCGGAACATTTCGGTACAGGACGCGAACGCACATGTTTTCGGATACTCGGTCGGTATCGATCTGACACGACGAGATCTGCAAAACGCCGCCAAAGATTTGGGCCGACCTTGGGAATGGGGAAAGAGCTTCGATCACTCTGCGCCGTGCGCGGAGATCGTGCCGGCCGAGCAGATCGGCCACCCTCGACAGGGCCGAATCTGGCTTTCAGTGAACGGCGCGCTGCGTCAGCAGGGCGATATCGCCGACTTGATCTGGTCGGTGCCGGAAGTGATTGCGGAGATCTCGGCATCCATGACGCTCGCGGCTGGTGACCTCATTTACACTGGCACGCCGGCTGGCGTGGGCGCGGTCGTGCCGGGCGATTTGATCGAAGGCGGCGTCGAGGGCGTGGCGGAGATCGGTATTCGCATCGGGGCGACTCAATGATCCTGCATGACTTCTGGCGCAGCTCGGCGGCTTACCGGGTTCGCATTGCCTTGAACCTCAAAGGCATCGCTGTGACACACACGAGTCACAGTTTGTCGAAGGGCGCACATCGGTCCGCAGAGTTTCTGCGTGTGAATCCGCAGGGTCTCGTTCCTGTGCTGCAGGCGGGCGATGACGTCGTGACGCAGTCGATCGCCATCATCGAATATCTCGATGAAACGCATCCCGAGCAGCCTCTGTTGCCGTCGAGTCCGGCGGAACGTGCCACGGTTCGTGCCATGGCATTGAGTGTGGCTTGCGATATTCACCCGCTCAATAATTTACGGGTCGTCAATTATCTTCGCAGCGAGTTCAAGGCCGACGAGGAGGCCGTGACACGGTGGATTCGCCACTGGATCGGAATCGGGTTCGAAGCCCTTGAATTGCAGGCGAAGCGCTGGTCGGCGGATGGACGATATTGTTTTGGCAGTCGCGCGACGCTCGCCGACGCTTGTCTCATTCCGCAGATGTACAACGCCCGACGTTTCGGCTGCGATCTTTCGCCTTACCCGACTTTGGTCGGCATCGACACGCACTGTCGAGCGCTAGAGCCTTTCTTGAAAGCCGCGCCCGAGGCGCAGCCCGACGCAGTCTGAAGATCAGGCGGCGAGCGCGACCGTGACTTTGTTGTCAGGTCCGATGTCGGAGATGTCGAGCGTCACGCCGAGCACTTCGGCGTAACCCTTCAGGCGCGGTTTCATCCAGAGATCGAGCACTTCCTGATCGGTGAGGTTGAACTCGCCGGTTTTCTTTGAAAGCTTGAGTACCTTCGAATAGGGGAAGGTGAACGATCGCTTGCCCGGCTCAGACTTGAGATCGAGGCACAACTGATACAGGCAGGTCGTGCGATCGAAGATTCCGGCCAGAGCGATTTCTTTTTCGCCCGTTTTCTCGATCATGCCTTTGAGGCGCTGCAGCATGGGTTGCATGGTCTTCACGTCGTGCGCGACGTAGTCGGCGATACGACCGTTTTCCTTGGCAAACTGCACGGAACTCAGATGCATTTTGACGAGGGCGTCGTTCATGTCGTGTGGATAGGGTGCGTTATCGTCGAGCGTACGCAGTGCCATCGCGACGGCATCGCCCAACAATTTTTCGCGACCCTCAAAGCCGCTTGAGGTGGCGAGCATGGCGGCCATGCTCTGATTACCGCCGCCGGCCATCATGGCTTTGACCCAGGGCGGCGGACCGCCGCCTCCCGAACCCGGAGGACCGCCCGCACCCGCCATCATTTTTTTCATGGCCCAGGAAATGAGCCGCGCCTTGATGCCTTTCTTTGCAGTGCCTGACATGGTTTTACCCTCCGGCGCCGTTTATACCGCAGTTTTCGGCGTCGTACACCAAAACGAATTCCTCGATCCAAAACCGCATGTCGGAGGTCACCCTGAGCCCGAAAGGGGCGAGGTGGGTATTCCAGTAATTCGTGTGCAGGGGGATCCAAACGGCAGGGTCGCGAACGGATGAGCCATCGATCGCCGTGTGATGGGGCTCAACCTGGCCGAACACCGCGGAGTCGACTCGGATGGTTCGTGTCAGCAGAGTCGGACGGCCCTCGAGATCGACGAGCGCGGTCCAATCACCTACCTGCGGGATGCGACCACCGATTCGATCGATGATCCATGGCAACGAGAACGTGCCGCGTTTGTCGCCTTGACGCACGAGCTCGAACACCCGTTGCGTGCTGGGTGCATCGAGACCGATCCATCGCACGTCGAGCATGCCGAGCTCGAGCGTTACGCCGGGCAGCGCCCGATTCGCGTCATCGCAAAATTTGGTGAGCGCCTCGATGGTCGGTCTGCGAGCCGGCGAGGGGAGGTAGATATTCATGACCTCAATATCTTTGACTGCAGAAACACCGTCGAGATGATGACGACTACCCCCAGATAAAACGTGAGAGTGAGATCGGTGTATTCGCGGAAGAGCAAGGCTGCGAGAGCGATCGCGTAAACCGGTTCGAGATTGAGCGAAAGCTGCGTCGTGAAGACGCTGACGTGACGCAGCGCCCGTAGCCACAGCATGAACGGTAGCAGCGTACAGGCGATGACGAGCACAAGTAGCCAAGCAAAGTCCTCGCGACTCGGTTGAGCAAGCGCGACCTCCGGACCGAACACCGCAAGACCGAGTGCCGTGATGAACGCCGTTCCCGTTCCGATTTGAATGGCCGTGACGGCTGCAGGGTCGGTTTGCGGATCGAGATTGCGCTTGTTGAGGCTGCCAAATAGCGCCGAGAAGGCGGCGGCCGTGATCCCTGCGACGATGCCGTTGCGCATCTCGAGCGGGACGCCGCCCACGAGCATCACGACACCGGGGATCACGAGCAGCCCGAGGATGAATTCGCCGCGATCATGTGTTCGTCCCGTGACCATCGGGTCGAGAATCGCGGCGAATACGGTGCCGAGGGCGAGACAGGCGACGGCGACCGATGCGTTCGACAACTTGATCGAACCGTAAAACGCGAGCCAGTGCAGGCCGATGACGCAGCCCGCCACGGCATGATTAAGGAGCGCGCGTCGATCGAAGCTGCGCAGGCCGCGCCAGACTCGGGGCAGAACCGCCAAAAGAGCGGTGGCGAGGACCATTCTCCAAATGACGAGCGCCGTGGCGGGAAGGGTGATGAGACGCCCGAGGATGGCCGTAAATCCCCAGAGAAACACGCAGATCTGCAATTGCCAGAAGGCGGACCGTTCAGCGTGATCTCCCATGCCTTCATTCTAGGTCGGCTGGGAACTCTTCGGGGGTGCTCCTGTCAATGTGGCATCGCGCAGACTCCGCCTATAAACTCGCGAACCCCGGAAATCGTTGGAAAACTTCGCTGCCATGCCGGTTTGGAAACCCCTCATCCTGCGCCGACTTGTGACTACCGCCTTGGCGGCGGTGGTTTTGGCGCACGCGCTCCCGGCGCAGGCCAACTCGGAGGCCGATGAGCCCATCGACCAATCGATCTTGATGCAGGGTGCTGCGAACCGCGCTTTGCAATACATCGGTGTGCCTTATCGGTTTGGCGGAAGTAATCCGAAGAGCGGGTTCGACTGCAGCGGACTCGTCAATCATGTGTATCGCGAAACCCTAGGCCTCGCGCTGCCGCGCACCTCTCGCCAGCTCGCCTCGGTGGGGGCTCCGGTCGCGGCTTCCGACCTGCGCCCGGGAGATATCGTATTCTTCAATACGCGCGGTTCGGCGAATTCGCACGTCGGCATTTATTTGGGCGATGGGCGGTTTGTTCATGCCCCGCGAGCCCGCACGCTCGTGCGCATCGATCGGCTCGACGATCCGGGTTACGCACGTCTTTTCGAAGGCGCCCGACGGCTCGATCCGCTCACGCTGCTGATGGCACCGGCAGATCCGCGGCCCTAAGAAATACTCGGTGAAGAAGGCGTCGCTCTCAACGGCCCGCTAGGAGTGATTGAACGTCATGATCGAGTTTGTTTTATTCGGGCTCACGCTTCTTTCTGTCGCACTGTTTCATCGGCACACACTGCAAAGCGCCCTGATCGGGCTCGGCGCGATCACGCTCTACAAGTTGAACTTCTCAAGTTTTGATGGAGTGACTGGGCTTGCGGGTCTCGCTGCCCATCTCGGACACGAGTGGGTGGTGCTGAGCAATCTGTTTGCACTACTCGTCGGCTTCGGCTTGCTCGCGCAGCATTTCGAAGACAGTCACCTTCCCGCACGACTTCCGCATTACTTGCCTGACGACTGGAAAGGCGGACTCGCATTACTTGGAATCGTTTTCGTGCTGTCCTCGTTTCTCGACAACATTGCCGGTGCGATGATTGGCGGCACGGTTGCTGCCACGTTGTTTCGTAATCGTCTGCACATCGGGTATCTCGCCGCGATCGTCGCGGCGTCAAACGCCGGTGGATCGGGCAGTGTGATCGGCGATACGACCACCACCATGATGTGGATCGAAGGCGTATCGCCGCTCGATGTCTTGCATGCCTACGTCGCTGCGATTGCAGCGTTCTGTGTGTTTGCGATCCCGGCTTCGCTGCAGCAACAACGCTACGAGCCGATCGTGAAAGACGACCTAGAGCACACCCCGATCGATGGCGCGAGAGTCGTGATCGTGTTGCTCATTCTGCTGGCTGCCGTGGGCGTCAATGTGTTCATCAATCTGAACATGCCCGAGCGATCCGGCGATTTTCCCTTCATCGGCGTCGCGGTCATGGGTACGGTGCTGTTGACGAGCCCTTGGCGACGGCCAGATTGGTCATTGGTGCCGGGCGCGGCACGGGGCAGCGTGTTCCTGCTTTCGTTGGTGCTTGCCGCTTCGATGATGCCGGTCGAGAAACTGCCCGCAGCATCCTGGATGGTCACGCTGAATCTTGGTTTTTTATCGGCTGTCTTTGACAACATCCCGCTCACCAAGCTCGCGCTCGATGCGGGTGGCTACGACTGGGGCTTTCTGGCTTACGCCGTGGGCTTCGGCGGATCGATGACCTGGTTCGGATCGTCGGCGGGCGTGGCGCTGTCGAATCGATTTCCCGAAAGTCGCTCGGCGTTAGCGTGGATCCGCGGTGGATGGCACGTGATCTTGGGTTATGTCGTCGGCTTTGTCGTTTTGCTTTTGACCTTGGGCTGGCATCCCCATCCGCCGCACTGATTTATTCGCGGGTGCGACGCGCCTCCGCGTAGCGACTCGAGACGACGCTCCAGTTCACCACCTGCCACCACGCCTCGAGATAGTCGCCTCGGCGATTCTGATAGTGCAGGTAATAGACGTGCTCCCATAGGTCGTTACCGAGGATCGGAGTCCCGCGATCCGCGACGACATCCATGAGCGCATTATCTTGATTGGGTGTTGAGGTGATCTTGAGCTTGTCGTCGGCCGTCACGATCAGCGATGCCCAGCCTGAGCCGAAACGACTAAGGCCCGCCGCACGAAATGCTGCCTTGAATTGATCGAGCGATCCCAAGTCGCGATTGATCGCAGCGAGTAGTTCGGCCGAGGGAGCGCCGCCTTCGCCGGGTCGAGTCATGGACTGCCAAAAGAAGCTGTGATTCTAATGACCGCCGCCGTTATTGCGCACGGCATCGCTCGTTTTGGAGACCTGAGTCAGCAACGCTTCGAGCGAAAGTTCGGCGAGTGCGGGTGAGGCCGCAACGGCTTTGTTCAGGTTATCGACGTAGGCCTGATGGTGGCGACCATGGTGGATTCGCATGGTCTGCTCGTCGATTACTGGCGCGAGCGCATCGTAAGGTTAGGGCAATGGCGCCAAGGAAAAGCCTTGTGCGGCAGCGGGCTGCGTGACGAGCGAGAGCAGGAAGGCGGCAAAAGCCAGGTTGAGGTAGCGCATAAACCGAAAGGCTACGGATCTTGCGTACAAGTTTCATCAGGGGTTGCCTTCGGGGTGGGTAGGCACCTATTTTACCCCGATAGAGTCCTGGGGCGCTAAGAGGGGTTTCGATGATCAAGTGGGTGTTCAAGGCGGCGACAGCCGTTTCTTTGGCCGTGCTTCTCGTCTCCTGCGGAGGCGGCGGGGGTGGCCAGAGTAATAACAACACCGCGACGACGCCCCCAAGCCCAACCCCGACTCCGCCGGTCGCTCAGTCGCCCATCGAGACCGTCCTCGGTACCGTCTTGCAGCAACCCGTTTTGCAGTGCGGATCCGCTACTGACACCCTGACTGGCGATAGTGCGCCAACCAGCGTGATCATTTTCGAAAGTGGTCCGGTCAGGCCGCTCGCGCTGTCAGCAGACGGGCAGCGGCTATACGTGACCAACGCCCCGGCCAACTGCCTCGAAATCTATGCGGTCGAAGGGGATACGCTGCGTCTTGCGAGCACCATCAGCGTTGGCTTGGAGCCCGTCGCGGTTGCGGAGCGCAACGCCAACGAGGTTTGGGTGGTCAATCACCTCTCCGATTCGGTGAGTGTCGTTCGACTCGACGGTACGCCGAGGGTGCTGCGTACGCTGCAGGTGGGCGACGAGCCGCGCGATATCGTTTTCGCCGGCACGAATCGCGATCGGGCGTTCATCACTGCGGCAAATCGCGGACAGAATCGACCGGGCTTCACCTCCGCGTCGTTGGTGACGCCGGGTACCGGGCGAGCTGATGTCTGGATTTTCGATGCTGCGCAACTCGATGAATCTTTGAACGGCAAGCCGCTCAATATTTTGACCTTGCCCGCGGACGTGCCGCGCGCCTTGGCGGTGAGTAACGATGGACGAACGGTCTATGCGGCGACGTTCATGTCCGGAAACAAGACGACGGTATTGCACCGTGATGCGCTCAATATTCCAAAGCCCGGGATCAGTACGAGCGCCGATCGTGTGCAGGCGCCGGCGACCGGATTGATCGTGCGTTTCGACGGCACGGCATGGCGTGACGAAGCGCGCAACGATTGGTCGAGCCGAGTGAAGTTCACGCTGCCGGACGAAGATGTCTTCGCGATCGACGCGGCAGCGTCGTCGCCCGCCATTTCCGCTCGCTTATCTGGCGTGGGCACCACGCTCTTCAATATGGCGGTCAGTCCCGCCGACGGCCGTTTGTTCGTGAGTAATACGGAGGCCTTCAACGAGGTACGGTTTGAAGGCTCAGGTCAGCGCGGCAACACCACGGTGCGCGGGCGCATCGCCGAGAGTCGCGTGACGGTGATCACGCCGTCGTCAGGCGCCGTCGCGCCCGTGCATCTCAATCGTCACGTCAATTACGCGCTTGCGCAGGGCGCCAGTCTGTCCGCGAGCGAGAAGGCCCGATCGCTCTCGCAACCCATGGCTCTTGCTTTCAGTCCAAACGGCGACACGCTCTACACGGCAGCCTTCAGCTCTGCAAAAGTGGCCGCGTTACCGGCCGCCGCTCTCGTTTCCGGAAACTACACGCCCGATGCGACTCGCCATATCGATGTGCCCGCGGGGCCGGTGGGGCTCGCCCTCAACGCGTCGGGTAATCGGCTCTTCGTGTATTCGCGTCTTGCCCACTCGGTTGTCGTGATCGACACGGCTAACCGGGCTGTGCTGTCCACTCGAAATCTCTTTTCGCCGGAAAGTGCGTCAGTGAAAGAAGGACGTCGATTCCTTTACGACGCCACGCTGAGTTCGGCGAATGGCACGGTGTCTTGTGGGAGCTGCCATGTATTTGGGGATCTCGATCATCTCGCCTGGGATCTCGGCAACCCGGACGAGGGCACGCAACTCAACCCCAATGCGTATTTGCCTTTGAGTCCGCGAACGACCACTCGCTTTCATCCGCTAAAAGGTCCGATGACCACGCAAACGTTGCGCGGGATGAAAGGGAATGGACCCATGCATTGGCGGGGTGATCGGACGGGTACCACGCGAGCGGTGGTTCGCGGCCAGACCGAAACGCTCGAAGAG
>JBJTUA010000002.1:0-19490 GCA_046080445.1 Gammaproteobacteria bacterium
GGCCTAAACTTGACTTAACGGGGGTCGCCACTACAATCTGCGCCCTCTGTGCCCGGGCGGGAATAGCTCAGTTGGTAGAGCACGACCTTGCCAAGGTCGGGGTCGCGAGTTCGAGTCTCGTTTCCCGCTCCATTTTCATACCCTTGTCGGCGCGGCTAGGTGGCAGAGTGGTCATGCAGCGGCCTGCAAAGCCGTCTACGCCGGTTCGATTCCGACCCTAGCCTCCATCCCTGGCCGCGCGCGGCCCGTCGAATTCCGCCTTAGGCGACGTACGCGATAGTGTGATCGCCCCCATCGGCATCGCGTATTCGAGCAAGATCCGATTGGTTTGATCCTCGAACACCCGATGCATGAAGGACGATTCCACGCTCCATCGCCCAGGCACGGGCGACCGAAGCTCCTGGTAAACGATCAAGTTGTCGCCCTCGAGCTCTGCGCCCAGCGTGACAGGGGTCGCCACTCGACCTTGTGGCATCAACCAGCGAAATTCCTTTTCGATCTCTAACGCGATGCGGGCGCGACCCTCGGTCGAGGTCGGCTGCACGCTATCCGGCACGCCGAGCACTGCCAAGAGTCGCAGCGCGTCGTGGTAATGAATGGCATGGACGATTTCAAGACTTCCGCTACGCGAATTCAGAGCGACGCGCGTCAGGGTGACGTGCGAGCGGTGCGCTTCGGCGACGCTACCGAGTCCGATCACCACAGCGACGGCGAGGGCTGCGAAAGTTCGCAGACCGCGCCGTCGCGATGAAGGGTCCCGGGTCACTTCGCCGCAGGTTGCAGCGGGACGTCCTTGCTGCCCGCCGCGCCCTCGGGCTTCTCGGCCTTGGGTTCGCCCTTGAGCTCCGCCAGCGCATCGAGCATCTGGTTGCGATCGCGATCGCGCCCGCGGAACAGCTCGACACGGCTCTGCGCGATCCGTCTCGGGGTGATGTTGTTCGTTTTGTCGGCATCCGCAATCAAATGATTGCGATCAAGCTCGACGCTGACGAGGCGCTTCTTGCGAACGAAGAGCTTGGTGACCTCAACGGCGTTGTAGCGCCAGACTTCCGCCGGGACCGAGTACTCCTCGGTGCTGCCGTCGGCGTACGTGAGAGTGAGCGGCAAGGGCGTGACGAGTCCACCGACGTTGCGGAAATCGACGAAGTAGACGTACTCGCCCGCCTTGATGGCGCGGTCGAGCACCGGGCGTTCCCAGTCGCGCAGCTTCTCGCGGAAATCTTTGAACTCGTTGCGGTCTTTGTTGGTGACCATGAACGGATCATTTTCGTTGTAGAAATCCTTGAGCTCCGGATAACGATCGACCCGGGTCTGGCGACCCTCGGCGCGGTTCTGTCGCTGCGAGTACGCCTCAGGCCAATTCGCGGCAAACTCCTGACGCTTCAACGGGAATTCGGCGTCGGGATCCTGGCTCGACACTTGGTATTCACGAATGTCGCCAACGGCCACATCCACGTGGTCGGTGCCGTAGAACCAGCCGCGCCAGAACCAGTCGAGATCGACGCCCGACGCATCTTCCATGGTGCGGAAGAAATCAGCCGGCGTCGGTCGTTTGAATTTCCAACGATTGGCGTATTCGCGGAAGGCGTGATCGAAAAGTTCTCGACCCATCACCGCCTCGCGCAGTACGGAGAGTGCCGCTGCGGGTTTGGAGTAGGCGTTTGGTCCGAACTGCACGATGGTGTCGGAGTTCGTCATGATGGGTACTTGATCCGTCGACTGCATGTAGCCGGTGATGAAGTCGAGGACGTTGGTCTTGTCGCCGAAGGTGGGGAAGTTTTCTTCCCACTCGAGCTCCGCGATGTATTCGAGGAAGGTGTTGAGCCCTTCGTCCATCCACGTCCATTGCCGTTCATCGGAGTTGACGACCATCGGGAAATAGATGTGTCCGACTTCGTGGATGATGACGCCGATAAGACCGTACTTGGTGTTACGCGAGTAGGTGGTCTTTCCGGTTTTCTCATCTGCCGTCGGTCGATATCCGTTGAAAGTAATCATCGGATATTCCATGCCGCCGCGTTCCCAGGAGTTGACCGAGATCGCCACCGGATACGGATAAGGGAACGAGAAGCGTGAATACACCTCCATGGTGTGGATCACGGCATGGGTCGAGTACTTCGACCAAATCGGCTCGCCTTCGTTGGGGTAGAACGACATCGCCATCACGAAGGGCCGCTTCGCATCGGTCTGTCGATAGCCCATGGCATCCCAGATGTATTTGCGCGAGCTCGCCCAAGCGAAATCACGGACGTTCTCCGCCTTGAAGCGCCAAGTGCGGACGCGGTTCGTGCCTTCCTTCTCGTTGGCAAGCGCTTCTTCCGGAGTGACGATGAATACGGGTTTCTTTGCCGTCTCCGCCTGCTTCAGGCGCGCACGTTGTTCGGTCGTCAGCACGCTATCGGCGTTTTGCAGCACGCCCGTCGAGGCGACGATGTGATCGGCGGGGACCGTGATTTCGATGTCGTAGTCACCGAACTCGAGGGTGAATTCGCCGCGATCCAGAAATTGTTTGTGCTGCCAGCCGGTGTAGTCCGTGTAGGCCACGAGGCGCGGAAACCACTGGGCGAGGAAATACTGGTAGGTGTCGGTCTTCGGAAAATACTCGTAACCGCCACGCGCGCCGATCGCCGCTTCGTCGACGATATTGGCCTGCCATTCGAAGTTGATTTCGATGCTGGTGCCCGGACGCAACGGCGTCGGCAGATCGATGCGCATCATGGTGTCGTTGACGGTGGTTTTGAGAACGCGTCCGGAGGCATCACGAACCGGTCCCATTTCGTAGCCGTACTCACGATCTTCGAACGCCTGATGTCGGCGCATGGCCGCAAAGCTAAGACTGTCTCCGCTCCCGACGGTATCGCGCCGGGTGCCCGAATTGGCCGCGACTTCGGAGCGACGAGCGATGGAGTCATCGCGGAAAATATTTTGATCGAGCTGCAGCCAGATGTAGTTGAGCGTATCCGGCGAGCGATTCATGTACGTGATCGACTGCTTCGCCGACAGGCGACGACGCTGTTCATCGAGTGTCACCCGAATTCGATAATCGGCGCGCTGCTGCCAGTACTGGGCGCCAGGTGCGCCGGAGGCCGTACGCGTCACCCCGGGGGTAGGGAGCAGCGTTTCGAGTTGGGCGAAGAGCTTGTCCGGATCGCCAGGCATGCCTTTGGCAACTTTGTCTGCGTTGGTGGCGTGGGCGACGAGGGGCAGGGTGGCGGCGAGCGCCAACGCGACGATGAAGTGTTTCATGCCGCAATTCTAACGGTGCTGGCGAGGTTTGCGGGATACTCCGAGGTCAGGAGGGGGACATGACCAAGCGCTTGCCGCGGGCTGTAAGGTGGTTGATCGGGGCGGGACTGCTGCTGTCGGTTGCCGCCGTCGTCGGCTTCGTCTGGCTGTTTTTCCTGGGCGGCGTTGCCTTGTCCGACCGGACCATGATCTGGCGGATGTTGCGCGATGGGGGAATCGAACCGCCGCCCGCCGAGGTGGTGGCTCGGCAGCTGGTCGTGCCGCCAGGGTTTTCCCTCAGTCTCTGGGCAAAGGACTTGCCGAGTGCGCGCTTGATGGCGCCCACTACGGCGGGCGATGTGATCCTGAGCCAGCCACGCGGCGGTCTCGTGGTGCTGCTGCTCGCCGACCGCGACGGTGATGGTCAATCAGACGGTCGCCGGAATCTATTCGAAGGACTCGACCGACCCAATGGCGTCGATCTGCATGACGGCTGGCTCTATATCTCCGAAGCCACGTCGGTGTCGCGAGTTCGATTCGACGAGCAGCGCGGCACCCTCTCCGGAAAGCTCGAACCCCTGATCACAGGTCTGACCGGCGACGGCAATCATTGGCGTAAAACGGCGCGCGTGGGTCCGGACGGCAAGCTGTATCTGGGGCAGGGCTCCACGTGCAACGTATGCATCGAAAAAGATTCGCGCCGCGCCACGATGATGCGTTTCGATCTCGACGGTTCCAAAGGCGCGATCATCGCGACCGGTCTAAGAAATCCTTACGGCTTCGACTGGGCACCTTGGGATGCAGCGCTCTACGCCACCGAAAACAGTCGCGATCTTTTGGGCGACGATATTCCATCCGATGAACTCAATCGCCTCGTCGACAACGGTTTTTACGGTTGGCCGTTCGTGCACGCCCGAAATGTGATCGACCCCGAATTCGCGAAAGGTAACGAGGCGCGCATCGCGGAAGCCATTGCGCCCGCCCATGAGTTTCGCGCGCACAACGCACCGCTCGGCATTCGCTTTCTCAAACACCCTGGGCGCCCGGCAGGGTTCGAGCGCGCGGCACTCGTGGCGCTGCATGGCTCGTGGAACCGATCCGCGCCCGACGGATACAAAGTGGTCTCGCTGCACTGGAGCGACAGCGGAGCCATTGAGGAGCGGCCCTTTCTCGATGGGTTCCGTGGCGCGGCGGGGTTGATCGGTCGACCGGTCGATGTCGCGGAAGGACCCGATGGGTCCATCTACGTCTCTGACGATTACGCGGGTGTGGTTTACCGCGTGCGTTACGAGCCGAGTCGCTGACCTGTGCAGGTGCCGCCTGCAAACCTCCGCCACGCACCGTCCGCCCAGTCATCCACGCGATTGCGGAACGTGGCTTTGAATAGCGTGCAGCGCGCGTCGACGGGCAACGATTCTTTGTCCATTTCGGCGAATACCGATTCGCGCGAGACGTCAGACGGCTGCATACGGATGCCTCCGTCCTCAGCCGTGTCGAACACCATCATGCGCGGCGAGGCTTTATCGGCGCCCCACGGCGCCCATTCGGGTCCCAGCCCGTCGCTGCCTTTGCCGGGACTGCCGTCGCGGGCGAAACCCGCCCAGTAAGACATCATGCGTTCGCTGAGGGCGAGGCGACCTGCGGCGTTGTCGTCATTGAAGAGCATCTTGCCTTGAGGCCCGACGTCAAAGAAACCGAAGACGAAGGGGATTTCCAGTCCATGCGCTGCGCCGACGATGCGCGAAAGATCGACGACACCGAAAAGCTGTCCTTGCTCGTCCCAGTCCCACCGATACCCCCAAGCCGGCGCGCCGTGCCGTGACAGGATGTCGGCCAAAGAATCGACACCGTCGGCCTTCCAGACGAGTGCGCGGTATCGCGCTTCGAGGTCGTAGGCCTTGGCATCACGCAAGGCGAATGGAAGTCCGGCGACCGTGCGCACGAGGCTACGGTCGAAGGCCATGAATATTTTGGGTTCGTCGCGATTGGTGCCAAGGATCGTCGGCACGTCGATGTGGGTCGCAGGGTCCGCGAGCAGATCGCGCAGGTCGCCGCGGCGAATGACCACGCCGTCCTGGAAGACCGTCGGTACGCGGTCGTAGTCGCCGTCACGCCGATACGTACCGTAGAGGGTCCAGGGATCGAGCGACCGGAGGAACGCCGATTGTTCGTTCGGGCTCATTGAGCCTGCGATCCGTTCGGCCTCGGCAGAATCTTTGGCGCGACCCGCGGCGACAAGCGCGCGGCGCAACACCTGTGCCGTTCCCGAAGACGACTCGAGACTCGGCGTTCGTGCGAAACCAAAGCCGAGGCTTTGCACGATGAGCCGATGGAAGAGGCCCTCGGCAGCCGGGGTCACCAGTAACGCGAGAGCGTTGGTGGCGCCTGCGGATTCTCCGAGCACCGTCACGTTTGTGGGGTCGCCACCAAATGCGGTGGCGTTGCTGCGCACCCAGCGCAGGGCCTCGACGACATCGAGATTTCCATAATTGCCCGACAGATCGGGGTCGGGATTGTCGGTGGTCAAAGAAATATTTTCAGGTGGCACAAACCAACCGAACGGTCCCAGTCGGTAGTTGATCATCACGACGATCACTCGCCTTTGCGTCGCGAGTACCTGACCGTCATAGAAGGCCGCATGGCCGACCGTATTGCCACCTCCGTGTATCCAAACCATCACGGGCAGACGCTGTGCGCCGGCCTCGTTCGCGGAGAATCGCGGGGCGTAGACGTTCAGGAACAGGCAGTCTTCGCTCCCTTGCCGCGTGCCCGCCTCACCGACACCACCGAGCGGCGAGCCGTATTGGATGCACGGGCTGCCGGGTTCGAGTGCCTGTCGGCGTCCGGACCATGCGGGGTAAGGTCGTGGCGCGCGCCATCGAAGATCTCCAACCGGCGGCGCGGCGTAGGGAATGCCCAACCAGCTATGGCCACCTGCTGCATTTTGAAAACCAACGACCTGTCCACCCGAGAGCGAACGTGAGGAATCAGGGTCGACCGTCGGCGCGATCTGCGTCGAGGGTCGCGAAGTGCACGCCGCGAGCGCGAGCGCCGCCATCAACAGGGGTAACACCTTTTTCATTCGTCGCACTCCATGGTCGTCAGGTGCGTGGTGCCCCGGGCCGGATTTGAACCGGCACGGCCTTACGGCCAGCAGATTTTAAGTCTGCTGCGTCTACCGGGTTTCGCCACCGGGGCCACGCGAGCCGCAAGTTTAGGCTAGGGCCGACCTTCATAGGTGGGCCCTGTGCTAGGCTTGCCCGGTCGGTGCCGATGGCAGGGATGGGCGGGACCGCGGCTGTTGCGAGTCCGTCTTAAAATAGTCGTCTAAATGACTGAGCTGTCGGTAAAAAATCTTCATGTTTTTCGGGGTGAACGCCATCTCCTGAAGGGCCTCGAATTCGAGGTGCCCAGGGGCGTTTGCTTGCAGGTGGTCGGTGCCAACGGCGCCGGCAAGACAACGCTTCTGCGGGTCCTCGCCGGGTTGCTCGAGCCTGAGTCGCTCGAATTGCGTTGGCGAGGAGGGCGGGTATCGCCCCGCGATCCGGAGTATCACGCGGCGCTGTCCTACCTCGGTCACGATCCGCCGCTCAAAGACGATTTTTCAGCGGTCGAGAATGTTGCCTTCAATGTCGGCCTTCGGCGCAGCGTTTCAATGTCGGAGGTCCACGCAGCGCTCGGGCGGGTAGGCGCTCAAAGATTTGCGGATCTTCCGGCGCGGACCCTCTCCGCCGGTCAGCGTCGACGGGTCGCGCTTGCCGCGCTACGACTGACCGGCGCCAATCTTTGGTTGCTCGATGAGCCCGTCACCAATCTCGATTCGGCGGGTCAGTCGCTCGTTGCCTCGTTGATCGAGGAGCATCTCGATCAAGGAGGTCTTGTCGTGGCGGCGATCCATCAAGATCTCGGTTTGTCCTCGAGGCGGCGTACATCGCTCAACGTCGGAACGGGTGAGGTACTGTCATGAGCCCCCCGAGAACGTCCACCATCGCTGCGGTTTGGCTCGTATTGCAACGCGATCTGCGCTTGGCAGCGCGACGGCCTGCGCAACTCATTCAGCCGCTCGCGTTTTTTGCTGTGGTCACGTTGCTGTTTCCGCTCGGCTATACGCCGGAGCTCGGCAAGCTTCGCGTCATTGCTCCGGGCGTGCTGTGGGTAGGCGCGCTACTCGCCTCGATGCTCGCCTTGGAATCACTCTTTCGAGAGGATGCGGCGGACGGGACGCTTGAGCAGTTCGTCGTGAGCGGGCAGCCATTGGTGGCGCTGATGGGCGCCAAGACGGCGGCACATTGGCTGTTGACGGGTCTTCCCCTCACGTTGATGGCACCCATCCTCGCGATTGCACTCGGCGTGTCAGTTGTAGCGATGCCCGGCATACTCTGTTCGTTGGCGATCGGTACGGTCACGCTGAGTCTCTTGGGTGCCGTCGGGGCGGGTTTGACGCTCGGGGTCCGCAGAGGTGGGGTGTTGCTGTCGTTATTGACCTTGCCGCTCGCGGTGCCCGTCCTGGTGTTTGGCGCCAAGGCGACGGAACTCGCGATCGCTGGTGAAAGTCTGACAGGGCCGCTCTATCTACTCGGCGCGCTGGCGGTACTTGGCGTGACGCTGGCTCCGCTCGGGGCTGCTGCGGCCGTTCGAATCGGGTTGGAGTAACAGGGAAAAAGAATGAACTGGACGTGGTTCCATCGACTGGGTTCGCCCCCTCACATCTACCGCATCGCGGGGACGCTGACGCCTTGGTTCGCGTGGCCGGCCGGCGTGCTCATCGTTGCGGCCCTGTACGGCGGGCTCGTGTTGGCGCCGCCCGATTACCAGCAAGGCGACGGCTTCCGCATTCTTTATGTGCATGCGCCCTCGGCTTGGCTCGCCGTGATGATTTACGGCGTGATGGCCTCGGCCGCTGCGGTGGGTTTGATTTGGCGAATGAAGGTCGCCCATGCCGTGGCTGCCAGTTGCGCCGGGGTAGGTGCTTGGTTCACTGCCGTATCCCTGGTGACCGGCATGCTTTGGGGCAAGCCGATGTGGGGCACCTACTGGGTTTGGGATCCTCGTCTCACCGCGCAGCTTATCCTGCTGTTTTTGTACCTCGGCTATATGGGTCTACGCGCCGGGTTCGACGATCTTGGTCGCGCCGATCGCGCGAGCGCCGTCCTCGCGATTGTCGGTGTCATCAATATCCCGATCATCCGCTACTCGGTGGAGTGGTGGAATTCCATCCACCAGGCTCCGTCCGTGATGAAAATGGAGCGGCCCTCCATGCCGATCGATATGCTCGCGCCGCTGCTCATGATGCTTCTCGGCTTCACACTCTATTTCGCTGCCGTACTGCTTGTGCGTCTGCGCGCCGAGATTCTTCGGCGTGAACGAACGGCGAGCTGGATGAGGGAGGTGCTCCGATGAGCGAATTTTTCGCCATGGGCGGCTATGCGATTTTTTTATGGCCGGCGTATTTCGCGACGTTTCTCGCCATCGGCGCAAACATCGTGCTTGCGCGCCGCGCTCACGAGGAAGCCAAGCGCGAGGCTCGACGTCGGATTGCCATCGAGGATGACACATCACCATGACACCCCGTCAACGTCGAATCACCCTCGTGGTCGGAATTCTCGTCGGCGTCTCCATCGCCGGCGTGTTGGCGCTCAATGCCTTTCGTGAAAACGTGATGTTCTTTTTCGACCCGTCGCAGGTTGCGGCAGGGGAGGCGCCCATCGAGAAACGTTTTCGACTCGGGGGCATGGTGCGACCGGGTACGGTCGATCGGGAGGCGGGCAGTCTCGACATGAGTTTCGTCGTGACCGACTTCAAACATGATGTCCGCGTGGTGTATTCGGGGGTCGTGCCCGATCTCTTCCGTGAGAATCAAGGCGTCGTGGCGCATGGTCGCCTCGGGTCAAATGGCGTATTCGTCGCTGACGAAATTCTTGCCAAGCACGATGAGAACTACATGCCGCCTGAAGTGGCGAAAGCCATCAAAGAAAAACACGGTGGCGTGATGCCGGCGAATCCGGATATTCGGGCCGTGCCGCGGACGGGTACCTGACATGCTCGCGGAGATTGGACTTTTTGCGCTCGTCCTCGCGCTGCTGGCCTCGTTGGCGCAGAGCATTTTTGGTCTCGCCGGTCCGTGGCTTGCCCGAGATTCCTGGATCGCAGCCGTTCGACCAGCGGTGACGGTGCAATTCTTGACCATGACCCTGTCCCTGGGACTGCTGGTCACGGCCTTCGTACAGAACGATTTTTCGGTCGAGTACGTCGCCTCCAACTCGAACTCGGCATTGCCGGT
This sequence comes from Gammaproteobacteria bacterium, assembly GCA_046080445.1. Taxonomy (GTDB): domain Bacteria; phylum Pseudomonadota; class Gammaproteobacteria; order Steroidobacterales; family Steroidobacteraceae; genus UBA964. Next base: position 9,506 of record JBJTUA010000002.1, read on the forward strand.
CGGTTATCGCATCGCGGCAGTCTGGGGTGCTCACGAGGGTTCTTTGCTCTTGTGGGCGTGGATACTCGTGGCTTGGACGCTGGCGGTGTCCTTGCTCTCCAAAAGTTTGCCGTCGGCGTTTTCGGCGCGAGTGCTGGGTGTGCTCGGGCTGGTGAGCCTCGGCTTTCTGGCGTTTACGCTCTTCACGTCCAACCCTTTCATGCGACTCGATCCGGCGGCACCGGACGGTCGTGATCTGAATCCGCTTTTGCAAGATCCTGCCCTCGCGGCGCATCCGCCGATGCTCTATGCCGGTTATGTCGGACTCGCCGTGGCGTTTTCGTTCGCTTGCGCAGCGATGATCGAAGGACGACTCGACCAAACCTGGGCGCGCTGGACCCGCCCGTGGACTACCATCGCCTGGGCCTTCCTGTCCGTGGGGATCGCACTCGGTAGCTGGTGGGCGTACTACGAGCTCGGCTGGGGTGGCTACTGGTTCTGGGATCCCGTCGAGAACGCGTCTTTCATGCCGTGGCTGGTCGCAACGGCACTGATCCATTCCTTGGCGGTGACCGAAAAACGCGGGCTATTCAAAAGTTGGACGTTGTTGCTCGCGATCCTCGCGTTTTCTTTGTCCTTGCTTGGCACTTTCCTCGTTCGCTCCGGCGTGTTGGTGTCGGTGCACTCGTTTGCAGCCGATCCCGCTCGGGGCATGTTCATTCTGGCCTTCCTCGTCATCATCATTGGCGGAGCTTTGACGCTGTACGCTTGGCGTGCACCGCTCTTGCGCAGCGAGGCGGGTTTCGAATTCACCGCGCGTGAATCGTTCCTGCTCTTCAACAACATTCTGCTCGTGGTGGCCGCGGGTGCGGTATTCGCGGGGACGATGGCGCCACTCATTTCTGATGCGCTCGGTCTCGGAACGCTCTCTGTGGGTCGGCAATACTTTGATCCGGTATTTCTGCTGCCGATCCTGCCCTTGTTGGCGCTCGCTGCCGTCGGCATCCACTCGAGCTGGAAGAAAGGTCGTCTCAGCGATCGAAGAACCGCGATTCTGATTGCGCTGGTCGTCGGAGTGCTGATCACCCTCGTACTCGTGCTGGGTGTATGGGAAGGCGCGAAAATCCTGACGCCGATCGGCTTCGCAGTGGGTCTCTGGTTGTTTTTCTCTGCATTGGTCGATCCCATCGACCGTTGGCGCCGTGGTTTGTCTTTGAGCCGCGGCGTGGTGGGTATGGCGATCGCGCATGCGGCGCTTGGCTTGTTCGTCGTGTCGGTCACCGCCGTCGAGTCGTATACGCGAGAGCGCGACCTTGGTCTGGCAGTCGGCGAGTCGGGTAAGGTCGGCGAGTTTGAATATCGTCTGATGAGCCTCGAGACCGTCGAAGGCCCCAACTACGATGCGTTGCGCGGTGAGGTTCAGGTCTTCGAGAACGGCAAGGCCGTGGGACTTCTGCACCCTGAAAAACGCAATTACTGGGTGCAGCGTCAAATGATGACGGAGGCGGGCATCGACATGCAGTGGACTCGCGATATCTTCGCGGCCTTGGGCGAGGATCTCGGCGCAGGGCGTTGGAGCGTGCGTGCCCAAGTGCGGCCGCTCATCAACTACGTTTGGCTGGCCGCGTTTTTCATGGCGCTGGGTGGCGTCGTCGCGGCGACCGATCGTCGTTACCGTCGGCGCGAGGAAACCGCTGAATGAAGCGTGCGTTGCTGCCGGCCGTCGTCTTTGCGCTGTTGGTCGTGGTCCTCTTCATCGGCGTTCAACGGGCGCCGGAGAAAACCGTCATACCCTCGGCTTTGCTCGGCAAGCCGGCGCCCGCGTTCACGCTGCCGATACTCGGGTCCGATCAGGTGTTTGCCGAGTCGTCGATGCGCGGTCGTTGGTACCTACTCAACGTTTGGGGGACGTGGTGCCCCGAGTGTCGTAACGAACACGAGATGCTGCTCGAGATTGCTCGCTCCGAGCGTGTTCCGTTGATCGGCCTGAATTGGAAAGATGATGATGCGGCCGCGCAGTCGTGGTTATCGCAACTCGGTGACCCCTACGCCGTCGTGGCGGTCGATCATGATGGGGATGTCGCCATCGATTGGGGCGTGTACGGCGCCCCGGAAACGTTTCTCGTCGATGCCGCGGGAACGGTGATTTACAAGCACGTCGGCCCCATCACGCCTGAGGTCTGGGCGAGAGAGTTTCTGAGCCGCCTGCCGGCGTCGGGGAGCCGCTCATGAAAAAGGTTTTTCTGATGTGCCTTATCGCCTGGGGTATGGCCTCGGCGTTTGCGATCGATCCGATCGAGATGTCCGATCCGGTGCTGCAGGAGCGCTATCGAGATCTCACCCACGAATTGCGTTGCATGCAGTGCCAGAACCAATCCATTGCCGACTCGCCGGTCGGCCTTGCAGGCGATCTTCGCAGAGAGGTTCGTCAGCTGCTCGAAGACGGAAAGTCAGATCAGCAAATTCGTCAGCACATGCGTGATCGCTATGGCGACTTCATTTTGTTCCGTCCCGAATTTTCGCCTCGCAATGCTTGGCTTTGGCTGGTGCCCATCGTGCTGCTGCTCATCGGTCTCGGAGTCGCGGTCCGCATCATTCGTCAGCGTGCCGCGCTCGCTCCCGGTGACGCATCGGATGCAGGTGACCCTCGATGAGTTCGAACGCGTTCATCATGTTTGTCGTCGCCGCGGTGTTGCTCGCCGCGGCCAGTTTTTTTCGGATCTTGCGTCCGCTCTGGCGCGAGACGTCGCAGCGAGTCATCGTAGGCCTCGGCGTAGTCTTGCTCGCCGTTGCATCGATTGCCCTTTACCGCCATGCCAGCGTATGGACTTGGCCCACCGATACCGTCGACATCAACGATCCGACGACTATGGTCAGTCGTCTATCGCGGCGCCTCGAACGCGAGCCGAATGACGTGGAAGGTTGGCTGATGCTCGGCCGATCGCATACGGCGCTCGGGCAATATCCGCTTGCGCAACGTGCTTACCGGCGTGCCGATCGACTCGAGAACGGACGCAATGCCGAAGCCCTCATCGGCATGGCCGAAGCCATGGTGCTGCGGGCCGAGGGCTTGGTTGACGAGCGTTCAGGACGTCTCTTCGAGCAAGCTCTCGTCCTCGAACCCGATTCCGAAAAGGCCCTGTTCTTCTCCGCGGTGGGCGCACAGCGACGTGGGGAAACGGCGCTCGCTATCACGCGATTCGAGAAAATTTTGACGATGGAGCCGCCCGAAAATATTCGGACCATCTTGCAACAACAGATCGAGCGGCTGCGTCGTGGGGTGCCTGCCGCAGGCGCCTCAGAGTCCCCCTCCAGTGCGAGCGGAATGCGATCGGCTTCGGCGATCACGGCTGCAGAGAAGCCGCGGGTGATCGTGGCCGTGTCGGTACAGCCGGCGCTCGCCAAGACGATTCCGCCAGGCTCGACGTTGTTCGTGTTCGTGCGTGCGCCGGGGCGTCCGGGTCCGCCGCTTGCGGTGAAACGCCTGCCGGCGGTGTTTCCGGTGTCCGTCGAGCTCACCGCGGCCGACAGCATGGTGGAAGGGCTGACGTTCGCCGCCAACGACACGGTCGAAGTCTCCGCCAAAGTGTCGAGCGATGGCAGCGCGACGCCGCGTAGCGGCGATCCGTTTGGCAAGACTCGCTACATCGTCGGTCGCGACTTCAAGAAAGCCGTCGTTATCGATGGTCTGACGCCGTGAGCACCGTGACGGCAAACACCAAGGACTTTCGCTGGTTGGTGGCCCCAGGAGAGGGCCGAGCCTTGTTTGCCGCGGCGGGTGCGTACTTTTTGCTGCTCGGCGGCTACTACATGCTGCGCAGTTTGCGCGAGGCGTTCGCACTCGAAGTCGGGCGTGAGCAAATCGCCAATCTGTTCTACGTTACGTTCTTCGCGATGATGGCGATTCTGCCGATTTATTGGTTCGTCGTTGCGCGACTGCCGCGGCGATGGTTGTTTCCGGCGATTTACGCGGTGGTCGTCACGCTCTTTTCTGCGCTTGCGCTCGGCATGGCGGCGTCTCCAGGGAACAAGTGGTTGCCCGCGGTGTATTTCGTCGCGGTGACATCGCTCAATCTGTTCATCGTCTCCGTGTTCTGGAGCGTGATGGTTGATGCGTGGCGCTCCGCGTCGGCCAAGCGACTCTTCGGCTACATTGCAGCTGGCGGCAGCGCGGGCGCGATCGCAGGTCCGGCCTTCAATGCGCTATTCGTCGAGCGTTTGGGTCCGACCATTACCATCCTTGTAGCGTGCGCCGCCATTCTGCTGGCGACGGTGCTTGGGCGACGCGCGCAGTTTCTCGAGGTGCGCAGCGAAGGTGCGGATATCGATCCCAATCAACGACTCGCGCTACCAGTCGGTGGACGAGCCATCGACGATCTCAAGCGACTCGTAACCTCGCCTTATCTGATCGCGATCGCAGGCCTGATCGTGGGCGGCCAGATTTTGGGCGGCTTCATGTACCAGGAGCAGGCCAAGTACGTGGAGGCGGCGTATACCACGCTCACGGAACGTGCCGCGCTCTTTGCGCGTATCGATCTGTCCGTCAGCGTTTTGTCGCTCATTTTTCAAACCACGATTGTGGGCTGGGTGGCCTCGCGCGGTGGGCTGAAGGCGGCGCTCGGTCTGGTGCCCGTCGTTCTGATCGGCTCGCTCGTCTTGCTGGCATTGATGCCGGTCGGGCTCGTGTTGATCGTGACGCAGGTTGTGCGTCGTGCCGTCGATTACGGACTCTTCAAGCCCACGCGAGAGATGCTGTTTACGGTGCTCAACGCCGAGTCGAAATTCAAAAGTAAAAGTCTCATCGATACCTTGCTGCAGCGCGGCGGTGACAGCCTGAGTCAGCTTTCGTATCCGTTGGTGGCGGGCTTTGGTCTTGCCGGAGTCTCGTGGGTACTCGCGGGCGTAAGCGCCGTGATGCTGGTCGTCGCGCTGTGGCTCGGCACCGTATTCGCTCGTAACGAAAGTCGGACGCCCGATCCGTGACCGAAGATATCTCACGTTTGCCCGTTGCGCGTCGCGACGGGCAGGGTCGGCTGCGTGTCGATGCCTCGGCGCTATTCAAGATCGCTGCACCGCTCATGGTGACCAACGCGATCCAGGCGCTCCTCAACCTGACAGACACGTGGTTCATCGGTCGATTGTCGACGGACGCCGTCGCAGCGATGGGCGCTATTTACTGGCTGATGTCCTGCGCCATTCTCGTGTTGGGTGGCGTAGGGCTTGCGACCCAGTCCTTCGTATCGCAGGCGAACGGAGCCGGTCGACGCGCGCGGGCGTCGCAATGTCTCTGGAATACGCTGTGGGCCTCGCTCGCCGCCTTGCCGCTCTTTCTTTTGGCTGCTTATGCAGGCGGTCCGATCCTGGCGCTCTTCAATTTGGAGCCGACCATCCGGGGCCTCGCCGAGGCGTATTGGGAGCCGCGTCTCGCCGGCGCGTTCCTAGGGGCGATGAGCTGGGGTCTGGTCAGCTTCTTCAACGGGATCGGAGCGACCCGCCTGACCTTCATCGTCGCGGTGGTCACGACACTCGCCAACGTTCCGGCCAACCAGTTCTTCATGTTCGGGCTCGACATGGGTATGGCGGGCGCCGCGTGGGGAACCAACCTCGCACAGCTCATTGGTCTGATCGTCGGTGTGGTGCTGCTGCTCCGTGGCGATCTCGCGCGGCGTTACAAAACTTTTTTAACGTGGCGGCCTCGATGGTCGATGATTCGCCGTCAATTGGCGGTGGGGCTTCCGGTCGGTGTGATGTATGGCGCCGATGTGCTCGGCGTGGCGTTGATGCAGCTGATGGTGACGCAGGTCGGCAAGGTCGGTGCAGCGGCTACCCAGATTGTCATCATGCTGACATCCATGGCCTACATGCCCGCGCTCGGGCTCGCCTCGGCAGGTACGACCGTGGTCGGCCAGGCAATCGGGGCGGGCGAACGGGATTGGGCGATGCGGCTCGGCACCTTCGTCGCCCGGTCATGCTCCATTCTCATGCTGTCGGTCGCGGTGTTTTTGCTTGTGATCGGCCCTTGGTTGATGCCGCTGTTCATCAATGCCGCTGATACGAATGCCGCTGCGGTGGTTTCGTTGGCCCTCGTCTTGTTGTTGCCGGCGGCGTGTTACCAAATGTTCGATGGGCTTTATTTTGGCTCGAGCTTCGCGCTGCGTGCCGCGGGAGATACCAGTGTCCCGGCGGGCGTGGCGATCGTGTTGTCTTGGGTGATTTTCGTTCCGCTCTCGCATCTGCTGATCTTTGATGCGCAAGGCGCTTGGATTTCAGGCTTGCCGCAGTTCGGTCTCGGCGCGCTCGGCGGATGGTTGGCGTTGATGAGCTACGCCATGTTGCTCGGAACGATCATGTACCTGCGATGGCGCAGCGGGCGCTGGCAACGCATCAATATCTGGGGATCGTGAGGTGCCGCCAGCGGCTGATCATGATCCAGCCGCCGATCATTCCGCCAAGGTGCGCGAAATGTGCGATCCCGGCGGCAGTACCCGTCACGCCGAGATAAAGCTCGAGTCCTGCGAAGAGTACGGCAAATAGCCACGCGGGCATCGGGATGGGCGGAATGAGCGGCACGACTTTTCTATGCGGAAACATCATCGCGAAGCCGAGCAGTAAGCCATAGATTCCGCCTGACGCACCGACCGTCGGCGCAACCTCGCCAATGGAGGCGGTCACGGCCAGCTGCGTGAGGCCTGCCGCGAGAACGCTCACAAAGTAAAAGACCAACATCCGCCGGCTGCCCCAGTACTGCTCGAGCTCGTTACCGAAGGTCACGAGGCCGATCATGTTGAAGGCGATGTGAGCGAACCCACCGTGCAAAAAAGCGTAGGTGATGAGTTGCCAAGGCTGAAAGTTACTGGCGAGCGGCCAGAGTGCAAATTGATCGATCAGCGATGGCATCCACCATTGCAGTCCGAAGACGGCAATGTTGGCGATCAGCAAGAGACGGATGGCAGGCTCGAGCCTCGGCATCAATGTTGGTCCAGCCAGTCGAACAGTCGGTTACAGAACCGTATCTTCTGCGATTTTCCGGCAACTACGTGTGCGAGATCGTCCCAAGTCTCACCGATAGCACCCGGAATGGCCTTTTCGATGGGAATCGTGGTGCGCGGGCTCGTCACGACGTCGAGCGCCGCATGGATGACAAGCGTGGGACATTTCACCTGATGAAGACGACTCTTCGACTCAAAGCTGAGACAGGCATCGACGAGCCGAGCATGGGCGGTATACCGACCATTGAGTTCTTTCCATCCGCCCTGAGGCCCGAGCAACTTGTCGTGATTTTCGATGTAGTACTCCGGCGTAAACGACAGCAGCGTGACGAGTTTTTGGAATGCAGCGAACCCCGCCTCTCGGTGGATGTCTCGAAACATCTCGAGTTGACCGCGTAAGAACAGGTCGACATCGCACCAGGCTCCGGTGTTGAGCATGCTGCGAGCGAGGTCGGGTCGACGGATGGCGATTTCCTGAGCGACGCAGGCGCCCATCCCAACGAGACCGACTAAATGAACGTTGCGCACACCGAGATGATCGAGCAAACCGATGGCATCTTCAGCATGCAACGCCATGCTTGGCGGAACGGTCAGATCGTCGGTCGAATCGCAAATACCGCGATAGTCAAAGATGATGACTTGATATCGATCGGTAAGGCCGCGGGCCAAGTGGTGGTGGTTGTCGTGACAAAACGTTCCCCATCCGCCCATGCAAAGAATTGGCTCGCCTTTGCCGAGCACTTCGTAATACATGTCGTGGTCATTGATATGCGCAATGGGCATCGTGGCATCTCTGGTGTAGGTGAACCTTACGAAGGGACGGACATGCCGCGTTGCACGGCCGGTCGCGATCCGACCATGCTGGTCCAGCGGGCAATGTTCGGGTGCCCGTCGAGTGTGCCGGGAAAGCGTTTCATGGATACCGCGGCAACCGGATAAGCCAGTATGTCCGCCACACTGTATTGCACGCCCGCAAGATAGCTCGTGCTAGTCAGTTGATCATCCATGACCTTGATGAGTCTCGCGCACAGCCGATCGTAAAACGCGATGGCCCAAGGCTGTTTTTCTTGTGCGACGATGTTGAACACGAATTGTCCGCTGTATGCCGGAGAGAGGTCGCTCGAAACGATCCCCATCCACTCCATGACCTTTGCGCGTTCGCGCGCGGCCGAGGGCATGAACCGCGCGGACTTCTCCGCGAGGTATTGCAGGATGGCCGCCGAGCCATAAACGGATAGGGGCGGGCCGTCGACATCGTGGTCCACGATGACGGGTAATCGGCCCACGGGGTTGAGCGCCAACAGCTCGGGCTTGAGATTCTCGCCCTTCAGCAAATCGTAGGCGACTACGCGATACGGCAGCGCCAGCTCTTCGAGCATGATCGAGGCCTTGTAGCCGTTTGCGGTCGGCACCGTATGCAGATCGATCACGTCAGGCTCCGAATCACGACGCGCCGTAGCGGTGCATTTTCACGGGGTCGATCGGAATGATGGTCGACTTCAGTTCGGTGAAGAACTCGAGGCTCGATTGCGGACCGTCACGACCGATTCCCGATTCTTTGTAGCCCCCGAACGGCGCGCGCAATTCCCGCATCATGGGCGTATTCACCCAGACCGTACCGGCGCGTATATCGCGCGAGCAGCGCATGACGGTGTGCAGGTCTTCCGACCAGACATAGTTGACGAGCCCGAACTTCGAATCGTTGGCGATTCGGATGGCGTCATCGAGCGTGTCGAAGGTCAGGAAGGTGGCAAATGGACCAAAGATTTCTTCCTGACAGACACGGGTGTCGTTGGACGGGGCCATCACGGCGGTTGGCTCCATGAACCAACCTTTTTGATGCTCAGCTGAGCGTAGCCCGCCCGTGAGCAGCGTGGCCCCATCGGCGCGAGCAACGTCGACGAATGACAAGACACGCTCAAGGTGGGCGCGAAAGGCGAGCGGTCCGATCTCGGTGTGCTCGAGCATGGGATCGCCGAGTCGGATTTTCTTTGCCCGAGCCACGAAACGTTCGATCAGCGCATCGGCAATGCCCCGTTGCACCAAGATTCGAGAGCCCGCGAGGCACTGCTGACCGTTGTTGCCGAATATGCCAGCCAGTGCGCCATCGAGTGCGCGCTCAACATCCGCGGTATCGAAAATGATGTTGGCGGATTTTCCGCCGAGCTCGAGCGCAACCGGTTTGAGCAGACGACCCGCCGTTTCGGCGATGGAGCGACCGGTCGCCGTGCCGCCCGTGAAGCCGGCCATATCGATATCGGGATGCGAGATCAGTGCGTTCCCCGTGACGGCACCCCGACCATTGACCAAATTGACGACGCCCGGTGGAAGACCGGCTTCGTGAAAAATTTCGACCATGCGGCGGACGGAGATCGGCGTGAACTCCGAAGGCTTGAGGACGCAGGTATTACCCCAGGCGATGCAGCTGGCGACGCGCATGGAGGACAGCGCGAGCGGCGCGTTCCAAGGCGAGATGCATCCGGCAACACCTTTGGGCTCGCGCGTGACGTAGGTCAGATAGCCTGCGGTTTGCGTATAGGTTTCACCGTGGACGTTGCTGGCCACCTCGGCAAAGAACTCGAAATTGCGTGCCATGCGCTGCACGTGGATCCGAACGCTCTGCAGCGGCAAGCCGCTATTTAGGCATTCGAGGTAGGCGAGCTCCTCCGCATTTTTTCGCAGGTGGTCGCGGATGGCGTACAGAATGTCCTTGCGCTGGTTGATATCCATGCGCGGCCACGGCCCCGAATCGAAGGCGCGGCGCGCCGACCGGACCGCAGCGTCGACCTCATCGGGTGCGGCTTCGTGCAAACGACTGATCGATTCTTCGGTGGTGGGATTCACTACGTCGATATGAAAACCACCCGATTTAGGCGGAACCGACTCGCCATCGATCAGACTGGTGACGAGCGAGGAGACTGGGAATGTTCGGGTAATCGATAGCGTCATGTGGGGCACACTGCGGCGCGTCGTATCATTATGATAACTGGCTCATGAAAGACTTAAGAACCTTTTTG
>JBJTUA010000003.1:0-14636 GCA_046080445.1 Gammaproteobacteria bacterium
CGCGAGGTTCCTACTCGAGCAAGGCGATCAACCTCTGGGACATGCAGTTCAGTCAGGAACTGCCGGGCTTCGCCGACGGCCATAAGGCTCGCGTCACGCTCGACATCGGTAACGTCCTCAACCTCATCAACAAGAAGTGGGGCGTGATCGAGGAGTACGGCGAAGACGTGCGACTGTTCGACGTCAGCTGTGCCGGCGCGAACGGCGTGTCGGACAACGCCGGTGTGCTCACCTGCGCCCGCTACCGAATCGCTTCGCCGAACGGAACGCTGCTCAATCCTGAGACGGCCTCGGGCCCGGGCGGTGGCATCACCCGTAACACCGAGCGCTCGCGCTGGCAGATGCAGGTGGGTCTCAAGTACGAGTTCTGATGAGTTGATGTCTTACGAGACTCGACAGAAAAGGGGCGCCGCAAGGCGCCCCTTTTCTTTGGTGGTGCTGTACGCCCTCATCGCCTTCGTGCGCGCCGACGCCGCGCCGACTCCTCCTCCCATTGCTGAGGGAACGCTACGCATCGCAACCTGGAACGTCAGTTTTTTTCGCCAAAAAGAGGGCGATCTGGCCAGAGAGTTGGCCAAGGGTGATTCAGCGCAACCGCGGGTTGTCGCGGAGGTGTTGCAGAAAGTTCGGCCTGACGTCTTGCTGCTCAATGAATTCGACTATGACCCCGCCAATCCAGCGCTCTTCAGGAAAAACTATCTCGAGGTCTCACAACACGGCGGCGAACCGCTGAAGTATCCGCACTTCTTCATCGCCCCCTCCAACACCGGCGTACCGAGCGGCCTCGACTTCGACCGCGATGGCAAGGTTGAGGGTGGTGGCGACGCCCTGGGATTCGGCGTGTTCCCAGGTCAGTACGGCATGGTGGTCTTTTCCCGGTTTCCGATCGATCTCAACGCGACCCGAACGCTTCGATCTTTTCTTTGGCGCGATATGCCAGGCGCCCTGCTGCCTCCGGGCTGGTACTCCGACGAAGCCTTGGCCAAATTACCGCTTTCGTCAAAGAGTCACTGGGACGTCGCGATCACGCTGCCTACGCCGACGGGCAAGGCGCCGAGCACGCTGCATTTTTTGGTGAGTCACCCCACCCCGCCGGGCTTCGATGGCCCTGAGGATCGCAACGGACGACGGAATCACGACGAGATCCGACTGTGGGCGGACTACCTCGATCCGAGTCGATCGAGGTATCTCGTAGACGATGCAGGCCGCCGCGGTGGTCTCGATACCCGATCAGCGTTTGTGATTGCGGGCGATCTGAATGCCGACCCCATGGATGGCGGCAGTGTGTCCGGCGCCATCGCACAATTGCTCCAGCATCCTCGCGTTCATCGAGAGTCTGCGGTGGGCGCTCTGACTCCACGTAGTGCGGGCGCTGTCGAGGCCACACGTCGGCAAGGCGGTGCGAATCTCACTCAGCGAGGTGATCCCATCTTCGATACCGCCGATTTCTCTGATGGGGCGAGGTCAGTCGGCAATCTGCGTGTCGATTATGTGTTGCCTTCGGAAGACTTGGAGATCTGCGCCGGAGGCGTATTCTGGCCACGCGCCAACGATGCAGAGTTTGCGCTCGTCAATGACGATGTCGAGCAAAGCTCGGATCATCGTCTCGTCTGGATCGACATCGCTTTACCGGGACGTCGCTGTCCCCGCTGACGGAACAGGTTCCAAGGCCTGATATCGCTTGCGGGTCGTGGCGGCGGCACACTCCGCAGCGGACATGCCGGCCGTACAGGCGCCACCCGTGATCGCGCGCTCCCAGGAGCCGTACATCGAGTTCGGTACGATGAACCATCGTGTACCCAGTAGAGGCGCGAGCTCCTGGGCGCGAGCGTCGTAAATCGATCGATCGACGAAGTCTCGAAGATCATCACCGACGAGCGCGACGATGCGATGGGTCTCAGCGATCCACTTGCGGCGAACGGTCTTGTCGGAACTCTCCCACTCTGGACGCTCGCGACGCAGTGAGAGTGCGCCGGGTTCGGCGGCGTTCGGAAGATTGAGCGCCTGCAAATTACGCAGCGTCGCCGTTCGTGCTGGGCATGGATCACCTGGAACGGCATCGATTGTTCGACACTCGCGATTGGTGACGTAGAAAATTTTGTGTCCTGCTCGTGAAGCGGCTTGCAGGAACTCGACTGCACCGGCGATGGCCGGCGCCGAGGATTCGCGCATCCACTCCTGCCAGGAAGGCTCGTCGTACTCACCCCCGCTCAGCGCGCGCCTCGCCTGATAGAACGAATTGTCGAGGACCGTTTCGTCGAGATCGACCACGATGGCGGTCGGCAAAGCGACCAAGCGCTGGGGATCGACACTTTGTTGCTCGAGCGCTGCGCTGCCCGGCGCAGCGATGGTCGTTGCCAGCCGTTCCGTCGCCAGGCGATACACCTGCAAGGTCGACATACGGTATTCCGCCGCGCGCTGCATCCAAAGCGTGGCGTTGACCTGTTCGCGACCGATGACCGGTGGCTCGGCACTCAAGACCGATGCAGAAGAAATGACCGAAAGAAACAGCAGTAGGCTGCGAGTCAGCAGGGCTCGGGATACGGGTTTCATGAGGGGTCATGTTAAGGTGCGGCCGTGCTGAAAGACACTATCCGAACCATTCCCGACTACCCTAAACCGGGCATCCAGTTCCGCGATATCACGACGTTGCTTCGCGATGCCGCGGCCTTTCGCGAAACCGTCGACGCGTTGTCTGCGCCCTATCGCCTACAGGACATCCGTACGGTTGCCGGCATCGAAGCGCGCGGGTTCATTCTCGGTGGCGCTGTTGCACATCAACTTGGCGCGGGTTTCGTACCCATCCGCAAGAAAGGCAAGCTGCCTCACGAGACCCTACGCGTCGAATACACCCTCGAGTACGGCCGCGACGAGATGGAGATCCATCGCGATGCCGTTCGTCAGGGCGAAAAGGTCATCCTCGTCGATGACCTGATTGCGACGGGTGGATCTGCACTTGCTGCCATTTCTTTGCTGCGCTCGCTCGGTGCTGATGTCGTCGCCGCTTGCTTTGTCATCGATCTGCCCGAGCTCAAAGGTGCGGATAAAATCCGCGCCCTCGATATTCCCGTTCAAACTCTCGTCACATTCGACGGACACTGAATCATGCGTCAAAGATCTTTGCTCGCCCTCGTATCGGCTGCACTGCTCGCGCTCACCGCCTCGTTCGCGGTACCCCAAGAACGTACCGAAAAGCCCCCTCTTCACGGTCAGCGCTGGATGGCCATCACGGGCAAGCCCCTTGGCGCCGCCGCAGGTGCCCGAATCTTTGAACGCGGCGGCAATGCCGTCGACGCCGCCGCCGCGATGATTGCTGCGACGGCCACGATGTGGGATGTGCTGCATTGGGGCGGCGAGACGCAGGCGCTCATCTGGCATCCGAAGCTCAAGAAAGTCATCGCCATCAACGCGCTCGGCGTCGCACCGACCGGCGCCACCCCCGAGCTCTTCAAATCGAAAGGCCTCAAATATCCACCAGAGTTCGGCCCACTCGCAGCGACGACACCCGGCACCCCGGGAGGCATCCTCGTGATGCTTGCCGAGTACGGCAAGCTCTCTCTGGCAGAAGTGCTGGCGCCGGCTATCGAGCTTGCCGAGGGTTACCCCATCGAGGCGCAGACGGCGAATCTCATCGAGCGCAATAAATCGAAACTCAAAGAATGGCCCAATACCGCTCGAGTGATGCTGCCGCATATGGGGCACGCCACTGCTCGGGACGGAAGAGAAGGACCGCGAGCTGGAGAGATTTTCCGACAGCCGGAACTTGCTACCACGCTACGCAAATTGGTCGAGGCCGAAAAACGCGCGCTCGCCCGAGGTGCGACTCGCAAGCAGGCCATCATGGCTGCCTACGATCGATTTTATCGAGGTGATATCGCAACCGAGCTCGCTGCGGCGATTCAGGCCGAAGGCGGATTGATCACACGTGAGGATCTTGCCAACTGGCAGGTCAAGATCGAGGAGCCTCGGCAAGTGAACTATCGCGGAGTCGAAGTCTACAAACTCGACGTCTGGACCCAAGGCCCAACGATGCTGCAGGCCCTCAATATCCTCGAAAACTTCGATCTGAAGTCGATGGGCTATAACTCCGGGCGCTACCTGCACACGCTCTATCAGTCCATGAATCTCGCTTTTGCCGACCGCGACTTCTATTACGGCGATCCGGCCTTTCCGCCCGCAGAGCCCGTACGCGGACTGCTCTCCAAAGATTATGCCAAGCAGCGCGCGGGGCTCATCGGTGACCGCAACGATCCGTCGATCGGTCCGGGAGACCCTTACCCCTTCGAGGGCAGCAGCAATCCTTACGCGGATCTCCTCAGAAAAACCCGGGCACCCGCAACGCCTGCAGTACCTCGCGATCGACCGTTTTCGCCAGCGGGCGTGGCACCGACGGCCGATCGACGCTATCCGCTCGACGATCCCGAGGGTGCTTTTTGGCGCGGCACGACCAGCGTCGTGGCGGCAGATGCCGAAGGCTGGCTCGTCTCGGTCACACCGAGCGGTGGCTGGATCCCGGCGGTCATCGCAGGAAAAACAGGTATCGGCTTGTCGCAGCGCATGCAGTCCTTCGTACTCGATGAACGCGAGAATCCGTTCAACGTCGTGGCGCCGGGGAAGCGCCCTCGTGTCACGCTGACGCCTAGCCTCGCGGTCAAAGATGGCAAACCGTGGCTCGCCTTTGCCGTACAAGGCGGCGATAGTCAGGATCAGAACCTGCTGCAGTTCTTTTTGAACATGGTTGAGTTCGGGATGACGCCGCAGCAAGCCACTGAAGCCGCGAACATGAACAGCTTCCAGCTGCGCGACTCTTTCGGCAACCACGAAACGAGCCCGGGTCGCATGCTGCTCGACGATGAAACACCCCGCTGGGTACGCAACGAACTCACCGAACGGGGTTATCGGCTGGAATTTCAGTCGCGGACGGCGGGCCCTATTAACGCCATCATGATCGACCACCAAAACGGAACGCTTTGGGGTGGATCAGGAAATCACGGCGAGGACTACGGTATCGCTTGGTAAAGCGGCGATGCTCCCGATCCCCGACCGCCGCGTAGCTCATATTCTTGAGTGCCGCGGTGATAGATGTGGTCGGTATCGAGAGCTGCGGTTTTCGCATATTGGAACGCTGGCGCCAGCGACTCATAAATCGGCTCGAATCCGCGCTGCTCTGTCATATGGAACAACTCGCGAAACGATTCGATCACGAAATAGGTCGTCTGCAAATCGGAGATGGTGTAGTCGGTTCGCATCACGCGATCGACATTGAGATGGATGCGATTCGGTGACGGACTGTCTAGCGCGTATACCGTCTCGGTGGGTCCAGACAAAATTCCTGCGCCGTAGATGCGCATCGCACCCTCTTCGAGCGTGAGCCCGAACTCGACCGTATACCAGTAGAGTGCCGAGAGTGCCTTGAGCCGGTTGTACTTCAGGGCTTTCCAACCCGCACGACCATAAGCTTCCATGTAATTCGCGAAGACAGGATCGGTCAGTAGCGGCACATGTCCGAAGACATCGTGAAACACGTCCGGCTCTTGGATGTAATCGAACTGTTCCCGAGTACGGATGAAATTACCGGCCGGAAATCTTCGATTGGCGAGGTGATAGTAAAAGACATGGTCAGGGATGAGCATCGGCACCGGTACCACCGACCAGCCGGTCAGGCCCCTGAGCTCCTCGCTGATTTCGTTGAAGTCCGGAACGCCGCCGCGATGCAGATTCAAACGGTCAAGACCGAACATGAATTCCCGGCATGCACGACCCGGCATCAATTTCATCTGGCGCTCGTAAAGAGCGTCCCAAATACGATGCTCGTCCGCCGAATATCGGCGCTGGGCTGGCTCGAGCCAATCTTCACTGAGGCCGGCAGGCCGTTTGAGCGGGGCCACATAAACCGAAGCGGGTACGTCGGGAATGACGTCGTAGGTGGGTATTCCGTCCATTTTGATATTTTAGGCTTAAACTCTGAAGCGAGATAACCACCATGACGATGCCTAGAAAATGGCGGATTTCGATGTGAGCTGCAGCGACCGTGCTGCTCGCGCTACCCGCAATCACCATGCAGTTCAGCGATACCGTCGCGTGGGGTCCTGAAGACTTCGCGATTTTCGCGGTGCTACTCGGTATCGTCTGCTTGACGGTCGAGCTTGCCGCACGAACCTCAAATCATTTTTCCTATCTGGCCGGCGTATCACTCGCAGCAGTCGGCGGATTGATGCTGGTTTTCATTAATCTCGCCGTGGGCGTCATCGGCGAACCGGACAACCTCCGAAACTTGGCGTTTTTCGCAATTCCGCTACTCGGTTTCTTGGGCGCCCTCGTTGGGCATTTCAGACCGATGTCGCTCATTCGTGTGCTCGTGGTCATGACCGTTATTCAAATCTCAGCAGCCTTTCTGGCGCCTGCCGAAATGATGCACGTCATGATTCCCTTTACCGGAGCTTTCGTCGGTCTTTGGCTCTTATCCGCCTTCCTGATTCGGCGATCTACTCATCCATAAACAGCGCCGTACCTTCGGTCAGCTCGCGACGACTGTAAACCCGGAACGCGATGAGCGTTTCGGAATCGAGTATGCCCGAGAGCGAGTGAATCTCGCCGCTCACGATATCAGCCAGATCTTCATTTCTGGCGGCTCGGACGATCGCGACCAGATCGAAACGACCCGCGACGGAAAACACCTCACTTACGCCTTTGACCTCGGCGATTTCCTTGGCGAGCGCCAGGCTTCTGGAAGGCTGTGCCTTGATCATGACCATTGCGGTGACGGACATCAGATGTTCTCCTCGAAATCAGGTAACGGCCATACGGGTCACGGGTTTTCCACCGGCTTCGCGCCAGTGTCGAGCCTCTTCGCTCAGTATTTTCACCGCATCCCAAATATCAACATAGCGCAAATAAAGCGGCGCGAACCCGAATCTCAATAAATTGGGCGCACGAAAATCACCGATCACTCCCCGCCCGATGATCTGCTGCATGAGCGTATACCCTTCGTCGTGCTCGAATGCGAGATGACTTCCACGACGCGCGGTAATCCGCGGAGAGACGAGGGTCAACTCGGCAGCGAGCTCACAACTCTCTACCAAATTGATGAAAAGCTCGGATAACGCGATCGATTTACTGCGCAGATCATGGATATCGATATCGTCAAACGCCGAGAGCGCACCCTCAAGCGCCGCATACGCCACGATGGGTGGCGTCCCGCAACGATGTCGAGTCATTCCTTCGGCCGGGGAATACTCATCGGTGAAATCAAAGGGTCGAGCGTGGCCGAGCCACCCAGACAGGACCGGCTTCAGGGTGCTCTGCAGATCGCGGCGAACGTACATGAAGGCCGGCGCGCCGGGGCCGCCGTTGAGGTATTTGTAGCAACAGCCAACGGCGAAATCGGCATCCGCTGCGGCGAGATCCAGAGGGACCGCCCCGACCGAATGGGAGAGATCCCAAAGAATTTTCGCGCCGGCGTCGTGTACGAGTCGAGTCACCTGCGGAAGATCAAACATCTCTGCGGACTGATAATGAACGTGCGTGAGTACGACGAGGAAGGTGTGTGGATCCAGTGCGCTCGCAAGCGCTTCGCGGGAGACCTGCACCACCTCGACACCCGGTACCAACCCGGCTAAGCCTGCCAGAATATAGGGGTCGGTCGGAAAATTACCGCGCTCCGTCACGATTTTGTATCGTAAACCGCGATCTCGTGCTGCTGCTGCCGCGATTTTGAAGAGATTCACCGACGTCGAGTCGCCGACCTCCACTTCGTCGGCAGATACCCCAAGCAATGGCGCAAGGCGTCGACCCAAGGTTCTCGGCTGGTCGATCCAACCGTGAAGGTTCCAGCTTTTGATGAGGTCCCCGCCCCACTGCGTATTCACCACCTCCTGAACTCGGTGTGCGGCCGCGTGAGTCAAGGCGCCGAGCGAATTCCCGTCGAGGTAAATGACTCCCGGTGGCAGATTGAACGCAGACCGCTTAGCTGCAATCGGATCGACAGCATCGATCTCTTCACAATCTTCTCTCGAGATTAAGGCCATCAGTCGATTTCTCTCAAGACGGCTCGAACCGGTGTCGCTTCAACGCCTTCTATGGGTAACGGTAGCGCGATCAACTCGTAGCGTCCTTCTTTGAGATGATCGAGTACCAAGCCCTCGAGTATCGCCATCCCTGCACGATGCGCCGCGTGATGTGAACGAAGCGCTTTGCAGATTTCCGGGTCGATCGAGGGTGCGTCAGTACCGATCAGGCGACATCCGCGGGCGGCGAGTACGTCGATGAGCTCTGGATCGATCGCGGTGAACCCGGAGGGCCAGCGATTCCAATCGGGCTTTGCGAACGTACGTAGCAAAACACGCTCGACTCGTGCGGGAAGACGATCGATGACGTCTTCAAGCTTTACACGTTCACGGGAGGCGCTGACATCGCGAAGCTCACACTCACCCACGAAGGAAGAGAGTTCGAGAGCATCGAGTGACACCGCATCATCACGGACATGGCGAGAACACTCCGCGTGGGTCCCGGACTGCGTAGAAAGGGACAGCTGATGCAGGGTGACACTCGAGCCCTGCGACACCGCAGCCGTGACCAAAGATTTGAAAGGGACATCCCCCGGCCAGACCGGCAAGGTCGGGCGCAAAGCTTGGGATATATCGTGCAACCGAGTTCGGCTCACGCCCCTCTCCTCTATCAGCCAAGGGTTAAGAACTGGATTATGCCGGCAATCCCGTAGATCGCTAATAGCCTGATATAGTCGGGGTGGGCTTGAGGGGTGGGGTCGGACATGCTCGTTACGCCTGGAAACGGCATCATGTTCCTTGCGAGTTTCGCTTTTCTCGCAATTGGTCTCGTTGGGTGGCTCTCTTTCAAGCGCCCGGATCTCTCGGCAAGGCTTTGGATGCTCGGCTTCGTGGTCTCGGGTATCGCGCCGATATTGGGTGCCCTGGGAGGCACAACCGTCGGGCCATGGCCCTTCGTCAGCAGCAGTCTCGCCCTCGCAGTCTCGTTTGTCCTATTCGGACTGGCTCTCAAGGTGCTCTATAACCCTCGCCTGCCACTTCGCGAGTACATCGTCACAGCGGGCGGTAGTTTCATCGTTTATGTGGTGTGCCTCGGGTATTCCATCAATAGTGGATCCGAGAGTGCTCAGATCGTGCTCTTCGCACTCGGTAACGGACTCGCTGCAGCTTGGGCGACCCATCAGGCCGTGCAACTCAGCCAGCGTAGCCGATCACCCTTCGTCATTCATTTGATCATCATTTTCGGAGTGCAGACAGCATTTATCTTCCTGCGTATCCCTCAAGCAATGGTGGACGACCCCACCCGACTGTGGGAACACGATACGTTCAATGAGGTCGTACTTGCAGTACTCAGCATCTGCGGCATCATCAAAGCCGTGTCTTACTTTGGTCTTCGCTTTGAAGAGATTAGCGAGCGACTGGAGTCCGAAACTGGCGTGATCCGCGAGCAGTCTAAAAAGCTCGCTCAAAAAAATGCAGAGATCGCCTCGGCGATGCACGCCGTTCCTATCGCATGCGTCGTGACTAATCCCGCGCTGGAAGTGCTGTACGTCAATACGCAGGCGAAACGACTTCTCGGCTCATCTGGAGCCGATGAGAAAAACCGGAAGCTGTCTGACTGGATGCTCGGTCTTCAGAGCGTCAACCAGCTATCGTTCGCTGCCGCACGTCACACGCTACTCGTATCGGGAAATCCAGCGACAGCCGTCGCGACCGAAGTGTCGGCGAATGGGCTCGAGTCTGAGTCCTCTTCGTCACAGTGGGTGTTTCTGATCAAGCCCGTCGAATTTTCGGAGACGGTGATCGAGTCAGTATGGTCTGGCATCCCACGATCGGATCATCGAACCTGGTTGATTTGCAATCGTCACGGCCGAGTGTCCAGCGCGCAAATAGCCTGGGGTGAAGTGCTCGGCGCGTATGCGGTGTTCGATATGCCAGAACTTCGTTTCGGTGGAATCTCCGAGCCTCGCGACGCCAAAGATATGAATCTTTGGGAATCGCTCAAGCAGTTCAGCCCCGAAGACGAAAAGATCGAGCGTGCACGGCGAGACCTTCCATCGGGAAAGGTGTCTTCACTGCTCATTCGTGATGCCTCAGGCACCCAACTTTCTTGTGGCTTCATGCCTATTCGACGAAATGCAAATGAAGAAAATCTCTGGATCGTCGAGGTGATCTGGAAGCAATTGCCCTCCTCGACCCCGTCGAAACTTTCCTCGACAAAAAAGGCAAAACCCGCCAAGCACGACGCAACCGAGGTCGCGCCCAAGAGTGTCGACGTGCCTGATTTTCTAAGGCGGACCTGATTGAGCATTAACGTAGTATCTCGGCATGACTGTCACGGACTCATCGCGCAACACCGGCGTCGACCCCGCTCACCGCCGAGTGATCTTCGCTTCCTCGCTGGGCACCGTATTTGAGTGGTACGACTTCTACCTCTACGGCGCACTGTCCGCGATTATCTCTCGTCAGTTCTTCTCGGGCGTCAACGAGACCACCGGGTTCATCTTCGCGCTGCTCGCTTTCGCCGCCGGGTTTTTCGTACGGCCGTTTGGCGCACTGGTTTTCGGGCGCTTGGGTGATCTTGTCGGCCGCAAGCACACGTTCCTCGTCACCATCGTGCTCATGGGCGTTGCCACCGCCGGCGTTGGCCTGCTGCCTTCCTATGAGGCGATCGGAGTCACGGCACCGATCATGTTGATCATCCTGCGCTTGCTGCAGGGTCTCGCGCTAGGCGGTGAGTACGGGGGCGCCGCAACCTACGTTGCAGAACACGCCCCCGAAGGACGACGCGGTCTTTATACGAGCTGGATTCAGACAACCGCAACACTCGGCCTCTTTCTCTCGCTGCTCGTAATCCTTGGCTGTCGGCTCGTTTTCGGCCCGCAGTTCGAGGAATGGGGCTGGCGCGTGCCGTTCCTGCTGTCGATCGTGCTGCTCGGCATCTCGGTGTATATCCGTTTACAGCTCGAAGAGTCTCCCGCTTTCGTGCAAATCCGCGCCGAAGGCAAGCTCGCCAAGCAACCCCTGAAAGAAGCCTTCGCCAATCGATCCAATCTTCGACTGGTCGTTCTCGCTTTGTTTGGTGCAACGGCGGGACAAGCCGTGGTCTGGTACGGCGGACAGTTCTACGCGCTGTTCTTCCTGGAGAAAACGCTGCAAGTGGATTCAGCGGCGGCCAATCTCATCATTGCTGCTGCACTGCTGATCGGAACGCCCTTTTTCATTGTCTTCGGCGCGTGGTCTGATCGCATCGGCCGTAAGACACTGGTCCTCGGCGGCTGTATTCTGGCTGCGTTGACCTATTTCCCGACCTTCAAGGCCATCACGCATTTCGCCAATCCCACTCTGGAGCGCGCGGTCACTGAGGCGCCGGTGCGCGTAGTCGCAGACCCAGCCGACTGCAGTCTACAGTTCGATCCGGTCGGCAAGAGCGCATTCCGTACCTCATGCGATATCGCCAAGACAGCACTCGCTCGAGCGGGGGTGCCATATCGCAACGAAGCGGCGCCCGCTGGTCACCTCGCACAAGTGGTGGTCGGCGCCGGCAACGATGCGAAGATGGTCGCGAGCTTTGCCGGCGATAAACTAACCGAAGCCAATTTCAAGGCGTCAGCCGGCGCGTTCAACGCTGCGCTGCGCAGCACACTCGATACCGCAGGCTATCCGGCGCGCGCCGACATGTCGCAGGTCAACTATCCGATGGTCGTGCTGCTCTGTGCATGGCTCGTGCTGCTCGTCACCATGGTGTATGGACCCATCGCTGCATGGCTCGTCGAGTTGTTTCCCACTCGAATCCGCTACACCTCGATGTCCCTGCCCTACCACTTAGGCAACGGTTGGTTCGGCGGCTTTCTACCGGTGACGTCATTCGCGATCGTCGCTGCGACGGGCGATATCTACGCGGGTCTTTGGTATCCGATTATCGTGGCGCTCACTACAGCGTTAATCGGCGCGCTCTTCCTGCGAGAAACCCATCGCAGCGCATTGCCGGACTGAAGAGGAAGTGGTGCGTTTAGGCGATCCAGCCTCGCCTCGATTGCCCTTGATCGGATGACGCGCGTTTCGAAAGACACTCGTCGCACTCCCGAATCGACGGCAGCCAACTCACCACGGCTTGCCAACGCTTGCCGCACCGTGAGCAGCGAAACTCACGCTTCACAGGGTCTTGGGCGGACCAACGACTCCGGAGTTCGGGGGTGTGACCGATCTGCATATCGGTCTAGTCGCCCCAAGTGCCACAAAAATTAGCCTTATCAGCGATGTTTTTGGCGGACTTAGGGTGCTCAAGCGACCACTGTCACTCCTCGTGTCGAATCAAAATCAAGTTCGAACCGTGGTGCGAACGCGAGAAGTGATGCGGAGCAATCGCCCTTTCCATAGCTTCTGTACAGCCCGGCTTGATTCGGTCGTGCAGCTCGATAAAAATCATTTTGGTGTGGGCAAGCCATTCATGGCATTTGCCATCAGAGAACAGCTCTTTCTCTGCGCCTTCAATATCGAGCTTCAGAATATCGATGCAGCGAGAGGGATGCGCCTCACGTAAGTCATTTAGTCCAACTGCTGAAAACCCAGACTCGCCTTCACGAGCCTCTCGAACTCGAAACGCCCAAGACTTTGCTTCCGGATTTTCGATAACGAGCTCTGTACTTCTTGGCCAAACGCCACACCGCATCGCCCGTACTCGCGGATATGCCGCGATGTTGCGCTCAATCAACTGGAAGTTTTCGGCATCTGGTTCAATCGCAATAACGTCCGCTTCAGGATACAGCTCGGCGAACCGCACACTGGCATAGCCGACGTTCGCACCGGCATCGATGATCAAGCGAGGCTGTCCACCCGGGAAGGGGTGATCGTACCAACGCTTCACGATTACCTCGTTGAAGGCGCTACGATCCGAGGTGCCCGTTCGCATGTAAATTGGATGAGTCATTCCCGGAACAGTGACGGGGCATACGCCTCTCTTCACCTTCGTGCTGAGATACAGTCGATAGCCCGTCAGCATACCGAACCGTTGAAAATAAGCCCCGAGGTTACTGGCGCCAGTCATAAGACACCTGCGGTTTGATGGCTGGAGCATACGATACTCCGAAGAATGGTTTGGCAGGGCAATAAGCTTTTTATGTTTGTCGAGCCCTGCGACTAGTACGCCCTGAACGGCGTGACCACTGAAGAGGCGTCAAGAGCGGGAAGTCTCCGGCAGTACTAGTCTCGCCGTCCAAGTGTAGACATCCACTTCGCAAACCGCCGCTGATCGAAAGCGTTGTCGTCGCGCAGGTCGTCGAAGAGCTGATCAATCTCGGCACGCTTGACTCGATCGGGCTTGAGACCCGCCAAGATCACCACCATCCCCATCGCGGCCTGCTCCGCCGCGGCAGGATCCGGAAACTCCCCTCGACGGGCGGCATCCACTAGAGCATCAACTACGGCATTCATCTGCGTGACGGACCAATTCATGGAGCTCGACTGTCGCTCGACAGCCGATAACGCCTCACGGGTTTGCGTCAGTGTACCGACCCACCGTTTTCTGCACAGGTCAGGCCGCTAAAGCATACGCCATAGCGGGGGTTTTCATGCCGAGGGCCTGGTGGGGCCGACGGTGGTTGTAGAAGCGGATCCACTCTGCGATGACACGCGAGGCGTGGTGTTGGGTTTCGAAGTGATGACGATGCACGCATTGCTCTTTCAACGTTCTGATCACACGCTCGATCATGCCGTTCTGCTGTGGGCAGTGCGGCGTGATGAACTCCTGCCGAAGACCATAACTGCGCACGAGGCGCGTATAGGCCCGAGACGTGAAGACCAACCCGTTGTCCGACCTCAACAGGAACGGCGTAGGAACGCGTCCCAACGTTCCGAACCTCGCGATCAACGCCTGCTCGAGCGCCGCCATGGCGGTAGTCGCTCTGCCGCTTCTCGAGAGCTGCCAGCCCAGGAGTTCTCGTGTGTGGCAATCGATGACCAGCGCCAAGGTCTGCCAGCCATCACGGCCCGCCCAGATGCGGCAGAGATCTGTCGCCCAGCGTTCGTTCGGCGACACCGCCACCGAAGGTAATGCTTCGATACGTGGCCGATGACCGATCGCCCTTTTGCGAACTTGCCAGTGCATCAACTGGAAAATCCGCTGTACGGTGTTTTTATTGAACGCCAGCAAGCCTGCCACCGTGCGATAACCGAACGACGGTTCGGCCTCGATCATTTGTTTGATCGGCACCGCAAATCGCTCTTGGAGCTTTGGCGCAGATTTCACGGGCTTGTAGTATACCGTGCGGCGAGGAACCTCGAACCATGCGCAAAGCTTGCTGATCTAGACGCTGATTCCGTCCTCTTTCAAGCCCCGCTGGATTTGAAGGATCATGCTTCGTCCTTCTTCGCCAGCAGGGCATCCCATTTTTTTGGGCACGTAGCTCCAACATCGCTTCACCGTACGCTTCCTGCAGCGCTTTGAGCTGCGTCTCGTACTGTTCGCGAATGTCTTCCGGTTTGGCCTTCAGGGCGTTTTCCATCCCGGCTCTGGTTCTGGACATCATTCAAGGAAAGACGACCGTTAGTGAGTCGTCCCGTCAGTTCGATCTTCCGCCTTCGGAGATCGAGTCCTGGATTGACCAAGCCAAAGCCGGGATGGAAAACGCC
>JBJTUA010000004.1:0-70095 GCA_046080445.1 Gammaproteobacteria bacterium
GATATCGTCAGCGCCGAGGGAGAAATCTTCTCCGGACCGGCCAAGATGGTATTCGTCCCTGCCGCCCAGGGCGAGATCGGCATCGCGCCGCGTCACGCCCCGCTGCTTACGCTCATCAAGGCGGGTGAGGTGCGTGTCCAGGCCCCCGATGGTCAGGAGCAGTTTTTCTTTGTCGGCGGCGGCGCGCTGGAAGTCCAACCGAAAAAAGTGACGGTGCTGGCCGACACGGCGATTCGAGCCAAGGACATGGACGAAGCTGCAGCGCTCGAAGCGAAGCAACGCGCCGAGGAAATCCTCAAGGGCAACATCGACAAGATCGAGCAAGCCGAGGCGCTCGCCGAGCTTCTACGTGCCGTAGCGCAGATTAAGATGATCCAGAAGCTGCGCAAGATCAGAGCCTGAGGCGCAGTGATGTCGGCGCATCGCGCGAGTACGACGTGAACATCGCGGTCGTCATACTCGCAGCGGGGCAGGGCAAGCGGATGAAATCCGACTTGCCGAAAGTACTGCAGCCCCTTGCTGGAAAACCCCTGCTGCGGCACGTCATCGATACGGCCGTCACCATTGGGCCGAAGTCGCTCCATGTCGTGTATGGCCATGGAGGCGATCTCGTTCGCGAGCGGCTCGCCGATGCGCCGGTGACGTCATGGATTCTGCAGGTCGAGCAGCTCGGTACGGGACATGCCGTGCAGCAGACCATGCCGGCGCTGCAGGACAACGACATCGCACTGGTGCTCTATGGCGATGTTCCGCTCGTCCGAGCCGAAACCCTGCGGCAGCTGCTGTCGCTGGCGGGACCTGAGGCGATGGGGCTGCTTACAGTGATGCTCGACGATCCAACGGGCTACGGCCGCGTCGTTCGCGACGAGTCCGGTCGGGTGGTAGCGATCGTCGAACAGAAAGACGCGACCCCTGAACAAAGAAATATCCGCGAGGGGAACACCGGGGTCATGGCGATCCCGGTCAAGTCCTTGCGGCGTTGGTTGGGTCGTCTCGGTAACGCGAACGCCCAAGGCGAGTACTATCTGACCGATGTCATCGCCATGGCCGTGGCCGATGGCGTCAAGGTTGCGCCACTCGTGGCCGCGAGTGTCGCGGAGGTTCTGGGTGTGAACGACAAACTGCAGCTCGCCGAGCTCGAAGCGGAGAACCGCAAGATCTGCGCGCGCGACCTCATGCTGGCCGGCGTCACGGTGGTCGACCCTGCGCGGATCGATGTGCGGGGCATGCTGACGATAGGGCGCGACGTATTCATTGATGTCAACGCGGTATTCGAAGGCAAGGTGACGCTCGGTGATCGCGTGCAGGTCGGACCCAACTGTATTCTGCGCGATTGCGACATTGCAGCTGATGTACGTATCAATTCCAACTGTGTCATCGAAGAAGCCAGCGTTGGCGCGCGCTCCATCATTGGGCCTTTTGCGCGTCTGCGTCCCGGCGCCAAGCTCGCCGACGAGGTGCATATCGGCAATTTCGTCGAGGTGAAAAATTCTTCGATGTATTCCGGCGCCAAGGCCAATCACCTCGCGTACGTGGGTGACGCAACGGTTGGCGCACGCGTCAACATCGGTGCCGGTACCATCATTGCGAACTACGACGGTGCCAACAAACACCAGACGGTCATCGGAGCCGATGCCCACACGGGATCAAACTCGGTCCTCGTTGCGCCGATCACGGTCGGTGAGGGGGCAACCGTCGGAGCCGGCTCGACGGTGACCAAAACCGTGCCCGCCGGAAAACTCACGGTGGCCCGCGCGAAGCAGGTCACGCTCGAGGGTTGGAAACGACCCCAGAAAAAGCGTTGAGAGACGCTCGCCTATAACAGGGAGACTACGCGGTCTATGTGCGGAATCGTCGGCGCCATTGCTCAACGTGACATCGTCCCCATCTTGGTCGAGGGACTTCGTCGTCTCGAATATCGAGGCTACGATTCGGCTGGCGTGGCGGTGCTCAACGGCTCGGGGCAACTCAAGCGAGTGCGCACGGTCGGCAAAGTTCAGATTCTGCAAGACGCCATCGACGCCTCGCCCACTCATGGACCGATCGGCATTGCCCATACGCGCTGGGCCACCCACGGCGTACCGTCCGAACGTAACGCGCACCCGCACATTTCGGCGGCCGGACTCGCCATCGTCCACAACGGCATCATCGAAAATCATGAAGCCTTGCGTGCAGAGCTGAGCGCGGCGGGTTACGCGTTCACCTCCGATACGGACACTGAGGTGATTGCTCATCGCATCCATCACCATCTCAAAACAGGTGGAACGCTGCTGCAGGCGGTGGCGAAAACCGTCGCCGAACTCGAGGGCGCCTATGCGCTCGCCGTCGTCAGTGAGTCCGATCCGGAGCGCATCATTCTGACTCGTGAGGGCTGTCCGGTCGTCATCGGTCTCGGCAAGAACGAGAACTTCGTCGCCTCCGATATCGCAGCGCTCCTGCCGCAGACCCGCACCTTCGTGTTCCTAGAGGAAGGCGATGTCGCCGAAGTGACCCGCACGGCCGTGCGCATCACTGATCGGGCTGGCAAGTCGGTCGAGCGCAAGATTCACGAGAGCGAGTTGTCGGCAGGCGCGGCAGACAAAGGTCAGTACGCCCATTTCATGCTCAAGGAAATCCATGAGCAGCCGCGTGCCGTTGCCGACACCCTGCAAGAGCGTGTTGCCAACGGCCGATTGCTCGAGGCCGCGTTCGGCCCTGCCGCCACCGCGGTGTTCGCCAAGACCGAGTCGGTGCATATCGTGGCCTGCGGCACGAGCTATCACGCCGGCTTCGTCGCGCGTTATCTCATCGAACAGCTTGCCAACATCCCGTGCAGCGTCGAAATCGCGAGTGAGTTCCGATATCGCAGTCCGGTCGTCCCTCGAAACACGCTCTTCGTCACTATTTCACAATCGGGCGAAACCGCCGACACGCTCGCTGCACTGCGCCTCGCAAAGCAAACGGGTTATCTCTCGTCGCTTGCCATTTGCAACGTACCCGAGAGTTCACTGGTGCGTGAGTCGGAGCTCGTGATGCTCACTCGCGCAGGCCCGGAAATCGGCGTGGCCTCGACCAAGGCCTTCACCACTCAGATTGCTGCCCTCGGGCTGCTGCTGGTCGCGCTCGCGAAGTCGCATGGCGCAACCGCCGAACAGGAGCGCACGCTCGTCACTCGTCTCGTCGAGTTGCCGAGCATGATCGAAAAAACTCTTGCGCTCGATCCCATCATCCAGGATCTGGCCAAGCGCTTCGTCGACAAACATCACGCGCTGTTTCTCGGTCGCGGCACGATGTATCCGATTGCCATGGAAGGCTCGCTCAAACTCAAAGAAATCTCGTACATTCATGCCGAGGCGTATGCAGCCGGTGAGCTGAAGCATGGCCCGCTTGCGCTTGTCGACGACGACATGCCGGTCATCGCGGTGGCGCCCAACACCGACTTGCTCGCGAAACTGAAATCGAATCTCATGGAAGTGAAGGCGCGCGGCGGCGAACTTATCGTGTTTGCAGATCCGGGCTCAGGCATGAAGTCGTCGGAAGGCGTTACAGTCATCACCATGCCGAAGCAGGTGAGCTACATTCAGGCGCCGGTGGTATACACCATTCCGCTACAAATGCTCTCGTACCACGTGGCTACGGCACGCGGCACCGACGTCGACAAGCCGCGCAATCTCGCGAAATCCGTTACGGTCGAATGACGGTCAGGCGGGGGCGGCCTCGAGGTCGTATTCGTCCGAGCCCGTGATCTTCACGCGAGCGAACTCGCCTACGGCGAGTTTTCCGCCTCGCTTGATTCGCACCACGCCATCAATCTCCGGTGCATCGCCACGCGAACGTGCTACGGCGACATTGCCCTCGATGCCGTCCACGAGCACTTGCTCTTCGTGACCCACGCGCGCAGCCAGCCGCGATGAACTGATGCGCTGCGCCACTTCCATGAACCTTGCCAGGCGCTCTTCTTGTATCTCAGGGGCGATATGCGGCGCGACGTCGTTGGCGCGTGCACCTTCGACCGGCGAATACTTGAAGGCACCCACTCGATCGAGCTGAGCCTCTTTGACCCAGGCGAGTAGCTCTGCGAATTCATCGTCTGTCTCGCCGGGAAATCCGACGATGAACGTGCTGCGCAGCGTGAGATCGGGACAGATCTCTCGCCATTTTTTGATGCGCATGAGGGTGTTCTCGGCATGGGCCGGACGCTTCATGCGTTTGAGAACCGTGGGACTGCCGTGCTGGAAGGGGATGTCGAGGTACGGAAGAATTTTTCCCTCCGCCATAAGCTCGATGGCCGCGTCGACATGCGGATAAGGATAAACGTAGTGCATGCGGACCCAGGCACCAAGACTGCCGAGACCGCGTGCGAGATCGATGAATCGCGATTCATAGTCGCGACCATTCCAGTGGCCTGAGGCATAGCGCAAGTCGGAACCATACGCGCTCGTATCCTGCGAGATGACGAGCAATTCGCGAACGCCCGCTTTTACCAACTTCTCGGCTTCGCGCAACACATCGTCGATACGGCGACTTGCAAGCTTGCCGCGCAGGTCGGGGATGATGCAGAAGCTGCAGGTGTTGTTGCAGCCCTCGGAAATCTTGAGATACGCATAGTGCCGCGGCGTGAGGCGCACGCCTTGTGGCGGCACGAGATCGACGAACGGATCGTGCTTCGGCGGCAAATGCTGGTGGACGGCAGAGAGCACGTCTTCGTAGGCGTGGGGTCCCGTCACTTTCAGCACGCGCGGATGACGCTCGAGAATGCGTTGTGGATTCGCGCCGAGACAGCCGGTAACGATCACTTTGCCATTTTGTTCGAGGGCCTCGCCAATGGCATCGAGCGACTCGTCGATTGCGGAATCAATGAAACCGCAGGTATTGACCACGACGAGATCAGCGGAGTCGTAGTCTCCAGCCACTGCGTAACCTTCGGCACGCAGCTGCGTGAGAATACGCTCCGAATCGACGAGGGCCTTGGGGCAGCCGAGGCTGACGAATCCGACTTTGGGGTTCTTGCGAGACACGCGACATTTTACCGCTGCGCGGCCGCGCTTGTCCGCAGTCTGGACGAGCCCTCTGCGGTTCTATTGGTGGAGTCTCTCGCTCAGGCTGAATACGCCTCGTGAAAACTCTGAATATCGGCATCGTGGGTGGAGGCATCGGCGGATTGGCTGCCGCACTCGCATTGCAACGGGTCGGCTTTCGGCCCGTGGTGCTTGAGCAAGCACCCGTGCTTGCCGAGGTCGGTGCCGGGCTTTCATTGAGTCCGACGGCTGCGCATGCGCTCAATTATCTCGGCCTCACCGAGGCCTTGCGCACGAAGTCTTATCACCCAGAGGATCAATGCGTTCGCCATTATCAGGATGGGCGACCGCTCAACTGGATCAATCGTGGTCAGGCGCTGATCGAAAAATACGGTGAGCGTTACTATCTCATCCATCGCGCCGATCTGCACGATTCGCTCGCTGCCGCGGTACGGGCCAACGATCCCAGCGCCATCGAACTTAACCAACGTTGCCGCTCCGTGATGCAGGATGCAACCGGAGTCACCGTGACGCTCATCGATGGCAGCCAGCGCAGGTTCGATGCATTGATCGGTGCCGATGGCTCTCGTTCGGCGGTCAGACATGACATTTTCGGTCCCATCGAGCCGCGGTACACGGGCTACATCGCCTGGCGCGGCGTTATCCCCATGGAGCGCGTACCGCCCGAGATTTTGCAGCCGCCCTCCGGCATCTTCCTGGGTCCCGGACACCTCGTGAATCGATATCCAATCCGGAGCGGGCAGCTGCTCAATTTCGTGGCGTTTGCCGAACGAAAAGATTGGACGGAAGAAGGCTGGTCCATCCGCTCGACCGTCGAGGAACTTCTCAAAGAATTCGAAGGCTGGACGCCGATGGTGCTGCGCTTCATGGAGTTGGTGCCGCCGGAGCTGCTGTTCAAATGGGGGTTGTTCGATCGCGAACCCCTCAAAACCTGGACCCAGGGTCGGATCACGCTACTCGGTGATGCGGCCCACCCGATCCTGCCGTTTCTCGGGCATGGTGCAGTACTCGCCATTGAGGATGCGGTGGTTCTCGCGCGAGCCATCGCGGCGTCGGAGCGGCTGGACGAAGCCTTCGAGCGTTACGAGCGCGCCCGAATCGAACGGGCTTCATTCGTAGTACTCGAGTCGCGCAAAGCCGGGCGGGTGTTCCATGCGCCCGATCCCGAAAAGTATGCCGAGCGCACCAAAGGCAAGGCGGCAGACGAGGGAATAGGACTTTTTTCCTACAACCCCGTCACCCAGCCGGTTTGAATTTTTACCCCGGAAAACTATCGATTCCGGAGGCGGACTTCCGCACGCCGGTTTGAGCACGGGCGATGATTTCTCCGCTCGCCAGATCGAGGCAGGCGATTTCGCCCGAGAAGAAATTGCTCGCATGAACATAGCCGCCTCGCGGCGTTCCGAGTGAAGCCCAACCAAACGAGCCGAGGGAATAACTGCGGATGAGGCGACCTGCGTCATCGAGTGCGTCGATGCCGCGCCCGTTTACGACGAGCAGCCTGCCGGCTTCGTCGAATCTGACGTCAAAGAAAAAACGTCCGGATTTTTCAGGGGCGATGACGAGATCAGGCAGCGGCCTCTGTGCGAGCAGATCCCAGCGCATGATTCGCGGACCGGATTCCGAGGTGTAGATCAGCGTCCGTCCGTCGGGCGCAATGTCGCTCGATGTCAGACCCTGAAAGCCGCCCATGCCGCCGTGGACGGGCGTCGCATGTTCGCGGAGCAGCTTGCCGCTCTGCGAAAACTCGAATAGGTGTCCATCACCGAATCGACGAGTGCCTGGCATGAAGGGCAGAGTGGTGGCGAGGGGTACCAACGACCGCTCACCGACGAAATTTTCACCCAAAAAGAGTCGACCATCTGCCGCAAAGGTGACGTGAGCAAACGAGCGTGCGGGCGCTTTGAAATCGCTCCTGCGTTTTCCATCGGCGCCGAAGCGAGCGATCTTGTACGCAAATGCGTCGAACGCCCAAAGCGTGCGATCCGGGCCAAACTTTAGACCCTGAACGATATGCGTCGTGTCGTTGAGCCAAATCGTGTTTTTGAGCTGGAGCTCGGAATCGTAGTGAAGAATGCGTCCTCGACCTCGATGGTCGTCCTTCGGATCGTTGAGCACCGTGCAGCCGACGACGACATCGCCGCGGGCAAAGGGCGTTACCGTGGATGTCGACTCCGCAGCCGATACGCCGCGAATGAGCGTGCCAAACGGCAGTACGCCGAGACCTGCGAGTAGCTGCCTGCGATCCATGAGTGACGCCTATTTTTTGACGCTGTCCCAGGTGGACTTGGCGCTCGAAGAGGGCGGGAGTCGGCCGCAATGTAGGCCGGCATCGACCATCAGCACTTCGCCGGTCACCACGCTCGCTCCCTCGAGAAACCAGACGAGGGTTTCGGCGATCTGTTCAGCCGTGGGCACCACTTGCAGTGGAACCATTGCCGCGGCATTCACCAGAAAGGCCTGATATTGCTCCGGTGTCATGCCTCCTTGCAGCCAGCGCGTCTGGATGGCACCCGGCGCGACGGCGTTGATCCGAATCTCTGGCCCCAATACCAGCGACAGCGATTGCGTGAGCATGTTGAGCGCCGCCTTGCTGGCCGCGTATGCCATCGACGAGGCGATGCCCGTGATGCCACCGATCGAAGAATTGTTGACGATGGCTCCACGCCCCTGCTTTTTCATGTAAGGCGCGACGGCGCGCACCATCTGATAAGCACCCACCACATTGACCTTATAAATGGCCAAAAAATCTTCGCCGCTCAGGCCATCGAGATTTTCATAGGGGTTGAACTTGGTCTTTGCCGCGTTGTTGATGAGGTAGTCGATACGCCCCCATTTGTCGAAAGCGGCCTTGGCCATGGCTTGGCAGGCGGCTTCTTCTGCGACATCGCCCTGGAAAATCAACACCTCCGCCCCTTTCGCCTCGCACTTTTGGGCAGTCTCCCGAGCCTCGGCTTCGCTGCGTGTGTAGTTGATGACGACATTGCAGTCACGCTCGGCCAGCATGAGGGCGGCAGCGGCGCCGACGCCGGTGGCCGAGCCGGTGATGAGGGCGACCTTGCGGGAAGAGGACATGATGACTCCGGAGTGGATGAGGGCCGACTCCGATGATGCCGATTCGCACGGGTGCCGGGGAATCAGTCGGGTCCGGTTGTCCGATGTAAGGTCAGGGGTTTCCACTAGGGCACAGACCTATGGCTCCGGCCGGGGCGGGGCGGTTAGGCTGTGGCATCGTCAGGGTCGAATGACCGTACGGGGGCAAAAATGGCATTCAAAGACATGCGCGAGTTCCTCGCGCTGCTCGAGCGTGAAGGGCAACTGAAGAACGTCGACGTACCGCTCGACGGTCGTCGCGACACCAACGAACTGCAGGCCCTGATGCACTACGTGTGCAGCAAGGAAGGCCCCGCGCTGATGCTGAACAACGTCGACGGCGTGAACACGCAGGGTGTGCCCATTCTGTTCAACCCGTTCGGCACGCGTGAGCGCACTGCGATGACCATCGGATTCCGCGACTGGCGTGAGGCCAAGCTGCATCACTCCGAAGTCTTGGCCGATCCGGCTCGTTGGCACGCACCAAAAATCGTCGACAAGGCGAAGGCGCCATGCAAGGAAGTCATCATCAAGGGTGACGAGGTCTCCCTCGACAAGCAGATTCCCCACGTGTGGTTCGGCAAAGAAGGCCCGGCGTATATCACCAACGCCATGACTTTCTCAAAAGATCCCGAGACCGGCGGTCGCAACTGCGGTTGGTATCGATTCACTCAATTCCTTGATGCAACGCACCCGCAGGGTGGCAGCTACAAGTCGGAGCGCGCCAAGACCGATCTCGCTGCTTTCTATTGGTGGAATCCGCCGTTCTCCGATATCGGCCGTCACACCTTCAAGGCCTCTCAGATGGGCAAACGCCTCGAGGTAGCGATCGCAGGGGTGTGCGATCCAGCACTGCACTTGGCCTCTGCGACCGGCGTACCGTTCAATGTTGACGAAACCGCGTTCGCGGGTGGTTTGCGCGGCTCACCCGTCGAGATGGTCCGCTGTGAAACCGTCGATCTCGAGGTACCCGCGAATGCCGAGTGGGTGCTCGAGGGTGAAGTCATCACTGACGAGCTCGAAGCGATTGGTTGGCATTCCAATCCCGTCGGCTATTACGACCGCGTACAAGTGTTCCCGATCGTGCGCATCAAATGCATCACGCATCGCAAGAAGCCGATCTGGCACGCCACCATGGAGATGGTGCCGCCGTTCGATCATAACTACATCGCCTTGTTGCCGGTCGAGGGCGAAGTACTCTCCGATCTGCGCAAAAAGATCCCCGAAGTCCATGACGTCGCAGTCACGCCGAACATGTGTTACGTCGTGCAATTGTCGGTGGACGGTTGGCGCAAGCCTCACCCGAATTTCGGCAAGTACGTCATCCATGCGGTCTGGGGCTCGGCCGGGAGGTGGGGTCGAACGGCCAAACTCGTGATCGTCGTCGGCCCCGATGTCGATCCTTATGATCTCAAGCAAGTTGAATGGGCAATGATGACTCGCTGGCAGCCGGTCAAAGATTCCATCATTCAACCTGACGGCATCCCGATGATTCTCGATCCGTCTTGCGAAAAGTCGCCGCAGTTCGGTGCCTTCCGTTCCGATCAGATGGGTATCGACGCCACGATCAAGATTCCGGAGCGCTTCACCGAGTATCCCGAGGTCTCGAAGGCCGATCCGGCGCAAGTGGCCGAGATCGCCAAAAAACTTGCCGGAATCGTTTGAAGTCAGAGGATAACCGCTTCGGCAGAGACTACTACCGGCGCTTTTACCGCGACGGTCGTACTTCCGTCACCTCGCAGGCCGAGATGACGGCACGCGCGAAATTGATCGCCGCGTATACGCAGCATATCGGTTGTCCCGTCGCGAGCATCCTCGATGCGGGATGTGGGCTCGGTCTGATGCGCGAGCCCTTGCTTCGCGCTTTGCCCGGTGCAACCTACGTGGGGCTCGAGTACAGCGACTATCTTTGTCATCGCTACGGCTGGGTTCAAGGCAGCGTCGCAACCTATCGACCGCGAAAACCCTTCGATCTCGTGGTGTGCTTCGACGTCTTGCAGTATCTCGACGATGAGTCGGCCGAAAAAGCGCTGCGTAACTTTTCGCGGATCTGTCGCGG
Organism: Gammaproteobacteria bacterium; assembly: GCA_046080445.1. Lineage (GTDB taxonomy): Bacteria > Pseudomonadota > Gammaproteobacteria > Steroidobacterales > Steroidobacteraceae > UBA964. Next base: position 10,171 of record JBJTUA010000004.1, read on the forward strand.
CGTGCTGTTCTTCAGTGCGTTGACTCGAAAAGATTGGCGCGAGAACGCCGACCAGTCACGTACGGACCGTGAGGTCACCATGCGAACGGGCGCGTGGTATCGAAAACGACTCTCCAGAAACTTCCGCCCGACTGGTGCGGGCTTCTGGATTCGTCGCGGCGCGCCCCTCGTGACCTGGGAGCTCGAGTCGGCGAGCTAATATCAGAGCAACGCGCCAGAAGACTCCGGCTGATTTCCGCGCGCAATGTTTCTCGGCTCGTGCCCTTCTGGCGGAATCAGCTTGTACACCACTGGCGTGACGAGTCGCGCGAGCAGGGTCGAGGTGATGAGTCCGCCGATGATCACCCAGGCCATGGGTGAGTAAAGTCCCGTGTTCTGCAGCGCCAGTGGCAACAGTCCGCCGACGGCGGTGGCAGAGGTCAGCAAGATGGGCAAGAACCGAATCTCGCCCGCTTGTTCGATCGCGTCGTCGAGCGACACCCCTTCCTCGCGTAACTGATTGGTGAAATCGACGAGCAAAATGGAATTTTTGATCTCGATGCCGATCAGCGCGATGAAACCGATACTCGCCGTGAACGAGATATCGTTGTTGGTGATCAACAGCATGAGCATGCCGCCGAATATGCCGAGCGGCACCACGGTCAGCACGATCAAGGTCGAACGGAAGCTGCCAAACTCCAGCACCAAGACGGCAAAGATGCCGAACAGCGCTACGATAATGGCCGTACCGATTCCACCGAAGGCATCCGCGCCTGCTTCCGATTCACCGCCGAGCACATAACGATAGCCGCGCGGCCAGTCCATGTCGTTGAGGCGACTGACGACGGCAGCAGTCACCTTGCCGGTGTTTTCGCCACGCTGCACATCCGAGTTGATGGTGACGGCACGCTGACGGTCGTATCGTGAAATCAGCACGGGCGCTGGCTCGAACTCGATCGATGCCACTTGCGACAATGGCAGAGACTCTCCACTCGCGCTGATGACCCGCGCCGCCTTGATCGACTCGAGCGTCGGGCGACCTTCGAGCGGTGTGCGGACCACGATAGGGTACTGTTCACCGTCCACGTCCTTATAGGTGCCGGCGGGCAGTCCAGAAATCGCAAGACGCATCGCGCGATCGATTTCGACCGCCGGCACGCCGAGCAGTGCCGCCTTTGCCGTATCGGCCTGGATCTTGATGTTCGTACGCGGAAACTTGAGCGGATTGCGCACATCTCGCGTACCCGGTGTCTCGTCGATCAGACGCTCGATTTTGCTGGCAAGCTCATCGAGAACTTCGATGTCCGGACCTACGATACGGACCGCGATCGGCGCCGAGACCGGCGGACCATTGACGAACTCTTTTACTGAGATCCGCGCACCCGGATAGCCATCGAGCCGCGATCTCAATTCGTCGAGTTGTTTCGGCGTACGACGGGTGTCGTAATTTTCGAGCACCACGAAGACCTCGGCATACGAGGCCGTCTCACTGCGCTGGATGTGGTTGTAGTAAACCTGCGGATTACCTCGACCAATGTTCGTAAACACCGATCTAACGCCCTTCATCTTGCGTACTTCGTCTTCGACGAAGTGAGCGGCTTTATCCGTCGCAGCGAAGCTGGTTCCGGTCGGTGTTTCGACCTGCACCAAAAAAATCGGGGTGTCGGCTTTCGGAAAGAGACTCGATCCGAGGACCGGCACGAGCAGCGCCGACAATACCAAGGAGCCGCCGATCGCCGCGACGACCGTGGCTTTCGGACGTGCGAGGCAATAGTGCAGGGCTGGGCGATAGTAGCGATGGATGCCGTCCATGATCCGTTGGAGCAAGCGGCTCGAATGGCCAGATTCCTCCGCCGGCAACATGCGACTGGCAAGAAACGGAATGATGAACAGAGCGATCAACAAAGACCCGACAATCGTGGCCACCACCGTCGTCGGCAGTACACGGATGAACTTTCCCGAATTGCCGGGCAGCGCCATGAGCGGCAGGAATGCGAAGATCAGCGTTGCCGTGCAACCCAGAATGGCAACGAAAATCTGTCGGGTTCCAGCGACCGCCGCTCGAACGCGGTCGTACCCCATACGCAAGTGTCGAGAAATATTCTCGACCGCGACGATGGAGTCATCGACCAGCAGACCGAGTGCCACCACGAACCCCGCAATCGAAAGCTGATTCAACGAGTAGCCGAGAAAGTGCAGCACCGACAAACCGAAGGCGAGCGATAGCGGGATCGAAATCATGACGATGCTCGCCGCGCGCAGACCGAGCGGCAGCAGGGTGATCAGTACAAGGCCGATCGCAATCATGAAATCCGTGTAGAGCCGATCCAGTCTCTGCTCCACGTTCTTTGACTGATCGAAACCGAGCTCGAGGCTGACGCGTTTCGGCAGGCCCGCTCGATAGCGCCCCACGACCTGGTCGATGGTCTTGCGAACCTCGAGAATATTTTGACCTTCTTTCATGTTCGCCGTCACGAACACGGCGCGCTGGTCGTTATAGCGCCCGATGTGACCCCACTGCCCCTCGTCCCAACGAACTTCGGCAATATCTTTGAGTCGCACCGTGCGCCCATCGGCGGCATTCACGACCGTTTCGCGAACCTGCTCGAGGTCTTGATACGCGCCAGTGGCTTTCACCGAGAAGCTGCGAGGGCCGATGTCGACGACACCCGCTGGAATATTCGCGTTTTCGCTCTCGATCGCCTGGATGATGCGAGTCGGCGTGATACGTAAATCGGCAAGCCGTCGGGTATCGATTTCGATGCGCAGTTCTCGCGGCGGATAGGCCCAGCTCTCCGAGCTACGTACGCCAGGCACACCCTTGAGCGCATCGCGGAGTCGACGGGCGTGATCCTGCAGTTCGCGATAGGGCGCATCAGGCGATACCAGCGCGTACTGCACGATATTGACGAGACCCGGACTGAATTTTCGGATGCGGATCTCGCGCACTTCTGCAGGAAATCCCGGTCGCAATGAATTCAGTTCGCGGACGATTTCCTCGTACTTCTTGTCCGGATCGGTGTCCGCCTGAAATTCGATGATGGTGAAAGCGATACCGTCGGCCACGATGCTCTCGAGCTGCTTGACGTCATCAAGCTCGGCCAGTCGATCCTCGAGAGGTTTGGCGACGAGTCGTTCCAGATCCTTGGGATCGCCACCCGGCATGATCGTGGAGATCTCGAACCCCGAAATCTTGAAGGACGGGTCTTCCTCTCTCGGCACCGAAATAAAGCTGTAAAGGCCCAGCACTACGAGGCAGATGAACACCACCAGCGTGAACTGGTAGCGCCGAATCGGAAATTCGAGAATCGGAGTGGCCATGAGAACTCAGCGCACCGACGAGGCGGCGGTGGCTGCGGCGGTCGAGCCGTCAACGACCCGGATTTCTTCACCGTCGACCAGATACAAAGAGCCCTCGGTGACGACACGTTCGCCCGGCTTCAATCCGTCAGTGAGTGCAACGCGGCCGTCCTTGATGAACCCCACGCTGACCGAACGCTTGCGCGCCGTTGCCCCTTCCACGACGAAGACGCTTGCCGTTCGACCTTCACCCTCGACAATTGCACCCACGGGTACGTAGGTCAGGGTGCTCGCGCTCGATTTAGCCGGCTCGATCGTGACGTTGGCGACGAGTCCGCTTGCGAGTCGCAAACCCTGTACTGAATCGAGTCGAACTTGAGCTGGAAACAATCCCGTCCGGATATCCGCCGCGGAGGAGACCTCGCTGACTACGCCCTTGAGCTCGACATCCGGATAAGCGTCGAGTCGGACGCGCGCGGCATCGCCGGCGCTAATTCGGACAATATCGCGATCAGAGAGCGCGAAACGCATCACGTGACCGCGCTCTGCGCTACCCAAGATGACGACGGGCTGGCCTGGAGGAACAAGCTCCCGCTCTTCAACGAGCTTGCGCAGTACTACGCCATCTCGCGGCGCGGTGATTTTTGAGTAACCAAGATTGAATCGAGCCGCGTTACGCGCCGCACCTGCGACCGCCGCCTGAGTGCGCAAATTCTGCAAGGCCTCGAGACTGATGACTTGGTCGGCATACAAGCGCTCGCCGCGTTCCAGATCGCGCTCGGCCTTTTGAGCCATCTGTACTGCTTGCTCAGCTTGCGCCTGAATCTCGGTGAGTTCGAGCTCGGCGAGCAGCGCACCCTTGCGTACATTCTGGCCTTCCTGAACGGCAATCCGCCGGACGATGCCGCCCGTCTTGAAGGACAAACGCATTTCGTCGCGCGCACCGATCAGACCATTTGCTTCGATCGATGCTGCAGAGGGCCCGGAAGTCGCCTCCATCGCGCGAACGGGTGTTCCCGATGAAGCCTGCTCATCGACGGGCTTTGCGCAACCGGCCAGCATCGCGGCAGTCAGCACGATTGTGGGCAGCGCTCGATTCAATTTGACACTAATCACGGCAGGTTCGCTCCGGTGGCGTAGTCGAGTTCAGCTTGGCGTGCGAGTAACTCGAAGCGCACGGCATTGAGATTGAGTTCGGCGGCGGTGAGCGTGGTTCGGGAGTCGAGGAACTCCACCTGACTGATCACGCCCTCATCGCGCTTGCGGCCGGCGATGCGGAAGGCAGCGCGCGCCGCTTCGGCACGCGTCTCGGCGGTGCGTAGCGAGGCCTCGCTGGTCTGCAGACGATCGAGCGCTCTTTGCACTTCGAGTTGAATTTGTTGAGCGGCCTGCTCGCGCTGAAGTTCGGCTTGCCGTTGTGTCGCGCGCGCTTGGCGAACCTCGGCGCGACGCGACCCACCGTCGAATAGCGTCCAGTTGAGTAACACGGATACCGTCGCAAAGTTTCGTCCACGACCGAATTCGTATTCCTCGCCCTGCGAGCCACCATCGATTGCGAGCGCGATCGAGGGCTTGCGTGCAGCTCGCGCAGCATCGACCTGCGCTTCTGCGGCACGAACGGCACGATCGAGCTGGGCGACTTCCGGTCGCTTCGTTGCAGCAGCCTCGCGAAGGACGGCCAGATCGTCGACGGTACGCGAGATTTCTTTGCCAGTCTCGGCGGACTCGAGCACGGCGTCGAGTGGCCTGTTCAACAGGAAGTTGACGTAACTTGCGGCCTGGTCCCGAAGATTGCGCGCCTCGATCAGCTGCTGCTCGACGGCGAGAAACTCCGTCTGCGCGCGCAGGACTTGATCTTGGGTGATCTTCCCATTGCGAAACAGCGACTCATTGATGCGCAAGTTTTCGGCGAGCAGACTGCGGCTCGCCTCGATCAGACTCGCTCCCCGACTCGCCCGCAACCAATCCAGATAACCGACGGTGATGTCCCGTCGCAGGCGGCTGACGAGTGCCAGTCGGGCAAATTCGCTGGCTTCGAACAACGATCTTCGTGCTCGCACAGCAGCCGGGATGGCGGGCACATAAAGCGGCTGACGAATGCTGAGACGGGTTTCTTGCTCCTGCTCACGCTGCAGTATGAAGCGAGGGTCTTCTATCGTTCCGAAGCGAGGCGCCTTGCCGTCAGCCAGCAGCAATTCATTGAGCGTCAGATAAACCGGGTTGAGTGCCGACCCGATCGGCAGGGTAATTTCGCGCCCACCCTCCGCGCGCGTGTAGCGCGTACCGATCGTCGCTTCAGGAAAAAACTTCCCTCGGGCTGCATCGAGTGCGGCCTGACTGCGCTCCACTTCGAGCGTGGCCGATTGGAGCGCGAGGTTTGAAGCCAGGCCAGCACGAACATATTCCTCGATGACCGCCGGTACGGGCCGAGCCGTCTCGGTACTCGTCAGCGCACTTGCCTCGCGAGTCGGACCATTCTGTGCTGCAGCGACACCCACCAAACTCAGTGCGAAGGCGGCGATGCCATGACGCATGGCAGAGGTAGGCGTGAACATGAGGTCAGGCCCGAACCGAAGGGTCGTGCGACATGGCATCGAGCGCGAGGCGGAAGCCATGTTCGACCAAAGATTCCGCCGACACACCCGCACGCTGCAGACCGCCGATCTTGTGCATGGTCAGCTGGATGATGCCGTGCATCAGACCCCACAAGGTGAAGCTGAGCAGCGCAGGATTACCGAGATCGTTGCGGATCGAGCCATCCTTGAGGCCGTTTTCGATCGCTTGGGTCAGCGAGGCATGCGGACGCTCGCCGAACTTCAAAAATTCCTCATAGGCGGGGTCGAGGTCGCCCGTCGGCGAATGCGCCTCAAAATGCGCTAACACCTCGAAGCGCACCGGCCACTCGCGTGCGAAGAGTACGTAGGCACGACCGCAGGCTTCAACTTGATCGACGCCGCGCAGGGGCTGCGTCAGCACTTCGACAAACCGCTCGTTGAGCTGCTCGAGCGCACGAATGGAAATCGCGATCAGCAGGTCTGCCTTGTCGCGAAAATAAACGTAGACGAGTGCGCGTGAGAGCCGCGCCTTGCGCGCGACCTGATCCATGGTCAGGGCATCGATGCCGACTACGCTGGCGACGGCTTCTGCGGCATCCAGGATCTCGAGGCGGCGGCGTTCCTTTTCTTCGAGGCGACGTTCGGCGAGGTAACTCATGGCGCGTAGACTGCCGAACGCATTGACACACTGTCAATTATTGGATGAATGTTTTTCTATTAGACGTCTGTCATCCTACAAACCATGCTTTAAGCACCCAAAAAACCACCATTCCGCCGCTAATTGTCGCGATCATGCTGCGACTTGTCGCGAAAATGACAGCTGCTACGGCTCCGGCGATCCATCGCGGGTTGTCCAACGTCAAATTCAGCGTATTTCCGACGAAGACCAGGTCGGGCGCGATGATGGCGGCCAGCGCGCAGGCCGGGGCGAATCGAAGTGCGGAGTCGAAGGCCGGAGGAATCTTCAGCTTCGCGCCGAGTAAATGAGGCCCCGATCGGGTCACCAAGGTCGCTGCCGTGATGGCGAGGATGACCCACCAGACGTAGGGCTCGATCATGCGGCACCCCGTCGTCGCTCGATCCAGAACGCGGTGATGACCCCGAACAGGATTCCGAGCGGCAGCCCGAGTCGAAGTGGCAGGCCGTGCGCGATCACGGAGGTCGCTGCGGCGACTGTTGCGCCGGCGAGCACGGGCCACTGACGGCAAAGCGGGACGAGCAGTGCGACGAGAGTCAGCGTACCGGCGAGCTCGAGACCCCAGGACATCGGGATTCCCGTCGCCGCTACGATGCCGATGATCGAAGAGACCTGCCACCACATCCAGTTGCAGCACGCGCCGCCAAAGTAATACGCCACACGCTGCGGGTAATGGGGTTCGCGTTCGAGCAGCGAGGAAAATCGCGCGAACATGATGTCGCCCACGAGAAATCCCAGCCCGATTCGCTTGCCCATCGAAAGCCCTGCGAGGTGCGAGCGCATCACCACGCTGTACACGACGAAACGCAGGTTCACGATCACGGCGGTCAGAAAAATAAGCCAAATCGGCGCAAAAGTAGCCATGAGCGGTAACGCGGCTAGTTGCGCGCTACCGGCATAAGCGATGAGGCTGACGGCAATCGCCGCCGGAACACTGAGACCAGACTTCACCATCGCCACGCCGGTGACGAGACCCCAGGCAAACACACCGGGTGCAGCGGGCATCAACTCGCGCACGCCACGCAGAAACGCTTCGCGCGGCGAAATCGCGACGGCACTCATGGCAGATGAATCAGACAAGATCGATCGCGTGAGTTTTGAGGTCGGCGAGACTCACGATCTGCAGCGCTCGACGATGGGTGGCCTTGAGACTGACCTTGGGCGCGCAGTTCGCTTCGAACGCTTCTTGCCAGCGGGCGGCGCAAAGACACCAGCGGTCACCCGGCTTCAGGCCCGGGAAGCCGAACTCGGGCCTTGGGGTAGACAGGTCGTTACCCCGCGACCGAGAGAATTCCAGAAAGTCCGCGGTCATGACCGCACAGACGGTGTGAGAGCCGACGTCCGTCGCATCGGTCTCGCAGCAGCCGCTGCGAAACCAGCCGGTTTTGGGGGATTGGCTGCACTCGGCGAGCGGATCGCCGAACACATTGATCTGACCGTTGTTGCCGTCGCCGCTGCCGTCCATCGTGCCGCGAAGGGTACCCGAAACTCACGCTTCAAATGAGAATGATCCGCAATTGCATATGGAGGGGCGGCTATCGGATACTTTGCTCATGAGCCTCGGGAACGATCCCTCGCGAACCCTTTCCAGCCTGCGGGCCGGAGAGTCGGCTCTGGTCGAGCGGGTCGATGCGGACGATGTGTTGGCCCGACGCTTACTCGAGATTGGCTTTTATCCGGGAGCGCCGGTCGAGGTTCTGGCAGTGATGTGGCCGGCGGATGATCCTGTCGCCGTTCGGGTGGGAGGCGCCACGTTCGCGCTGCGCAGACAGGAAGCGGAACGGGTGAAAATCAGATGAGTACCGCGGAACGGCGCATCGCGCTCGTCGGTTTGCCGAATTGCGGCAAGACAGCGCTATTCAATCGCATGACGGGTAGTCGCCAGAAGGTGGCCAACTATCCGGGCGTCACGGTCGAGCGAAAAGAGGGTGAGCTCCGCTCGGCCTCCGGGCGCCGTTACCGTCTGCTCGATCTGCCCGGAACGTACAGCCTGACGCCGACCACGCTCGATGAGGCCATCACTCGCGATGTGGCACTCGGTCGCCTTGGCTCGGAGCCACGACCTGAGACGATCATCCTCGTGGCTGACGCGACGCATCTACCCCTTTCGATGCGACTCGCGCTTGAAGTAAAGCGACTCGGTTTACCGATGATCGTCGTCCTCAACATGACAGATCTCGCTCGCAAGCGCGGCTATGCCATCGATCGCGAACGTCTCTCAAAAGAAATCGGTGCGCCGGTAGTCGAAACCGTTGCCGTGGAGCGGGGCGGGGCGGATGCACTGATTCAATACCTCGACACATTACCTGCAGACATTGCGCCTGCTGCGAAGACAGAGTGGCGCGAGCCATCGAGCGAGGACGTGCAACACACGCACACGGAAGCAGCACGTATTTTGGCTGCGGCCGGCTATCGCGAACCGAAACGCAGCGAGCTCATTGCCGGCATGGATCGTGTGCTGCTGCATCCTTTGTTCGGCTTGATCGTGTTGAGCATCCTGCTTTTCTTTGTGTTTCAGGCGGTGTTCAGTTGGGCGGCCGCCCCGATGGATATGATCGATACAGGCGTGATATCGCTCACCGAGTGGGTCCGAGCAAGCATGCCCGATGGGCCGCTGCGCAGCTTGCTCGCCGACGGCATCATCGCCGGGGTCGGCAGCGTCATCATCTTCCTGCCGCAGATCATCATCTTGTTTGCATTCATCCTCGTACTCGAGGACAGCGGCTACTTGCCGCGTGCGGCGTATCTGCTCGATCGAGTGATGGGGTCGGTGGGGCTCTCCGGTCGCGCCTTCATTCCGTTGCTCTCTTCGTTCGCCTGCGCGATTCCCGGAATCATGGCGACCCGAACCATTCCGAGCATGCGTGATCGACTGGCGACGATCATGGTGGCGCCGCTCATGACGTGCTCTGCGCGATTACCCGTCTACGCGCTGCTCATTTCCGCGTTCATTCCCGATCGGGCAATCGGTTGGTTTAACCTGCAGGGCGTCGTCCTGTTCGCTCTTTATTTTGCCGGTGTTGCCGGTGCACTCGCCGTCGCCTGGGCGCTCAAAAAATTCCGCGGAGGTAACGATACGCACCTGCTGATGCTCGAGCTGCCCGATTATCAGTGGCCTCGCCTCGGTAATCTCGCGTTCGGTCTCTGGGAGAGGGCGCGGCTCTTTTTGGCGCGCGCGGGCGGCATCATCCTCGCGCTCATGGTCGTACTGTGGTTTCTCTCCACGTATCCTGCGCCGCCGGCGGGCGCCACGGGACCCGCCATCGAATACAGTTTTGCCGGACAGCTGGGTCAGGCACTCGCCGTCGTGTTAGCGCCGATCGGCTTCAACTGGCAGATCTCAGTGGCACTCATTCCGGGTCTTGCCGCTCGCGAGGTTGCAGTCGGGGCGCTTGGCACGGTCTACGCCCTTTCTGGTGACGAGGAAGCCGTCTCCACGGCCCTCTCTTCGGTGATAGCCAATGATTGGAGCCTCGCCACGGGCCTCGCGCTCCTCGCCTGGTACATTTTCGCACCGCAGTGCCTTGCCACTCTTGCTGTCGTGAAGCGCGAGACCAACAGTTGGCGGTATCCTCTCATCATGACGGTGTACCTCTTTGGACTCGCCTACTTCGCAGCATTCGCCACGTACCGGATCACTCTTTGGTTCTCAGCTGGATGACGACCATGGACCACGACCTCTGGCAACAACTGATGGTGGCGCTGATCGTCATCGGTGCCTCGACCTATGTTTTTTGGACGATCTCGGGACAGGCCTGGCGTCTGCGACTCGTGTCCGTCGCGAGCCGAGCTCTGCCGCCGCTGCGTGGCCCCTTGACCCGCGTCCGTCGGCAACTCGAATCACCCGCAGGTTGTTCGGCCTGTCGCGGCCATTCCAGATGATCGACCGCGCGCCGATGGCTGCGGTGCTATGGCTATTCATCGCCACGATGACGATGCCATCGGCGCTCGCGCAAGCGATGACCGTTCGTGACGATACCGGTGCAACGCTGCGTCTTGCTGCACCAGCCAAGCGCATCGTGAGTCTGGCGCCGGGCGCAACCGAGATGCTCTTCGCTGCTGGGGCAGGCGATCGTGTGCTTGCGACGGTCATCGGCTCGGACGAACCTGAAGCCGCCAAAAAAATTCAACGCATTGGCGATGCAAACGCCATCGTGTTCGATCGTCTGCTTGCCTTGAAGCCGGATGTCGTCGTTGTCTGGAAAGACCTCGCCAACGAGCTCATCATCGATAGCCTCGTCAACAAGCTGAAGCTGAACGTCTACTACGTCAGCGTTCGCTCGCTCGACGACATTCCTCGCTCGGTACAACGCCTCGGACGGCTCGCCGGAACCTCTACAGTCGCCGAAGCCGCGGCGCGATCAATGGAATCGAAGATTTCCAGGTTGCCGAACGCTTCCGCGAGTAACCGTCGTCCGCTCGAGGTCTTTTTCATGATTTGGGATGTGCCGCTCTATACCGTCGGCAGCCGCAATGTCATGTCCGACGCCCTGCGACGCTGCGGCGCCCGAAATCTTTACGACGACGTCGATTTTCCGGCGCCTATCGCCGTCTTCGAAGACATCAAGAAACGTAATCCGGATGTCATTTTGATGGCGGCGCCACCGATCACGGCCCGCGATTGGCGGGAGCGTTGGTCACAATTTCCTTCCATCAAGGCGGTTGCGAACAAGCAGGTGCTCTCGTATCCCGACGTCCGCCTCACGCGCATGGGGCCTAGCGCCATCGATGCCGTGCCGGGCTTGTGCGAGCAGCTCAACAAGGTTCCTCGATGACGCAACTCAACCGGGGGCTCGGCTTGTGGGCCGGCATTGCCATCAACGTGGCCAATGTCATCGGCACCGGCGTGTTTCTCAAGACGCGCGTCATGACCTGCAACGTCGACGATCCACTGATCGTCATGGCGGTCTGGGCAGGGGCGGGTCTCCTCTCCTTGCTCGGAGCGTTTTGTTACGCCGAACTTTCCTCGATGATGCCTGCCGCCGGCGGAGACTACGTTTTTCTGCGCAGAGCCTACGGTCGACTAACGAGTTTTTTATATGGGTGGACCGTCTTCGCGATCATGAAGACTGGCTCGCAGGCTGCGCTCGCCGTAGGTTTCGCGATTTTTTTGAATACCGCCCTCGGTGGCGCGCTCGACTCGACCTGGCTCACGCTGCCGATCGGTGACGGTATCGAAGTACGAGGACTCACGATTTTCGCCCTCGGTGCGTTGTGGCTCGTGACCTTGTTCAACTGCGCCTCGGTTACGGCCACGGGCGGTGCCGCGACGCTGCTCACAGTGCTCAAAGTATTGACGGTGATCGGCGTGGGCGTCGGCGCCTTCGCATTCGGCTCGGGCGACTTCAGCCATTTCTCTGGAGCAGCGACTGGTGGAACGTGCGAGGGTGTCGAGGCGAGCGCAATGGGCGGCATTGCGGGTATCGGCGCGGCGATGCTCGGGGCTCTTTGGGCCTACGACGGTTGGAACAATGTGGCGCCCCTGTGTGGCGAAGTGAAAGATCCGCAGCGCAACCTGCCGCGCATGTTCATCTGGGGCACATTGTTGGTGATCGTGCTCTACGTCGGCGTGAACGCCGCTTATTTCTACGTGCTCGCGCCGAGCGAAGTGGCCAGCGTATCGGCAACCTCATCGGTTGCAACGGAAGTGCTCGCCACCTTCGCCGGTCCCTTTGCCGTGACGTTCATGGCGGCAGCGCTCATGCTGTCGTCGCTCGGTTCACTGCATTCTTCCGTGCTGGCCAATTCGCGCGTGCCTTACGCCATGGCCGCCGATGGCATGTTTTTCAAGCCGCTCGCCAAGCTATCGCCCCATACCCGAGTGCCCGTGAACGCCGTGCTGGCTCAGGCGGGTTGGGCGAGCGTACTCGCTATATCGGGCACCTTCGATACGCTGACCGATTCCGTCGTCTTCGCGTCGTGTCTTTTCTATGCGATGAGCGCAGCGGCCGTCATTATTTTCAGGCAGCGAGAGCCCGATCTCCCAAGACCGTTCAAGACGTGGGGCTATCCGTTCACGCCGGTGATCTTCGTGCTGGTGTCGGTCGCGCTACTGGCCAGCGCACTCTATGCCACGCCCAAGCAGGCGCTGCTCGGTGTCGGCGTCATCGCGCTCGGCATCCCGTTCTACTTTTATTGGTCGCGTCAGGTCGATTCGCAAGGGAGCCGCGAGTAGCAATCAGTCACGGAAGTTGTCGAATGACAGCGGCCGATCGAATTTTTCTTTGCGCAGTAGCGCAATCGCCGCTTGCAAATCGTCGCGCTGCTTTCCGGTCACCCGCACTTTGTCGCCGTGGATGCCGGCCTGCACCTTCATTTTTGAATCTTTGATCAGCTTGACGATCTTTTTGCCGCAGTCCTGATCGATGCCGTGACGCAGCACGACGTCTTGTTTCGCTTCGGCGAGATTGGTCTGCGGATCTTTGACGTCGAGACAGGCAATGTCGATCCCGCGTTTGGTGAGCTTGAGCTTCAGGATCTCGAGCATCTGCTTCAGCTGAAACTCCACCTCACCGCGCACCTCAACGGTGAACTCCTTCTCGCGCAGTGCGAACTTGCAGGAGGTGCCCTTGAAATCGAAACGCTGCGACAACTCCCTGTTGGCTTGATCGACGGCGTTGGTGAGCTCGTGGATGTCGATTTCGGATACGGCATCGAAGGAGGGCATGACTAAAGCTCCGGTGAATCTGCGACAAACTCAGAGGGTAGGCAAGGGCAATGGCGGCGGCGGCGTTTCTGCCAGCAGCCCATCGAGCGTCTTGGTGAAGTCGGCGACCAGTTTTTCGTAGTGCTCGCCCGTGGCCGGACCTGAGAATCCCGTATGGATCTTGCGAACCTTGCCATGGCGATCAATGAAAATCGTCGTCGGAAAGGCAAACACGCCGTTAAGCTGCGGGAGCTTGGAGGCGGCGTCGTCCTTGTCCGAGGTTCCGGCGATCAAAGTCGTGTATTCGATACCGTAGCGACGACGAAATCTATCGGTTGCTTCTGCGGCACGCTTGAAGTCACCGAACTGCTCGAACATAAGCGAGATCACCTCAAGCCCTTCCGCACGTTTTTTGCGATGCAGTTCGGCCAAGAAGGCGGCTTCGTCGTGACAATTGGGGCACCAGCTACCCGCGAGCGTGACGATAACCACTTTGCCGTGAAAGAACGGATCGGTAATCGAGATATCGTGTCCGGCGAGATCTTTGAAACGGAAATCCAGTCGATCGGCCTTGCCAACCAGCTTGGTGGCATTTTCGGCATCACCGAGGGAAGCCTTGTCGTCTCGTATTGCGACGAAACTGTCTTCGAATGCAGTGCCTGACCAAAATTTTCCGCGCAGAGTGCCGTCGGCTTGTGCGGTTCCCTTGTAAAGAAAAACGTGACCCCCGTCGAATTTGGAGAGGCGAAGCTCACCATCGACGTATTCCCCATCGAGAAAACGGTGGTCACCGGTCGGCGTCATCACGGTACCGGTCACGAGGTTACCCTGCTGCACGAATTCGCCTACCGCCGGGGAAGCTTTTTCTCCTTCGCCAAAAGTCAGTGCCCAGCGACCACCGAGTGACGCGCGATCGTTGGTCGATGGTGACGGGGTGGGAGACTGCGAAAAACGCCAGGTCTGCCCATGCGTGGCAGTGAACGGTATGAGCTGAAGCTTGCCGCCCGCCTTGACCATGGTGAGCGTGCCCTGCAGGACCCCATCTCCGACTTTCGCCACGATTCGATTTTCGAAACCGGGCATGAGCATCGTGACTTCGCCGTCGGCGAAGGTGAGTTCAGTGACTTCGACGCGGTTGGGGCCGTTGACCAGCGTCACGACGGGTTTGCCGTCTTTTGCGGCGACCGACATCCCGAACGGCAGCTCGCCACCGGGTACCTGCAACACGGCACGCCAGGGACCGACGCGCATCCCCTCGACTTCGGGGGTGGAATCACGGGAGCAGGCGTTAAGCGTCATGAGTGTGGCCAGACTCATTACAAGTCGGAAAGAGAGGGAAAATTTCATACCCGCATTATGTACGATAGCTCCATGGATGGTCTGTCCCCCGAGTTTTGGCCACTCGTCTTCGTCGGCTTCGCAGCGCAATTCATCGATGGTGCGCTGGGCATGGCCTACGGCGTATCGGCCAGTGCATTCCTCACGACCATGGGGCATCCACCCGCATTCGTGAGTGCTACGGTTCATGCGGCGGAAGTATTCACGACTGGCGCATCGGGGGTGTCTCACGCCTGGTTCAAAAATCTCGATCGAAAGATTTTCTTCAAGCTCGTCTTGCCGGGTATGGTGGGCGGAGCGATCGGCGCATGGCTGCTCGGCACTCTCGATGGCGGTCTACTCAAGCCATTCGTCTGGACCTATTTGTTGCTGACTGGTGTGCTGCTTCTGCGGCGTGCGTGGATTCGCAGTGAGCCGGGTCTGGCGCGTGCGCCGAGCTACGCACTCGGCGGAGCGGCGGGCTTTCTCGATGCCGTCGGTGGCGGAGGTTGGGGTACGGTCACGACGCCCACCTTGATCGCTCGCGGCGTTCCTCCGCGCTACGCCGTCGGCACGACCAACGCCGCCGAGTTCTTCGTGACCCTGACGATCTCGATCACTTTTCTGTTCACCTTCGACTGGGATCGATTCGATCTCGTGATCGCCTTGCTCGGTGGTGGCGTCATCGCGGCACCCGTCGGCGCTTGGGTCGCCAAGCACGTACCACCTCGCGCGGCGATGATCGCCATCGGCTTGCTGATCGTCGGACTGTCCATAAACGGGCTGATTTTGGCTGCCCGTTGACGCCATTACGGTCCGCAGGGATACTCTTTCTCGTCATGAACAGCCCGCGCCTCAACAAAGTTTGGTGGTGCCTCTCCTAAGGAGAGGGCACCGGCGCCGCTGTTCGATCACACCAGCAAGAGGTTCAAGCCAGCAAACCCATCTCCGGATACCCTCCGGGATGGGTTTTTTCTTTTATGAAGCCACCATTCGACATATCCGGTGACCTCGACACACCGGTCTCTGCATTCCTGAAGCTCCACGCGTTCAGGCCGACCTTCCTGCTTGAGAGCGTGGAAGGCGGTGAGCGATTGGGTCGGTACTCCTTCATCGGCTTTGGCGACGCCTCGTTCCAATTTCGTCTCGATGAGCGTGGCCAATGGTTGGGTGCCGAGCACAAGCCCTTGCCCGCAAATCAGGCCCAGCTTCTTTCCGCGTGGCGCGTGGCACTCGCCCAGGCTCCGCGACCGACAGCGCCGGGCGCTGGACCGGGATTTCCTCTCGCTGGCGGACTAGTCGGCTATTCGTCCTACGACGTGGTGAGGTGGTTCGAGCGCTTGAAGGCACGCCCGGCCTCGGCGTCGTCCGTACCCGACATGCACTACGTCGCGCCGTCGTCGTTGCTGGTGTTCGATCACCTGACCCGAGGCATCGCCTTGCTGCACGCGGGCAGCGAGAGTGAGCGCCAGTCTCTGCGTCGAGAGGTCATCGCTGCGCTACGCGGAGCGGTACCTGCGCCGCGAGCCTCCGATGGGTTTTCGTTGGCCGAAGCCTCGATGTCTAAAGATCACTTTCTCGACGGCGTCGCGCGCACCAAAGAATACATCGCTGCGGGCGACGTTTATCAGCTCGTTCTCTCGGTAAGATTTTCCGGGCGGCATTCGGTCGATCCGTTCGATGCGTATCGGGCACTGCGACTGATCAATCCTTCGCCCTACATGTACTACCTCGCGCTCGGCGATATCAAAGTCGTGGGCTCGTCACCCGAGGCGCTGGTCAAGCTCTCGGGCGGGCATGCGCAGCTCCGACCCATCGCCGGAACGCGACCTCGTGCAACAGACGAGCTCGAAGATCGTCGGCGAGAGCAGGAACTGCTCGCAGACGCCAAAGAAAATGCCGAACACGTGATGCTCGTCGATCTGGCTCGCAACGATTTGGGACGGGTCGCTGTTCCGGGATCCGTTTATGTCGATCCCTATCGCTCCATAGAGCGGTACAGCCACGTCATGCACATCGTGAGCGGCGTACACGGCGAGTTGGCTCCGGGACGAGACGCCTTCGATCTTTTTGCAGCGGCCTTTCCTGCGGGCACCTTGGTGGGTGCGCCCAAGGTTCGCGCCATGGAAATCATCGACGAGCTCGAGCCGGTTCGACGCGGACTTTACGGCGGGACGGTCGGATATTTTGGTGCGCAAGGTGATATGGACCAAGCCATCACCATTCGAACACTCGTGTTTCGTGGCGATGAGTATTCCTATCAGGCCGGCGCTGGCATCGTTGCCGATAGCCACCCACAAAGCGAATACGAAGAGGTGCTCGCCAAAAGCGGATCGGCGGCACGCGCGCTGCAGATGGCGGGGGAAGTGTCATGACATCCCGCTTGCTGTTGATCGACAACTACGACTCGTTCACCTACAACCTCGTACAGGCTTTTCTCGTCGAGGGGGCCAAAGTCGACGTTCGCCGCAACGATGAAATCAACATTGAGCAGGCACTGGCGCTGGCACCGACCCATGTCTGTATTTCGCCGGGTCCGGGAACGCCTTACGACGCGGGAGTGTCCATGGACATCATCCGGGCATTCGCCGGCCGCGTACCGGTGTTTGGTGTATGTCTCGGACATCAGTCGATCACCGAAGTGTTCGGCGGCAAAGTCGTCCGTGCCGGCCGATTGATGCACGGCAAGACCTCGCCCATTACTCACGATAGCGAAGGGCTCTTCAAAGAACTGCGCTCGCCACTGCAAGTCGGTCGTTACCACTCTTTGATCGCCGAGCCTGCCTCACTTCCTCCTGAGCTCCTCGTCACGGCCCGTACCGATCAGGGTGAGATCATGGGTATTCGTCATCGCGAGCTCATGGTCGAGGGCGTGCAGTTCCATCCCGAAAGCGTGCTGACTCCAGAAGGTCCGCAGTTGATGCGCAATTTTCTCGCGCAGCAGGGTGGTCGACGATGACGGGCACCGAAGGTCTGCGCCCTTTGCTCGAGCGTTTGCTCGATCGACAAAATTTATCCGAGCACGAGGCGGGCTCAATTCTCGTTGCACTCGCTGAGCCCTCGACTCCCACGGCCCTCGGTGGAGCGCTGCTCGCCGCGTTGCGTGCCAAAGGCGTGACGGGTGATGAGCTGCGTGGTTTCGCAAGAGCGATGCGCGAGCTTGCACGTCGACCCGACATCGAAGAAAACCTGCGCTCACAGGCCATCGACATCGTCGGTACCGGCGGCGACGCTTCGGGTAGCGTGAATATTTCGACCGGTACCGCCTTGTTGACGGCGGCTTGTGGCATTCCGGTGATCAAGCATGGCAATCGTTCGATCTCCAGCAAATCGGGCAGTGCCGACGTACTCGAGAAGCTCGGGCTTTCTCTGCCGCTCGATGAAGTGCGCGCGGGCGCTTGTCTGTCGCGAACGGGTTTCACGTTCTTGTTTGCACCGCACTATCACCCTGCGATGAAGTCGATCGCTCCGGTGCGGCAAGCACTCGGGATCCGTACGGTATTCAACGTACTCGGTCCCTTGACGAACCCTGCAGCGCCGCCGTACGCGATCGTAGGCGCCTTCAACGAAACCACCGCCGAGCTGATGGCGAATGCGTTATCGGGCATGCCGGAACTGGTTCGGGCCTGGGTCGTGCACGGATCCAAGGGTTGGGATGAGCCGACGCCGCTTGGGCCGTTCATCGTGTTCGACGTGAAATCCGGGAAGGTCCAGCGCTCGATGCGGACGCCTGAAGACTATGGCTTGAAGCGCTGTGAGGTCGCAGACCTCACCGGCAGCGATGCCACGTATAACGCTGCTGCGCTCGAACGGGTGTTACGGGGCGAAGATCGCGGCGCTCATCGCGACGCGTTGGTGCTCGGTGCAGCGATCGCACTCGAGTGCACCGGACGAGTCGGTTCCCCACGCGACGGTATCGCGCTTGCAAGCGCAGTCATCGATGATGGACGGGCCGCAAAAATGCTCGATCGACTCAAGGAATTCAGTCGATGAGCGATAGTGACTTTCTGGCATCGATGGCATCGCGTAGCGCTGAGCGTGCCATTGCGGCCCGCGCTCGCTGTGCGGAGGTCGAACTCCTCGCAAAAATTCGTGATCTTGGTAGCGCGCCGAGATTGCAGTTGTCTCCTGAGGGCTTCGATCTCATCGCAGAGTTGAAGCTACGCTCGCCGGCGCTCGGGCAGCTACGCGCTGAAGATCAGGACGATCTCGAGCATCGGGTCACCACTTATGCCGAGGCGGGTGCCGCGGCCGTCTCGGTTTTGACGGAACCTTCCCGATTCGACGGCACACTCGGACATCTCGAGCGGGCTACCCGCGCGCTGCATGGCCATGCGGTGCCGGCCATGCGCAAGGATTTTCTCGTTGATTCCTACCAAGTGCTCGAGGCGCGAGCCGCAGGTGCGGGCGGCGTACTGCTCATCTTGCGCATGCTGCCGTCCGATACGATCGCAAAGCTGTTCGATACGGCGCTCGAGCATGGCTTATTCGTCTTACTCGAAGCGTTCGACGAGCACGACATCGACGAGGCGCTAAAGCTGATCGAGCCGAGAATGGGCTCGAGGAGCACAACATCCTCCGGCAGTATCGTGCTGCTTGGCGTTAATTGTCGCGACCTGGTTTCTTTGAAAGTCGTGCCAGGTCGCCTCGAGGCGCTCGCGCCAAAACTTCCGAGCGGGTGGCCGCGCGTCGCGGAGAGCGGGCTCTCGAATGCGGATGACGCCGGTCGGTTGGCTGCCGCCGGCTACGATCTTGCGCTCGTCGGCAGCGCATTGATGACTGGCGATCACCCCCGTGATCTCGCGGCGCAGATGCTTGCAGCAGGTCGCATGGCGAAGAGATCCTCGTCATGTTCGTGAAAATCTGCGGACTCTCGAGTGCAGAGGCTGTGGCGGCCGCCGTGGAGGCCGGGGCGGATGCCGTGGGATTCGTCATCGCGCCATCGACTCGCCAAGTCTCGGTACATACCGCGGCACGTCTGGCAGAGCCTGCGCGAGGGAAGGCGTGGTGTATCGCTGTGACGCGACATCCGAACGCCTCGCAAGTCGAAGAAATCCTTGATGTCTTCGCTCCGGACTTACTGCAAACCGACCAGAACGATCTCGCAGCCTTGCCCGAGCGTGCGCGGGATCGAATGCTTGCGGTGTATCGCGAGAACGAGCAGATACCCGAGAAGCTGCCGCCCTGCATTCTTTTCGAAGGTGCGCAAAGTGGAGTCGGTCAAACGGCTAATTGGGCCCTGGCACAGACCCTCGCGCTTCGTACTCGACTGCTGTTGGCGGGAGGGCTCGATGTGCAGAACGTCGCCGCCGCCATTCGGCGGGTTCGGCCTTGGGGAGTCGACGTGTCGAGTGGCGTCGAGTCTGCACCTGGAATCAAATCACCTCAAAAAATTCACGAGTTTGTGAAAGCGGCAAACGCTGCTTTCGGGGAGTTGTCAGAATGAATGCCCATGTTCGATTTACCGCCGATGAGCAACGAGCGCTGCTCGATGCCGAGCTTGCGGGCCGCTTTCCCGATGCTCGCGGACGATTCGGTCCTTACGGCGGGCGCTATGTTCCGGAGACACTGATCCCCGCGCTTGAGCGTCTCGAAGCCGGAATGCGCGAGCACTTGCATCGAGAAGACTTTCAACGCGAGTACACCGATCAGCTTCGTCATTGGGTCGGACGACCAACGGCGCTGTCGCATGCACCCCGTCTATCAGAGGCTTGGGGAGCAGACGTATGGTTCAAGCGCGAAGATCTCGCGCATACGGGCGCACACAAAATCAATAATGCGGTCGGCCAAGCGTTGCTTGCGAAGCGTCTCGGGGCCAAGCGTATCGTTGCTGAAACGGGCGCGGGTCAGCACGGCGTTGCCAGTGCGGCCGCCTGTGCTCGACTGGGGTTGCCTTGCGTCGTCTACATGGGTGCCATCGATATGGAGCGTCAGGCACCGAACGTCGGGCGCATGCGACTGCTGGGCGCCGAAGTGGTGCCCGTGACAGGTGGCGATCAAACGCTGCGGGCGGCCATCGACGAGGCGCTGCGTGATTGGGTGTCCGATCCGACGAGTACGTTCTATCTTCTCGGATCGGCCGTCGGACCCCATCCGTATCCGTTCCTCGTGCGAGAACTGCAGGCGGTAATCGGTCGCGAGGCGAGGGCGCAGTGTCTCGAGCGTCACGGTGGCTTGCCCGATGCAATCTTTGCTTGCGTCGGTGGCGGCTCGAACTCCATTGGGATGTTCCATGCCTTCGTACCCGATGAAAAAGTGGAAATCATTGGGGTCGAGGCAGGAGGGCGGGGCGGCAACCTCGGTGAAAACGCAGCAAGCCTCTCGTATGGCTGGCCGGGTGTGCTCCAAGGGTGCTACTCGCTACTTCTACAAGACGAAAATGGTCAGGTTCACGAGACCGACTCCATCTCCGCGGGTCTCGATTACCCCGGCGTCGGTCCGGAGCACGCGCTGTTACTCGCTGCGGGTCGAGTCCAATACGAGTCTGCGACCGATACCGAAGCGCTCGAGGCGCTGCAAGAATGCTCGCGACTCGAAGGCATTCTGCCTGCCCTCGAAACCGCGCATGCCCTGCATGGCGCGAAGCGCTGGGCGGCGCGCCATCCCGGCAAACGTCTGGTGATCTGCATGTCGGGGCGCGGCGACAAAGATATGCCGACACTGCAACGCACGATTCTCGCAGGGGCCCAATCATGACGCCCGCCTCTCAGCTCGCTGAAGTCATTCGACAGGCCGGCACTCGCGGCGAGCCCGCGCTCGTCGCTTTCATGACAGCCGGGTTTCCGAGCGCTCAAAAGTTTCGTGAGCATTTGACGACGGTTGCCTCGGCAGCCGACGTCGTCGAAATCGGCGTGCCGTTCACCGATCCTATGGCCGATGGCATGACGATCCAGCGCTCAAGTCAGTCTGCACTCAAGCAGGGCGTCAGCCTGCGCTGGATCCTGGACGAGCTGAAGGCGATGGATCGTCCTGCGGCGCCTCTCGTGCTCATGAGTTATCTCAACCCATTGCTTCAATACGGCTATCAAAAGTTGGCGCAGGACGCGCTCGAGTCGGGTGTTTGCGGGTTCATCGTGCCTGATCTGCCTTTCGATGAGGGCACCGAGCTGCGTGCCGCGCTGGCTGCCAAGGGGTTGTCACTCGTGCAGATGGTCACACCCGTCACTACCGACGCGCGACTTGCCCAAATCTGTGGTGCGAGCGATGGCTTCGTGTATGCCGTCACCATGACGGGCACCACCGGAAAATCGGTCGCAGTCCCCGATACGGTGCTGGGCTACCTCGACCGCGTCACGGCCGCATCTCCCGTTCCGGTCTGCGCTGGCTTTGGCATTCGCTCACGAGAGCAAGTTGAAAAGCTGAAAGGCCACGTCGCCGGTGTCGTCGTCGGCTCCGCCCTCGTCGAGGTGCTCGAACGCGGTGAAGATGCAGCCACCTGGTTAAAACAACTCCGCGCCGACTGAATGCGCGTGAAGACTCAGCGGCGACCGATGAGGTACGTGACGATCGCCGCGATGATCAGCAGTGGCGCAAGCGCGGAGATGGCGGGACCTGGCTCGAGCCAAAGAATTCCGCCAAGTGCAAGCACGCTCGTCACCAACGTGACGTTACGTCGGCGCTCACCTGCGCGTATTTCCTGACGGAGACGCTCGATATCCTCGGGCTGTACGCCGATGTGCAGCTTGCCATCCTGTGCTTTCTGTACGGCGACCTTCAGCAGGGGCGGTAGCGCATGCACCACCTCGACGAGGGCCGGCAAATGATCACGGAAGTGCTTGAGCTGAGTACGGACGCTTAGCCTGTCTCGCATCCAATCCCGAAGAATGGGAGCCGCGGTCTGCCAGATATCGAGTTCCGGATAGAGATCGCGACCCAGCCCCTCGATATTGAGCAGCGTTTTTTGCAGCAAAATCAGCTGCGGCTGAATACGCATATCGAAACGGCGGGAAATATCGAACAAACGCAAGAGAATCGTTCCGAAGGAAATATCCTTCAGCGGTCGATTGAAGATGGGCTCGAGCACGGTTCGAATGGCCGATTCCATTTCGTCGACGCGTGTATTGGGCGGAACCCAGCCGGACTCCACATGCAGCTCGGCAACTCGCCGATAGTTGCGATCGAAGACCGCCAGGAAGTTTTCAGCAAGGTAATGCATGTCGCGCAGGTCGAGCGTGCCCACGATGCCGAAATCGACCGCGGCATAGCGTGGCCGGCTCGGATCGTCGACGAGTACGAAGATGTTTCCCGGGTGCATGTCGGCGTGAAAGAAATTGTGGCGGAACACCTGAGTGAAAAAGATCTTCACGCCGTTCTCTGCCAGCAACGGAATATTCGTCCCGAGGGCGCGCAGGGTCGCCATGTCGCTGATCGTGATGCCGCGAATCCGCTCCATCACCATCACGTTGACCCGACAATGATCCCAATACACCGCGGGCACGTGCAGGAGCGGTGATCCTTCGAAATTCCGACGCAACTGTGCAGCGTTGGCCGCTTCGCGCATCAGATCAAGCTCGTCCATGACGGTTTTTTCGTATTCGTCAACGATCTCGTCGACCCGCAACCGGCGTGCTTCCGAGGAATTTCGTTTCGCGAGCCCGGCGAGCGCATGCATCACTTCGAGGTCACCCGAGATGATTTCGCGCATGCCAGGACGCAATACTTTGACGACGACCTCGCCCGCAGAACGCAGTTTTGCGATATGAACTTGGGCAATCGACGCAGCGGCGAGAGGTTGTTCGTCGAAGGAGTCGAAAACTTCCGTCAGCGACTTGCCGTAGGCCTTCTCCATGATCTGTCTGGCGATCCGGCCATCGAAGGGTGGCACGCGATCTTGCAGCTTCGCGAGCTCTTCGGCGATATCGGGGGGTAGAAGATCGCGTCGAGTCGATAGCGCCTGTCCCAGTTTGATGAAGATCGGACCCAACTCCTCGAGCGCAAGCCGCAATCGCTCGCCGCGCGTTGCCGCCTTTCGACGCTCGAACCAAGTCCAGGGTGAAGCGAGAAAAATAAATCGCAGGGGACGATAGAGATGCGTTTCTGTCACGAACTCGTCGAGGCCATGACGTACTAGCACGCGCTGGATCTGGATCAGTCTAGCCAGCATCCGCAGCTTCATGGATCGACTCCCTGCGGGGCAACGCGCTCGAGCAGAGCGTCAAGGCGGGCCGCAGCACGATCGACATCTTCGCGCAAACGATCGACTTGTCCCAGAAAGACTTCGGCTTCTGCACGCGGTACGAGGTCGCGGGTTTCGTGAGCAAAATACTCCGCGGCGTTGCGTATGGTGGTATCGGCACCACGACGACCGAAAGACAGCACTCCCCTGGCGATACCGGCCAGTCGATGTGCGGGCGAGTCGCCGATGACGCGCGATAACTCTTCTTCCAGATCGGGACTCAGCAACAAAGCGAGATCACGGTAGCGCTGCAGGAGCTCGACCTCACCACGAACTTGAACAGCACCCGATTTCAGCAGCCGCTCCGGAGAAGTTCCGGCCATGGCAAGCAGATTGACGGGCGAACCCTCGATCTCCGCATGGCATTCGCCATCGTCGTTGCGGGCAATACGCAGGGAGTCACCCAATGATTCGATGACGACGACGATATCGAGATCGCGTACGGCCACCTTCAGGCGTCGACCTTTGAGCTCCGCGCAGGCGCTGCGAGCACCCGGCGATTGACCGAGATTTCGGTTGAGCAGATTTTCGATGAGTTCTGTGAGCACGCCGATTCCGAGTATCAGTGCTTGTAGCCGCGATGTACGGCGACGATGCCGCCCGACAGATTGTGGTATCGGCATTCGATGAGGCCGGCATTACGCAGCATGCCGAGCAAGGTTTCTTGATCGGGATGCTTGCGGATCGATTCAGCAAGGTAGCGGTAACTGTCCGAGTCGTTCGCCACCAGCTTGCCGAGGAAGGGCAATACTTTGAAAGAATAGGCGTCGTAGATCGGACGTAGCACGGGAACCGTCGGCTGCGAGAACTCGAGGATCAGCACCTGGCCGCCCGGCTTCAAAACTCGATGCATGGATCGCAAGGCAGCGGATTTATCGGTGACGTTCCGTAGCCCGAAACCGATGGTGATGCAATCGAAGGTATTATCGGCAAACGGTAGGCACTCCGCATTAGCCTGAACATATTCGATGCCGCGAACGACACCGGAGTCGATGGTTCGATCGCGCCCGTGGGCAAGCATGGCGCCATTGATATCCGAAAGAACGACGAGACCTCGATCGCCCACCTGGTGCTGCATGCCGCGCGCCAGATCTCCTGTTCCGCCTGCCACATCGAGCGCACGCTGACCGGGGCGCAAATGGGTTTGCGAAAGCGTGAAGTCTTTCCAGAGTCGATGCAGTCCGCCTGACATCAAGTCGTTCATCAGGTCGTAGCGGGGCGCGACAGAGTCGAAAACACCGCGCACACGCCTCGCCTTGTCGCTCCAGGCGACTTCCTCGAACCCGAAATGGGTGGTCTTGGATTCGTTTTCAGCGGACATGAATGGGGGCTCCAAAGAGGCCAAACATTGTAGCCTCGACCGCCTTGTGATGCGGGGCTATGGATTTTCCATCGGGATGGGCGTAAAACCGATTCCGGACGTACCGATCCCGAAGTGGATCGGCCGGACGGGGGTTAAAAAATAAGCAAGAGAAGGGATTGCACGGCCGGGCATAAGCCCGGCCTTTTTTTACGTTTGGGCTTTTGTCGTAGCAGCCCGTACCCGTTCGAGATAACGCTGCCATAGCGAGCTTTGTTCACGGCCGAGTTCCCGCAGGTATTTCCAACTGTAGAGACCGCTGTCGTGACCGTCGTCAAATAACAGCCGGACGGCGTATTGCCCGATGGGCTCCACATCGCGAATACCGACGGCCTGTTTCCCGAGTACCAGCGTCTCCTGTCCCGGCCCATGACCCTTCACCTCAGCCGAGGGTGAATACACCCGCAGATATTCGAAAGGGAGCTGATAACGCTCGTTTTCGCCGAAAGCCACTTCGAGCACCCGTGACTGCCGGCGCAGCCGAATTTCGCTGGGAGCGTCCATGTCGGTCATAGGCTGTGATCCCGTTTCTGTTCCAAGGGGTGGTGAGCGACGCATCGTACCTATCGTTCAACTCTTGTTCACGGTGACATTTGCCCGGCACGGTCGGATACTCACCCAAGAGCGAACTCGTCAGACTAGGGGGTCAAATGGCGTCGACGGATACCTCGCATCCCGACTATTTCCATAAGGTCGTGGACTGCCAGTGGGCATGCCCTGCCCATACGGACGTGCCGGAGTACATCCGGCTCATCGCCCAAGGGCGCTTCACCGATGCCTACCTGGTCAATCGTCGGTCGAATGTTTTCCCGGGCATTCTCGGACGCGTGTGCGATCGACCGTGTGAGCCGGCTTGCCGACGCGGCCGGGTCGAAGAAAAGCCCGTCGCGATTTGCCGTCTGAAGCGAGTCGCCGCCGATCACAAAGACGAATTCCGCGATCGTCTGCCAAAGATTCCCGAACAAAAAAATGGCAAGCGTATTGCTTGCATTGGCGCCGGCTGCGCTTCACTCACCGTTGCCAACGACCTCATGCCCCTTGGCTATGAAGTGACCATCTTCGAGCAGTTCGCCACCGCCGGCGGACTAATGCGTACCAACATCCCGTCTTTCCGACTTCCGGGCTCGGTCATCGACGAAGAGATCGCAGCCATCGTCGACATGGGTGTCGACCTCAGGCTAGGTCACCGCATCGACTCAATGAAAAAACTGCTCGATGAAGGATTCGATGCAATTTTCGTCGGCTCCGGTGCTCCGAAAGGAAAGGAGCTGTCCTTGCCGGGACGACAAGAGGGCGCCGCCAACATTCATATCGGTATCAGCTGGCTTGAGTCGATCGCCTTTGGGCACATCGACAAAGTCGGCAAGAACGTACTGATCATCGGTGTGGGCAACACTGCCATGGATTGCTGCAGAAGCTCGCTGCGGCTCGGTGCCACGAGCGTCAAAGTCATGGCCCGCAAGCCGCGTCAGTTCTTCAAGGCTTCGGAGTGGGAGCTCGAGGATGCCGAGGCCGAGAGCGTCGAGATCGTGATCAATCGCTCGCCCAAGAGCTTTGTCATCGAGGGTGGGCGTCTCAAGGGCATGATGTTCGACGTCATGGAATACACCGTCGATCCACGTGGTCGCATTACCGAAGAGCGGGTCACCGGTGAAGAGTTTTATCCTGCCGATGACGTCATTCTCGCCATCGGCCAAGAGAATGCTTTCCCGTGGATCGAGCGCGACATGGGTATCGAGTTCGATAAATGGGATGTTCCCAAGGTAGACGCCACGACGTTCGAGAGCACGCGCCCCGGCGTGTTCTTCGGTGGCGACGCGGCCTTCGGTCCCAAAAACATCATCTGGTCCGTCGAGCATGGGCATCAGGCTGCGATCTCGATCCATCAGCACTGCCAGGGCAAGGCGGTCACCGAAAGAATGTCGCCCGGAGTGAATCTGCAGAGCCGCAAGATGGGTATGCACGAGTGGTCTTACGCCAACGACTACAGCGCTCTGGAGCGCCGACTTGTTCCTCACGTATCGCTCAAAGAGCGCTTCAAGAAAATCGACATCGAAGTTGAGCTCGGATTCACGGCCGAGCAGGCCGCTCAGGAAGTGCAGCGCTGCCTCAACTGCGACGTACAAACCATCTTCGATGCGAAGCTCTGCATCGAATGCGACGCGTGTATCGATATCTGTCCGGTCGACTGTCTCACCATGACACCGGAGGGTACTGAGGCCGAGCTCCGCACCCGTCTCAAGGCACCTGCCGAAAACGTGACGCAGGCGCTTTATGTCAGCACGCCGTTGAAGTTCACCAACCGGGTCATGGTCAAGGATGAAGACGTCTGCGTGCATTGTGGACTCTGCGCCGAGCGCTGTCCGACAGCGGCTTGGGATATGCAGAAATCCTGGGTTAAGTGGCCGCACGCCGTCGATCAGGCCACCTGAGGAGCACATCTGATGTCACTCGCTTCCAGCGCTTCTCGTACCAACGATTTCGTCATCAAGATCGCGACCGTTAATGGAACGGGCTCGGCGAGCGCCAATACGCTGCTGATGAAATCCATTTTCCGTAGCGGCATCCCGGTCATGGGAAAAAACTATTTCCCATCCAACATCCAGGGGCTGCCAACCTGGTACGAAATTCGGGTGTCAAAGGACGGCTATGTCGCGCGCTCCGGCAAAGTCGACATCATGGTCGCAATGAATGCCGAGACCTATGCGCGCGATGTGCGTGACGTAGCGCCGGGCGGCTACTTGATCTACGACTCGACTTGGCCGCGACCCGCCTTGCTCAAACGAGACGACATCACGGTCATTGGCGTTCCGCTCGCTCGCCTATGCAATGAAAACTTCAAGGGTGTGCGCACGCGCATTCTGATGAAGAACATTTGCTACGCGGGCGTTCTGGCGGCGTTGCTCGATCTCGATGTCGCGCGCATTCGTGAGTTGCTCGCCGAGACCTACGCGAAGAAACCGGCGCTCGTCGACTCGAACATGCAGGCGATCCAACTCGGCTACGACTACGCCAAACAACATATTGCGTGCCCTTTACCTCTGCGTGTCGAGCGAATGGATAAGACGGCAGGGCATATCATGATTGACGGCAATACGGCAGCGGCGCTGGGTTGCGTCTATGCGGGCGCGACCGTCGCAGCCTGGTATCCGATCACACCCTCTACTTCGCTGATGGATGCTTTCAAAACCTTCGCCGATAAAACCCGTATCGATCCTGAAACAGGGAAGGCGAATTTCGCATTCATCCAGGCCGAAGACGAGCTTGCTGCGATCGGCATGGTGCTCGGTGCAAACTGGAACGGCGCTCGCTCGTTTACGGCCACGTCGGGTCCAGGCGTTTCGCTGATGAGCGAATTTTTAGGCCTGGCGTATTACGCAGAGGTGCCGGCCGTACTCTTCGATGTGCAGCGTGTCGGACCGTCTACCGGTATGCCCACTCGAACGCAGCAATGCGATCTCATCTCGGCCGCCTATGCCTCTCATGGCGACACCAAGCACGTCTGTCTCTATCCGGCGAATCCAGAGGAAAGCTTCTACATGGCCGTTCAGGCCTTCGATCTTGCCGAACGTTTGCAGACGCCGATCATCGTGCTCCTCGATCTCGACATCGGGATGAACGACTGGATGTGTCGTGATCTGCAGTGGGACGACACCTACCGACCGGATCGCGGCAAAGTTCTCGGCAAAGACGAACTCGAAAAAATCGAGAAGTTTTACCGCTACCTCGATAAAGACGAAGACGGTATCACCTACCGAACGTTTCCGGGTGTTCATCCGAAAGGCGCGTACTTCACCCGCGGCTCCGGACACACTCAGTTTGGTACCTATACGGAAGACTCCGCCGACTATCAGCTCGTGCTCGATCGACTCGTCCGTAAGTTTGCGACGGCCAAGCGTCTCATGCCGAAGCCCGTGATCACCGGTGACGGAAAAGCGAAAGCGGCGATCGTTTCGATCGGTAGCTGTGACGGTGCCGTTCGCGAGGCGCTCGACGTCATTGACTCCCGCGGCGTACACCTCGACTACATGCGCGTACGGGCCTTCCCGTTCGACGAGGAGGTCGAACGATTTCTTGCGGACCACGAAATTATCTACGTCGTCGAGCAGAACCGAGATGCACAACTGAAATCGTTATTGACGCTTGAGACGAGAGTCGACAAGTCCAAGCTTCGCTCTCTCCTGCATTACAGCGGACTGCCCGTGTCCTCGAAGTTCATTGTCGATGGTGTGTTGGGCGACCTCTTGGAGGGTCGCCGTACGGTTGCCGGGGTGGTGTCATGACCTTTATTCCAAAACCCAAAATCGCTCACCCTTCGTTGCCGAAGAATGATCTCGGCCTGACCCGTCGTGACTACGAGGGATCCTTGTCGACGCTTTGCGCTGGATGCGGTCACGACTCGATCACGGCTGCGATCATCGAAGCCTGCTGGGGCATTTCGATGCAGCCAGAAAACCTCGTCAAGCTCTCGGGTATCGGCTGCTCCTCTAAGACCACCGCTTACTTCGTCAGCGGCGGTCACGGATTCAACTCCGTGCACGGTCGTATGCCCTCGATCGCTATGGGGGCTAACGCAGCGAACCGCGAGCTGTACTACATCGGCATCTCAGGTGACGGAGACTCGCTGTCCATCGGACTTGGGCAGTTCTGTCACGCGATTCGCCGCAACGTGAACATGCTCTACATCATCGAGAATAACGGGGTATACGGACTCACCAAGGGGCAGTTTTCGGCCTCTGCAGACGTCGGTACCAAGGCCAAGAAAGGTGAGGTCAACCAACAGCCCCCGATTGATCCGGTTCTGCTGGCCATGAATCTGGGCGCAGGCTTCGTCGCGCGTAGCTTCTCCGGTGATAAAGCGCAGCTCGTGCCGCTCATTCAAGCGGGCCTCAAGTATCCAGGTTTTGCACTGATCGATGTGTTATCGCCTTGCGTGACCTTCAACGATCACGAAGGTTCGACGAAGAGCTATGCCTATACGCGCGAGCATTACGAGCCCGTCGTCGAGGCCGACTTCGTTCCTTTCCAGAAGGAGATCAAGACCGACTATGCGCCTGGCGAGGCCTTGCCCGTGATGCTTCACGATGGCAGCCGCGTCGTTCTGAGAAAGCTCGCCGACGACTACGACCCGACCGATGAGCTTGCGGCTCATGATTATGTTCAGCAGCACATCGCCAAAGGCGAATACCTCACGGGTTTGCTGCACTGCCGGCCCACTCAGGACTCCGAGTTCCACGCGTTGAATCGCACGCCCGACACACCGCTCAACAAGGTTCCCTTCGAGCGTTTGAACCCCGGCTCGAAACAACTCGGCAAGTTGTTGGCGCGTTACCGCTGAGTGTCCTACACTTGCGACCCACGGCGAACGTTACGCCGCAGACATTGGAGTTTTTGACATGGGCAAGGGAGACAGCAGAAGCCGTCGCGGCAAGATCTACAAGGGTTCTTTCGGCAAAAGTCGCCCGAAGAGCCCGGCTCGCGCAAAGCAGCGCGCTGCCAAGCGCAGTACGAAGAAGTAAAACCGGGAGCCGACCCGGAAAAAAACAATCGGGCTTTACAGGCTAATGAAAGCCCGCCGGAGAAATCCGGCGGGCTTTTTTCATTTTCGCTTGTCGGCGAAAGACATTCGGTCGAGTACGCCGAGCAACAGCGCAGAGACCACGAAAGTCATGTGCAACACGACGTACCAGAGGATCTTGCCGTTATCAATGGTCCGAACGTCCATGAACACCTTGAGCAAGTGAATGGACGAGATGGCTACGATGGATGCAGCCACCTTGAGTTTCAGCGTGCCCGCATCGAGCTTGCCGAGCCAGCCGAGCTTCTCGGCATCGCCGCCGACATCGATGCGTGAGACGAAGTTCTCGTAGCCCGAGAACATCACCATGACGATCAGACTGCCGACGAGCACGAGATCGATGAGCGTCAGAACGACGAGCACGAGATCCGCTTCAGTCATAGAGCCGATGGAACCGAGAACGTGCAGCGCTTCTTGGAAGAACTTAACGCCGAGTGCGATCAGCGCCAGCGACAGACCGAGATAAAGCGGAGCCAGCAGCCAGCGACAAGCGAACAGAATTTTTTCCAAAGTTTTTTCGATCATGACGGGTATTGCCTCGCTTAAGGCGCGGATTCTACCGAAAGACGGAAGATCTTCAGTAGTTCCGGTCGATCTCCCAAGGACTTTTCTTCAACGAAATGCAGCCCAAGCTTGCGCAGCACGGCGATGGACCGCGCATTGCCCGGGCTCGTGATACCGAGAATGACGTCCATCCCGAGAGCGCGCTGACCGTGCTCCATGGCTGCGCGGGCCGCCTCGGTGACATAGCCCTTATTCCAGAAGCTTGGCAGGAGCGCGAAACCAATATCCGGATCGGGCAGGGTATCGCGCTTGACCAAGCCGCACATGCCGATGGGGACATCCCGTTCCTTGAGGCTCACGTGCAGCAAGCCGTGACCATACTTGTGGTAACTGGCGATGGGTCCTTCCTGCAAATAGCGCTTCGCGTCCTCTATAGTCCGAATGCCGCGATCGCCGATGAACTCGATGAAAGACGGTTCATTGAGCAGCTGCAAAACAAACTCAGCGTCGTCGATCAAGAACTCCCGCAATTTGAGGCGAGGCGTGTCGAGTTCTAGCGAGAGGCGCGTCATTCAAAGATTCTTCGTCAGAGGCCTGGCGGACGATACTTACCGACGAGTTTGCTCCAACGTCCGTCGATACGATCGAACGCTTCGGGCGCGAGACGCGACAGTTCCGTTCGGTTGAGCGCCTGATACTCTTTCGGGCCGCCTTCTTCTGGCCACTGACGAGTCGCGTCGATGACGATCTTGGACGTCATCGGTTTCTTGGTCAGCGACGGATCGAGGGGCATGCCGCGAGATTCCGGAATGATCACCGTCGCAGGCTGGGGTTGCCAGCGAGAGCCCATGGCATGCATGACCTGCGTACGATCGAGCACTTCGATGTCGTCATCCACTACGACCACGACCTTCGCAATACCCACAATCTGCGCGATGCGCTTGCCGATCTCGAGCGCCTCGCCAGGCTTGTTTTTCTTGATGCTGACGAAGCACAGGCCCGTCGCTTCGACGGGCGTATGCAGCATTTTCACGTTCGGTACGAAACGCTTCATGGTGTGCAGGGCCAACTGCTCGAGCGGCGCCGTCGGAAATCCACGCGTCACACCGGTGAACTGATTGAGCACCCAGGGGTTTTTTCGATGCGTGATCGCCGTCACGTTCATCCAAAAATTGGCGGTCTTGCGGACACCCATGTAGCCGTACATTTCCCCGAAAGGACCTTCCGGCAACATATCCTGATCCAGAGGTACCTCGCCCTCGATCACCATTTCGGAGCTTGCCGGCACGAGATGATCATTGGTCTCTGAGCGGACGACCTTGAGCGGCTTGCCAAGAATGGCCGAGACCACTTCGAGTTCATCGGCTTTGGCGCGATTCAATTTCGACCCTGAGACCACCCAAGTGACAGGATCTTGGCCGAGCGCAATCGAAACTTTTACGGACTTCTCACCGCGGGCTTTGGCTTTCATGAAGGCTTGCCATGCACCTTGACCCTCTTCGGGGTTGATCCCGAGCATGCGCGGTCCTTTGATCTCGCAGCGGTACGTGCCGAAATTTTTTCCGAGTTCGATGTCATGAGTGAACACCGACCCGGTGTTGACGTATCGCGCGGAATCAGCGGGGTTCGATTGGATGAAGGCGAACTTCCGCAGGTCGATGTCATCGCCCGTCAGGACCACCTGCTTGCACGGGGCATCTTTGCGCGCGACCTCAGCGAACGGCGCCGTCGGAAAGGCGCCACCTTTTCCGAGCTGCAGAAATTCTTCCACTCGGGCGAGCGCTTTGTAATAGGTGGCGATATGGTCGTTCGGAACAGGTTCCAGTCCGAAGCTCAGACACTCGGTATCCCAATGACCGCAATGGTTGGTAACGATGGGGCCCTTGTGCCATACGCCATCGATCTTCACGTTTTCCATGATCAAGGCCGGCGCAAAGTACATCCCGAACTTGTCGATCAGTCGGTACATGAGAGCCGTCGCCTCATAGGCGTCTTGATCGATATTACGCACCCGCAGCACCAGTCCGCGTCGCTCGAGTTCTGCCATCCACTCCCGCATATCCTCGAACGGGCCCACCTGCCAGCCCGGGCTGCCTACCGTTGTCGGCGGCATTTTTGTGGCGGCTGCGTCTCGAGTCGCCTCGGCGATCTTGAGGTCTGCCACGGTGAGCGCTGCGGCCGAAAAACCGGCACCGGTCGAGAGAAAGTCACGTCGTGAAAAAGGCGTCATATTTGGCTCCCCCGTTCAGACCACGATAATTTCCAACCTGACACGGCACCCCACCGGAGTAAAGCGAGCCGCAGGGGGCGCGACCGGTCTATGATCATCGCCGTCATGGAAGACAGTAAAAAGAAATCCGTTGCCCGTCGTGCCACCGTCCGCCATCTCGTGGTGGTACTTGGCGACCAGCTCGATCGCAACTCGGCTGCCTTCGACGGGTTCGATGAAAAGGCCGATATCGTGTGGATGTGCGAGGCACAGGACGAATCCACGCGGATCCCCGTCAGCCTGCCACGCATCGTCATGTTCGTTTCGGCAATGCGCCATTTCCGGATCAAGCTCGAGCAAGAGGGCATACGAGTCCAGTATCACGACTTTTCGGCGAAACGCATGACGCTCGACCGTGCGTTGCGCGAAGACATCGCAGCCCTGAGCCCGCAGCGCGTCATTCTCCTCGAGCCGGGTGAGTGGGGTATTCGGGAGGTGCTCAGGGCAGCGTGTCCGCCTGCGTTGCTCGAGGAACGCGCCGATCGACATTTTCTTTGTTCCCGCGAAGCGTTCGAGAAACATGCGCGTGGGCGTAAACAGCTACGCATGGAGTTTTTTTATCGCGAGATGCGCCGTAAGCACGGGGTGCTGCTCGATGCGGACGGCGAGCCTGAAGGCGGTGAATGGAACTACGACTCGGAAAACCGCAAGAGCTTCGGACGGGAAGGTCCAGGACGCCTCACCATGCCGGCGCCGGCCGCGTTTCCCCCTGACGCCATCACACGAGGGGTCATCGACGATGTTCGACGGTATTTTCCCGAGAACCCCGGCCGAGTTGACGACTTCGATTGGCCGATCACGCGCGAACAGGCCCTCATCGCGCTAAAAGATTTCATCGATCATCGGCTGGCTGCTTTTGGGGATCACCAAGATGCGATGTGGGCCGGTGAGCCTTGGCTCTTCCACTCAAGAATCTCCGCGGCCCTGAACCTCAAGTTGCTGGATACGAAAGAGGTCATCGACCAGGTTGAGCGCGCGTACCGCAAAGGCAAAGCGCCGCTGGCCGCCGTTGAGGGGTTCATTCGTCAGATTCTCGGTTGGCGCGAGTACGTGAGGGGGGTCTACTGGCGGCATATGCCGCAATATCTCGAGCGTAACGCGCTCGATGCCCGCGAGCCGCTACCGGCATTTTTTTGGACAGGCGATACACCGATGAACTGCTTGTCGGATTGTGTCGGACAAACGCTGCGCTACGGTTATGCCCACCATATTCAGCGCTTGATGGTCACGGGACTGTTTTGTCTGATGCTCGGCGTCGATCCCAAAGAAGTGCATCGCTGGTACCTCGCCGTCTATGTCGATGCGCTCGAGTGGGTTGAGTTGCCCAATACGCTCGGCATGTCGCAATACGCCGATGGCGGGGTCATGGCCTCGAAGCCCTACGTCGCGACGGGGCGATATATCGAACGCATGAGCAACTATTGCTCTGGATGCCGTTTCGATCCCGGTGTTTCCACGGGCGATAAAGCCTGTCCCTTCACGACCTTGTATTGGGACTTCCTGCAGCGCCACGAGAAGATGCTGCGCGCCAATCCGCGAATGGGGCTGCAGGTTCGAAACCTAACCCGTCTCGACACCGATCAACGGGACGCCATCCGCAAGCAGGCCGATCAACTGCGCAGCAGATTGCGGGCGTCGAAGTCTAAGTGGTAGTACTCTTCACACATGACTTCAGCCGCTCATAACCTTTCGCAAAGGTTTCCGAAAAAAAGAGTTTTCATTACCGGGGCGGCGAGTGGCCTCGGTCTCGCGTGTGCCGAGATTTTGGCGCGCGAGGGATGGCAGTTGGTTCTGACCGATGTCGATGCTGTACGCCTCGATCTCGTGGCATCGGGTTTCATGCGTGACGGTGCAAGGGTCGCTGCAGCGGCGTGTGACGTGCGCGATGCGGAAGCCGTTACACGGCTTGTCGAGTCGGCAATCGAATCCATCGGGGGCATCGACGTTTCCATTCATTGTGCCGGCGTCGCGCTCGCTGGGCCTTTCCACGCCAGCACCGCCGAGGAGTGGGACTGGGTGTTCGACATCAACATGCATGGCGTCGCCAATGCGAGTCGTCCGATCGTGCGCCACATGGCGAAGGGATCGGGCGGTCTGGTGATCAACATCGCGAGTATTGCCGGCATTTGTACGGGCTCGAATATGTCGGCCTATAACGCCTCTAAGGCGGCGGTCATCGCATTCAGTGAATCGTTGATGCAGGAGTACGGCCAGTATGGCGTACAGGTCGCCGTCGCCATGCCGGGGTTCTTCCGTACGCGCCTCGTCGAAACGGCTCGCGGTTCCGAGCGTGCGATCAAGGCTGCTGCTCGTCTCATTGAAGACTCGGGGCTCTCTGCCGAGGAAGTCGCCGAGCAAATGCTGTCGGCGGCAGCACGCGGTCAGACTCACTTTGTTTACCCACCCAAGTACCGAACCTTCTGGCGTCTCAAGCGTCTGATGCCTCAATATTTCCAGACTCTTTTCCCGCGTCTCCTCGGAAGCCAAAGTCGCGGCAGGTCCTGATTTATGCCCGCACCTTTTCACCTCGCCATTCCCGTCCACGATCTTCCGTCAGCGCGCGAGTTCTACGGTGCGCTCTTTGGTTGCCCAGAGGGACGCTCCGCTCATGAATGGGTAGACTTCGATTTTTTTGGTCATCAACTCGTCGCGCATGTCGATCCCTCCCGTCAGGCGTTTAGCCCTCCGGCGCATACCAACAAAGTCGATGGCAAGGATGTCCCGGTTCCGCACTTTGGCGTAGTACTTGAGTGGTCGCAGTGGCACGCTCTCGCAGAGCGTCTGCAAAACGCTGGAGTCGATTTCGTCATCGAGCCCGGCATTCGCTTTCCAGGGGAAGTTGGCGAACAGGCGACGTTCTTCCTCTACGATCGATCGGGCAATGCACTCGAGTTCAAGGCGTTTCGCGATCCGTCTCGTTTGTTCGCCAAATAATTCGGATCCCTCGACGTGTTTGCCGAACATGAGTTGACGGTATCGGACGGGCTGCGGCTGTATTACCGCCGATATTCCGGGGACCCGGACCGCACGGCCGTGCTTTGTCTTCCTGGCTTGACTCGCAACTGTCGTGACTTTGAGGCGTTAGCGCCGCATTTATGCTCGAACGGCAAAAGGACGGTGCTGACACCCGACTTCCGTGGCCGCGGTCGCTCGGCGTACGACCCCGATTGGCGAAACTATCGGCCCGAGGTCTACGTCCGCGATGTCTTGGCGCTGCTCGATTCGACCGCGCTGCGACGAGTAATCGTCATCGGCACATCCCTCGGCGGCATCGTCGGCATGTTTCTCGCCAGTCTTTTTCCGGATCGTGTCGCGGGGCTCGTGCTCAATGATATCGGCCCCGAACTCGAAGTGGCCGGCATGGTGCGCATTGCCAGCACAGCCGGGAAGGCGAGGGCGGCCACGACTTGGGCCGAGGCCGCTGCCGATGCGCGCGCCGGTAACGCCCACGCATACCCCGACTTTTCAGAAGCAGACTGGATGACGTTCGCTCATCGGGTATACCGCGAAGATCGGCCGGGACAAATCATCCGTGACGTCGACTCGAACGTCGGACGCGCGATTCGTGAACCGGTCGGTGCGCCGACCGGCACCGTCCCCGATTTCTGGAAAGCCTTCGATTCTTTGAGCCGCGTGCCTCTGCTCTGCTTGCGAGGCGAGTTATCGGATCTTCTCTCTGTCGAGACCGTCACTCGCATGGCGGCGCATCATGCGGGAATGCAATGTCGCGAGATTTCGCATCGGGGCCACGCGCCGACTTTGGACGAGCCGGAAAGTCGCGCAGCCATCGATGCGTTTATCGAGGCGCTCTAGCCAGCGTTGGACTCATCGGTCGGACGCGATCGGTTCCAGGCGATCGACACCAGTATCGAGACGGCGAGAATGGCGCCGATGATGCTGAGTGACCAGCTGATCGGAAACTTTCCGCCGAAGGCTTCGTTGAGCCACACCATCTTGAGGCCCACGAATACCAGGATGACGCCAAGGCCATACTTCAGGAACAGGAAGGCCTTCACCAAGCTCTGCAGCACGAAGAAAAGTGAGCGCAGACCGATGATGGCGAAGATATTCGATGTGAAGACGATGAACGGTTCGTTGGTGAGCGCAAAGATTGCCGGTACGGAATCGATGGCGAAGATGATATCGCTGAATTCGATGAAGGCGAGCGCCACGAACAGCGGTGTCACCCAGGTCTTGCCATCGATTTCGGTCCAGAACTTGTCACCGTGATAGGCGGGTGTCACCGGGAAAAGTTTTTTGACGCCGAGGATGATCGGGTTACGTGATGGATCAAGTGGCTTTTCCGGCAAGAAAAGAATCTTGAAGCCAGTGAGAATAAGAAAAATTCCGAAGATTGCGACGATCCACTCGTACTGCATGAGAACGGAGCCGAGCGAAATGAACAGCGCACGAAAAAGAATGGCGCCCATGATTCCGTAGAACAACACTTTTTGCTGATACTGCGCCGGTACCGCAAAGTAGGAAAACACGGCAACGAAGACGAACACGTTGTC
Source organism: Gammaproteobacteria bacterium (assembly GCA_046080445.1). Lineage (GTDB taxonomy): Bacteria > Pseudomonadota > Gammaproteobacteria > Steroidobacterales > Steroidobacteraceae > UBA964. The sequence continues at coordinate 48,065 of JBJTUA010000004.1, forward strand.
GATGGCAAGTGCGTATTCGACGACGTATCCCGCCAGGAATTCGAGCGAGGTATCGCGGGCGAGTTGGGCGTGATCGAGCCCCACGAGGTCGGGTCGATTGGGCAGTTCGTGCAACAGAAACTGGTAGAGCCCATAGTTGAATGCCAGGGCAAGCACAATGAAGATGACGCTGCGAATGCTGGCTTCGCGAAGGGTAGGCAGCGTGCCCGGCTTGCTGAATACGCCGAGGTCGAACGCAAGAATGATGAACAGCGCGACGACGAAGCCGACGTAAGCCCACCAATATTGGGCAAAGGGCAGCAGGAGGATATCTTCCATGACTCTTTTCCTTGAGGATGCCGGGGCCTGAGGGCGCGCGATTTTAGCATCGGCTAGACTGCCATCAGGGGGGAAAGTTCTATGACCAACAACACCATCATCATCGCCACCATGGTTCTTTATATGGGGGTCTGTCTGGGGTTGGGCCTCATCGCTTGGCGTAGGACCCGAAATCTTGACGATTTCATCCTCGGGGGGCGATCACTTGGCAGTTGGGTAACGGCTTTGAGCGCCCAGGCGACCGATATGAGCGGTTGGCTACTCATGGGGTTGCCAGGCCTCGCCTACGCCTCCGGATTCGACGGTATTTGGCTGTTGTTGGGTTTGGCGGTCGGAACGTGGCTCAACTGGCGCTGGATTGCTGGCCCCCTCCGCGAGGCGACCGAGCGACTGAGCAATTCTTTGACGATCCCCGATTACCTTGAGCGCCGCTTTCAAGACAACAGCCGCGCGCTGCGCAGCTTTTCTGCGCTATTCATTTTGGTGTTCTTCGTGTTCTACACGAGCTCCGGGTTCGTTGCGGCAGGGCGGCTCTTCGAGTCGCTTTTCGGTCTGCCCTACGTCGAGGCGATGTTCTGGGGCTCGATCGTAATGCTCACGTATACCTTTTTGGGTGGGTTTCTCGCCGTGAGCTGGTCGGACGTCCTGCAAGGCACGCTCATGTTCGTTGCGCTCGTGATGGTCGCCGTGCTCGGCGTTGCGCTGGCTGGTGGATTCACAGCAACCTTCGAGCGACTCGAGACGCTGGATGCGGCACTTCTCGATCCCTTCATCGCGGACGGGGGCCAAACGCTCGGTGTGATCGGCATTCTCTCGCTGCTGGGCTGGGGGCTCGGTTACGCCGGTCAACCGCACATCCTCGCGCGGTTCATGGCGGCCAAGTCCGTTTCGCACATCACCGTTGCGCGTCGCGTCGCCATGGTCTGGGTCGTCATCGTGATGATCGCCGCAGTGCTCGTCGGACTCACGGGGCGCTTGGTGTTGCCGCTGCCGCTTACCGGCACCGATACCGAGAAAGTATTCATCGTGATGTCCACGACCTTTTTGCACCCGGCTCTGGCCGGCCTTTGCCTCGCCGGCATCATGGCCGCCGTCATGAGTACGGCCTCTGCCCAATTGCTGGTCGCTTCATCGGCCTTCACCCAAGATTTTTACGGGAGCATTTTCAGGCAAGGAGCGAGCGCCACGGAGCTGCTCTGGGTCGGTCGACTGTCAGTGTTGGTCATTGCCGCGCTGGCCTTTTTCATCGCCCTCAATCCAGACAGCACCGTGCTCAATCTGGTGGCGTGGGCTTGGGCGGGCTTCGGTGCCGCATTCGGTCCCGCCATCATCCTTTCTCTCTATGACCGAAGAACCACTCGCAACGGCGCGTTGGCCGGCATTCTCGTCGGTGGGCTGACGGTCATTCTTTGGAAGCAGGGAGTCGGACTCGGCGGTATTTTTGCGCTGTATGAGCTCGTGCCGGGCTTCGTACTGTCGATGCTCGCGATCGTCGTCGTAAGCCGTCTCGACCGCAATTCCGCTACGATGCCCGCGTGAACACTTCCGTCGAAGCCCGACTGGGTCCGGTGCGCCTCGCGCCGGGATACACACCTTGGAACGCGCGGACCTATCTGTTTGCCGCATTCATCACCATCGGCATGCTGGCTTTCGTCAGCTTCATTCAGCCCTACCTGCTCAATGCCAACCTGAAAGTTCCCGCCGAGGAGCAGGGGCGCGCCCTCGGCCTGCTCGGGTTCGCCAATGAAATCGTTTCTTTGCTGCTCGTCGCACCTTTCGGTGCGCTATCCGACAAGATCGGTCGCCGCCCCGTTTATGCACTGGGATTCGTCTGGCTTGCCGCCGGATTCTTTTTATATCCGCTCGCGCAAACGTTTCAGCAGCTGCTCGCCTGCGCGCTCTTTTTCTCTGTGGGCGTTGCGGCGGTCGGCTGCATGCTCGCGACGGTACTCGCGGATACACCCAAAGAAGAATCCCGCGGACTCTTCGTCGGACTGACCGGATTTTGTCAGGGACTCGGCGCAACGCTGGCCGTGCTCGTTCTCGGCAAAGTACCTCAGCGCTTGGCGGCAGGCGGTATGGATGCCGCCATGGCAGGACGCATCACGCTCGGAATCGCAGCCGCGCTTTGTCTCGTCACGGCGCTCGTGTGTTGGGTGGGTCTCAAGCGCGGGACGCCGAGTCAGCTCGGTGAGCGCGAACCTTTGCGTGTCTTGCTGCGAACGGGACTTGCAGCAGCGCGCACCAATCCACGCATCTGGTTTGCCTACATGCTGCAGTTCGTGTCTTTCGCAGATCGAGTCGTCATCGGCACGTTTTTCAGCGCACGCCTTCAGCAGACTGCTATTGCGAACGGACAAACCGTTGCGGAGGCCGCCTCGGCCGCCACCAAACCTTATGTCATCGCCAACGTGTCCGCGTTGTTGTTTGCCATCGTGTTTGGACTGATACTCGATAAGATGAATCGGGTGACGGCGGGAGTAGTAGCCATGGCGATCGCCGGCTTTGGCTATATCGCGGGCGGTTTCGTCGGTGATCCGACGAGCGAATGGATCATCGTCGTCGCCATCTTGCTCGGGCTCGGTCAAATTTGCGCGATCATCGCCAGCCAAACAGTACTCGGGCAGGAAGCGCCTCAAGATGTGCGCGGCGCAGTATTTGGGCTCGCCGGCATCTTCGCCTCATGCGGCATCTTGTTCACGACGGCAGTCGGCGGCTTGATGTACGACTTCGTCGGTAAAGGCGCTCCCTTCTTCGTGATCGGCGCCGTCAACGCCAGCATCATGATTTTCGGAATTTATCTCCTGCTCTCCAAGTCGAAGGCGTGAAGCTGCACATTGCCACTTGCCGTCCGCTCCCGGAACCGGACGTCGACGAAGAATTACTGCTCGATGCCTTGCGAGCCGCCGGCGTCGATGCGCAAATGTCGCCGTGGCACGAGTCCTCTGCATGGGAGCGACCAGCGCCCACGGTCATTCGATCAACTTGGGATTACATCCACAGACTGCACTCTTTCGCCGAGTGGATCGTGCAGATCTCTGTAGTCGCGCCGCTCTGGAATCCCGCGCAGATTATTTTCGACAATCTGCACAAACGCTATCTCCTCGACCTCGCCGAACGTGGCGTACCGGTGACGCCGACTACGGTACTGGATCGAGGTTGCGAGGTGAACCTCGCGACGCTTTGCGCAGCCCGGGGGTGGAACGACATCGTCATCAAGCCTGCCGTGGGTGCGGGCTCTTTCGAAACGTATCGAGTTCGCGGACCAACCGAGGAAGCCGCAGGAGTATTACGCCGACTCCTTGACGAGCGAGACGTGCTCGTGCAACCCTTTCTGCGCTCCATCGAAGGCCATGGTGAGCGTGCACTCGTTTGGATCGACGGCGAGTTTACGCACGCGGTTCGCAAGTCGCCGCGCTTTGCCGGTAACGATGAACAAGTTTCGGAGGCGATGCCGATTTCAGCGGCTGAGCGGCGGGTGGGCGAGGCGGCTCTCGCGCCGATCGCCCGCGATCTGCTTTACGCGCGTGTCGATGTGGCGCCAGGTGAAGATGGTACGCCGGTGGTCATGGAGCTCGAGCTCGTTGAGCCGTCATTGTTTTTGAAGCAATCGCCGATGGCGCTAGAGCGACTCGTCAAAGGAATCGTTCGCCGTCTCGGCGGCTGATTAGCCGACCACTACGATCGACAACCCCTCCGGCGACTCGAGCCGGGTACCCTCAGCGACCCCATGCCGATGGAAGACGAGCGCGGGTCGATCGAACTGCGCTTCATCATGAATGGCGATCATCAGACCACCCGCGCGTAGCCAGGTCGCCGGCCAACAGGGCCGGCCTTGTTGCGGATCTGCGCCCAAGGCCTGCCAAAACCCGGCACTGATCTCGGGTGCGGCCGACGGCAGACTGAAGGCAACGAACTCTCCGAGCGTCTGACTCGTCGAGGCGGGATTCCACGCGTTGTCGGGGTGTGTGACTCGCTCCAGCAGTGTGATCATGTGTCCTGCCGGGTCGCGTAGCCCGAATTCATTGAAACAATCTGGCCCGGTTTTCGCAAACGCGATGACTGCGCCTGCCGCTCGATACGCATCGAGCGCGTCACGAATGTGGTCATGGACGCTAGTGAACGAGGGTGATGGGAACTTGTACTCGTGCAGACCCAGCGTCACGCCACCGAGCGTGACGACCGCGTAAGGATGCGGCCACGCATCACCGACCGCCCCCCTCGAAAACCCCATCAGTTCATAGAAGCGCAAGGACGCGTCGAGATCTTGCGTACTGATGCTGATTTCGTGGAATCGACCGAGATCGAGTCCTGTGGCAGAGCGCGTCGTCATGACTACTGCGAGATACCTGCCTGCCACAGGATGAAGGCGTATTCCTCCGCTACTTCCCTATAGCGCTCGAAGCGACCCGATTTTCCACCGTGGCCCGCCTCCATGTTGGTTCGGAGGAGCAGCGGATGACGATCGGTTTTCACGCTTCGCAGTTTCGCAACCCACTTGGTGGGCTCCCAGTACTGAACCTGACTATCCCAGAGTCCGCTGGTGACCAGCATGGCGGGATAGGACTGCGCGCTCACTTGATCGTAGGGGGAGTACGACAACATATAGTCGTAGAGCGCACGATCTTTTGTAGGATTGCCCCATTCATCGAACTCGTTGGTCGTGAGCGGAATGCTTTCATCGAGCATCGTGGTGACGACATCAACAAACGGCACATGCGCCACCAATGCCTTGTAATCGCCAGGCGCCAGATTGGAAACCGCGCCCATCAGCAAGCCGCCCGCACTTCCGCCCATGCCGAACACGCGCTTGGGATCGGCGATCTTCTCTGCGACTAGATAATGCGTGACGTCGACGAAATCGGTGAACGTATTTTTCTTGTTGAGTAATTTGCCGTTCTCGTACCACTTTCGTCCCATTTCCTGGCCGCCTCGAATATGCGCAATGGCATAGACGAAGCCACGATCGACGAGCGATAGGATCGGCGAGCGAAAGCCCGGCTCCGAAGTGATTCCGTAAGACCCGTAAGCGTATTGATAAACCGGTGCGGTGCCATCGAGTCGAGTGCCACGACGATAGAGCAGCGTGACCGGAATCTTCGTGCCGTCTCTTGCCGTCGCGAAGCGGAACTCGGCGGCGTATTTCGCGGCGTCGAAACCGCCGAGGACCGGTTCCTGCTTCAACAGCTTCCGCTCGCCGGTCGCCATGTCGTAGTCGTAGGTGCTCGCGGGCGTCGTGGGCGAGGTATAAACGTATCGAAGCAGATGGGTATCCTGCTCGGGGTTACTCCCGAGCGCCATCACGTAAGCCGGGTCCGCGGCGTCCATCAAAAAATTCTGCTTGCCGTCCCAAGATCGCACACGAAGTTTTTGCAGCCCACCCGAGCGCTCGGAGACTGCGAGATAGTGATCAAAAGTTTCAAAGCTACCGATGAACGTATCATCCCGATGCGGAATGACATCTTTCCACGTATTACGGTCACCGACTGTCGCGATCGGCGCCTCGACCAGGCGGAAGTTGAGCGCTTTCCAGTTGGTTCGGATGATGAATCGATCGCCAAGATCTTCGAGTTGATACTCATGATCACGCTCTCGCACCAGCGCGACCTTGAACGACAGCGTTGAATCGGCCGCATCCGCAAAACGGTATTCGCTCGATACGGTGCTCTGTGAGGCGATATAGATGTAGCGATCGGATTTCGACTTCGCCACGCTCATGTAAAAACTCTCGTCTTCTTGTTCGTAGACGAGCGCGTCTTTTGTTGGCTCAGTTCCTCTCTCGTGGCGATAGACCTTGTTGCCGAGCAGGGTTTGAGGGTCTTTGCGGATGTAGACGATCGTTCGGTTATCGTTCGCCCAAGCGAAATCCGGTTCGACGTTGCTCAGAACCTCCGGTAGAAATTCACCGGTTGAGAGATCTTTGATTCGCACGTCATACTGCCGACGGCCCACCGTGTCCTCGGCGACGGCCACCCAACGCCCATCGACACTGACTTCTAGGCCAGCCAACTGATAGAAGTCATGACCCTGAGCGCGAACGTTACCGTCGATCAGGATCTCCTCCGGCGCCTCGAGACTGCCTTTACGCCGAGCGAAGATCGGATACTGCTTGCCCGATTCGAAGCGTGAGTAATACCAATAACCATTTCGTCGCTGCGGTACGCTGGCGTCGTCTTGCTTCAGGCGACCGACAATCTCGTCGTAAATTTTTTGTTCGAGCGCGCGGTGCGGTGCCATGACCGCTTTCAAATATTCGTTCTCTGCCTCGAGATAGGCAATCATGTCAGGGTTCTTGCGCTCGTCGTCGCGCAGCCAATACCAAGGATCGATCCGATCGCCGAACGGCGAAGACACGACATGCGGTCGTTGTGCAGCCTTGGGAGGCTGAAGTTCCTTGGCATTTACGACACTCATTCCTTGAACTCCATCTGAGATGACAAGCAGTGCGACCGCAGCGGGCCAAAAAAACTTTGAAACTCCCATGACGTCACGCAGCCTCCATATTGAGTCAGATCGCTCGATCATTTTTTGCAGCCTGTGCAATGAGACGATCGAGGACAATCATCGCGCCGATCGAGACCAAGGACAACGCGGCACAAAATCCGAGTACGGGCAGAGGAGTGTCGGTTGCCACAAACCCCATGCACTGTACCGCGATGGCCGCCCCGGTCTGTTGTGAAAAACCGATCATCCCCGATGCCACGCCCGCATAACCGGGCGCAAGACGAACTGCCGTAGCGGTGATATGGGGCAGGGACAGTCCTTGCGCAAAGGCGAGCGGCAGCATGGGTCCGAACCACCACAGCGGATCGGTAAACCCTGCAACCACAAATCCGAAGGCAACGCAGGCGGAGAGGGCTTGTAGCCAGATTCCGAAACGCGCCAGACGCTCCATGGCGGCATGACCTTGCAAGCGCGATACGCAAAAGTTACCCATGAAGTAACCGATCGACAGAAAGAGCACATACACCCCAAAGTCGGTGGCAGGGCGATCGAGCATGTCGGCCAGCAGGTAAGGCGCCACGGTGATGAATCCCAGATAGAGCGCATAGATGATCGCGGCATCGAGCGCGCAGCCGAGAAACGCCCGATTTTTTAGAACACCGATCGAGGCTCGTCCAACGCTGCCCAACGACATCACCCCGGCGTGTGCCATGCGGGTTTCCGGCAAGGCGCGCCATGCCACGGCGGCGATGACGCCCGAGGCAACGAGCAACAGCAAAAAGGGGGCATGCCACTCGAAGCGCTCGGTCAGGACACCGCCCAACCAAGGAGCGATGGCTGTCCCCATCATCATGACGAGCGTCAACGTGGCGAGCGCACGAGCGAGCCGCCAATCGGAGTAGATATCACCGAGGATCGCTCTCGAGACGGTCGTCGTAGCCGCACTGCCGGCCGCCTGAATGGCGCGAGCAATGATGACGAGCTCCAGTGTTGGCGCGACATAGGCGAGGGCGGATCCGACGAAATACACCGCGATGCCGCCCAGAAGCATGGGGCGACGACCATAACGGTCCGATAGCGGTCCGGCGAGTGGGATGCCGATGGCAAATACAAACAGAAAAACGCTGATCACGGCCTGCGTCGCCGCAGTCGTGGCACCGAACTCCGCGCGGATCGCCGGCAGCGCAGACAGCAGGATCAAGGTTGAGATGGGGCCCAACGCACTGCATGCGGCCAGCAATGGAAACAGCCCGCGTGGCGAGGCGCCGCCCTCGCGAGCTTCGGCGATGTTCACGTACTCAAACCACCGACGCAGACGTATTTCAGTTCGGTGTAATCGTCGATGCCGTAATGAGAGCCTTCGCGACCGAGCCCAGATTCTTTGACTCCGCCGAACGGCGCAACCTCGGTCGAGAAGAGCCCAGTGTTGACCCCGACGATCCCGTACTCCAGGGCTTCCTGCATACGCCAGCTTCGTGCGAGATCGCGAGTGTAGAAGTACGCTGCAAGACCGAACTCGGTATCGTTGGCCATACGGACCACGTCGGCCTCTGTCTCGAACCGAAATAGCGGCGCGACCGGACCGAATGTTTCTTCGCGGGCGACTCGCATGGCTGGCGTCACATTCAGTAGTACTGTCGGCTCAAAGAAATTTCCGCCGAGCGCATGTGATTTTCCACCGCAAGCCACCTTCGCTCCCTTATCGACCGCATCGCTGATATGCGATTGCACTTTCGCGAGAGCTCGGGAGTCGATGAGGGGCCCCTGATCGGTGGGCCCTGCGAGCCCGTCACCGACTTTCAACGTGGCGACAGCCTTGACGAGACGCTGCGCAAATTCCTCGTAGATGCCCGATTGAATGTAAAAACGATTGGCACAGACGCAGGTCTGGCCGGTATTCCTGTACTTGCTGGCGATGGCGCCCTGGATGGCTGCATCGATATCGGCGTCGTTGAAGACGATGAACGGCGCATTACCGCCCAACTCCATCGATACTTTTTTGACTGTGCCGGCGCACTGTGCGAGCAGTTTTTTGCCGACGGCCGTTGAGCCCGTGAAGCTGAGTTTGCGGACAAGCGGGTTCGAGGTTAACTCGCCGCCGATGGCTTCTGCATCACCCGTTACAACGCTGAATACTCCCGCAGGAATTCCCGCGCGCGTGGCCAGCTCAGCGAGTGCGAGCGCTGAAAACGGAGTTTGTGGCGCAGGCTTAGAAACGAAGGCGCAACCAGAAGCAAGCGCAGGCCCCAGCTTGCGCGTAATCATCGCTGCAGGAAAATTCCACGGCGTGATCGCTGCAGCGACACCGACCGGCTGTCGTAAAACGAGCAGCCTAGAGTCTGCGCGGAACGTCGGGATGACGTCGCCGTAAACGCGTTTGCCTTCCTCGGCGAACCATTCGATGAACGATGCCGCATAGGCGATTTCCCCTTTCGCTTCGGCGAGCGGTTTGCCTTGCTCGGCGGTCATGATGACGGCGAGATCATCAGTATTCGCGATCATGAGCTCGGCGAAGCGCCGGAGAATGACAGCGCGTTCTTTGGCCGTCTTTTTGGCCCACGGCGGTTGTGCACGTGCAGCCGCGTCGATGGCGCGTTGGGTTTCAGCTGCGCGCATCATCGGCACTTCGCCGACGAGCGTGCCGTTGGCGGGGTTGAGGATGCGTGTTTTAGAGCCGTCATCGGCTGTGCACCATGCACCATCAATGAATGCCGCCTCGCGCAGCAGCGAAGAATCTTTGATGTTCAGAGTAGTCATGTCCGTATACCGTATTGGGCGCGATAGTCGCGCAGGGCCTGAAGGTGCGACTCAGGTAGTGCCTCCATCTCGATGAGATCGGCGAGCGTCAGCAAGCTGACGCAGCGCAACCCGAACTCCGCTTCGACCTCTTGAACTGCCGAGTGATCGCCTTGACCGCGCTCTTGGCGATCAAGCGCAAGCAGCACGGCGACGGGCTCGGCGCCCGCCCGCCGAATGAGTTCGACCGACTCTCGAATGGCAGTGCCCGCCGTAATCACGTCATCGACGATCACCACTTTTCCGGTCAGAGCGCGACCCACCACTTGTCCGCCTTCGCCGTGGTCTTTGGCTTCTTTTCGGTTGAATGCCCAGGGGAGATTGCGCCCGTGACGCTCAGCCAGAGCGATGGCGGTCGCCGATACCAAGGGGATTCCCTTGTAGGCCGGACCGAACAACATGTCGAAGTCGAGATTCGATGCATGCAGGGCATCGGCGTAGCACTGACCCAGCACTGAGAGCGCTTCACCGTCATTGAAAAGCCCGGCGTTGAAAAAGTAAGGGCTCTCGCGGCCCGACTTCAGCGTAAAGCGGCCGAAGCGCAGTGCAGAGCGGGCGAGGGCGAGGTCGATGAATCTGAGTTGGTAGGGCTGCATACCAGTATTATATCGCGGTGCGCATCATTACCCTGAATGCCAATGGCATCCGCTCCGCTGCAGCCAAGGGGGCGTTTGTCTGGTTCCGTAAACAAGATGCGGACGTGGTCTGTATTCAGGAGACCAAGGCCCATGAGCCCCAGCTCGAGGGGCATGACGTCGACATCCCGGGGTACCACCGGTATTTCTTCGATGCGGAGCGCCCCGGATATTCCGGTACGGCGCTCTATTGCAGGCGTAAGCCGACCGAGGTCATTCGCGGATTCGGAACCGATGAGTTTGATCGCGAGGGTCGTTACCTCGAGGCGCGGTTCGGCAAGCTTGCGGTAGTTTCCCTGTATTTGCCCTCTGGATCGTCGGGACCCGAGCGACAGGCATCGAAGTTTCGTTTTCTCGATGTTTTCATGCCGCACCTGAAGTATCTGCGTCGTCGCCGCAGCGACTACATCCTGTGCGGTGACTGGAACATCGCCCACAAAGAAATCGATCTCAAAAACTGGAAGTCGAACCAAAAAAACTCCGGGTTCTTGCCCGAAGAGCGCGCGTGGCTCGATGAGCTCTTCGACGAGGTCGGCTACGTAGACGCCTTCCGCGAAGTGAACGCGGAGCCCGATCAATACACGTGGTGGTCGAATCGGGGGCAAGCTTGGGCGAAGAATGTGGGTTGGCGTATCGACTATCACGTTGTCAGCAAAGGACTAACAGGCGCCGCGCAATCCGTGCACATTCATAAATCGAGCCGTTTTTCGGATCACGCTCCTCTCATCATCGACTACGACATTCGCGCATGAACGAAACCTCCAAGCCTGGTTTGCGTCAGATTTTGTCGAATCCGCGGCTCGGTGCCGTACTCGTGATGGGCATGGCATCGGGGCTGCCTTATAGCCTCACCGAATCGACGATGCAGGCATGGCTCAAAGATGCCTCGATCTCGAATACCACGATCGGGTGGCTGTCCCTCATCGGGCTCGCGTATACCTTGAAGCCGTTTTGGGCGCCGCTGCTCGATCGTTACTCGTTGCCGTTCTTAGGTCGTCGACGCGGTTGGATTCTGCTGTTTCAGATTGCGCTCGCCGTGGCTCTGGCGGTGATGGCGACACACGGACCGGAGCAGGGCCTCGTGCCGTTTACGATGTTGGCGCTCGTCGTGGCCGTGCTCTCGGCTTCGCAAGACATCGTGATCGACGCCTGGCGTACCGATCTTGTCTCGCCCACCGAGCGCGGACCTGCCGCGACCGCCGCAAACCTCGGTTATCGACTCGCGGCATGGTTTTCGTTTGCAGGCGCCCTCGTGCTCGCAGATTTGATCGGTTGGCGTCAGACCTACTTCGTGATGGCCGGAGGCATGCTCGCCATCAGCGCCGTGACATTCTTTGCACCCGAACCCAAGCTGCACGCTCCGCCACCACGGACCTTGCAAGAAGCCGTCACGGGTCCATTACGACAGTTACTCGCCGGGCAGGGCATGCTGCTGTTGCTGCTGACGATCGTTCTATACAAGGTGGGTGATGCGTTCGCGCTCAAACTCCTGACGCCCTTCCTGATGGATGTCGGCTTCACCAAAACGGAAATCGGCGCCGTAACAAAAACCGTCATGCTGGTGGCGAGCATCGCAGGCGCCGTGGTGGGCGGTGTTTGGCTCGTAAGCCTCGGTCTTGTCAGAGCGCTGCTCGTATTCGGCGCCGCTCAGGCGGTCGCGAATCTCGGATATTTCGTGGTTGCGACGCAAGGCAATCATTTAACCTTGATGGCAGGGGCCGTGTTTCTCGACAACTTTGTGGGCTCCATGGGCAATACGGCGCTCGTCGTATTCATCATGGGGATCTGCGATGTCAGATTCAGTGCCTTTCAGTATGCCGCGCTCTCAGCCTTGGCCGTCATGCCGCGAAATCTGCTCGGCGCACCCGCTGGGATATTGTCAGATGCACTCGGCTGGGGACCGTTTTTCGTACTGACCTTCTTTACAGCGCTGCCGGGTCTTGCGATGGTGTGGTGGCAGCGACATCGCATCGCCTTGCTCGACTTGCCCAAATCATGAGCGGACTGTGATCGAATCCTTCCTCAAGTTTTTTGTCGTTTTCTTTCTCGTCGTCGAGCCGATTTCGCTTGTACCAGTGTTTGCGAGTCTGACTGAAGGCGCGAATGCGGCCTATCGCAAGCGCATGGCGATCAAGTCGGTTTTGGTGGCCGGACTCATCATCATCGGGTTCGCCCTGAGCGGTGCAGCGTTTCTTGATGCAATGGGAATCAGCATCGACTCCTTCCGCATTTTCGGTGGACTGTTGCTGTTCCTCGTAGCACTCGAAATGGTGTTCGCGCGCGAGTCCGGAACGCGCACCTCCACCGACGAGCAGGTCGAGAGCCGGCGTCGCGCCGATATTTCCGTTTTCCCGTTGGCATTCCCTTTCATGTCGGGGCCGGGCGCGCTCACCACTATCCTGCTCTGGTTCGGTCCGGTATCCGTGATGGCTCAACCGGTTTTGTTCGGTTTGCTCTTGGCTGCAGCGATTCTGGTTTTGCTGATTTGCTTGGTGATGATGCTGGGATCAGGCCCGCTGATGCGCATGCTCGGCGCCACGGGCACCAACGTTGCGAACAGACTTCTCGGCGTTATTTTGGGTGCGCTTGCCGTTCAGTTCATCGTCGACGGTATTCGCGCAAGTTTCGGAATCGGTTGATCAATTCCGATCAGGCTGTCGCTCGAACGATAAATCCCAAACACCATGCCCGAGTCGATGCCCTCGACGTTCGAAGCGGGTGAGTGCTCGCCATTCGGGTCGGGGCATATAACCCGCTGCTCCCGCGAGATTGGAGAACTGCGGGTGCGCGTTGCCGAGCTCCAACATCTGTACGGCGTAAGGCTCCCAGTCGGTAGCCAGTTGAAGTCTTCCGCCAGGAATTAGGCGAGAGGTGATTAACGATAAGAAATCCGGCTGTATCAGCCGGCGCTTGTGATGGCGTTTCTTGTGCCAAGGATCGGGAAAAAGGATCAGAATCTCATCGAGCGTTTGGGGGGCGACGCAGTACTCGAGGACCTCGACGGCGTCGTGTCGAATGACTCTGACATTCGAGAGCTGAAGCGCTTCAATCTTAAGAAGAAGGTGTCCGACTCCCGCGCGATGCACTTCGACACCGATGAAGTCGCGATCAGGGTTCGCTTTGGCGAGATCCACCAGGTTCTCTCCGTTTCCGAAGCCGATCTCGAGACTGCGTTTCGTCTTGCGGCCGAAAATCGTGTCGAGGTCGAAGACACCGCGGTCCACTGACGCCTCGAGGCCATATTTTGGCCACAACTCGTCGAGCGCGCGCTGCTGGGCCGCCGTGATACGCCCGGCGCGCAGAACGAAGCTGCGGATCTTGCGAGGTTCGGGGTGTGACGTATCGGGCTCGTCAGTCATTGGCCACATTATGGCATCCGTCGTCTATCGCGCTTGCGCATCCACGGCCACCCTTGAGAAAGTGTCGCTAGACTGACCAGGAAACTTAGCCATGCCCGCCAATATTCAAACCGAAGTCGTTCAGTACAGCGCTGCCGGACGCCACTTTGCGAGTTATCTCGCTCACGATCCCGCACGCACCGGAAAGCGCCCCGGTCTGATCGTCCTTCCCGAGTGGTGGGGACTCAACGATTATCTTCGTCGCCGTGCTCGCGAACTCGCAGGGCTCGGATTTGTCGCGATGGCGACGGATGTCTATGGCGATGGACGTGAAGCCGCCGACTCGACCGAGGCCGGTGCGCTCATGAACGGGCTCTTTGCCGATGTGCCGTCACTTGGCGAGAGACTTCGCGCCGCCTATGACAATCTTCGTGCTCATCCCCTCGTCGATCCCGATCGAATTGGCGCAATGGGCTACTGCTTGGGCGGTGCGTTGTCGCTGCATATGGGACGTATCGGAATTCCGCTGCGCGGAGTAGTCAGTTTCCACGGTGCGTTGACTCGTGCTCATCAAGCAAACAAGGGCGAGTTCAAGCCTGCTGTGCTCATTTGTCATGGCGAAGCGGATGCGCTCGTGCCTTCCGAAGATCAAGTCGCGTTCCGCAAAGAAATGGACGATCTCGGCGTCGACTACCAATTCAACGCCTATCCCGGTGCCAAGCATGGCTTCACGAATCCCGAGGCCACCGAAAAAGGCAAGAAATACAACTTGCCACTCGCTTACGACGAGCGGACCGATCGCCAGTCTTGGGAAGACATGAAAACTTTCTGGGCGAAGGTTTTTCGCTGAGCGAGTCTTATTCGTCGAAGCGCAGGTGCTTGACGCTCTTGCCGTGTCGGCGGATGAGACGCAACGCCTCGATGCCGATGCGAATATGTCTCTCGACGAAAGATTGTGTGACCTGTCGATCCGACGCTTCGGTCTTCACGCCTTCCGGCACCATCGGTTGATCGCTGACGAGCAGCAAGGCTCCCGAGGGAATCGAGTTCGCAAACCCTGTGGCAAAGATGGTCGCGGTTTCCATGTCGATGCCCATGCATCGAGTCTTGCGCAGATATTCTTTGAACTCGTCATCGTGCTCCCACACTCGACGATTCGTCGTGTAGACGGTGCCGGTCCAGTAGTCGTGACCGAGATCGCGAATCATCGTCGACACCGCGCGCTGCAGGCTGAACGCCGGAAGCGCTGGAACTTCGGGCAGCAGATAGTCGTCTGATGCGCCTTCTCCCCGAATTGCCGCGATCGGAAGAATGAGATCTCCGATCTGGTTCTTGCGCTTGAGGCCGCCGCACTTCCCGAGAAGCAGCACGGCATTCGGTGAGACAGCCGAAAGCAGGTCCATGACCGTGGCGGCATTTGCGCTGCCCATGCCGAAGTTGATCATGGTGATGCCATCGGCCGTGGCGTTGGGCATCGGTCGATCGCGGCCCAAAATCTCCGCGCCGGTTTCCTTCGCGAAAAGCTCAAGGTAGTTGCTGAAGTTCGTCAGCAACACGTGTTTGCCAAAACCCTCGAGCGGCGTCCCGGTATATCGGGGCAGCCAGTTATCGACGATTTCTTGCTTGGTTTTCATGGAGCGCAAGGTACCACGACGGCCCTGGAATATAATCTTCCCGCCCCTAATTCCTCGGAGCGACCTTGACTGCCCCCAGCGTCCCGCCCGTGACCTTCGACATGCAGCCGATCTTGGTCGGTAACCTGTTGCAGGTGAGACCGCTGCAGCAGTCGGATTTCGACGCGCTTTACGCCATTGCGGCGGACCCGCAGGTTTGGGAGCAACACCCGGCCAAAGATCGATGGAAGCTCGAGGTATTTTCCGATCTGTTCGACCGTCTGCTGAAGGGTGGTGGCGGTTTAGTCATCGTCGAAAAACAGAGCGGAACCGTCATTGGTAGCTCGAGCTACTACGAATATCGGTCTGCGGAGCGCGATATCGTCGTCGGCTATACCTTTCTAGCTCGGCGCTGCTGGGGCGGTCTCTACAACTCGGAGTTGAAGTCGCTGATGCTCCGGCACGCATTCCAATACGTCGATCGAGTTTGGTTCCACGTTGGAACCGAGAACTGGCGTTCGCAGCGTGCCATGGAAAAAGTCGGTGCGCGCCTGAGTCACAAGGCGTCGCGCGAAAGCGGTGGAGTCTTTTCGGAGTTTCTGCACTACGTCATGGAAAAAACCGTGAAGACATGAAAATCTGGACCTATCGTTTTCGCTTCACGCTTGATGGCGCCGCCTATCGAACAGAGGTTTCTGTAGGCCTCAAGACCGTGGAGAGTCGGCTGTTCCGAGGAACGGAGGAGCTCGCGAGAGATCTCACCGATGTCCTGCAGCCTAACGGGACGCGTAATCATCAGCTGAGCGTATCGCTATCCGATGGGCGGAAGGTCGTGGTCGAGACGGGGTATATCGACTGGCGGCGAGTCGCCGTCGCCGTTCGTGTCGATGGCGCGCTCATTTACGAGAGCCATCCTGGAAAAACGATTCACTTTCCAAGTGTCTCGATCGGCGATCCCGAAAAGGCCGCAAAGTTACAGGCTGAGCAATCTGCCGCGTGGAGCCGCAACAAATATTCCATCTACGTCGATGTCGGTATCGGGCTGCTCTTTTTCGTGCTCGCCAAGATCACCGATGACTTGCCGCTCTCGGCGCTCATCACCGCGGGAGTCGGGCTCTCGGTAGTAGTCGTTCAGCAATTCGTAAAAGTCGATCTGCTCGGTGGGCTCGCCATGTTCGGCGTGATCATGTTGCTGATCTCCGCTGCGTTTTCGTGGTATCTCGACGACGACTGGGCCGTCAAAATGAAGAGCACGATACTGGGATTATTCGTGGCGACGCTCATGCTGAGCGATGCTGCATTCAATCGAGGTGATTACTTCGGTGGGCGTCTGTTGCGCTTCATGCCACAACCCATGGATGTGAGACGTCTGGCAACGGGGCTGGGTGTGCTGGGTATCGTGATGGCCGGAGTCAACTGGATCGTGGCCGAGTACACGACGAAGGACACTTGGCTTTACTACACCAGCTTCGGCGATTTCATCCTGACGATGATTTTGATTTTTGCCGTCTTCCGGTACGCCACTATCCGCTAAGTTCGCCAGGCACTTTTCAGCAGCCCGACGATCTTCCGGCCGCCGCGGCTACCCAGGTAATCGAGAACAAATGTTTTGAAGCGGTCTGTCGAGTCGGCGGGCAGACCGAGTTTTTCCATGACGAGGGGCATATCGGCCATCGATTTCGGCAGGGCGGTTTTCACCACGTTGCTCGCTTGCTGAATCAGTCGCTCTACTCCGACGACGAAAGCGGAGATCTCCGCAAACTCACTTTCTGAGAGGCGTTCGCGAGCGATATGCATGAGGGCACCCGTCCCACCCACAGATCTGCTGGTAGGGATCTCCAGCGCGAAACCGAGTTCTCGGACGAGGTCGTCAACGCCCCCAGGAGAGTTGGGCGGCTGCAGGCTGGCCAGACAGTAACGCGACGGGCGCGGCGATGGTGGCGGCACACAGGAAATCTCGCCTTTTCATTGAAGACCGCCTCGAGCGTCAAGGAATTCTCCGCTCTTCTGTTACCGCGGATACAGTTCATCAAAGAATAATTAATACCCTATGCATACACCCATTTTGAATATATTGGTCAATTGTGAAATTTGACCGACCCGTCTACTCGAATCAAAGTATTCCCACCCACCCAGATCTCGTCGCCAAGTCGCTCGAGATAGATTCGGCCACGGCGCTGGAGCGCAGCACCTTGTGAGGCCACGTATCGCGAGGGCGCCAGACCCGTTTTGATCAGCCACTGGGCGAGCCCGGCATTGAGGCTGCCGGTGACCGGGTCCTCAGACACCCCGAGCCCCGGAACAAACGCGCGGACTTCGTAACTTGCCTCAGACCCCGGCGGATAGGGACCGATGACTCCTAATTTTAAATCCCGGAGCAAGGCCATATCCGGGCGCAAAGCGAGCACCTGATCGGCAGAGGGAAGCATGACGGCACACCATCCGGGGCCGTTGTCGACCCACTGATGCATGACGATCTCGGCACGGGAAATTCCCAAGCCGGCAGCGATGACCATGAGCGTCTGCTCGTCGACGAGGCCGCTGCGACGCAGGGGCGGAGCGGCAAAAGCGAAGCGTGAGCCTTCCTGACGAACGCGGACGAGACCGATGCCGCATTCCTGGACGATTTCACCCTGACGTTTGGGGACCCCTCCCCCTGCCAGCCAGGCGCATGCACTGCCGAGGGTCGGGTGCCCTGCGAAGGGCAGTTCTCCACCAGGCGTGAAAATACGCACCCGATAATCGGCCTCGGCCGAAGTCGGAGTCATGAGGAACGTGGTCTCCGACAAGTTCGTCCAGCGAGCGAAGGACGCCATCTCGGCCGACGATAAGTTATCGGCGCCATGGACGACGGCCAGCGGATTGCCAAGGAACGCTTCGGACGAAAACACGTCCAATTGGTGAAATTGATGTATCGACGACACTCGAACCCCCAAGACGCAAAAATTACCCGAGCTTCGGTAAGGAGCGAACAGTGGCCCCTTAGGAAGTCCACAAGGTGAAAATACGATGCGATTCTATTGACCACGAATCAAGTGTTATAGTCAAATACAACACCAAATCGAATATCGCGCGAGATGACGCCCATGAACCCAATCGCCAAGACGAGCTCGGTACTGTTATTCGTCGTGTTGCTGATCGCGGCCGTCCCAGGCTACGGAGCCAGCGAGGCCACCAAAACCCGCACCTTCCCCGTACGTTCGGTCAATGCCGTGGTGCTTAAAGCCGGCGTTGGCGGCGTGCGTGTGGAGCCGAGTTCAACGGAGTCGATCGAAGCGCAGGTGACGCTTCGAGCCAAAAGAAATACCAGCATTTTCGGCTCGGTACCCGACGTCGAGAAACTCGATATTTCCGCCACGACGAGGGGCGAACAACTCGAACTCGACATCGATGCGAAAAACATCGAGGAACAGTGGGTCCTGAAAATACCGAAGAAGGTCTTGTCGTCGCTCGAAGTAAAGCTCGGCGTCGGTAACGTCGCTGTAGTGAGCGATGCAAAACGTCTGGAAGTTGATCTTGGCGTCGGCGATGTCGAACTCGATGCACCGACGAGCGCGGTCGCTATAAACGTCGGAACCGGCGATGCTCGCGTCAAGACTGAGCTCAGCAGCGCAGGACCGATTGAGGGCACTTCTGGTGTTGGGAGCGTTTCCCTCACCGGGCTTGAAGGAACAGTGAAAAGTCGTGCCGTCGGCGGAAAGGTCACGGGTAAAGGTCGCGGGCAGCAACCGATAGAGGTGACGGTCGGCGTTGGCGACCTTACGATCGAACTCACTCAATATCGACGACTATGATTCGACGCGGACCCCCTTACTGGTTTCCCACCAAACGCTACAGTTGGGGCTGGGGTTTGCCAGTTTGCTGGCAAGGCTGGGTCGTCATGATTGCGTACTTTGTTCTTCTTCCACTTGGCGCCATCATTTTTCCGCCGGTGACACAGGTCTTCGCGTTCATGATCTATGTCCAAGTGCTCACGCTCGTGCTTGTGCTCATTTGTTGGTTGAAGGGCGAGCCACCGCGATGGCGCTGGGGAAATTGAGCCGATTATTTAGGCGGTTGATGATGGGCCCTTTGCGCTTCTAGAATGATGTCGTCTCGCGCGGGCGTAGTTCAATGGTAGAACTGTAGCTTCCCAAGCTACTAACGTGGGTTCGATTCCCATCGCCCGCTCCATTCATCCACACATCTGATCCGGGGTCTGTCCCATAAAAATTAAAGTGTTCGAATTCTCGACGCCTTATTGGTCATGGGGCTGGAGAGTATCTCCGCAGGACGTCGAACGAGCGCTCGCTCAATGGGCGTCCGAAAACCCCAATGCGCAGATTCGCGATATCAAGCATACGACGATGGGTGGGTTATGGCACCCACCGCAGTTGCTGATCACGATTTACTTTGATTGACCTTGATCAAGCACGTCCGACATCTCGTCGTTTTGTTGATGCTCGGCGTCGTGTCGAGCTGTGCATCGGTCCCGATCACCAGCATGATTCAGCTCGCCGCGATGGGCAGCAGCGGGCTAGAGCAAGTTGATCCAGCCGAGATCAGGGTTCGGGTTTCGGTATCGCCGGGGTTCGAGATCGATGTCGCGCGAACCACACTTGGCTTTTCAATTGCCCGACCCGAGGGTCCCGTACGCAACGAGAAGCTCACACTCGAGTTGATCGAACGAACCACGATGGAGCGCTCCTTAGGCTTCATGCGTGGTTCTGTTTCAGTGCCGACTTATGTGCTTCGCCTGACTCCTGCCGATGTGCAAAAGTTTTTGGAGATCCGAAAGTCAGCTCTTGCCAAAGACAGTCGTGCCAAGCGTACCTTCAGCGTCAGCGCACCGTTTTCAAAGACACCAAAAAACCCGAAAGTCGTGACGTTTTGGACGGATCTGAAGTTTTCGAGCGACGGATCTTGGGTGGTGTTGTTGGATGGCGCTGAGCTTGTCTTCAAAACCGCACCGTGATCGACAACAAATTGACGGATCAAGTACGGAATCGGTTCAACTAACGTGGGTTCGATTCCCATCGCCCGCTCCAACCTTCTCCTCACGGTCAGATCCAGATGTCCCCAGAGGCTCTCAGACGAAGAGAGCAGAGGGTGGACTGCAGCGGGTTGTTGTGGGATTCCCCGAAGAGCACTGATTGGCAAGTCTGCACGTATCTTTGTGCAACGACGAGCTAATCAGCTCGTTGGCGGATCCTCTTCATTTTTATTCGCCTGGTCTTTACGTACTCTCGTCAAGAAGTGGTAAAGCAATAAAGCGATACCCACTGCAACAACCACCGAGCCACCTTCGGCGTCAGCTTTGCCAATTGCGATGGCAGCTCCAGCGAACGTAAGAATAAGCCCCCAGAGCAGTGTGGGCGAGCTTTTGGGATTAGTCGGTTTCGAGCGGGCGAACATCGCATCTAGCGGTAGTGGCTCGGGCTGGTAATCGACACCGCGCTCGAATGCAGCGAGCCGCTCCTTATGTCGCGCTTCGATCAACTTCTGCTTTGTTTGCTGGTCGAGGTAAATCCAAACGATCGGGATCATTATCCCGAAGACTATGGCAAAGATCGGTACCAAGATTCCTAGTTCATCTGTCATGGCATACTCCTAAAGACGTTGCTTATGGATGTTAGACGTAGCAGAAGGCAATCCGGTTTCAAATAGAATTTTGAAACCGACTTGAGATGTATTGCGTCTAAGAATGTTTGGCTACGCTCTTGATGTCTAATGGAAATGAAACTGACGAGTCAGCACCCAATCTGGACCGTGTAGAGTTCCAGAAACTGGTTCGCACCTACTCCAGAACGGTCTTCAATCTCGCGTATGCGATCGTCGGAGATCGTGGAGTAGCAGAGGAGGTTTCTCAAGACGTCTTTCTTCGAGTCTGGCAGCACCTGGGAACCTTCAAGGGGCAATCCGCCTTTCCCACATGGTTGTACGCTGTCACCCGAAATACGGCTATTTCCCATCGCCGCAAACTTCTTAGTCGCGGGGCATCTAAGATCTCTGCTTACGATCAAATTCCCGAAGAGTATTCACCCGTTGATGTACAACGTACAACGGACTTCCTTGAAGAGCGGCTGCTCATTAACTCCATAGCGGAGCTTCCGTCTGACATGCAGTCAGTGATTCGCTTGTATTACCTCGAGGAGCAGTCTGTCGATCGCGTTGCGCAAGTGCTGCAGATCCCAAACGGTACAGTCAAGACGCTGCTTCATCGAGCACGACTTCGATTACAGAGCAGATTAGAGAAATATCGTATGGAGAAACTAACATGAATAATGACGACGTACTGGTTCGGTACTTCTCCACCGTCACCCCATCCCCTAATTTCGAGTCCGATTTGTTGCGAATCTCGACGATGGAAGGTGCGTTGGAACGGCAAAAGACGTCGGAGTATCGAGCGCTATTAGAAGTCGATCGGGAGATCCAGGTCTTGGCGCGACGCTTCAAACAGCAAGTGCGCGAAAGCTATCTCACACTAGGTGCTGTAGCAATTTCCTCGGTAGTCACCTTCAATATTACTTCGTCTGTCTTCCTCGATATGAAGATGTCGCTTACAGAGGTTGCGGAGTCGATCTCAATGATTGCGGATCTATCATCGGCTCTGTGGTTGTTGTTGCCGTTATTCACGACATTGATAATCGTTACCATAGATCGCCGGGAGTTATAAGGAGTTGCCCTAACCCCTATCTAGAGGGATGGTCCCCCGCGCGATGGATAAGCGCGGGAAATGCTGGACATCCCTAACCAATGAACAAGAGAACACGCTGGTTGATCTCGCAGTAGACCAACTTGGTCGTGAGTTCTCGAAATCCAAGTTCGTCGATTGTGTTCATTCCCTGCTCGATTCCAACACCTGGACGTGTGACAATAAAGTTGTTCCCATGTCGTACGTAGAAGAC
>JBJTUA010000005.1:0-12638 GCA_046080445.1 Gammaproteobacteria bacterium
AGCCTGCCGAGCGGCAGTACCCGTGCTGACATTCACCTTGTCGCAAGGATCAGCAGTCGCTGAAATGAAGATCGGCAGCTTCGGATCGAACAGTTCCGAGATGTTCGGCGCGCGTACCGCTTCTGAAATCGTTCCGCGGAAAGTCAGCCCCGAAATCGGCGCCCAGGACAAGCCCGACTTCCAAGTGGTGGTTTCTCCGAGCGTCGAATAGTCCGCTAAACGGACTGCGCCATCGAGGGTCAATTCTTCAGCGAGCGTCCGGCCACGGAAAATTGGGAGACGGATTTCTGCGAACACATCGGTCACGTCATAGCCACCGCCCGTGTTGAATTGCTGAACATTGTCGATCGACATGAACGAATTCACCCACGGATCGATGCTCTTGGCGAGCACACCCGGTTTCAGCGACGTCCCCTCAGGAAGGATGCCGAGCGTCAGCGGATCAAGCTTACTGTCGCTCGACTCGTCACGGTATTCGACACCGGCGGCATAACCGATCGGGCCATCCAGAACACCTTGAAGAATTTCGAACTGACCTGCGGCTGTTGCAGAGACCACCAGCTGCTCGATGACCAGCTTGTCGACGAGGTTAGCCGTGACGAAGTCTTGCGCCTCCTTGCTCGCCGCGTAAACGCCGAAGGGGTTGAGCGGCTTGCACTTCCCATCTCCTGGCCTAAAGGTGTAATAGCGATTGGAGGCAAACTCTCCGTTGGCAAAGCCCGCATTAGCCGTGAAGTAGTCGATATCGTAGAACGCGCCCCGATCGAGATCTGATCGGCAGACGGGCTGCCCGTTCGGACCACGGACCACATCCATGGCCGCAAACAGACGATCGAGATAGACACCCGAGGTCTTCGACGTATTGGTGAACTGGCCGTAGTTGGCAGACACCTCAAACTGATGGCCCGCGAACGGTTCGAACTGCGCGCCCGCCACGAAGCGCACGGTCTCGCGCTCAAAAAATTCCGGATTGTTGTCACTGATGTCGAGAGGATCTTTGGTCAACAGGAGGTATCCCTGACGATTTGCGACCGGCAGCAACTCTCGCGGCACGAACGGATTATCGGGGTAGATGGCCAACGTATCCCAGTAGGTATCCTGTTCCTCGAACCGGCTCGAAGTTCCTGTGACGTACTTCGCTTCGAAAAAGAGGTTTGTGGTGTCGTTCAATTCGAACGTCGAGTTGAGATTGACGGACACGCGATCGGTTTCCGGATATAGCGTGTCGCGGTCGAAGTACGCCCACGCGCCGCCCATTCCGCCGATGCTCCACAAGCCGTTGAGCACCAACCCGTCCTTGAACACGCTGACTGAGCCACCAGGATTGGTGATCCAGCAACCCGCGAGGTAACTGGTACGGCCCGCCGCGGACTCTTGGCAATCGATGATCCCATTTTTATTGATATCGACTCCGTAATCTCGCGTACGAGATGACGTCGTGAAACCGCCCGGCGCAATGGATCCAGCCTGAGAGGTCAGCCAAAAGCGTGCGTCATTGATGACCGCTCGCGGCGGTGCATTCGGATTGGTCAAGAACTCGGGGTTCGTCTGGGTCACGGCGATGCCGTTGTTGCGTGACCAAGATCGATCGCCGTGAGTAATATTGGAGTCTTCCTCGACCGAGAGCGCGAACACCAGGTTTCCTCGCCCATCGGCAAAGTTGTAGCCGGACAGCACGTCGACGGAGAAATTCTCAGCGTCTCTCTCGCCCGATACACCACCTCGAAAATCGATCTGAGATCCTTCGAACTTATCTTTCAAGATGAAATTGACGACGCCGGTGACGGCATCCGATCCGTAGACCGCCGACGCACCGCCGGTGGTGACTTCGACGCGCTCGACGAGGGCGCGAGGAATGCTACCGATGTCTACCGCTTGAGTGCCGCGGAAGCCTGCGACGTGTCGCCGACCGTTGACCAACGTCAAGGTGCGCTCGCCACCCATACCGCGAAGATTGAGGGCGTTGGCGCCCGTCGAAGAATTTTCGGCGGTCGTTGAAGACACGAGCGCGGGGATATCGTTGACGATCTCAGCGAGGTTGATTTCGCCCGAGAGACGCAACTCCGTCTCATCCAAAAACTGGATGGGCGTCGAGGCGACGAGGTTGGGGTCCGTCGGAATTCGAGATCCCGTCACCACCACCTCTTGAAGGGCCTCGCGACCCGCGCCATCGGCGTTCTGGGCGATCGCCGCCGTCGAGGCCGAAATCAGAACGCCAAAGAAAGACAAACCTAGAGACTTGATGCGACTAACCATGACGCCTCCCTAAGCGTTTTTGAGACGATACCAATCGTTTTTTATCTTTAAAACCGTATCTTAACTATATATGGATTTCGAAGCATTTGCATTCAAATGAGGCGCTACCGGGACGGGGGAAACTTTTTTGATGATTCTTTTGATGATTCGAGTTGTAACCAAATTACGGGGCGCACTTTTTCAGTGTAAAACATGCTGCACCGGAGCGTCGTACACTGGCGTAGAGGCTTCGGCCAGAGCAGGCTGCCTACGGAATCGGTGTAGAGTATTAAAATGCGTATATCGTCCTTCTTGCGGTTCAGGATTCTTGGCTGGGTCGCCCTCGGCATCATGGCGTCGACGGCTCTCCCGCTACGCGCAGCCTCCCCCACCCCCGTCGGGCTTTGGAAAACCGTCGACGACAAGACGGGCCAAGCGCGCTCCCACGTTCGTATCGAAGATTCCGCAGGCGTTTTGAGCGGACGAATAGAGCTGATCCTCGACAAGGGCAAGCGCGATGCCCGATGCATCGCCTGTGTTGGTGCAAAGAAAAATCAGCCCGTCATCGGCATGGTCATTCTCGAAGGCGTACGTCGCCACCGTAGTGCCGCACATTGGGACGGCGGCAATATTCTCGATCCGAACGACGGCAAGGTGTATCGGGTTCGTCTTACGCCGCAGAGCGACGGCCGAACGCTGGAGGTACGCGGTTACCTCGGGCCGTTTTATCGCAATCAATATTGGGTACGAATCGACTAACCGGCGAGCAAGGCCATGATCGCCGTTGCCGCGGCGATGTTGAGCGCAAAGCCGACGACGAGCATGCGCTTCAGCGTGACGACTCCCGATGAGAAGGCGATGGCATTCGGCCCAGTGGCGACCGGCAACATGAAGGCAAAACTCGCCGCAATGGCTACCGGAAAAGCGAGTGTCTGCAGCGGCGTGCCCGTCGCCTCGGCGATGGCCGTCACGACGGGCAGCATCGAAGTGAGCGTCGCGACGTTGCTCGCCAGCTCGGAAACCAGAATAGTCGCAAGCACCAGTACGGCGATGAGGCCAAATGTGGAAAGCCCCTCGAGACGCACGATCCATGCGCCGATCCATTGCGCAAGGCCCGTCGCCTCCATGGCGGCAGCCAGCGAAAGACCGCCGCCGAAAAGAATGGCGATGCCCCAAGGAATGCGTTCGGCACGCGACCAGTCGATGAGTTTTTCACCGTCCTGACGACCCGACGGAACGAGGAAGAGCAGCAAGGTGCCGATGATGGCGATGCTGGTGTCGCTCAGCTTGGCGAGCGGCGCCCACTCGTTCAGTTGCACTCGAAATATCCACGACAAGGCGACCAGACCAAAGATCACGCCGATACGAAACTCGGGTTTGGAAACCGGCCCGAGTTTTTCGAGCGCACCTCGCACGACCTCGGCCACGACCGTCGATGCCGTGACGCGCTTTCGATAGAGCGGCAGACAAAGCAACAACCAGGCAATCGGTAACAGCACGAGGATCAGGGGGATCGCGCGACGCATCCAATCGGTGAAGGCCATCGGCTCACCGGCGCGCTCAAAGAAACCCATCGCGATGAGGTTGGTCGGTGACCCCACGGGCGTTCCAACACCTGCGATGGTGGCTGCGTGAGCCACGCCAAGCAGCAACGCTCCGCCGAGAGCAAGGTCGGGCTTGCCATCCGAGGACAGCGCCCTCGCTGCGCCGAGGGCGATTGGCGCGAGCATCAGAGTGGTCGCCGTGTTGGAGATCCACATCGAGATGACGGCCGAGGCCAACATGAAACAGCCGACGAGCGGAATGGGTCGGCCACCGGCAAACGAGGCAATCGAGAGCGCGATACGTTCATGCAATCGCCAGTGCTCGACGCAGGCGGCGAGCATGAAGCCGCCGATGAACAAAAAAATGATGGGATCGGCATACGGTGCAGCGGCATCTTTTACCGAGGCGGCACCGAGCAGCGGCAATACCGCGAGCGGCAACAAGGCCGTCGCAGCGATGGGTATCGCTTCCGTCACCCACCACACCACCATGAGCATGGCGAGCGAGACTACCCACCAGGCCTCTGCACTCAGGCCATCGGGAGGCGCCACGCCCTGCACGGCGAGCGCGAGAATCGGACCCAGCACCAGCCCTACTCGACGTCCGAGCAGACCTAGCGAACCGGAATCTTCCTGATCGGAAAGGGTCATGTGGATACCAGATTACGCAACGCCGAAAATTTTGCCCAAGCCTCGTCCCACTCGGACTCGACTTCCGAATCGTGCACGATCCCGCCGCCGATGTCCCATCGAGCCTCGTCACCACGGATCTGCAATGAGCGAATCACCACGCTGAATTCCGCCGTCCCATCGGGTTCAACCCAGCCCAGCACACCACCATAAAGCCCGCGCGGACCCGACTCGAGCTCGCGGATCATGCGACAAGCCTCGATCTTGGGGGCACCGGTCATCGAGCCCGGCGGAAAGGCCGCGGCGAGCGCGTCCCACACGTCGAGGCCTGCACGCAGCTCGCCACGAATGGTGGAGCTCATTTGCGCCACACTCGCGTAGCGCTCGACCTCGAACAGCGACTCCGCCCGAACACTACCGGGCACGCATACCCGACCGAGATCGTTGCGCGCGAGGTCGGCGATCATCACGTTCTCGGCGCGATCTTTGACCGACTCACCGAGCTCGCGAATTCTTTGTTCATCGACGAGGCCATCGAGGCGGCGCGTCCCTTTCATGGGGCGCAAGGTCACCTCACGACCGCGCACGGACAGAAAACGCTCCGGGCTCGCCGAGAGCAAAGAAAAATCGGGTAATTGGACCCAAGCGGCATGATCGACCGGATTCCCGGCAAGCAGCGCCGCGAACAGCGCAGCGGGGTCTTTGGGCGGAGTAAAACGAACAGGGAACGTCAAGCACAGCTGATACAGTCGTCCATCCGCGATGGCCTCATGAATTTTTTTCACCGATTGCGCATGCCAATCTTTGAGCGGCGGGGCCTGCAGATTTTCACGTGCTTCAACTTGCAGCGGACGTCCTGGAGCGCCCCAACGACCGCCTGCTTCTCCGCCTCTGGTGCGCAGCACGGCGCCTGCCGACCACACTTGGATGCGGGGCAACCCGAGCCAGTCGTCATGAACCGCGATGCGATCGAAACAGGCTGACGCCTCATGCGTGACGAGGACGAGTAGCGCCTTTGCACCGCGATCGAAGGCGCGACTTGCCGCATGACGAAGCGCCGCCACGGTCTGCTTCGCATCAGAAAGATTGTCGGTCGAATGCCATTCGCGCATGAGCGCGCTCGCCATGAGAGAGCGACGACCGAGATCGGCATGACCCCGCGCCGACACTAAGCAGGCAAACGACTCGGCGGCGGCGTGCGCCTGCTCGGCGGCGCGGCGCATCTCGGCGAGCGAAGCGACAGTGCTCACGGTAGTTCTCGGGCGTGAAGCCCGAGCAGCGCCGCACGCCAGCGCGCAGCCTCAGCGACCGCGCTCGGAATCATCCAGTCATCGCACTGTCGGATCGCCATCGCCAGACGCAAGGCGCTGATCAGAATCAGGCCCTCGACGCGCATGGGCGATTCCGGGTGGAGTCGATCGATCGGCAAGGATCCCGCCTCGAGCGAAACCCCTGCGCGACGCAGGGCATCGAGCGTCACGCTCTTCAAGATCTCGGCAGACTCGTGAACGAACCAACGACCTTGCGATTGCCAAGCGATCGCACCCGTTGCCCCCTCCACGATCTGCCCATCGCGCACGAACAGCGCCTCACTCGCGCCGCGCGCTTGGGCTTCCTGTCTCGCCGCGAGCGACCAGTGGTAGCTCGTCGATTTTCCGAGATGCCCCAAACCCGGATGCGCAAAGGACGCCTTGACGACGTCGATCCCCTGCTCGAGTGAGGCGGTCGAGGAACGATGCTCGCTCCACTCGCCTAGCGCCTGCCAGCCGCCCACCTCTGCGTCCTGACGTCGATCGTCACGCGACAGCAGCAAGCGCAATCGACCCGAGGGGAATTCCGAAAACTTTGATTGCATCGCAGCGAGACAACGACTCGCCGCGCGACGCGCCAGCGCGGCCTGATCAGCACCGCAGAACTGCGAAATGGACGCCGACAAACGCTCGAGGTGCTGCGCCTCGAACATGGGCTGTCGAGACTCGACACGCAGTGTTTCGAACCATCCCTCACCGGAGGCCACGAGACTCGTCGATGGCGAAAAGACGGGCTCCCCTGGCTCCAGCCAACGACCATCGAGGCAGTGGCGAAGGCTGCTTACGCTCATCAGCCGGCGAACATGTACACCGCGAAGGTGACGAGACCGAAACCTCCCGCGGTGAGCGCTGTACGTCGATACGTCGGCACATTCCACGCCATGAGTAATCCCGAGAGCAGCACGATCACGAGACCGATGGCCCACAACACGGAAATACCCTTCGCAATCTCACTGCCCTTTGCCTTGTGCAGCTGCACCATGTGACGCCACGGTGTGGTTTCTTTGATGACGAGAGTGGCGCGCAGCGGGTCTGCGGTGGGCTTGAGCAAGACATCTCTACTCGCGCCCGTCCATTCGAGCTCGAAGGAGGTACCTGCTTTTTTGATGGAGGCGGCACCGGACGGATGCTCGACGCCCGCTTCATTCAGCGCGCGCTCGACGATACCCGTCAGCGCACTGAGTTCCGATGACAGCGGTTGAGCGAGTTCGAGCGACTGGCTTCTCTCGACGTAACTTCCCTTGATGGACACGGTATAGAGCGCACCCGTCGCCGCGAACATCACGGCAATCGGGAGAAAAAACGCGGCCAGCCAAAGATGAACGGAAATCAGGGTCTTTTGCAAAGAGGCCTCCGTGGACCGCAAGTTTAAACCGGCGAGTTCCGCCCTTGACCCCTCGATGATGTTCCTGTACCTTTTTAGATAAAGGTACTGGTTAGCAACAAGTGACCCGAGAGATTCAATTCGCGGCCATCCGGAAAGGCCTCCTCGAATTCGCCGTGCTCAAGGTAGTGGGCAGCGGCGAACTGTACGCCGCCGACATTTTGGCGCGCCTCGAGAAAACCGAGTTCGCCACCCAGGAAGGCACGCTCTATCCGTTGCTGAGCAAGCTGCGTCGAGAAGGCTGGGTGAACTACGAGTGGCAGGAGTCGAGCCTCGGCCCACCGCGCAAGTATTACCGACTGACATCGCAGGGACGTCATCACCTCGATACGCTCGATCGCTACTGGAAAACCATCGACCGCACGCTTATCGAGCTCGGCGGCTGATCGTCACGGAGAACCCCATGCAACGACATTCATGCGAGCCTCAACCGTAACCCCTACCCCATCGAGGAAGATGCCTACGCGCGCCTCGAGGCGTATCTCGCCGAGTCGGCCGCAGCGCTTGCGGACTACCCCGATCGCGATGAAATTCTGCTCGATCTCGAGCAGGCGGTCGCGGATCAGTGCAAACGTCGCCAACCCAAGCAAGCCACGGTGATCACCTTGCAGGAACTGCTGCCTGCGCTCGAAGAAATCGGTCCCGTGCATATCACGGAAGCCGAATCGGAGCGCGTCAAAGAAAACAACAGCTCGGCGACTTCCGTGCCGCTACAGCAAATCAGTCAAGGGGCTTGGATCAGCGGCGTCTGTCTTGGACTCGCACGTCACCTGCGTACCGAGGTCACCCTCATTCGGGTGATCGCCGCAGCGTTGCTGCTCTTCACGGGCGGCGCTGCGCTGCTGCTCTACGGCGTGCTGATGCTTCTCATACCGTACGCCCCGATCGATGCGAACGGACCCGCCGTCGACAAAATTCCGGCGAAACTCCGTGAGTGGACGGAGCTGCTCCGCCGAAAGATCTCGGGCGTCGCCCGCTGAGATCACCGTTGAACGTCAACGAGTCAGTCGGAACAGCTTTCCGGTCGACTCGGACAATACATACAGCGCGCCGTCCGAACCCTCGCGCACGTCGCGCACGCGACCTAAGCCACTGATCCGCTCTTCGCTCGTGACCGTGTCTCCGTCGAGCGTGAGCCGAATCAGCATTTGCTCGCGCAAGGAACCGAGGAACAGGCTACTGCGCCACTGCGGAAACAGCGTGCCGGTGTAGAAGCTGAGCCCCGAGGGCGCAATGGACTGCGGGAGCCAAATTTTCAGCGCCTTCGGAATATCCTCGCGCTCGGTCCCCTCACCGATCTTTGCACCAAGCCCATAGGTTCGTCCGTGGGTGATAACGGGCCAGCCGTAATTGCGGCCCGAGCGCAAAATGTTGAGCTCATCGCCGCCTTGAGGCCCGTGCTCGGTCGCCCACAACTCACCGGTGCGTGGATGGATCGCGGCACCCTGCACGTTGCGATTGCCGTAGGTGAAAATCTCGGGCATCGCGCCTTCGCGTTTCGCAAACGGATTGTCTGCGGGAATTCCACCAGTCTCGGTGATGCGCATCACGCCACCGAGGTGGTTGCCGAGATTCTGCGCATCGTCCTGACGACCACGATCGCCGAGCGTGACGAACAGATTTCCTTTGCGATCGAAGACGAGTCGCGAACCGAAGTGATGCCCCGCACTCGCCTTGGGTTTTTGGGAGAAGATCACCTGCACGTCGGCGACGCTGCACTCATCACCTCGACAGACGAGACGACCGCGCGCGACGTCCGTGCCGACCTCGGTGTCGCTACCCGCTGCGTACGACCAGAAGATCATTCGGTTGTTGCGGTAATCGGGGTGAGCGACGACATCGAGCAAGCCACCTTGACCGCGCGGCGTGATCGTTGGCAACCCGGACACTGGACGCTCGAGTAGCCTGCCCTCGCGCAGCACGCGAAGATTGCCCGACTTTTCGGTGACGAGGATCAAGCCATCAGGCAGGAGTGCCACGCTCCACGGCATGACGAGACCGCTCGCGAGGGTGTCGACCGTGAGAGTGTACTGTTCGGTCTTGATCGGCGCGTCCTGCGCCAAAGAAAACGGCGCAATGACAGCAAGCAGCATGGTCGAGAAGATAAGGTTTAAGGTCTTGACCGAACGGAAACCCCGGAACATCACTGCCTCCTGAGAAATTTTTGATCGCCAGCACATTTTAACGACGAACATACTCGGCGACATTACTCGCGAGCACATCGAGCGGTACGTTGCCGCCACGAAGCACCGTGTCGTTGAAATCGCGGACATCGTAACGGTCACCCAACGTTTTTTGGGCCAGCTCACGCTGTCGATTGATCTCGCTGTGACCCACTTTGTAGCCGCAAGCCTGACCCGGCCATGAACAGTAACGATCGACCTCGCTCGCCACTTCCATGGGGTTCGATCCATTGCGCTCGACAAAGAATCGCACGCCTTCTTCGCGCGTCCAACGCTTGGCGTGCAGGCCGGTGTCGACAACGAGACGACAGGCCCTGAATGCGAGGGCTTGTAGATAACCGAGTCGACCAACGGGATCGCCGTCATACGCACCGAGCTCATCGGCCAACTGCTGCGCGTAGAGCGCCCAGCCTTCCGAGTAGGCGTTGAACGCCAGCATCTGCCGAATTCGCGGCATCTCGTGGGTGTACTCGCCTTGCCAAATATGACCCGGGATCGACTCATGGAACGCGAGATCCGCCAAGGCAAACCGGCTGTGCAGCCCTGTCGTACGCAGATTGATCCAGAAGCGGCCAGGGATGCGGCCATCGATTGAGCCTGCGCCACCATAAGCCGTCGGTGCACCCGGCTCTTCGGCGGGCGGCAAACGCTTCACTTCCATGTTCGGATCGACGAGCGTATGGAAAGCTCGGGGCATCTGTTTGCGGATCCAGCGCAGACGCTCGTCGATGAACGCCATGATCTCAGCGCGTCCGGCGTCGCCTTCTGCAAATTGATATCGCGGGTCCTTGGCAATGGCTTGCATTCGTTCACCCACGGTGCCCGCAGTGAACCCGAGACCTCGCATAATGCCGTCCATTTGCGAGTGCAAACGCTCCAGCTCCTCGAAGCCGAGCGCATGGACTTCATCGGGCGTCATAGTGGTCGTGGTCGAAGCTTTGAGGGCCCAACGATAAAATCGGTCGCCA
Organism: Gammaproteobacteria bacterium; assembly: GCA_046080445.1. Lineage (GTDB taxonomy): Bacteria > Pseudomonadota > Gammaproteobacteria > Steroidobacterales > Steroidobacteraceae > UBA964. The sequence goes on from JBJTUA010000005.1 coordinate 10,255, forward strand.
TCAGGACGAGCCCACAGCCCAGCCTCATCGGTGGCGAACTTCCGCGCCGTTTCGAGTTCGACGATCTGCCGCTCGAGTGCGGCGACGACCTCACCCGCGACGATGCTGCGGGCCTCGCGCTCCCAATTGCCACGCATTCCCTGCTTGCGACGCAGTAGCGACTCGATGAGCAGCCCACCCTCGTGTGCGCCTTTGGCGGACAGCCGCAGCTGCGCGAGTGCTTTGTCGAGTAGAAATGCTGGTGGGATCAAGCCCGCCTCGCGCGCTGCGCGCACACGCTCGAGTTCGCCATCGAGCTGCTGCGGATACTGCAGCAGACGCTCTAGGTACGCATTCGCATCACGCGGCGTGTCGATCGGATGATCGCTGTCGAGGAAACGCGGTGTATCGAGATAGGCGCCCACATTTTGAATGACGACATACGGCGTATTGCGCCAACCGCCGACCGTGATGTCGCCGTAAGGCAAAGCGAAGCCTTCCAAGGCCGTCGAGTAGGCGCTGCGTACGACTTGCACACTGGTACGAACCGGATGCGAGAGCGCCTGCAGATCGATCGTCATCACCTTTTGGAGATCGCGACGCAGACGTGCGGCAATCGCGCGCTGCCCCGCTGCCGAGCGATCACCGAGTCTCGAGCGCAGCCGTGCATCGATCCCCGTATCGACTCCGAGTGAGGTGGCGCTCTCAGGCAACAACTGCAAAAGCTGCTGCGCGGCGTCGTCAAGCAGCTTGAGCGCTGCCGTATCCGCTTGGCTGTGCGCAGCCGACTTGCCGGTCGCAGACCAAAGCGGCGTGGTAGCGGTCGCGGCGAGTGCGGCGATGGCGGTACGGCGATTGATCGATAGATTCATGGGGCCCTCTTGATGATCGGTGATCTCAACGTGGTGAGCGTCGTCATATCAATCTGCTCTCAAACCCATCCCCGTCGCCAGTGCAGCGCATTCTTGAGCTCTCGCCACGCGATCACACGGACGCGCTTGGAATGAACCGCTTCGATCTCGATGGACACCACGGGTGACCCTGGCGGAATCGGCTCAATGACCTTGGTCACGAAGAAATGCTTTTCCTTGTTGCGCGGCGCGACCGCCGTCCACTTGGTGTGCAACAGTTTCTTTGGACTCAAAGCATGGGTGGAGGCAGCTGTCACGCGGGTTTCCCTTGCCGCACTGCCTGCAGCCCCTCCGGACCCAACTTCGCCAGTGTCGCGAGGTTGTTGATGGAGATGCTATGGGTATCACCGAACGCGTCGACCGCACGCGAGATGCTCTCCTCTCGCAACAAGTGCAGGGTCGGATACGGCGACCGATTGGTCGCATTACCGATGTCATCCGCGTCCGCATCGGCGAACTGGTAATGCGGATGGAAGCTAGCGATCTGAATCTCGCCCTCGAGCTCCAACATCCGCACTAACTCATCGGCCAAATCCAGGAAGTCGTTGAAGTCGCCGAAATCTTGCAAGACGTGCGGATGAATCAACAACGTCGTCTCGATCTCTTCTGGCGGTGACGCAACGAGTCGCTGCAACTCCGTCGCCAGATCCTCCAGCAAAGCTTCTTGCGTCTGCGCATCGCTCGTGGCGTAGCGGATCAGCCCTTTGAGTGCAGGCGCTGGCGCAAAAGGACAGAGATTGAGGCCGATGACCACCTGCTCAACCCAATCACGTGTCTCAGTGATGGGCTGCAAAATCACTCCCACTCGATGGTGGCGGGTGGCTTGCCGCTGATGTCGTACACCACGCGGCTCACACCTTTGACCTCGTTGACGATGCGGCGCGAGCACACATCAAGCAAGTCATAGGGCAGATGCGCCCAGTGCGCCGTCATGAAATCGATGGTCTCTACGGCGCGCAACGCGATGACGGGATCGTGACGACGCCCATCGCCCGTCACCCCGACCGACTTCACGGGTAGGAACACGGCGAACGCCTGGCTCGTCTTGTCGTACCAACCCGACTTACGCAGCTCTTCGATGAAAATGTGATCGGCGAGTCGCAGCGTCTCGGCGGCCGCCTCGGTGACTTCGCCCAAGATTCGAACGCCGAGGCCGGGGCCCGGGAAGGGATGCCGGTAGACCATCTCGTGCGGCAAACCGAGCTCGACCCCGATCTTGCGTACTTCATCTTTGAAGAGTTCGCGTAGCGGCTCAACGAGCTTGAGCTTCATGTGCGCGGGCAGGCCACCCACATTGTGATGGCTCTTGATGACATGCGCCTTGCCGGTCTTGCTGCCCGCTGACTCGATGACGTCGGGGTAGATCGTGCCCTGCGCGAGAAACTCGACGCGCTCGGCAGGCGCGACGCCCTCGGTATCGCCCGAGCCCTCGCCCGCAAGTTTCTTCGCTTCTTCGTCGAACACCTCGACAAACAGGCGCCCGATGATCTTGCG
>JBJTUA010000006.1:0-64571 GCA_046080445.1 Gammaproteobacteria bacterium
GGTCTCGAAACCTTCGACTTCGGCGATCTGCGCGATGCCGAAGCGCGAACGGTGACCGTCACGGCGACTCCCAAAGACGGTGGCAAGCCGATCGTCTTCGAAGTCCGCGTGCGTATCGACACGCCCAAAGAGCGCGACTACTACCGTCATGGCGGCATCCTGCAGTACGTTCTGCGACAACTCGCAGGCGGGGCGTCGGGGCAGCCGACTCAGGGTCACGGCGGGTAGATCGGGAGGCTTGCGTGGACGACCTCGAACATCCACGCGAGCCGGCTCCACGCCTCGTTTTCTTTGATCTCGACGGGACGATCTCCCGTCGAGATACGCTCTTTGGTTATGTTGCAGGCTTCGCCTTGCGACACCCCGTCCGACTGCCTCGCTTTCTCGGCGTGCTGCCGGCGCTCATCGGTTATCTGATCGGCCAACGCGACCGCGGCGATCTCAAGGGCGCCTTGGTGCATGCCGTGATGGGCGGCGCCTCTCGCGACGATGTCCGCGCATGGACCGAGGAGTACGTTCCAAGACTCATGGCGCGCGGCATTTTTGAGCAGGCGCTTCTCGCCATCCGAGGGCATCGTGATGCCGGCGACCGCCTCATCCTGATGACGGCAACCGTCGATCTTTACGTGCCCGAGCTCGGGCGTGCGCTCGGCTTCGACGACTATCTGTGTAGCCACGTCGCCTGGAAAGAAGACCGTCTAGAGGGTTGGCTGACGAGCCCCAACATGCGTGACGAGCAAAAAGCGATGGCCTTGCGACGCACCGCGGCGAACTTCCCCGGGAGGCGGCTGGTCGGTTACGGTAATTCGGTACCTGACTTGCCCCACCTGAAGTTGGTGGATCAACCCGTGCTGATCAACGCCACAAAAGCGCTGCGGAAGGCCGCCTCAAAACTTCCGGTAGAATTCAGGTATTGGTTTTAAGTCATTGTTTTAATTAAGGAGATTTATGGGGCAGTATCGCGATCCCTCGATTCGACCTTCCGAGATCCCATCGGAAGCCGAATATTTTGACCGGCGTCGTGTACTCGCTGCCCTCGCCGCCTCGGCGGCGATGATCGGCGAAGATATCGAAGTCGCTGCCCAGACGGGGCGCCCCGCCACGCCCGCCCTGCCGCCACCGCGATACACCCGCAATACCAAGTTCTCGACGAACGAACCGCCCAACTCTTGGGAAGACATCACGACGTACAACAACTTCTATGAGTTCGGCTTCGAGAAAGAAGACCCGTACCAAAACGCGCAGAACTTTCGCAGTCGACCGTGGAGCGTCGAGATCGACGGCGAAGCCGAGGTTCGCGGGCGCTTCACCCTCGAAGACCTATTGAAACCACATGCGCTCGAAGAGCGCATCTATCGTTTCCGCTGTGTCGAGGCGTGGTCGCGGATCGTGCCGTGGATGGGCTTTCCGCTCGCCGATCTCATTCGCCGGTTCAAACCGACATCGCGCGCCAAGTTCGTCGAATTCACGACGCTCTTCGACCCCAAGCAAATGCCCGGCCAGCGCACGCGCGTACTCGACTGGCCTTATCGAGAAGGCCTGCGCATCGACGAGGCCATGAATCCGCTCACGCTACTGGTCGTCGGCGTCTATGGAAAATGGTTACCCAATCAGAGCGGCGCTCCGCTGCGCCTCATCGTTCCCTGGAAATACGGGTTCAAGGGCATCAAGTCCATCGTTCGCATCCGTTTCACCGAACGACAACCCGACACGAGCTGGAATCTCTCAGCTCCCGATGAATACGGGTTCTTTGCCAACGTGAATCCTGCGGTCGATCATCCTCGCTGGAGCCAAGCAAAAGAGCGACGCATCGGCGGCAACTTCCTCGCCTCGCGTATCGACACACTACCGTTCAACGGCTATGCGGCCGAGGTGGCCTCGCTCTATCGTGGCATGGATTTACGACGGTTCTACTGAACCGATGCCCCTCTCCGCTCGATCGCTGAAGCCCATCGTCTTCGTCGCGGCCCTGATTCCCGCAGCACTACTGATCGCGGGCGCCCTGGGCGTCGCCAATCAGTCGCTCGGACCCAATCCGATTCGCGAGATGCTGCACGTCACAGGCAAGACAGCTCTGAATCTGCTCATGATCACCCTCATGGTGTCACCCCTACGCGCGGTGACGGGCTGGGTGGCGATTCAAGGCACCCGGCGCATGCTCGGGCTGTTCTCGTTTGCGTATGCCCTGCTGCATTTTTTGATCTACGCCATGCTCGAGCTCGATCTCGACTTCAGCGATCTCGCTCGCGAAATCGCGCGACGTCCGTTCATCATCGTCGGCTTCGTCGCGCTGCTCGCGCTGATTCCGCTCGCGGTCACCTCGACCAATAAAATGATGCGCAAGCTCGGTCGGCGGTGGCAGACGCTACACCGCCTGATCTACCCCATCACCCTCCTCGGTGTCTGGCACTACTACTGGCAGGTTAAGGCAGACATCCGCGAGCCGCTGATTTACGCAGCCGCACTGGTGATACTGCTTGGCTTTCGACTCTGGCGTGCGCGCCGCAGCGCTCAAGCGAATACCCAAGGCGGAACGCGTTTCCAGCCCTGACTCAACTCGCGATCCAGACGTTGCCAATCCGGGCAAATTTCAGCAACGGCTTTCCAATACGCCGCTGAGTGGTTCATGTGGCGCGTGTGGACGAGCTCGTGGACTAACAAGTAATCGAGTACTTCAGGCGTCTGAAACACAGCGCACACGTTGAGACTGATCACGCCACGGCTCGAACAGGAACCCCAACGCGTCCGCTGACGTCGCAACTGCAGACTGCGATATTTGAAACACCAACGTGATGCCGTCGCTTGCAGGCGGTTCGCAAGTGCGTCTCGAGCATGCGTCGTCAGCCACGCCAGCAGCGCCCGCTTGGCAGACGATGAGGTCGCATCGCTCCAGGCACCGCGCAAAGACAACACCCCGCCGCGGTTCTCCACGCGCAGTCGCCCTAGTCCGCCCGCCACGTGCACCCGATAACGCTCTTCGAGCGCCGCGAGCAGAATCTCATCGGGGGGAAAGGGCTCGGCGACGACCTTTGTCAGTCGGGCCGTCAGCTTGCGCGACAGCCAGTCCTGGTGACCTGCCACGTAGGCCTCGACGCTCGACATCGCGACGCCACGCGGTACGACTACCTCTACGCGTCCATCCAGATGCACGCGTAGCGCCAGCCGCCGCGCCCGAGTGCTGCGGCGCAGGGTCAGAGACCGGCTTCCGCGGGCGCTGGATTCTTCAAGTGGTAGAGCGATCTGGTCGAGCACCGACAGATCATGCCATGCCGATCTTCTGCCGGTTGGAGTACGATTCGCGCCCCATGGCGAGATACTTCAAAAGCGACAACACGGCACCGGCCGCCCCTGAAATCATCGAGGCGATCGCGGCCGCCAATCACGGGTACGCACGCGGGTATGGCGACGATGCCTGGTCGTCAGGACTCGAGGCGCGCTTCTCCGCGCTCTTCGAGAAGTCGGTGCGCGTTTTCCCGGTTTCGACCGGCACTGCGGCCAATACCCTTTCGCTCGCGACCCTGGTACCGCCCTACGGCGCCATCCTGACTCACGAAGAGGGTCATATCGTCCGCGACGAATGCGGCGCCCCAGAATTCATGACCGGCGGTGCGCGATTGCTGTTGATGCAGGGTCCGAACGCAAAAGTTACTCCGCAAATGATCGATCGCACGCTCGCCGCGAATCCGACGTCGGTCCATACGGTTCAGCCACGAGCGTTATCGATCACCCAGGCGACTGAGCTCGGTACGGTCTACACCCCGAGGGAAGTGAAGGCGCTCTCCGATGTTGCGCATTCGCGAGGACTTTCCGTGCACATGGACGGTGCGCGCTTTGCCAACGCCGTCGCCTCGCTCGGCTGCTCGCCCGCCGATATCACCTGGCGTGCAGGGATCGACGTCCTGTCGTTCGGCGCAACCAAGAATGGTGCACTGACGGCTGAGGCGGTGATTTTCTTTGATCCCGCGCGCGCGGGAGATTTCGAGTTTCGACGCAAGCGAGCAGGTCATTTGTTGTCGAAGATGCGTTTCGTCTCCGCACAGCTGCTCGCCTATCTCGACAACGATCTCTGGTTGCGTCTTGCCACACGCGCCAACTCGCTTGCCGCGCGTCTCGGCCAGTCTGCCGGCAGCACCTTGATGCACCCTGTCGAGGCCAACGAGGTGTTCGTACGGATTGGGGAATCAGGCGCTGCCGCCTTGCGCGAGCAAGGATTCGAATTCTATGACTGGGGCGCAGTCGGTTCGGGCGAAGCCCGTCTCGTGGTGTCCTGGGATCAGCCCGAAGAGGATGTCACGGCGCTGTGCGCTGCACTCGCGGCTCTGGAAAGTCGAGGTCGCGCGCAGTGACGGTCGAGCTGATCGACATTGGCATCAACCTGACCCACGACAGCTACGACTCCGACCGCGAGCAGGTGCTGCAACGCGCGCTTGAGGTCGGCGTCGTGCAGTGCGTGGTCACAGGAGCGTCTCTGGAGGGCAGTCAGGCGGCGCTCGCTCTCAGCCGCGCAGCGCCCCGCATTTTGCGCGCGACCGCCGGTTGTCATCCGCACCATGCCGTCGATCTCGACGAGGCGTCGTTCGCGGCACTTGCTGAGCTCGCCGAAGATCCCTTAGTCGCCGCAGTCGGCGAGACAGGACTTGACTACCACCGCAATTTCTCCGCACCGCGTGAGCAACGCTCGGCTTTCGAGCGACAGGTGGACCTGGCCATCCGCTTGCAAAAACCCCTCTTCCTGCACGAACGGGATGCGCATCAAGACTTCATTGCAATCCTGCGTGAGCATCAACAGTCGCTCCCGCGAGCGGTACTGCATTGCTTTACCGGTTCGGCCGAGGCGTTGGAAGCCTGTCTCGCCTTCGGCTTATACATCGGCATCACGGGATGGATTTGCGATGAGCGGCGCGGACTGCACTTGCGCGAGCTCGTCAAAAAAATTCCGGTGGGTCGGTTGATGGTGGAAACCGATGGGCCTTATCTGCTGCCCCGCGATCTGCGGCCGAAACCCGAATCGCGACGCAATGAGCCCAAGTATCTGGCCCACATCGCAGGCGTCGTTGCGGCGGCGCGGGGCGAATCGCTCGAAGATCTGGCCGCGCACACGACGGCGACGGCCCGACAGTTTTTTGGCTTACCCGCGCTCGGCTCGCGCGTCAGCTCCGAGCGCTGAATTCGCTCGGTACTAGGGTCTCGCGTAGACGCTGCCAGTCGAGCTTCCACACTTCGATAAGCTGCTCGGCCTGGGCACGATCGCCAAGCGGAAATTCGTTCTCCAACGCGTCTTCGCGCAATGTCATTCGCGGCAAGCCTTTCGGAAACGAAGACGTGCTGCCGAACATCACTCTCGCTTCGACGGGCACATCGCCCACGATCGCCTTGATGGCAGCGATCCGGTCATACAACGGCCCTTGAGGGTTGGCGAAACCATTCCGACGACCGGCGTGCATGACCGTCCATTCGACCATGGCATCCGAGCCGAAGACATTACCCACGACGTCGCGAACATCGAGCAGCAACACCCCTTGCGCCGTCAACAGCACGTAGTCGATGTGAAGCATTCCGCCGCTGCCGTCCGGAACCGCTACATCACGCAAGCGATCGATGGATACCGCCTCGATACGTCGCTTGCGACGCAGGCGCTCGCGTCGCCTCAGATACCACCGCCACCCTAACGTGACAGCAATACCGATCAGGATGCCGAGCACCACGGCAGCAACCACCAGCATCCATTGTTCAGGGCTAAGGGACATCAGGACTGAATTCTAGTTGATCCGCTTCAGTTCGATTTCGAGCGCCTCGAGTGAGGCGTCAATCTCCGTGAACATCGAAGGTCGATCGAATAAACGCGCCAGCGTCTCTGGAACCGGAACGCTCGTGTTGATCAGGGGCTCGACGATTTCCGGAAACTTTGCCGGCGAGGCCGTCGACACCACGCACCAAGCGCGTTCGCGCCTCGCCTCCACGCTCATGTTCGCCCAAGCCTCCGCGGCCACTGCCGTATGCGGACACCATATCTCACCGAAGCGATCACGATCAACGCGGATGCGATGTCGGATCGACTCGTCGTCGATACTCACCGCACTGACGTTTGCGCGCAGCCCAGGGAGGTCGGGGGATAAATCCCGGAGTCGCTCCATGTTTGACGGATTACCGACATCCATGGCCGAGGCGATCGTCGCCGTACTCGAGCGCGGTAGCCACTTCCCCGCTGCTAAAAAGTCGGGGACCGTCCGGTTGGCGTTGTGGGCGAGCACGACCTGACCGATCGGCAACCCCATATGCCGTGCCCACAAGCACGCGACCGAGTTACCGAGGTTTCCACTCGGAATGATGAACGAGAGCCGAGTGCCATGCTCACGATACCAAGCGAGACTCGTTGCAGCGTAGTAGACGGCCTGCGGCAACAGCCGCCCAAGGTTGATGCTGTTGGCAGATGACAGCTGCTGCTGCTGACGCAGCGCCTCCGCACCGAAGGCCCGCTTGACCATGCGTTGGCAATCATCGAACGTCCCGCGTACGGCGAAGGCCTGCACGTTGTCGCCCCAACAAGTCAGTTGGTGTTGCTGCGTCGGCGATACGAGCCCCTTCGGAAAAAGCACGGTCACGCTCATGCCCGATCGCCGATGAAATGCCGCAGCCACGGCGCCGCCCGTATCTCCGGACGTCGCGACCAAGATATTGACGGCAGGAGACGCCGGTTGGCGAATCCTCTGGAAACAGGCTGCGAGAAATCTCGCGCCGAAATCTTTGAACGCAGCCGTCGGCCCGTGCGACAACTCGAGCACCGTCAGCACTTCGCCGGGCGAAGTGCCTTGCACGCGCTTGAGTGGCGCCGGAAAGTCGAAGGCCTCACGCACGATGTCATCGAGATTCGGTTCGAGTGCATCGCCCTCGACAAAAGGCGTCAGCAGACGCGCAGCAACCTCCGGAAGAGACTGTGCGCCGCTGAAATTGTCGACGGTGAAGGTCGGCCAAAGTTCGGGGACGTACAAACCGCCATCAGCCGCCAAACCGCGCCACAACGCCGCGGAAAATCCCGGTCGCTCTGCCCCACCGCGAGTACTGCGAAACTTCATCCGCTCGTCACGATCCGACGATACGCGCGCCGGCGGATTCGACAGGCACGACCCAGTGATCGGTCGCGACGCCATTACGCGCAAACTCGGCAACCATTTTCTCGCGTACCGCTTGCGCATCGTTTGCAAGGGCCCACGCGAACATGGTCGGGCCGGCACCGGAAATCGAACAACCGAGCGCCCCCGCAGCCATTGCGGCCGCACGGACGGCGGAGAATCCGGGAATCAACTGCCTTCGCTGCGGTTCGATCACGACGTCGTTGAGCCCTTCACGAATGAGCTCAAGATCGTTGGTGTAACAACCCGAAATGAAGCCCGCGAGGTTGGCCGTCTGCCATACGAAGTCGGCCATCGCCACGTCACGCTTCAAAATGGCGCGAGCCTGTCGGGTCGACAGGAACATGTGCGGGTGGGCGATCACCGCCGTGATACCGGGCGGCGCAGGAATACGCTTCACTTTTGGGTTGTCGATACCGACCGTCAGCACAAGACCGCCAAACAATGACGGCGCGATATTGTCGACATGGAGCGAGCCACTCGCCACCGCTTCGCCTTGCATCGCAAACTTGAGTAGCGCAAGTCGATCGAACGGCTCATCGAGCAAGGCATTGGCCGCCACCACCGCACCCACCGCCGATGCTGCAGAACCACCGAGGCCCGAGCCGAGAGGAATGCCCTTCTCGATCTGCATCTCGAAACCAAAACTCGGCTTGGCGGCCACCCCGAGCGCGATCAGTGCGCGTCCGGCGGTGTTTTTCTCAGGTTCGAGCGGAAGATCGGTGGCCACACCGGAACAGCCGGTGATGCGGACGCCAGGCCGCTCGGTACGCGTCACCGTGATGCGATCGCCTAAAGCATCGACGGCAAACCCGAGAATATCGAACCCGATACCGACGTTGCCAACCGAAGCGGGCGCGAAGGCGGTCGCGGACTTCACAGCCGGGCTCCAAGATAAGCGGAGAGACGCAGCAGATCGGCAAAGATTCCGCCGGCCGTCACTTCGGGACCGGCCCCCGGACCCTGGACGATGAGCGGGTTCGAGTTGTAGCGGGCCGTAGCAAAGCGAACGACGTTGTCCGTAAGTGCAATATTGGCGAAGGCGTGTCGCGCATCGAGTTCGACGACGCCCACCGTCGCCTCGCCCGCCGACGTGAGACGACCCACATAGCGCAACACTTTGCCGCGCGCACGTGCCGAGTCGAAACGCGTTTTCATGGCCGCGTCGTGCTGCGGCAATCGCGCCAAAAATTCTTCGATCGAGCCTTGCTCGAGTCCCGCAGGAACGAGGCTTTCGACTTTGACGTCCGCCATCTCGAGCGACAAACCCATCTCGCGTCCGAGAATGATCAACTTGCGGGCGACATCCATGCCCGAAAGATCGTCACGCGGATCGGGTTCGGTGTAACCACGTTGCTTCGCATCCGCGACGATGGCGCTGAACTCACGTGAACCGTCATAAACATTGAAGAGGTACGCGAGCGTGCCTGAAAAAATGCCTTCAATACTCGTCACGTCGTCGCCGGTCTCGCGCAGGTCGCGCAGCGTCTGGATGACTGGCAAGCCGGCTCCGACCGTCGCTTCGTAAAGATAGTGCGTGCCCCCTGCGCGCCGGGCCTCACGCAGGCCTCGATAAAACGCCATCGGCGCGCTATTCGCTTTTTTGTTGGGCGTCACCACATGGATGCCTGCGGCTAACCATTTGGGATAGTGCTGCGCCACTTCGCCGCTGGCCGTGCAATCGATGATGACGCGGTGCGGCAGGTAATCGACCCCCACATGCGCGACAAACGATTCGAGATCAGGCGTCGCCTTCGAATCGGCAAACTCCGACTGCCATCGGCCGAGCGCGACGCCCATGTCCGACAACACCATCCGCTTCGAGGACAACAGGCCTCGGATGCGCAGATCGAGTTTGAAATCGCGACGCAGACGCTCGCTCTGAGGGGCGATCTGCTCAAGCAGTACGCGACCCACAGTGCCTGGACCGATGATGCCCACCGACACTGTATGCGCCGAGAGATAGAAGCTCGAATGCACGGTGCGCAACGCGCGCGTCGCCGCTTTGGCAGGAACCACCACGGAGATGTTGCGCTCCGAGGCGCCCTGAGCGATCGCTCGGACGTTCACGCCCGCCGCGCCGAGCGCGCTGAATACTTTGGCCGAAATACCCGGAATACCCGCCATGCCATCACCGACGACGGCGAGAATGGCGAGCTCACGATCGACCTCGACCGATTGGATCTGCCCATCAGCCAACTCTCGAGCAAACGCAGCGCGCACCGTGTTGACGCCACGATCGGCCTGCTCACGCGGTACGGCACAACAGATCGAATGCTCGGAACTTCCCTGAGAAATGAGGACGACCGAAATTCCTTCCTCACGCAAGGCGCCGAACAGCCGCGAAGCCGTACCCGGCACGCCGATCATGCCCGCGCCTTCGAGATTCAGGAGCGCGATATTCTCGATGGTCGTGATGCCCTTGACGGCAAGCGACGACTGAGGATGTGCGCAGATCAAGGTGGCCGGATGATCCGGCGCGAACGTATTGCGAATCCAAATGGGGATTTCGCGACCGATCGCAGGCGCCATCGTCTGCGGATGGATCACCTTGGCACCGAAGTACGCGAGCTCCATTGCTTCGTTGTAGGAGAGTGAATCGATCACCTGCGCATCGGGCACGCGTCGCGGATCAGCCGACAACACGCCATCGACGTCGGTCCAGATATGGATCTCCGACGCGTCGAGCAAGGAGCCGAAAATGGAAGCCGAGAAATCGCTGCCGTTACGACCGAGCGTGGTTTGTACGCCACTGACGTCCGTCGCAATAAATCCGGTGATCACCACCGTTCCCGAAAAATCTGTCGCCACCTGTTTGGCGAGTCGACGTCGCGATTCTTCCCACTGAACGAGGGGGCCGAGCGGACCCCACTCCACCACCACGACTTCGCGCGCATCAAGCCAGCGCACCACACCCGCACGCTTCGAGTCACTTCCCGGGCGACTGTCAAAAAAATCTCGAAAGAGACGCGTCGACCAGATCTCGCCATACCCTGAAATGAGATCCGTGATGTGACGACCCGCCGAACGCGTGAGCCGGACAGCTTGCAAAATGCCTTCGATATCCGTCCGATCACGATCGAAGGTCTCAAGGTACCGATCAGCGCCCTGCTTGGAGAGCAGCTCCCCGGCAATCCGCGCATGCCGCTCGCGCAGCGCATCGAGACCCGCCTGGAACCCGAGATCGCGTTGCTCGGCCTGCCCGACGAGCGCGAGCAGTGAATCCGTCACTCCTTTGCACGCTGACAGCACCAAAGCCAGCTGAGGGGTGGCCTGCTGGTCGAGGATGGCGGCCACCCGCCGAAAACACTCGGCGTCGGCAACGCTGGAACCGCCAAATTTGTGTACCGCCCAGGGGGAACCCGGCATGGGTGTCAATCCGTGCTGACGAAACCACAAACTCTATCGGCGCCCACCCATCGAACGCAAGGAAGGTCACTCGGAATCGAGGCTTACCCTAAACTGCCGCCCCCATGGATCTTGCTTCCGATGCCTTGTCTCTGGCCCTTCTGGCGGCGCTGCTGGCGGTCACGGGCCTATTTGCTGGTCTGATTGCCGGGCTCTTGGGCGTCGGCGGCGGCATCGTGCTCGTGCCGGTGCTCGAATACACCCTGCAATTCGCGGGCTTCCCAAAAGAATGGTGCATGCACGTCGCGGTAGCGACTTCCCTCGCCGCCATCATCCCGACGTCGATCTCCTCGTCTCGCGCCCACCACCAACGCGACGGCATTGATTGGACGATCGTCAAGGCTTGGGCGCCGGGCATGATCCTCGGCGGCTTGGCGGGCAGTCTACTCGCCGCTCAAGCGAGTGACGGGGCCCTCAGCGGGTTGTTCGGCGTCGTCGCGCTGCTCGTAGCGGCGAAGATGTATCTGCCGCTCGATCATGTTCGTCTGGCCGCCCGCGTTCCCCTTGGGGCATCTGGCAACCTGATCGCGGCCTTGATCGGCAGTGTGTCGTCGATGATGGGGATTGGCGGCGGTACGCTCTCGGTTCCTGCGATGACTCTCACGGGCGGGCCGATCCACAAGGCTGTCGGAACGGCGGCATTCTTTGGTCTGCTGCTTTCGGTCCCGGGAACGATCGGCTATCTGTTCTCGCAACCCGATACGTCGTTGCCAGGCTTCACGGTAGGACTCGTGAGCTTTGCCGCACTTGCCGTGATCGCGCCGATGTCCATGTTCACGGCACCTTACGGCGCGCGGCTCGCGCACTCGCTCGATCGAAGCACGCTCTCACGAGTGTTTGGTGCATTTCTTTGTATCGTCGCCATCCGCATGCTCATCAGGACATTCCAATGAACGTCGCTGGCCCCTACTTCGAAGATTTCCATCGCGGTCTCGAGTTCGACGCACCCGCCGTCACCTTGACTGCCGGCCATGCGGCGTTCCACCAAGCCCTATTCGGCGATCGGCTGCGGCTTCCGCTCGACCACGCAATCTCAGCGCGAATCACGGGCTCTGCCACACCGCTCTGTCATCCGCTCCTCGCCATCAACATCGCGATCGGCCAATCGACGTGGGCCTCGCAGCGCGTGAAGGCCAACCTCTTTTATCGCGGACTCGTCTTGCGCCAGCCGGTATTTCTTGGCGATACACTCCACACCCGGACACGCGTCGTCGGTCTTCGTCAAAACAAAGCGCAAGCAGGACGGGCCGCCACCGGAATCGTCGCTCTCGAAATGACGACGACGAATCAGCATGACGAAACGGTGCTTCGCTTTTGGCGCTGTCCGATGATCCCGTGTCGTTCTGCGGAGGCGGCGACGGGTCACGCCGATGATCTCGACGCCATCGGTCAGTCGAGCTCGATGGCGGAAATCATGACGGCCGTGCCGCCGAGCTGGGATATCGCGCCCACCGCCGCGTGGCGTGGAATGAGGGCGACGGAAATTCCGATGGGTGAGCGGGTTGTCGTCGAGGCCCGCGACACCATCACCTCTGCTCCCGAGCTGGTACGTCTATCACTCAACATGGCCATGGCGCACACGGACTCACGACTCTCCTACCTCGGCGAACGACTGGTATACGGCGGTCACACCATTTTTACGGGCTTCGCGCAGATCACGCGCGGCCTGCCCAATCTGCTCACGGTGCTTGCGTGGGAGAGCTGCGATCACGTTGCCCCAGTCGTCGAAGGTGATCGTCTGCGAACAGAATTTGTCGTCACCGAGGTGAAGCCTGCCGCCCAGTCCGGCGCGTATCTCTTGCGCATCGAGGCAGAATGCTTTGCTGCGCGCGGCAACCCCGAAGCGGAAGCTCGCGTGCTCGACTGGAAGTTCTGGGCACTTAGCGTCTGAGACCCGCGCGTCGCCACCCCGCCCTACTTCGACGACTTGTCCTGCAGCGCGTCGACCTCTTGCTGCAGGATGCGCAGCAACCTCGCGATGTATTCGATCTGCCAGCGACCGCGCTCCTCGGCGGCTTTGGCATCGGGGCGATAGGCGTCGATCTCCGCACGATTGAGTAGCTCATGTTTCGCGAGCAACCGCTCGACCGTATCGAGACGCTCCCGCGTGACGGCGAGTTCGCCCGCCATCGCCCATACAATGGCAAGCAGACGATCGACGTTATGATCACCAAAGAAATAGGGTCGCTTGCCACTCGCCGCCGCATTGATGAGCTTTTGCAGCTCGACCTCATCGATGGGGCGGGTCATGCGTCGGCCCCGCAGGCGTACCACATTCCACCCCGCCCGTAATCTTCGACCTCGGTCGACACCTTGGGCATCTCGTCCTCGACCAAGGCATGTACTTCCGTCTCGAAGAGACGATCTTCGGCGTAACCTAGCTCCATCATGAGCTGCGGCAGTCGGGTATCGTGCAGCGCACTCCAGAACGGCTCGTTGTTGTGCTGACAATCCCAGTCGCGCATGAACTGCTCGAAAGCCGCCATATCGCGATACGGCGGCTGCTCAAGATGGATCTGAACGCCTCCCGCAGCAAGCAAGCGCTTCG
The DNA here is from genome assembly GCA_046080445.1 of Gammaproteobacteria bacterium. GTDB lineage: Bacteria > Pseudomonadota > Gammaproteobacteria > Steroidobacterales > Steroidobacteraceae > UBA964. The sequence continues at coordinate 13,087 of JBJTUA010000006.1, forward strand.
ACTCCGACAAAATATGGCGGAGAGCGGCGCGCGAGGTCTCGTGCAGGAACATGGTGCTGAAGATGAAATCGAAGTGGCCGCTCTCGAAGGACAACGACTCGGCGTTCGCCTGCTGAAAGGTCACGTTCGTGATGCCCATGCCGATCGCGCGCGCATGACCGTAACGCAGCATGGGTGCTGCAAGATCGACCGCCACGATTTCCGCCTTTGGAAACGCGCGTGCAATCGGCAGCACGTTGTGACCGAGGCCCGTGCCCAGATCGAGAATGCGCCGTGGACACCAACCAGGCCGATGACGCCTCAACCACTCGACCGTACCCCGCCCTGCACCATCGAGATAGCGACCGAAGAGACCTGTCGTCGTCGCAAACATGCCGACGTCATAGTTGGCGGCGGCTGCGACATCATCCTCGATGTACTCGGCGTAGTAACTGCCCGGCATGCAGTGGTTGTCGAGCTCGCTCTGATAACGCGGCACCTGCAATCCGGGATCGAGTCGCAACGTTTGCGGATGCGCCTCGTTGAGCGCACGCGCGCGGTCGCGGAGTGCCTCCATCTGTCTTAGCACCAAAGATCGACCTGCCTGCTGACGCATCTCCATGCCCGAGCGGCGCAAGGAGCTCCACATTCGGTAGTACGGATCGTCACGCATCGCCTCGCGGATTTCGCGACGGTTGGCAGGTGGCGCGCCGTGCTCAGTTGCCCACTTAGGCACCGCTCGCGCTTTGAATGCCACGGCGTTGCCGCCGACGACGACGCCGGCCATGTACTTGTTGAAGTTCGCGAGGAAATTGAAGCGTGCGATGTCGTCGTGGCTTGCCGTGGGCGACATCGCATGTTGCCCAGCTTCGGTCCAGGGCGGAGCACATGCAGGCCGTGTGGCGTCTGACATGCGCAAAATTGTAGCATCGCACTACACATGAACTCGCCTAACGATATTGCCCACCGCCTCGTGGAACGCGCGGTCACGACCCGGTTCTCCACGCTCTCACCCAAGGCCGTCGCCTGCGCCAAAACCTTCATCCTCGACTCGCTGGGCGTCGGTCTCTCCGGCTCGCGCGTCCCACTCGTCAAGGATCTGGAAGCCGTCGCGCAAGAATGGGGCGCCGGCGATGCAGCGCGCATCTGGGGCTCAGCGCAGCGCGTACCCGCAAGCACTGCCGCGTTCATCAACAGCTACCAGATCCACAATCAAGAATGGGATTGCGTACACGAACCCGCACTCGTGCATCCGATGGCCGTGATTCTCGGCACGCTCGTGGCCTGGTGCGACGCACGCGGCGGCGTCCGCGGCTCACAGCTGATCGAGGGCTGCTCGGTCGCCGTCGATATCGCCACCTCGCTCGGCCGAGCAGCAAAGAATAAGCTGCGATTTTTTCGACCCGCAATGTGCGGCGCGCTCGGTGCCACCGCCGGCATCGCTCGTATCGAAGGCCTCGACGCGGTCACCACCCGGAGCGCCTTGGGACTCGCCTACAGCCAGCTCTCGGGCACGATGCAGGCCCACGTCGAAGGCTCGCCCATGCTGCCGATGCAGATCGGCTTCAATGCACGCGTCGCGATCGATGCCATTCGTATGGCGCGGCACGGCATCCGCGGACCCCTGCAGTTTGTCGAAGGCCCTTTCGGTTACTTCACGCTCATCGACCCGGAATGGGATCGAACGGCTTTCGATGATCTCGACTCGCGTGAGGCGATCACCGAGCTCTCGCACAAACCCTATCCGAGCGGTCGCGCGACACACGGCGGCGTCGATGGCGTACTCACACTGCGCGAACGCCACGGTTTCGGCGTAAACGATATCAAGGAAATCCGAGTGCTTGCGCCACCGCTCATCATTCAGTTGGTGGACCGCGCGCCATCGCCCACGATGATTCCCTCATACGCGCGCCTCTGTTTGCCCTACGTGGCGGCTATCGCCCTGCTGCACGACGACGTCCGCGTCACCGATTTTGATCCCGACGCCATTACCGAACCCGCGCGACACGAACTCGCCGCTCGAATTCGTATCGTCAAAGACCAAAATCCGGCGGTTAATGTGCTGGCTCCGCAGCGCGTTGAAGTGAGTCTTTGCGACGGTACCGAACTCGCCGTCGACTTGCCCGCCGTACTCGGCGCTCCGGGGCGCCCGCTCTCTCGCGAGCGTCATCTCGCCAAGTTCAGGCGAGCCGCCGCATCAGGTCTCTACCCGATGAGCCACGCTCGAATCGAACGCCTCATTACCCTCGTTGACGATCTCGAGCAGCTGCACGATGTGCGTACACTCGTCGATGCACTTCACTTCGAGTCGGCGTCATCATGAGCTTTCCGCATTACTTCGAGTCCTTCGACTACGCGCAGATGCTGCGCGACTTCCCCATCGGTGAATCTTTTACCCAGGATTTCGCGCGTCGCTCGCGAGCGGACATTCGCGCCCATCAAGATCGACTCTTCCGTCGCTGCCTGGCGCGGGCGTGGGAGATTCCGTTTTACCAGCGGCTGTGGAGTCGCCATGGCGTGAAACCCGGTGATGTCACAGGTCTCGACGACATCGAAAGACTCCCCATCTTCGACAAAAGCGACCTCATGCGCAGCTTGGCGGAACACCCGCCCTACGGCGATTACCACGGGTTCGACCAGTGGCCGATCAACGACAGGCCGGTCACCGTGGTGCATACGACAAGCGGAACCACGGGTCGTCCGCAAGTCGTGCTCTTCAGTCCCAAGTCGCGCGAGGTGCAAGCGCTCTTGGTCGCACGGATTTGGCGTATGCAGGGGCTGCGCACCGACGACGTGATCCACTCGGTCTATGGACACGGCATGATCAACGGCGGACATTTCGTTCGCGAAGCGGCCCTGCATTACACGAATTGTCTTTTCTTGTCGGCGGGCACCGGTAAAGAAACCCGCTCGACGACACAAATCGAGCTTATGCGTGACATGCGCGTCACCGTCATCGTGGGGTTCGTCGACTACATCCGCCAACTCGCCGAAACGGCGCGCAGTATGGGCCTCGAGCCGGGGCGCGATCTGCCGGTCCGGGCCATTCTCGGTCACGTCGGGCGCGAGTCGCGCGCCGCACTCTCAAAAGCCTGGGGTGGCGCCGAAATCTTTGACTGGTATGGCGTCGCCGACACCGGACCGATCGCTGCCGAGGGCCCCGACCGTGACGGCATGTACGTCATGGAAGATGCGCAATACCTCGAGATCATCGATGGCCCGAGCGGCAAAGTGCTGCACGACGACACCCCGGGCGACATGGTGGTGACGTCGCTTTATCGTGACGACGTCTACCCGCTGATCCGCTTCAATACCCACGATCTGTCTGCGTGGCACCTCGATGCCCCGACGAGCGGACTATCTCTGCGACGGACCGTCGGCGTGCTCGGACGCAGCGACAACATGGTCAAACTCCGCGGTATCAACGTTTATCCACTCGCCCTCGCGGCCATCCTCAACGAGCGACCAGAGTTTGCAGGCGAGTATATTTGTCGCGCGACACGCGACAGCTCAGGCCGCGACGAATTGACCGTCATCATTGAGACACGCAGCGCGTACGCCCTCCCCGACAGCGCCATCGAGCAACGGTTCGCCGAACTGCTCGCACAGCGAATCGGCGTCGAACTGCGGGTCAAATTGGTCGCGGCCGGTAGCACCGCGCCGCTCACGCAAATCGACAGCCGTCAAAAACCCATTCGACTGATCGACGATCGACCGAAGGCGAATTCCTGATGGGTAGCAGTCGTCGCGCCCTCGAGGTTGCCCTTGAACGCATCCGCGCCGACGACGCCCTCAACGCCTGGTCTTATGTCGCCGCTGATCACGCCCGCGCGATGGCGGCAGAGAGCGATGCACGTCTCGAGTCGGGTGCGAGTCGCAGTCCCATCGAGGGCCGCCTCGTTGCCCTCAAAGGCAACATCGCTGTCAGAGGGTGGCCATACGAAGGCGGACTGCTCAACCGACGAGGCCTGATCGCCGAAAACGACGCGCCGCTCGTAGGTCGACTGCGGCAAGCCGGCGCGGTATTGCTTGGTCAAACTCGCATGGACGCCGGTGCGCTCGGCGCCGAGGGACGCTCCATCGACGGCCCAATCCGCAATCCCCGTCGACGAACGCATTCGGTCGGCGGATCGAGCGGCGGCTCGGCGGCGGCGCTCGCGGCGGGTCATGTCGAGCTCGCGGTGGGCAGCGACACGATCGGCTCCGTTCGAATTCCGGCGTCCTTCTGTGGCATCGCGAGTCTCAAGCCCTCACCCGATCGCATCGAACTCGATGGTGTGTTGCCGGTGCACTCGGACTTCGACCATGTTGGACCCATGACCTCGCGAGCCGCCTGGTTGCAACCCTTACTGACTGTGCTTTCGGGGCTACCGCAATCAGCCGCGCACGCGGCAAAACGCATCGATGAACTGCTCGACGGTCGTCCGGTGGGTTTCATGGCGGACGCGGCTGCGCTCGGCACAACCTCCAAAGTTTTGGCTCACTACCACCGTGGACTCGACCGCCTGCGCTCGCTCGGCGTAACACTGGTTGCCGTCGAGCTCGCGCCGCTCGAGCCTGCGCGAATCCGTCGCGCAGTGTTTTCTTTGTGCGAGCGAGCCATGGCAGAACAACACCGCGACGGCTTGGCCAAGACTCCGGAGCTTTATTCTCCGGAACTACGGGCCATGCTCGACTACGGAGCCTCGCTGGGTGCCGACAAACTCGAGGATTTCCGCGCTCGCGTTCGTCGATTCGCCTACGCGGTTCAGAGCGTGATGCAACCGCTTGGCGCGCTCGTGTTGCCGACCACGCCAGGCCAGGCCTTCGATTTCGATGGGCCGACGCCAACCGACCTCGCCGACCTCACCGTGATTGCGACGGCCGCGGGTCTGCCCGCCGCCTCAGTGCCCTTGCCGACCGAAGACGATCTTCCTGCAGGTCTGCAGGTTGTCACCGCACAAGGCGAGGACCTGCTAGCTTGCGAACTCGCAAGACGCTTCGAAAGCGTCGCCTGACCGGCGCCGGATTCAGCCCGCAAAGTGAGCGGCGATATCGCGTCGCGTGGCAATCCACACGCGCTCGCCGCCCTGCTTGCGCACGTGCTGAAAGAACCGATCGAGCGCACCGATGCGCCCCGGACGTCCGATGATGCGCAGATGGACACCGAGCGACATCATGCGCAGCCGCCCCTCAGATTCTTTGAGCAACCAATCGAAGGTGTCGATCGCGTATTCGCACCATGCGCGCGGCATCAGTGACGGCGCGTTCCACATCTTCATATCGTTCGAATCGAGCGCGTAGGGCAAGATCACCATAGGCTTCGCGAGAGAGTGATCCATGAATGGCTCATCGCGACTGTAATCGTCCATGTGATAGCGATAACCCTCTTCCGACAGCAAACGCCGCGTTTCGCTGGTGTGCAGATAGCGTGATAACCAGCCGACGGGACGCACACCGGTGCTGCGCTCGATGCTCGCCGTCGCCTTACGGATGAACTCGCGCTCCTGCTCTTCGCTCATGCCGAGCTGATGCGCCCAGCGATAGCCGTGCGCGCACACCTCATGCCCACCCTGCATGATCGCGGAGGCGACCTGCGGCGCCCGCTCGAGCGCCACGGCCGCGGCCGTGAACGTTGCCGCCATGGCATGCTGCGCGAGCAATCCGAGAACTCGCGGCGCACCCTCGTTGATGCCGTAGGCGTAGTTGCTCTCGTTACCAAAATTGCGCACCGGTTTTTTGAGCGTGATGCCCAGCTCATCCACCGGCTCCGGACCGCGGTCACCATCGGTGATGTTGAACTCCGCACCTTCCTCGACGTTGACGACGAGAGACAAGGCAAGTCGCGCACCACCCGGCCAGGGCTTCGCCATCAGTGGTACTCCTCGCCGCCCGAGACGTTCATCGCCTCACCGGTGATGTACGCCGCCTCATTGGAGGCGAGGAACGCACAGGCCTTGGCAATGTCTTCCTGCAAGCCGGGACGGCCGAGCGGAATTCGCGCGCGCATGTCGGCGAGGTATTTTTCCTGACTTCTGCCGGTAGCCGCACTGAAGAACTGGTTCTGCCACGCGCCGAGCCCGGTCGTGACGTGGTTCGGGCAAATGGTGTTCACCGTGATCCCTGCCGCGCCAAACTCCACCGCCGCACTGCGCGTGAGCCCAACGAGTCCATGTTTCGAGGCTGTGTAAGCTGAGGCGAACGGAAAGCCCGACTTCGATGCCTGACTGCCAATGTTGATGATTCGTCCGCCGTGGTTTTGTTTGAGCATCTGGATGGCAGCATGCTTGATGCCAAAGAATACGCCACGCAAATTGACGCCGAGTACGGCGTCCCATTCGGCTTGACTCATCTCGACGATGCGCTTCATGAGATAGCCGATACCCGCGTTGTTCACCATGACATCGAGGCGCCCGTAGTGCTCTACGGTACGCGCGATGAGCGACTCCACCTCAGATTCGACGAGTACGTTGCAGGTCAGGCCGATCGCCTCGCCCCCTGCGGCACGAATCTCCGCCACGATCTGATCCATCTCCGAGGTCGACCCGATGGCCGACGCCGGGAGGGCTTCACCCTGTGGCGCGCCGATGTCGCTGACCACGACCCTGCAGCCCTCCGCTGCCAGCCGCTTCACCATGGCCTCACCGAGACCCTTCGGTCGGCCAGAGCCCGTGACGATCGCGACCTTGCCGCGCAGATCCGAGTACGTACCCATCGATTTTGATCCCCCTTTGGTGCCGATTTGGCTGACTGTTAACATAATGGCATGACTGAGCTTTTGACGAACATCCACCCACCGGTTGCGCGAGTGATCCTCAACCGTCCTGAACGGCGGAACGCCATCTCGAGCGCGATGTGGCAGGGTCTCGTCGATCTCGCCGCCCGACTTGCGGGCGATGCCTCGATTAAGGTCGCCCTGATCACCGGGGCGGGCGAAGCGGCGTTCAGCGCCGGTGCCGACATTGCGGAAATGCAGAAGGCCTTGGCCGACCCACCCACCATGCAACGCATGCAACAAGTGGTGCTCGACGCGCAGGCCGCGTGGGAGCGACTCCCTATTCCGACCCTCGCCATCATCCGTGGCGCCTGTACGGGCGGCGGCTGCGGTCTGGCACTCGCTTGCGATATGCGTCTTGCGACACCCGATGCATTCTTTGCCATACCACCTGCCAAACTCGGGCTTGCCTACAGCCTTGCCGATACCAAGCGGCTCTACGATCTCGTCGGCCCCTCACGGACCAAAGAAATCCTGTTCACGGGACGACGGGTGGGCGCCGAGGAGGCGCTCGAGCTCGGCATGATCAATGAAATCGTGCCCGCTGAGGCGCTCGATGATCGCGCCATCACGCTCGCCCGCGAGATCGCCGGCAACGCTGGGAACTCCGTACGCGCCGCCAAGGCCGTGGTCAACATGCTCGCCGATGGTGTACATGCCGAGACGCCGGAGTCCAAACGCTTCTACGACGAGAGTTTCTCGTCGCCCGAATTTTTGGAAGGCGCGCAGGCGTTTCTCGAAAAGCGCCCACCACGGGTCTAACCCGCGGGGTCCGACAAACTACTGAACGGCGGCGGCCGTGATCGGCGCAATCGTCGCCACGGGCGGCATCGTGGCTTCATCAAGATAGCGTCGTATGAGCTTCGAGCTCGCCTCCGGCGCTTCCTGAACCAGCATGTGACCAATACCGGGAAGCACTTCGAGCTGCACCTGCGGTGAGTTGACGAGCAAGTTCTTGGTCTCGTAAGCGAGCGCGAGGGGCACACGCTTGTTCTTCTCGCCCCAAATCAACAGCACCGGCACCTTCACCGCGCGAATCTTGTCCTCGACGCCACCCGACACGTACTGTCGAAGCAGATTGATCATGGCGAGTCGATTGCCCTCGCGCATCCACATCGCGTACCACTCATCGACTACCGCATCGGTTACCCGTGCCGGGTCGCCGTAATCGTTGGTCAACATGAACCGAGTAAAAGATTTCGGCAGGATGTAGCCGAGGATGTCTGCCACTTTCGGCACATTGGCGGGCGTCTTTCGACCTCGGACACGCGGCTCGAGCGATCCCGGGCTGATCAGTACGAGTCGCTCAATGCGCTCGGGATGATCGGCGGTATAGCGCATCGCGACCGTCCCACCGATCGAGGTTCCGACCACGGTGAATCGCGTCAGCCCTTTCTCGTCGGCGAATCGCTCGAAGAGCTGCTGGATGCGCTCGAGCGTGTAGTTTCCATTTGGCTCAGGACCGGTGAGTCCGTGAGCGGGCAGATCGAGTCGGATCACGCGGTAACGATCGCGAAGTGCCGCGACCCACGGCTCCCACATGAAGAGACTCGAATAATTGGCGTGCAGCAACACGACGACTGGCCCCTCGCCTTCGTCCCGGTAGTGCAGGCGAACCCCGTCGATGACGACAAACTGCGACGGTGGTCTCGCCCATTTCGCTTCTACCTCGGCAGCCGGTGTATCCCGATAGACGATGACACCGACGACGAGCAGGACGCCGATCACGGCGACGAGGCCGAGCAGTCCTTTGAATAGCCATTTGAGCCAACGCATGACACCCCCCGAACGCTTGTCCGCCGAGTCGCTGGCCGGAGATATACTCCGACTCGAGGATCTTTCAAACAGGCGGCCAACAGCTTGACCACTCCAAACGCTTCGGCAGCGACCCACGCTCGCCCTGCCTCATTCCAGCCCGTCTACGCCTGGTTCGTCGTGGTCGTTCTGGCCCTCGCCAACTGCGTGTCGTTCATCGACCGACTGATCCTCTCGCTGCTCGTACAACCCATCAAGGCTGACCTCGGCATTTCCGACACCGCCTTTAGTTTGCTCGCCGGCGCCGCCTTCGCCATTTTTTATTGCGGCATGGGGCTCGTCATCGCGCGCTGGGCCGATCGCTACAGCCGAAAATGGATCATCACCTCGGGTATCACCCTGTGGTGTCTGATGACGTCGCTCGCCGGCACTGCTCGCTCGTACGCTCAACTATTCATGTATCGCGTCGGCGTCGGCGTCGGTGAGGCGACCTTGTCGCCCTCGGCGTACTCCATGCTTGCCGGATACTTTCCACCGCAACGACTCGCACTCGCCATCGGCATCTTCAGCGCGGGCGTCACCGCAGGAACCGGCATGGCGTTTTTACTCGGTGGTGCCGTCATCGGCTGGGTGTTCTCGCAAGGGCCCATCACATTGCCCGCGCTCGGCGAACTCGGCGGCTGGCGCCTCGTCATGGTGCTGGTGGGTGCGATCGGCATTCCCATCGCCGTACTGATGCTCTTCGTCAAAGAGCCGCCACGCCCTTCGGGCTTCACGCGCTCGACCGTCGCTGAGGTTTGGGCTCACTTCCGCAATAATTTGTCGCGATATGGTTATGTGTTCGCCGGCTACGGCACCACCTCCGTCACCGCCTTCGCCGTCATGACCTGGACGCCGGCGCTCTATCAACGCCAATACGGCGCGAGCATTCCTGAGGCTGCCGCAGTCATCGGAACCGTGGCTCTGGTGGGCGGCCTGCTCGGAGCGTTCTCGGGGGGCTGGCTGTCCGATCGCTTGGAGTCGCTCGGTGATCGACACGCCAAGCTGCGCGTACTCTGCGGATGCGGGTTCGGTCTCTTGTTGCCCGGTATCGTCGCGCCGCTGATGCCGAGCATGCTCTCTCATGCGGCCGTCATTTTTTTCACGTTTTTCTTTGGCTCAGCGGCGACGGGCCCCGCAGGCGCTTACGTGCAGTCGATCACGCCCGAAGCCATGCGCGCCCAGTTCGGTGCGATATACCAGTTTTCTTTGGTGCTGGTCGGCGCCACGCTCGGTCCATTCCTCGTAGGCTTCACCACCGATTTCATTTTCGCAGACGAACAGAAAGTGGGTTGGTCGCTCGCCCTCACCTCACTCATCGCCAACCCGATTGCCACCTGGCTGCTGTGGCGAGCCTTCAAGGGAACACGTGGACCGCCTTGACCTGCGAGTAGCTGAATAACTCCTCGAGACATTCTTCGCCGCCTAGCCCGCTGTCTTTCCAGCCGCCGAATGGCGTGCCGACGAAGTGCTGCCCGGCCGTATTGATCCAGACCGTACCCGCCTGCACAGCCCGAACCATGCGCAACGCGAGCGGTAGATCGCGTGTCCACACCGCTGCAGTCAGCCCGAAGTCCGTGTCGTTGGCGATCGCTACGGCTTCGTCTTCGGTTCGAAACCGCTGCGCACACACGACCGGACCAAAAACCTCTTCGCGTGCGATCCGCATGCTCGGCGATACGTCAGCAAACAAGGTCGGCTCCACCCAGTACCCTTTTGCAAAGCCCTCGCCTTTCGGTCGACCGCCGCCCGTTACCAAACGTGCGCCCTCGGCGCGAGCCGACTCGATGAGCGTCATCACGCGATCGCGATGCCGCTCGGAATTGACGGGACCCATCTCCGAGCTCAGATCTAGCGGACTGCCGAGTTTTAACGCGGCCATCCGCGCAGCCACACGTTCGACCACCGCATCGTGAATCGACTCGTGCACCAGCAATCGACTGGTCGAGCCGCAGGACTGACCCGCCCAGGAGAAATTCATTCCGGCGACTGCCATGTCCACGACTCGATCGAGATCGGCATCCGGGAACACGATGAACGGATTTTTGCCGCCGAGCTCGAGCGTGACGTGTTTGACGCCGCTCTCCGCTGCCGCACGTTGGATGGCGAGCCCCGTCGGCACGGAGCCCGTGAAGCCGACGCGCCGAACCAGCGGATGCCGAACGAGCGTATCACCGGCCGGCATGCCGTAGCCATGAATGATATTGACGAGACCCGCTGGCAGAGTCGTCTGGCAGAGCTCACCCAAAATTGACCCAGTCAGCGGACTGGTCTCGGGGGTTTTCACCACCACCGTGTTACCGGCCATCAGCGGTGCCGCAAGGTGGGCGGCGGCAAACATGAATGGATGATTGAACGGCACGATACGGGCCACCACGCCATAGGGCTCGCGTAGCGTGAGGTGCAGACCCTTTGCCGTCGCGGGAATGGTCTCGCCCTTGAGCTCAGAGGCGAGCCCTGCAAAGTATTCGAGGTAGCCCGCTGCGATCTGCACGTCCGCCTGCAGTTTGCCGAGGGTGTTGCCGGTGTCGCGAGCCTCGAGCTCCAGAATCTCCGGCCCACGCGCGCGTATGGCCCCTGCCAGCGCCCGAAGCGCCGCAGACCTCTCCCAGACCGAGCGGGCAGCCCACGCACCCTGCGCCGCCGCTGCCGCTCTGACGGCACGATCGACGTCCTGGACCGACGCGGCCGGCACTCGCCCGATGGGTATCAGCGTGGCCGGATCGTGCGAGTCGATCCAAGCACCTGAGCGACCGCCATCGCCGACGGTCATCTCACCGCCGATGAGCATCCTGCCCTGCACGGTCACGACGCCGGCTCCACGATGACATGAGTTTTCTTGATCGCCGGACCTTCGATCACTTGTTTCGCTCCAGACGGCCAAATGATCTCCATCCGATCGACGGCCTGTCGGATTCCAAGACCGAAGGTCAACGTCGGATCGTTGGTCGAGTTGTAGCCATGGGCGCTCTGCACCTCGTGATACTGCTCGAGGTCGCCTGCGACGAGCTTGATGCGCGCCCCGAACGCGTCACGATTGCTGCGCGTGCCCTGCAGGCGAAGCTTGATCCAAGCGTTGCCGTTGCCACGATTAATGAACAAGCGGTTTTGCCCCGCCACGGGACTGACCTGCTTGCCCAGCGCGTAATAAGTACGATTCGTAACGAAGAGGTCAAGGAAACCGTCGTCGTTGAGATCCGCTGCCCCCACACCTGAGCCGATGCCGAGACTTTCAGCACCCGAGCCTCTCGTGACCTCTTCGAACGTCCCATCGCCGCGATTTCGCAGCAACGTGTTTTCGGCAGGCTCCCAGGCGATGTAGAACGTCACGAACGGCGGGAAGTCCGCGATCACGTCGTTGATGAGCACATTCGACGGACCCCCATTGTTGAGATAGAGATCAACATGTCCATCGTTATCGAAGTCTGCGGCAACGCACCCGCGCGTGCCGCGAATAACACCCGCTCCCGATTTTCGGGTGACGTCCTGAAATGACAACGTGCCCGTCTCCTTGAGCCGGTTCGCAATCATCCGTCCCGCCTGATCCGCTGTCGGCAGAAACACGTCCATATCACCGTCATGGTCGAAATCGGCCACGCATGCACCCTGCGCATAGCCGGGATTCAAAAACGGCAAGCCGCTCGGCGGCCTTCGGGAACGCGTGATGTCTTCGAATCGACCATCGCCGAGATTACGCAGCACCACCTTAATGTTGCGCTCGTGCGTCACGAGCAGATCGATCCAGCCGTCCTGGTCGAAGTCGATCCAATTCGGCGAGCCCTGCGCATTCGACTCTTTGAGCTTCGCCTGTAACACCACACCCGCCGCGGCAGTGACGTCGGTGAAGCGCCAGCCGCCCTCGTTGCGGAACAAAACGTTGTCGACATCGCCATCTGCGTTTTTGATGAATACGTCGAGATCGCCGTCGCGGTCGTAATCTGCGCAGCCCGCCCCGCCGCCCGTATCGCCCACACCACCAATTTTTTGGTCGTTTTCATTGTCTGCGCGCATGAGGCCCGCTGCGCGCGTCACATCGACAAATCGTGCTGAGCCCGATTCGCGAAGATCGTTACGGTAAAGCGTGGTCGGCACGTGGCGCTGGCGCGCCTGCCCTGGCGGCATGTTGACCGACAGCAGATCGAGATCACCGTCGTTGTCCAAATCGCAAAACACCGCACCTCGACTGAGGCTTCCGGAATTCTGAACACCCTTATCCGCCGCCACATCCTTAAACATTCCACGACCGTCATTTTCGAACAAGCGGTCGTTGAGACCCGGAGCGAGGTCTTCGACCGGAACAAAGATATCGAGATCGCCATCACCATCGAAGTCGCCAAAAGTCGGCCCCGTGGCATTGACGGCAGCATCGACGACACCGCGCGCCGCCGTTTCATCCTTGAAGCGAATCGGCATCGGCGATGCGGCAAACGCCGTCACCGCAATGGCCCAACTGACGATCGAGACGATCGCTCCACACGCTGAAAACAATTTCATCGATACCCCCGACAACTATTTTGGCTTGGCCGTCATCCGCTCCGGATATTCGCGCTCGGCCCGCTCGCGATAGTCCAACGGCAACTCTTCGATGCTGCGCAGCTTCGCCCCTGCCGCGTGCCAAATCACATGACCAGGCTCGCCCGTCATGTTCATCCATTTGAGCCAGCCCATGAATACCGTCGACGAGAATGTTGCGGGCAGTGCGGCCAAACGCGAATCCAGAAAATCCTGACGACGCGTGAACAAACTTTGCCGCTGGCCATGCATCGCCGACATTCCAGCCGGATAGACCGTCTGGTGTTGTAGCCAAACGTGATCGCCGAGCGAGTGCCACTGCAGTTTCAACGGCCCTCGCTTGGGCTCGCCGAGCGGTGAGCCGTCGAGTCGAACCGGCCAGATGCCCTCTTTGCTGTAACTGAAGCCGAGGTTGCCGCCCTGCACCGCGGGCTTCACCTCATCGATGCGACCCGTCCAAGGATTTTTGAACTCGCGAAGATAATCACGGGTCTCGACATCCCTGAAGAACGTGACCGTATGCCCGCCGAGCTGAAACCCTTCTGGCCGATGAGCAAACCAGTACACCTCCATGCCCTCGAAGCGCACCAGCGGTTTCGGCGTCTCGTTGTCGCCTCGGACGGCAAAAATCATCCCGGTAAACCACCAGCGGACGTCTTCCTCGCGGAGACTGCCCTGCATCCGAACGATATTTCGCAGGTTGACCTCGGGATCGGACAAATCAGGTAGATCGCGGCGGACCGCCGCATCGGCTTCCGGAAGACCAATCGAGTGGCCCGCCGCCAAGCCTGCGCCCAAAGCGAGCGAACCCAGCCACCGTCTGCGTGACAGATGATCGTCAACCGTGTCGACCATGAACGAACCCCCAGATATCGCTCAAACGTTCGTCAACGATAGACGGCACGCGAGGAAGCCTACAAAAGGAACGGGGCTGCCCACCATGTGATGGGCAGCCCCGTGTGAGGTTGAACGCGAGTGCGTCCTGGCGTGGCTTAGAACTTGTACGCCATGCGCAGACCGATCACACGCGGGCTCGGCAGGTTAGCGAACACCGTGGTCGGGATGCTCGGTGCTGCGGCGAGTCTCGGAGCACCAGCCGTCGCCACTAAACCGAAGCGGAAGTCCGAAGCGTAGATCGCCGGGCCCGAGCCCGCGGAGCGAACCGTGCGGTCATCCGCCAAGTTGTCGACGAACAGCACCGCGGACCACTGGTCGGCATCGACGCCAACGCGGAGGTTCGCGAGCCAGTAGCTGTCGAGCCAAGCGGTGTTGTCGTCTTCGATGTAACGCTTGCCTTCCCAGTTCGCGTCGACATCGACGACGAGATCCATACCGGTGTCACCCATCGGACGGCGGTAGCCCACCGACATCGCCATCGCGAGCTCCGGCGTGTCTTCGATGAACTTGCCCGTGCGATCGAGTTGGCAGGTCAGCGAGCGGAATGCCGTCGTGCTGCCTACCGCGTACGGCACGGTGTTGTTGGTGAGCGGAACGAAGCTCGAGCCATCGAGGTAACCCACCACACAGTTGCCGACGCGAGCGATTTCACCCGCACCCGTCGAGGTGGTCTTGTAGTTGGTGTACTTGTAGGTCGAGAAGTACGTCATACCCGCAGCCACCAACCAGTGCTCGCTGGGACGCCACTGCATGCCGAGCTCGAAGCCCTCGAGCAGCGCCTTACCGGCGTTGGTGACACGGTTGCTGATGGTGTTGCCCACCAAAATTTGTGTTCCCACCTGCTTGTCCGTGAAGTCGGTACGGAAGGCGGCCGCCTCAACGCGCACGTTGCCCGAGGGCGAGCGCCACTTGGCACCGATTTCATAGACCTGGAGTTTTTCAGCAGCGAAGTAAACGTCATCGCCACTGGCCGGCGCGCCCGTACCCGAGAGGGTCACGGTCGAGTAGCCGCCCGGCTTACGAGCTTGTGCATACGACGCATACACGTTGACGTCGTCCGACGGCGTCCACTGCAGCGTACCCTTCGGCGTGACGTATTTTTCTTTGAGCGTCGGATAGGCAATCTGACGCGTGACATCCGGCGGATTAAAGCCACGGCTCGACGCGAACGTAATCGCTCCGGCTCCGGCACCATCTAAGCATGGACCGATAGAACCGCAAAGCACGAGGGTGCCCGGACCGTTCGAGCCGTCCGTGAACCCCGACGACACGTCGTTCACTTCCTCGACCCAACGCGCTTCACCGATGAGGCGCAGTGTCTTGGTGACTTCCCACTCGGCGTCGAGATAGAAAGACTTGTGGTCGATGTCGCGAGTCGTCAGCGTCGGCTCACGATTTCCGTAGACTCGAGCCATGAAGGGCGTTACGTCAGTCGACGTGAACCCGCCGGTCGGATTAGTGCAGGTGCCTGGCGGGATGGTTACCGGCGGAGCCCCCGGTCCAAATGCCAAAGGTCCGGCGTAAGGGGCCGTTGGAGCGAAAGTGGTTGGAGGATCGAACGCCACGCACAGCGTGCCCTCGCCAATCACCGTGAGGTTGCGCTCTCTCTGCTCGATGCTCTCGGTCCAAAACTGCACACCCGCAAAGAAATTCAGCGGGCCTTCGAAATCCGAAGTAAAGCGAACTTCTTGACTGAACTGACGGGTGTTCGTGTAGGTCTCGAGCGTCTGCTGAATCGGCAGGAAGCTCGTCTTGTCGATGTCGAACAACACGTCAACGTCCGCATTCGTGTAGCCGGTCAGCGAGCTGAAACGACCAATGCTGGTATCGAAGTGCTGCACCAACGACATACGGCGAACCGTACGATCGCTACCCGGGAAGTCGGGCGCCGTACCGCCGGCAACCAACTGTGTTGCGTTGCGGTTGAAGGACGGCTGCAGACCTTTGGCGCTACCCACCGACCCCGTGAATGCCGGAATCGTCATGTCGTCGAATACGCCGCGGTTGCCCGTCAAGTTCTCAAGGTCCCGATAGGCGTTGAGCAGCAAGGAAAACTGCTGGGTGACCAACGTTGAGGGTGCGGGAAACGGCGCGAGCGGCTGATTCGCCGCACAGGTCTTATCGATGATGAAACCAATAGGCGCCAAACCACCCGCGGCGTTGGTGCCCACATTACAAATCGACGCGTTCGTCGGAACGGCGTTACGAGAGTTGAACGCGAGCGCGGCCTGCGACGACGGGTCGAACTTGTCGTTGGTAAATTCCGTGCGGAGCTTGGCGCCGTAGGTGTCGCTGGGCTCCCACTTGAGCGTCAGCGCCGCGCCACGGCCTTCACCCCCACCGGTCGACTGCTGCGTGACTTTGTTGAAGTCGTAGCCGTCGTCCGTAAACGCGTAGGCACCGAAGCGATACCCCAGCGTGTCGGAGATCGGGCCCGACAACGAACCTTTGGCCTCGTACTGACCTTCGCTGCTGAGCTCCATCGAGACGCTTCGCGTCGGCTCGCTCGAAGGATCTTGCGTGGTGTACGAAATGGCGCCGGCGAATGCGCTACGTCCGAAGAGCGCGCTTTGCGGGCCCTTGACGATTTCCACCTGCGCGATGTCGAGCAATCTCGGGCTGATCAGCAGCGAACCACCGGCGACGCCGATCGATTCACTCGAGACGTCGACGCCGTCGACCAGCGTGGCCACGTTTGGGCGACCGCGCGTCGGCGACAAGCCACGAATCACGATTCGGGTGTCGTAGGGCACGAGGCCCGTGTCGAAACTCAAGCTCGGATCGCGATCGATGAGCCCGGTGACATCCTTCACACCTTGACGCTCAAGCTGAGCGGCAGTGACCGCGGTGATGGCCAGCGGTACGACGAGGAGATTTTCCTCGCGCTTACGCGCCGTCACCACGATTTCTTCGAGCGCCACCGCTTCGTCGGGTGTCGGCGCCTGCGCATGCCCGACAGTACCCACTCCCATCGTCAACGGAATCGCCCAAAGGCTGTGGAGAACCTTCTTGAATTGTTTCATTTAGACCCCCGAGGACAACTTTTCAGCCGGATTGCCTGTTGCGGCCTTACCACAGCAAACGTCCGGACCCTACGGCGTGTATCCACCGCCCCGGTTGAGTATCTACCATTCAGCGGATCCCGCGGAAAATTTTTGGATTGCTCTCCCGCGACACGCTCCACCTAGCGGACAAAACGACCGTCATTGGACGTCACGGAACGAGGCGCACCGTCACCTTGTTGCTCGCATCGATGTCCGACACGTCGAACCGCACGCCAAGCTCCCGGGCGTAACCGAGCAAGCGGGGTCGCAACCAAATGTCGTGGATCTCGGCATCGGTCATATCGAACTGACCGATCTTTCTCGAGATGGCGAGCACCGTCGAAAACGGAAAGGTGAAACGACGCATCCCGGGCGCTTCCTCAAGATCAAGGCACAACTGATAGAAGGCGCTGCTGCCGTCAAATATTCCGGAAAGGGCTAATTCATTGTTCCCGGAGGCCTCCATTGCCGCGCGAATACGCTGCAAGGTGGGCGACATGCACCGCACGTCATGCTCCACATATTTGTCACTCAAACCCGCGTTCTTCGCGAACTGCACCGAGTTCAGATGCATTTTGACCAGGGCATCGTTCATCTCGTGCTGATAAGGCATCGCGTCCTTAAGCGTACGGATGGCCAACCCGATGGCCTTGCCCAAGGCCTCTTCGCGCCCCTCGAACAAGCGGCGCGGACCCAGGGTTGAGGCGTCGCTCAATGCGGTATCGGACATGTCGAACTCCCCTATCGGCGGTCTGTAACTCGAAACATACACTGCGACCGAGCCCGTCGGCATCTATCCGAAAGGTGGACGCTTCGGTCTTCCCGTACTACGCTCACGTTCTAATTATCGTAAAAGGGCGCGGTTTTCTGCGTCCCCGTTTGGCATGGAGGTCAAGAC
Source organism: Gammaproteobacteria bacterium (assembly GCA_046080445.1). GTDB lineage: Bacteria > Pseudomonadota > Gammaproteobacteria > Steroidobacterales > Steroidobacteraceae > UBA964. The sequence continues at coordinate 30,965 of JBJTUA010000006.1, forward strand.
GATGTTCATCAATTTTTGGTACCCCGTCGTTCGCGCCGAGGACCTCGGCACCGCGCCGCAAAAGGTTCGCATCCTCTCCCACGACTTCGTCGTCTTCCGCGACGGCGACGGCAAGCCTGCCGTCCTCGCAGACACCTGCATCCACCGAGGGGCGTCCCTCTCTGCCGGAAAGTGCAAGGACGATGGTACGGTTCAATGCCCCTATCACGGCTGGCGCTTCAATCGCGAAGGCGTCTGCACCCGCATCCCGTCGATCGGCAAAGCCGCGAAGCCGCCACCGCGCGCCCGCGTCGACGCGTATCCGGTTCAGGAGAAGTACGGGATCGTTTTCGCTTTCCTTGGCGATCTTCCCGAAGACCAGCGCCCGCCCATCATGCCGGTGGATGAACACGGTACCGACGAATGGCGAGCAACGCTGGTCACCTTCGACATCAACTACCACTACGAACGTTCGATCGAGAATGGTCTCGATCCTGCGCACAATGAATACCTGCACCCGACGCACGGCTATCAGGGTGAGCGCGAAGATACCTATCTCATGACGGAGCTTCGCCCACACCAAAACAACCCGTGGGGTTACGGGTTTTTGTCCACGTTTGATGCGCCGCCGCTCAAAAATCCCATCATGCGGCAGTTCCGCAAAGAAGGCGGAAAGATGGAGGCCGGCTCAGGTACCTATGGTCCCAACCACATGTGGACCTACATCAACTTCTCGCCGAAGACGGCGATGCATCAATACATGTTCGAGGCCCCGATCGACGAGAACCGCACACGCGTCTTCCTGCTCAATCAAAGAAACGTTGGTTTCTTCAAGAAGAGCAAGATGGGTTTCATCGGCAAGTTCATCAAGCCCAAAATCAATGCTTGGCTCGACAAGAAAATCAACGCGCGCAACATGTTCATTGCCTCGCAGGATATTAAGGTCATGAACAACGTCCGACCCACGCTCACGCCACCGTCGCGCGCCAAAGAATTGATGATGCCGGCCGACAAGGTCATTCTTCAGTATCGCGACAAGCTCGATGAGTTCGAGGCTCGCGGTTGGAAGCTCGACCTCGAGGGCCTCAAGTCGGCCCGTTCCCAGGGAGATGTGGTCTTCGCGATCCCCTGCCCGGCCCGTCGCGAAACCAACACCTGGGTCCTCGATGAAGCGCCGCGCTTGCCCGCCAAGTCCGCGTCATCGCAGGCCACGCTGCAGGCGGCCGGCGGCGGTTGACCGCCCTCAGGCGCGGACATGACCGCGCGCATGACGGCCCGTTTGGGTGATACATCCGCGCCGTTTGGGCTAGTGTTGGCGGCCGGAGGCTCGCGTCGCTTCGGCTCGCCGAAGGCGCTCGCTCGGTTTCGTGGCCGCACGCTCATCGAACTGGCCATCGAGCGGCTGCGCGCCGTGCTCGGCGAGCAGTTTGCAGTGGTCTTGGGTGCTCATGCAGAGCTGATCGCACCCTCGATCAATCTCCCTCCGCATCAGATCTTGCGTCAAGACCATTGGGTGATCGGTCAGTCTGCCAGTCTGCAGTTCGGCCTCTCGCACCTACCTCAGACTTTTGGCGCAACACTCGTCACGCTCGTCGATCAACCGCTCGTCACCGCCGACGATCTGCAGCGCCTCGTCTCCACCTGGATGAGCGAGCCCACTCGCGCAGTCGCGGCAAAGTATTCGGCGCCCGATGGTTCTTCGGTCGTCGGCGCACCTTGTCTCTTGCCTCGCAGTTGGTTTGCAGCCGTTCATACTCTAGAGGGCGATCGAGGAGCCGGCGCGCTGCTTCGAGCCTCCACAGGCACTCTGCAGGTCGCACTGCCGAACGCGGCATTCGACATTGATACGCCCGAAGATCTTTTGCGTTACGGATAGCACGAGACGCTCACTGGGGCACTCGCAGTCAAAGCAATCCGCCCTGCCACCCACCAAAGCGCTGCGACCAACACGACCAACAGCGGGAGCAGCACAGCCAGGGCTTGGCCGCGGATGCGCGGATGAGACGTTGATACACGCATAAGCGTTAGCGCCTCTAAAGCGTGGCCACGAACGAAGCGACAGGTGTCATACGTTGCAGAACGTATGACAGGGGGCTCCCTCGCTTCGTCCGTGGCGCACATTCACTTCTCGTAGTTCGCCAAATTGGTGGGGGTGTTCTTGGACTCCGCGCGACTGCGCGACTCGTCGACGAAGGTGCGGCCGGTGCCTGCCGACTTACCCGACAACGCCGACGCAGCGACGATCGTTTGTCCGCGAACGACCTCACCGAATGCGGAGTACACGCCGATGGCGGCAATGGCGATTAGCGTAACAACGATGATGTATTCGGTCATACCTTGACCGGCGATGCACCGCCGGCGCGTGTGATACGTGCTCATGGTCTGAATCTCCCGCGAGGTGACCGACGGAATGTCGGCAGGCGAATTCGATCGCAAGTCACCTGCCGCGGTCTGCCCGAGAAACGCGAAAGCGCCGAAGAAATACGCTTTTTCGCTGTAAGCCCGGAAAGCAGCGAGAAATAACCGGGCTGTGATTTAATAGTGCGACTTCAGCAAGATTTCGGAGTTGTTCCCGATGAAACGCGTTATCGCTTCCCTGCTCGCCGCCGCCTTCACCTGCAGCGGCGCAGTCGCCGACGAAGGAATGTGGACCTTCGATAACTTCCCCTCCGCTGCCGTCGAAAAGAATTTTCGCGCTCGCATCGATGGTGCGTGGCTCGATCGCGTTCGCGAATCGACCGTGCGCCTCGCAGGCTGTACGGCGTCATTCGTGTCAGATGAGGGATTGATTCTCACCAATCATCACTGCATCGCAGCCTGCCTCGCCGAAAACTCTTCGAAAGAGCGCAGCCTGCTAGATGAAGGTTTTGTCGCACGGGGTCGCGCCAACGAAATCAAGTGCCCGACTCAGCTGGCCGACGTACTCGTCGCCATGGACAACGTGACCGGCAAGATCGAGGCGGCCACGCGCGGTCTCGACGATCGCGCGGCTAACGATGCGCGCAAGAAAACTTTGACCGAACTCGAGCAAGCGTGCGAAAAGACGAGCGGCAACAAGTGCCAGAGCGTTGCCCTTTACAACGGCGGTCAATATTTTATTTACCAGTACAAGCGTTACACCGATATCCGTCTGGTGTTCGCGCCCGAGGCCGGAATCGCGGCATTCGGCGGCGACCCGGACAATTTTCAGTTTCCGCGTTGGTGTCTCGACATGGGGTTGCTGCGCGCCTACGAGAACGGCAAACCCGTCAAGCCCTCCCGCCATCTGAAGATCAACTTTGACGGTCCCAAGGCCGGCGAGTTTGTGCTGGTATCGGGGCATCCGGGCTCCACCGACCGACTGCTGACGGTGGCACAGCTGCAGCAGCTGCGAGAGGCCGAACTTCCGCCCTCGCTGCTTCGCAGCAACGAGCTGCGCGGTCGCTATATCCAGTTCTCCAAGACGAGCGATGATGCGCGTCGCATCGCGGAGGATCCGCTCACTGGTCTCGAGAACGGCATCAAGGTGCGTCGTAAACAACTCGACGCGCTGCTCGACGAAAACATGATGGCGCAGAAGCGCCGCGACGAAGCCGAGCTGCGGGCCAAGGTTCGAGCCGATCAGGAACTTTCATCGATCGGCGACCCTTGGGCGGATATCGAAAAAGCGAACGCGATCGCCCGTAATCTCGACACCGAACTCACCTACCTCGAGGGCGCAGCAGGCTTCAGCAGCCGCTACTTCCGCATCGCCCGCACCTTGGTGCGTAGCGCCGCGGAGCGCGAGAAACCCAATACCGAGCGTTTACGCGAATTCACGGATGCGTCGTTACCGCGTATTCGACAACAGCTCGCAGCCCCCGTGCCGATTTATCCTGAGCTCGAGAAGCTGACCCTCTCCTTCGGCTTCGAGCGGATGCGCGAGTGGCTCGGCCCCGACCATCCGACGGTGCGCAGCCTGCTCGCCAAAGACTCGCCGGATACGCTGGCGCAATCGTTGGTGTCGAACACTCGCCTCGGCGATCCGGAGTTCCGCTTGGCGCTCTGGAACGGCGGCTCTGCAGCGATCGCGGCGTCGACGGATCCGTTCATCCAGCTCGCTCGGCGCATTGACCCGGAAGCGCGTTCATTACGCAAGCGCTACGAAGATGAAGTCGAAGCGCCGACCAGCGTCGCCGAAGAAAAGATCGCGCGTGCCCGCTTCAATCTTTACGGTATCAACGTCTATCCGGATGCGACCTTCACCCTCCGCCTCAATTACGGCACGGTTCAGGGCTGGGTGGAGAAAGGCAAACCTGTAGAGCCGTTCACACGTCTCTCGACGGCTTTCGAGCGAGCGACGGGGCAAGCGCCGTTCCGCATTCCCGACAGCTGGGAGAGGGTGAAGGGTTCGCTCGACCTGTCGACACCGGTCAATCTCTCAACCAACAACGACATCGTCGGCGGTAACTCCGGAAGCGCCCTGCTAAACTCGCGCGGCGAAGTCGTCGGACTGATGTTCGACGGCAACATTCACTCGATTTCGGGTGCTTACTGGTTCGATACCGCCAAGAATCGATCGATCGCCGTCCATCCGGCGATCATGCGCGAGGCCCTCGCCAAGGTGTATCGCGCCGACGACTTGCTGCGCGAACTCGGCGCCCGCAAGTAACGAGCCGTACGAGGCATCGCTCTCGTATCAAAATACGTAGAGCGATGCCTCCGGTGCCGAGCGGACGATCCACGCGAGCACACCGCCGATGCTTGCGGCGATCAGGATCGCCAACCAAAGCTTCGAACCCTTTATGCGCTCCGCCTGCGGAACGAGCTCGCCGGGCTTGTATCCCGTGACCATGGGTTTGATCAGGTTGTCGCGGCGCACCCAAAGATAAAAGAGCGCGGCGGCCACATGCACCGCGACTGCGGCAACGATCCAATCAAATAATTGTTTGTGTATCGATGTCACTCGATCGCTCGTCTCGATGGTGACGAAGCCGAACAACGGACCCGTCTCGAAAACTTGATCGTTGGCGAAGAGACCGGTTACGGCCTGGGCAAGCAGCATCGCTAGCATGGCAAGCACCATCAGCGCGCCGAGCGCATTGTGTCCGACGGTGCCGCGCGACTCGCCGCGAAGATATTCGATGACGGCGCCAGGACCCCGCACGAAACTCGCAAATCGAGCATGCCGCGTACCGAGGAATCCCCAAAGTATTCGGGTGACGACCAACACCAATACGGCGTAGCCGAATCGGGTATGCCAAACGAACCAATCACCCTCGAGCTCTCGGGTGAGCCAGGAGCCGAGAACGGCAACCAGCAAAGACCAATGGATGAGCCGTACGGGAAGATCCCACACCAAGGCCGCATCACCGCCATCGTGACCGCTCGATTTACCGGTCTCGGATGTTTCGCTCACGGATGCCTCACTCATCGCGCTCGTTGTACTCGATGAAAAAATCGTCCGGATCCCAGAGCGACAACGAGGTCATGCCCACCTGCTTTCCGTCAGCACCCCGCACTTCGAACCGATGCGGCGCCGCGTGAATGCGCGCACCGAAAGCCAGCGCCCGCTCGTGAACCGACGCGACCTCACGACCTTGCATGACGAAGACGATGTCGCCGATGCCGAGTCGAGTTCGCGGGCTCGGCTCCGGCAAACGAGGCCCAATGAATTCGAGTAATCCGATCATGCCGATGACCGGATCTTCCGCTTTCATGATGACGAGCCGGGTGCGATCACCTTTCGATCCGGCGGCGAGCCCGACTCCGGATAGCACGATCTCGTCGTCGTACCAAACGGTCATGCCGAGCACATCGCGATAGAACTCGACGGACCTCGCAAGATCTCGAACGATGAGCGTCGTTCGCTTGACGAGTGGCGGAAAGGGCGCGGTGCTCATCTCGTTCTCTGAATGAGTATCAACGCGGCGGCCGCCATCAGGACGGTCGGCAGCCAAGCAAAAACGGCGGGATTGCCGTTGAACACCACGGCGCCGCTTTCCAGCATGCGTTGGAGCAAGAAAAACGCAATGCCAAGTATCAAGCCGAACGCCACCTTGGCGCCCGCGCCGCTCGCGCGCAACGAACCGAATACGAACGGCAAAGCGAGCAGCACCGCAAAGATCGGTGCGACGGTACGGGCGATACGCGACCAGAGTGCAAAGCGCGTTTCTTTGGAGTCGAGTCCGTTGGTCTCGAGGTGTTGGACCATGGCCCAAAGCGCCCGCGTCGGCAATTGCCCAGGTGAGGCGGCGGCAATACCGAGGAACTCGGCGGTGACATTGGAATTGAGCACACGCCGCGGCGCGCGGCTGCTCGAGAGCGTATGACCGTCGAAGCGGGTCTCGGCGTATTGCTCCAAGGACCATGCCCCCTCCTCGCCCGCGCGAGCACTGACGGCCCGACCCATGGCCAGTAAACGGCCCGCGGCATCGATTTCATAGATCATCATGCCGCCGAACTGCGACTTGCCTGTCTGTCGTTCCACGTTCACGAGCAGATTGCCATCGCGAACCCAGGCGTCGCCCGAACCTGCCACGGTCACGTCGTTGAACTTGGCAAAGACTTTTTGTTGACGTGCGTATTGCTCGAGCGGCGGCCCGACGATCTCGCCGATGAGCACGCCCAAAACAACCAAAATGAAGCCGGAAAATGCGACGGGCCGAGCGAGACGCCAGACCGAGAGCCCGGACGTGCGCAACACGATGAGCTCGCTGCCACGCGCCAGGTTGCCAAGACCGATGAGCGAACCGATCAGCGCACTAATCGGCAGCAACTCCCAGGCCTGCTGCGGCAAGTTGAACAATACAAATTGCAGCGCAGCGAGAACGTCATAGCGACCCACGCCGAGGTCGTCTTGCTGACCGATCAGCAGAAATAGCCCACCCAGCGACAAGAGCACGAAGACCACCATGGCGACACCGACGAGCACGCTGCGCATGACATAGCGATCGAGTACGCCGAACATCGTTAATGGGCTCCAGCCAAAGCAGGCGTGTGCCGATGACGCAGACGCGCACGAAGATCGGGTATCACGATCAAAGAAAGAGTCAGCACCGCCACGGCCACGTGAACCCACCAAAGACCGAGCACGGCCGGCACCACGCCTTTTGCCATCCAGACCTTGGCGGCAGACACCATGCTGAAGTAGACGAAGTACACGACGGTCGCGAGCCAAAGGCGTGAGTAGCGCCCCTGACGCGGACGCAGTCGCGAAATCGGAACCGCCAACATGGCCAAGACGAACACCATCAGCGGCGTCGCCATCCGCCAATGCAACTCCGCGCGAAGCGCAAGGTCACCCGAACCCATGAGGGTCGACGTCGGAACCGCATCGAGCTCACCTGCTCGGGCGCCGAGAGGCGGGACTCGCACAGGGATCACATTCGTCGCAAAGCGCACGATGCGAAATTCGCTTGAGCCCGGAACCCCTTCGTAACGCTCGCCTTCGAAGAGCGTGAGCGTGTGCAGCTCGCCATCGGCCGAGACCGAATGCCGGGCGCGCGCGGCGATCGCGATTTCGTAGCGGTCATCGCGAACGCGCTTGACGAATACGCGCTCCAACAGACCATCGGGCCCCGCTGCACCCGCGTAAAGCACCACGCTGCCGCCACCGAAACTGCGAAAGCGACCCGGGGCGATCGGCGCAAACTCGCCGGCCTGAAGCGCACTCGCACGCAACGCCTCGACGCGGGCCGAGGCGGCCGGTGCGCCGAAGAGCGTGAGCCAAGCCACGATGCTCGACACCACGATGGCCAGAAGGATCACGGGAGCATGGATCCGCCAACGGTCGACACCGCAAGCCAGCACCGCCGTCATCTCGCTGTCGTGATAGAGACGCCCGAAGGCCACCACGACGCCGAGCAGAAGACCGATGGGCAGCAACACCGCGAGGTTGGTCAGGACGCCGAACCCGACGAGTTCGATCACGACCCCGCGGGGAAACCCCTGCTCAGCCGCCCGAGCCAAAACCGTAGCCACTTGGTTCGTCAGCAGGATCACGAGCAGCGCCCCAGTGACCCCGAGCCACGTACCAACGGTTTCGCGCAGGATGTAGCGAGACAAAATATGGGGCACGGAGGGCCTTCCCCGGAACGCCGGGTCTGGGAAAACGATAGAATGTTACGGTAACTCACGCGGTTCGTGGTGCAGGTACGCACCCATTCGGAGGTCAGGATGCAATTCGAGATTTTCACCGGTAGCCCCGCTCAGACTCAGGCCGATTGCCTTGTCATCGGGGTGCATGAATCAGGGACCGTGTCAGCCGCGGGAATCGCCGTCGATCGCCAATCGGGCGGAAGGCTGTCGAAGTTCCTCAAATCCGGCGATTTTCCGGGTCGGTTGGGCGAGACCCTGCTGCTACCGGCCTTCCCTCGTATGAAAGCCTCCCGGCTGCTGCTCGTGGGTCAGGGCAAGACCGACGTCACCCGCAAAGCTTGGCGCAAGGCCCTGCAGGCCGCCGTCTCCGCCCTCGCCCGCACCAAGTGCAAGAGCGCCGCCGTCGCTCTCTCTCGGCCGGCTAGCCGCGAGCTCGACGATTACCTCTTCGCCCGCTCGGCAGCCGAAATCACCCACGCCGCGCTTTATCGCGTGAACGATCTCAAATCGGGCAAGCGCCCCGCTGCGCCGGAGCTGGCTCGCATCAAGTTCGGTCCCGTGCGCGCCTCGAGCGCCGCCTCGGCTCGTCGCGGCCTGCGTCATGGCGACGCCTCGGGCAACGGCGCGGCACTCATGCGCAACCTGGCCAACCTGCCCGGCAACGTCTGCACACCGAGCTACCTCGCCGATCAGGCCCGCCAACTCGGCGGTCGCTACAAGCACGTGAAGGTGCGCATCCTCGAGGAGTCGGAGATCCGCGCCGAGAAAATGGGTTGCTTCTTGTCGGTGACGGCCGGCAGCGATCAGCCGCCCCGCTTCATCGTCATGGAATACAAAGGCCCCCGCGCGCCGCGCGCGCCGATCGTCTTGGTGGGCAAAGGCATCACCTTCGATACGGGCGGTATTTCGCTCAAAGATCCGCCAGGCATGGACGAAATGAAATTCGACATGTCGGGTGCAGCGGCGGTCATCGGCGCCATGTCGGTGGTTGCGGAACTTCAGCTTCCTCTCAACGTGGTGGGTCTCGTACCGACGTGCGAGAACATGCCGAGCGGTCGTGCGACGAAGCCGGGCGACATCGTCACGAGTGCTGCGGGCCTCACGGTTGAAGTTTTGAACACCGATGCCGAGGGCCGTCTCATTCTGTCGGACGCGCTGCACTATGCGCGTCGTTACAAACCCCAGGTGGTGATCGACCTCGCGACGCTCACCGGCGCGTGTGTCATTGCGCTCGGCCACCACCACACCGGCGTGATGGCCAACGACGACAGCTTGGCACAAGAACTCGTCGCCTCAGGCGTGCGTGCGGACGATCGGGCGTGGCACCTACCCTGCACGGAAGAGTACGCGGAACAGCTCAAGAGCAATTTCGCCGACCTCGCAAATGTCGCAGGTCGCGATGGCGGCGCTCTCACGGCGGCAGCGTTCCTCGCCAAGTTCACCGAAGGTCTGCGTTGGGCGCACATGGACATCGCCGGCTCGGCCTACGTGGGCGGTGCAGCCAAAGGCAGCACCGGTCGACCCATCGCTCTGCTGACGGATTTCTTGGTCCGTCGCGCCGCGCGCTGATTCGACGCCGGCTCTTCGCTACGCGCCATGGAGAAGGCTTACACGCCCGCTGACATCGAGCAGCGGATCTACGACCGCTGGGAGGCCTCGGGACTTTTTGCGCCGCAGGGCGTAGGCGACGGCTATTGCATCGTCATCCCGCCACCGAACGTGACGGGCACCTTGCACATGGGGCATGCGTTCCAGGACACGATCATGGACGCGCTGACCCGTTATCACCGCATGCGCGGCGAAGCCACGCTCTGGCAACCCGGCACCGACCACGCCGGAATCGCCACGCAGATGGTGGTGGAGCGGCAACTCGAGGGCGAGGGCACGAACCGCGCCACACTCGGTCGCGATAAATTCATTGAGCGCGTCTGGAAGTGGAAAGGTGAATCGGGCGGCACGATCGCCAGACAAATGCGTCGTCTCGGCGCATCGGTCGACTGGTCGCGCGATCGATTCACCATGGACGAGGGACTCTCCAAGGCCGTTTCCGAAGTCTTCGTCCGCCTCTACGAAGAAGGCCTCATCTATCGCGGCAAGCGTCTCGTCAACTGGGATCCGGTGCTGCAGACCGCGGTGTCGGATCTCGAAGTGTTGAGTACCGAGGAAGAAGGCTCGCTTTGGCATCTTCGTTACCCGCTTGCCGATGGCAGCGGTCACGTGGTCGTTGCCACCACCCGCCCCGAAACCCTGCTCGGTGACACTGCTGTCGCCGTCAACCCGAAGGACGAGCGCTACCTCAATCTCGTCGGCAAGCAAATTCGTCTGCCCATCGCGGATCGACTCATCCCGATCATTGCGGATGATTACGTCGACCCTGAATTCGGCTCAGGCTGCGTGAAGATCACGCCTGCACACGACTTCAACGATTACGAAGTCGGCGCGCGTCATGGTCTCGCGCAGATCAATGTCTTCACACCCGACGCCCGTATCAACGATGCGGCGCCGGAGCGTCTGCGCGGTCTCGATCGATTCGCGGCGCGCGAGCGCCTGATTGCCGAGCTCGAGAACGCGAGCCTCATCGAGCGCATCGACAAGCACAAGCTCATGGTGCCGCGCGGCGATCGCTCCGGCTCGGTCATCGAGCCTTACCTCACCGACCAGTGGTACGTGAAGGTAGCGCCACTCGCAGAGCCCGCCATCGAGGCCGTAAGCAACGGTTCGATCAAGTTCGTGCCGCAGAACTGGGAGCGCACGTATTTCGAGTGGATGCGCAATATCAAGGATTGGTGCATCAGCCGCCAACTTTGGTGGGGTCATCGCATCCCTGCGTGGTACGACGACAGTGGTCGTGTGTACGTCGGGCGCTCCGAGGAGGAGGTTCGCCAGCGACACGCCCTCGCCGCGACGGTTACGCTGCGCCAAGACGATGACGTACTCGATACTTGGTTCTCATCGGCGCTCTGGCCGTTCTCCACGCTCGGCTGGCCTGCCGAGACGGTCGAAATCAAGCGCTTCTATCCCACCTCGGTACTCGTCACGGGCTTCGACATCATCTTCTTCTGGGTCGCCCGGATGATCATGATGGGCATCAAATTCATGGGCGACGTGCCCTTCAAGGAAGTTTATGTGCATGGCCTCGTGCGCGATTCCGAAGGGCAGAAGATGTCGAAGTCGAAGGGCAACGTCATCGACCCGCTAGATATTGTCGATGGCATCGCGCTAGAAGATCTGGTTCGCAAACGAACGACGGGCTTGATGCAACCGCGGCTTGCGCCGTCTATCGAGAAAGCCACACGCAAAGCCTTTCCAGACGGCATCGAGGCTCACGGTACCGACGCGTTACGACTGACCTTCGCTTCGCTGGCCACCCAAGGTGCCGATCTTCGTTTCGATCTGGCGCGAGTCGGCGGCTATCGAAACTTCTGCAACAAGCTCTGGAACGCCTCCCGCTTTGTGCTCATGCAGCTCGAGGATACGACGACTACGGGTGACGTTGAACTCGGTGTGGCGGACCGCTGGATCCTCTCACGCTTCGCCCGCACGCTACGCGAGGTGGAGCAGTCCTTTGCCGATTATCGTTTCGATTTCGCGGCGACGGCGCTCTACGATTTCACATGGTACGAGTTCTGCGATTGGTACCTCGAGCTGACCAAACCAGTTTTGCAGGGTGAAGGAACGAGCGAAGCGGCTAAGCGAGCCGCTCGACAAACGCTGGCGCAGGTACTCGAAGGATTGCTGCGTGCCTGGCATCCGCTGATGCCCTTCATCACCGAAGAGATCTGGCAACGCGTGGCACCCCTTGCCGGGAAACATCCGGGTGGTGCCGCCACGATCATGACGGCGCCTTGGCCTAAGGTGACCGACTACGCAATCGATGCGGCGGCAGAAACGGACGTCGAGTGGATCAAAGCGTTTGTCCTTGGCGTACGACAAATTCGCGGCGAAATGGATATCAGTCCGTCCCGCAAGCTGCCCACCCTGCTCGAAAACATCGACGTGACCGATCGGAATCGTCTGGCGACACATGCGACCTACCTGCAGCGTCTCGCGGGGCTCGAAACGCTACGCGTTTTGGAATCGGGCGAGTCGACGCCGCCCTCGGCGACGGCCGTCGTCGGCGCGATGCGCGTGCTCGTGCCCATGGCAGGACTCATCGATCCCAAGGCCGAAGCGACCCGCCTCGACAAACGCATTGCGAAGACTCGCGATGAAATCAAACGAGCTCACGCCAAACTCGCCAACGAAAACTTCGTGCGTAACGCCCCGCCTGACGTGGTCACGCAGGAAAAAACTCGCATCGCCGATTTCGAGCGCACGCTCGCGAGTCTCGAGGAACAGTTGAAGCGCGTCCGCGAACTCCTTTGACATGCTGAGGATTCTTATCGTTCTGGCTGCCGGCGGCTTCGTGACTTGGTTGCTGTGGCGGCGTTTCGGCAAATCGATATCCGCCCCGCCCCCATCGCCACCCGATCTGCCCGCGGTCATTGCACGCAGCGTGCGCCTTTGGTCTCACCTCCCTGAGGCGCTGCAAGACAAATTGATCCCGCGGGTCAGAGAATTCATGGAACGCATTCCTTTCGAAGGCGCCCACGGATTCGCAGTGACAGACGAAATGCGCGCGGTGATTGCGACTCAAGCCTGCATCGTGACGCTGGGGCACGATGACTACCCGTTCAACGACCTGCACGGCATCACGCTGCATCCCGATGAGTTTGTCGTCGAGGAATCGGATGAGGACGACGAGACGGGAGTCGTCACCGAGGGGTATCGCGCCATTTCCGGTCAATCACAGGGCAGCGATCGTATCGTGCTGTCGTGGCGAGACGTTGCCGAGGGTCAAACGCGCGACGACGGATACAACGTGGTGATCCACGAGATCACGCACTTTCTGGAGCACAGCCATCCGGGTGGTGATCGCGCTGCGCGCTTGGCGCTCGAAGCCGCTTACGAGTCGTTGTGCGAAGCCGTCGATCGCGGCGAAGAGACGCTACTCGACCCTTACGGCGCCGAAGATCTGACCGAGTTCTTGGCGGTGTCGGCCGAGTTTTTCTTTGAGCGACCCGTCGATCTGCGGGATCGACATCCGACGCTTTACGTGCTGCTTCGTGACGCCTTCAAGCTCGATCCAGCGACATGGTTTGCACCGAATCCTGAGTCCTGATGCCCAAAAGCGATCAGCTCGTCGGTAACGATTCGTCGAAATTCGAAGGATGCTTGGCCATCTTGGCCGTGAAGAACGGCTTGATGCGAGCGAGATCGGCGACGTAATCATCAGTGACGTTGATGGGTGGCCCGAAGATGGCGCGTCGACGCGAGAAGTCGAGTGCGACCGAAACGATGGGCACTCGCGCACTGCGCGCGACGTGATGAAACCCCTTCTTCCATTCCGAGACGCGGCTACGCGTGCCCTCGGGCGTGAGCGTGAGCACCATCCGGTCGCGCTTGGCGAATTCGTCGATGTAGGCCTGCACGATGTTTCCGGCTCGGGCGCGGTCGATACCGACCCCACCGAAATAACGACCGATCGGCCCCAAAGGCCCACGAAATGCGGTGTGCTTGGCGAGCCAGACGCACTCGAGTTGCAGCGCGAGATACACCATGAACCCCACGATGAAATCCCAGTTCGAGGTGTGCGGCGCCACGATCAGCACGAACTTGCGTAAGTTGGGGAGGTTACCCTCAATGCGCCAGCCGAGAAGTCGCAGGACGGACTGCCCCACTGCACGTCGCCACCAACTTTTGACCTGTGGCGTTTCCGGCGGCAGGTAAGGAAATCCACTCATCGACCCGGCACCCTCAGGAGCACGATGCCCCCAGCAATGAACAGCACGACCAACGAGGTGACGGACAAGCGCGAATCGCCCGTCATCAGCGCCACCGTGGCGATCAACATGGGACCGAGGAAACTCGCGAACTTACCCATGAGATTGAAGAATCCGAAGAATTCGCCACCCTTGCCTTCCGGCACCAACCGACCAAACAGCGACCGCGAAAGACTTTGCACACCGCCCTGAACAAGCCCGACCACCACGGCGAGCCCAAAGAATTCGACGACGGTGTCGAGGAAGTAGGCATACAGCGTGGCCGACAGATAGACCACGATGCAAAGCAGAATGCCCCGCTTCGGCCCCCAACGATTTCCCAACCAGCCGAGTGCGAGTGCTGACGGAAACGCGACGAACTGCGTCAGCAACAAGGCCGCGAGCAAACTCGACGAGGGTAAGCCGAGGGCTACGCCGTAATCGACGGCCATGGTGTAGATGGTGTGCACACCATCGATGTACAACCAGTAAGCCAAGAGAAAAAGCGTGATGTGTCGGTACTGACCGATATGCTGCACCGTCGATTTCAGTTCACAAAGACCATCGCGTGCAGCAACGAAGAGCGACACCTTCGGACCAGGCGCCGGCTTCTCGCGAACGTTGCGCGCGAGTGGCAAGGTAAACAAGAACCACCAAGCCGCTACGGTAAAGAACGAGAACTGCACGGCTTCGGCGGCGCTCTCGAGCCCGAACCAATGCGGATTCAAGGTCATGAGTACGTTGATGGCGAACAACACGCCGCCACCGAGATAACCCATCGAATAGCCGAAGGCCGAGACCTGATCGAGCTCGCGCTCGGAGGCGACGTCGAGCAATAGCGCGTCATAGAAAACATTCGCGGCGTTGAAACCGATGCCGGCCATGACGAAACACGCTGCCGCCCACCACCACTCACCTTGACCAATGAACCCCAGCGCGGCGGTGCCGACCACGCCCAGCGTGGACCACATGACCAATTGCCGCTTACGACCGGCCGTACGATCGGCGATGGCGCCGAGCACTGGGGCCAACACGGCAACGGCGATGCCGGCGATGCCATTGGCGAAACCGAGTCGCGAGGTGCTGATGGTCGGGTCGACGCCCGTACTCCAGAACTGCTGGAAGAACACCGGGAAAAAGCCCGCCAGGACGGTGGTAGCGAAGGCGGAGTTGGCCCAATCGTACAGCGCCCAGGACACGGTATCGCGGCGCTTGTACGGGCTCGTCATGTCAGTTGGCCTGTTCGCGGGTTTCTCGGAAGGTGATGTCCGGCCAGCGCTCGATTGTCAGATCGAGATTGACCCTCGAGGGAGCAAGATATACGAGCGCGCCGCTGTGATCCACCGCGAGGTGATCATAGGCCTTGGTTTTGAACTCGGCGAGCTTGCGCTCGTCGTTGCAATACACCCAGCGAGCGGTATGCACGCCAATCGGCTCGAAGTTGCACTGCACGGCGTACTCGTCGGCCAAGCGGAACGCCACCACCTCGAATTGCAGCTGCCCCACCGCCCCCAGAATCTGGTCGTTGTTACGGAGCGGACGGAATAACTGTGTCGCCCCCTCCTCGCAGAGCTGCCCGAGCCCTTTCGATAGGGCTTTCATCTTGAGCGGATCTTTGAGCACTGCGCGGCGGAAAAGCTCGGGCGCGAAGTTCGGTATGCCCGTAAATCCGAGCTCCTCGCCCTCGGTGAAGGTGTCGCCGATGTTGATCGTGCCGTGGTTGTGCAGACCGATGATGTCGCCGGCATAGGCGTCTTCTGCCGCCGAGCGATCGGAGGCGAGAAAGGTCAAGGCATCGGCGATCCGCACATCTTTGTCGAGACGTACGTGATGCATTTTCATGCCTCGGGTGTACTTGCCCGAGCAGAGCCTAAGAAAAGCGATTCGATCACGATGCGAAGGATCCATGTTCGCCTGAATCTTGAACACGAAGCCCGTGAGCTTGGACTCGGTCGGCTCGACCTCTCGCTGCCGAGTCGGGCGCGAGAGCGGGCCCGGTGCATGACGGGTGAAGGCCTTGAGCAGCTCCTCGACGCCGAAGTTCGCGATGGCGGAACCAAAGAATACGGGCGTCTGCCGACCTGCGCGGTATTTTTCGAGATCGAACTCCTGCGTGGCGCCACGGACGAGCTCGATTTCCTCATCGAACGCCGCCGCTTGTTCGGCCAGCAACTCGCGCCCGGCATCGCTATGCAAGCCTTCGATGACCAGGTTCTCACCCGCGCGACCGCGCTCGCCGGCTTGATAGACATAAATGCGATCTTCGAGCAGGTGGTAGATGCCCTTGAGCTCGCGACCCATGCCAATGGGCCACGTCACCGGTGCCGTCGCAATGCCCAAAACCTTCTCGATTTCATCGAGTAGTTCGATAGGCGCGCGACCATCGCGGTCGAGCTTGTTGATGAAGGTCATGATCGGCGTCGTGCGCAATCGACACACTTCCATTAACTTGATGGTTCGCCCTTCCACACCCTTGGCACAGTCAATGACCATCAATGCCGAATCGACGGCGGTCAGTGTTCGATAGGTGTCTTCGGAGAAGTCTTCGTGGCCTGGCGTATCAAGCAGATTCACGATGCAATCGCCATACGGAAACTGCATCACGGACGAGGTGACGGAGATACCGCGCTGCTGCTCGAGCCGCATCCAGTCAGAGGTGGCGTGCCGCGCGGCCTTGCGGCCTTTCACCGTCCCGGCAAGCTGAATGGCACCACCGAAGAGCAGCAGCTTCTCGGTCAGCGTGGTCTTGCCCGCGTCAGGGTGAGAGATGATCGCGAACGTCCGGCGCCGCGCGACTTCGTCGCCAAGAATCATGAGAGAGCCTTTTTAATCAGGGGTTGAGCGCGAGACGCATCACGACCGCATCTTCGCGGCCGTTATCGGCTTGGTAATAGCCGCGGCGGATCCCCACTTGAAGGAACCCGGCGGACTGATAGAGACGCACGGCACCGAGATTGCTCGGGCGCACTTCGAGAAAAATGGCGACTGCACCACCGGCACGAGCGAGGTCGATGAGATGGGAGAGCATTTTGCCGCCCATGCCACGACATCGGTACTCGGGCCGAATACAAAGATTGAGCACGTGAGCCTCGCCGGCGCCGACGCTCAGGATACCGTAACCGACCAGAATGCCGTCGACCTCGGCAACGCGGCAGATGTACCCCGCGCGGACGCAGTCGCGAAATATCCCCTCGCTCCACGGATAGGCATAGCCCGCCCGCTCGGTCTCGGCGACCGCAGGCACGTCGTCTTCCAGCATGCGACGAAAGCCGAACTGCGGAATGGGCAAATCCTTGAGAACGGTGGCCATGTGGGTCGTGGAGGAAATCAGGTTTCGGTACTGAGTTCGGCGAAAATTCGGCGGGCGAACTTGAGGTCTTCCCAAGCCTTCCGCTTCTCGCCCGGGCTGCGTAGCAGGTAGGCCGGATGATACGTGACGATGACCGGGGTGTTGAGAGTGCCGAAGCGGTGCACGCTGCCGCGCAGTTTGCCAATCGGCGTCTCGGTACCGAGCAGGTTTTGCGCCGCCACTCGACCGAACGCGAGGATGATGCGCGGCCTCACCAGCGACACTTGCCGATGCAAATACGGCAGGCACTCGGCCACTTCTTCGGACTTCGGATCGCGATTGTCGGGCGGCCTGCACTTCAAGACGTTGGCGATGAATACCGACTCGCGCGGCAGGTCGATCGCCGCCAGCATGGCGTTCAGCAACTGCCCCGCTGCGCCCACAAAGGGCTCCCCTTGCCGATCTTCGTCAGCACCCGGCGCCTCACCGACCACCATCCACTGCGCCGCGGGATCACCCACGCCGAACACGGTCTGCGTTCGCTTCTGGTGAAGACTGCAACGCTGACAATCACGGACACACGCTTGAAGCGTCTCCCAGTCGAGCTCGCCGACCGAGCCTGCAGCAACAGGCGCCGCAGACGCATTGAGCGCAGGCGCATTGAGCGCAGGTGCATTGACGGGGATCGCCCTGCGCACCCATTGCTCGATACCGAGCGCTTCGAGATAGCGCGCTCGGCGTTGCTCGTCAGCCATTGCCTGCACGACGCAAGCGCCGGATGACATACATCACGGGCGCGAGGAGTACGTAGATGGTGAAGAGCACCAGCAGCATTGTCGGCGGCTCGGCCGCAACGAGCGCCAAGGAAATGGGCACGATCACGAAGTAGAAAAACTTCATGCGGGCATTCCAATCGATTTGTTTGACGCTCGGATAAGGAATGCCGGAAACCATCATGACGCCGGCGAACAAACACACCGCGAACGTCAATGTCAGACCGATCAAGCCGAGGTCGTACCACTCACTCGAAAACCAGACGTAAGCCGCGACGAGACCCGCACCCGATGGGCTCGGCAGCCCCTCGAAGTAGCGCTTGTCGACGGTGGCGGCCCGAGCGTTGAATCGCGCAAGACGCAGCGCCGCGCAGGCGACGTAGAAAAATGAGGCGATCCAGCCGAACCGCGCCCAGGAGGTGCCGTATTCGGCGATGGCCGCAAAGCCCCACTTGTAGGCGACCAGTGCCGGCGCGACGCCGAACGCGACCATGTCCGCGAGGCTGTCGTACTCCTTGCCGAATACGCTCTCGGTGCGGGTCCAACGGGCCACTCGCCCATCGAGTCCATCGAAGATCATAGCCAGGAAGATGACCCCGCAGGCGCGACCGAAATCACCGTTGATCGCAGACACGATGGCGAAGAAACCGCAGCCGAGGCAGGCCGTAGTCAGCAAATTGGGCAGCAGGTAGATCCCCCGGCGCGGACCGGTGGGTGGCTGCGGAGCACTCTGGGGGCTCGTCACGGGGCCAGGAACTCCTGAGGGGTACGAAAAACCGCGACATCATAGGGGTCGAAACCTTTCGGGACAATGTCTGCGCCCGTAACATGTCGCACTTCCGATTCGACGAGAGCCCGACTCCCTCATGCGCTGGTCCAGATATCCGATCAATACCGTCAAGGAAACCCCCTCCGAAGCCGAGGTCATCAGTCACCAGCTCATGCTCCGAGCCGGTCTCATCCGTCGTCTTGCAGCCGGCATCTACACCTGGACCCCATTCGGTCTGCGGACCCTGCGCAAGGTCGAGCAGATCATTCGTGAGGAGATGGATCGCGCCGGCGCGCTCGAAGTGCTCATGCCGGCGGTGCAGCCGGCTGAGCTCTGGCAAGAGTCGGGTCGGTGGGAACAGTACGGCCCCGAATTGTTGCGCCTCAAGGATCGTCACCAACGCGATTTCGTGATCGGCCCCACCCACGAAGAAGTCATCACTGACCTCGCGCGGCGTGAACTCAAAAGCTATCGACAGCTGCCCGCGAACTTCTATCAAATTCAAGTGAAGTTCCGCGACGAGATCCGACCGCGATTCGGTGTGATGCGCGGCCGCGAGTTCATCATGAAAGATGCGTACTCGTTCCACGTGAGCCAAGAGTCGTTGCAGGAAGGTTATGACCTCATGCGCGATGCGTACATCCGAATGTTCACGCGGATGGGTCTCGAGTTTCGTCCGGTCAAAGCCGATACCGGCTCGATCGGCGGTACGGCCTCCGAAGAATTCCAAGTCCTCGCTGACTCTGGCGAAGATGCCATCGCCGTGTCCGATGGCGCCGATCACTACGCCGCAAATCTCGAACTCGCTCCGGCGCTGCCGCCTAACCATCCGCGCGCCGCAGCCACCGCGTCACTACAAAAAGTGTCGACACCCGGTCGTAAAACCATCGAGGACGTTGCGACATTCCTGAATATTTCCGCCGACAAGACGCTGAAGCTGCTGATGGTCGAGGGCAGCGAAGGGGGGGTCGTTGCCCTCGCCGTGCGCGGCGATCACGAGCTCAATGCCATCAAAGCGCGAAAGCTTGCCGGCGTGGCCAATCCGCTGCGCATGGCGACACGAGAAGCCGTGCTTGCCGCGACTCACTGCGAGCCCGGCTTTCTCGGTCCGGTGGGCCTCAAGTGTCCGCTCTACGCGGATCACGCGGCACTCGCCCTCGCAGATTTCACCTGCGGCGCAAACGAAGTCGACGCGCATCTGACCGGGGTGAACTGGGGGCGCGATCTCCCGGAGCCCACGCCCGCCGATCTGCGCAATGTCGTCGAGGGCGATCCGAGCCCCGGCGGCACGGGACGTCTGCGCATCCGCCGCGGTATCGAAGTCGGTCACATCTTCCAGCTCGGTCGCAAGTACAGCGAAGCCATGCAGGCCACCGTCCTCGATGAGGCGGGCAAGCCGGTGGTGATGTACATGGGCTGCTATGGTATCGGCGTCACGCGCATCGTCGCCGCGGCGATCGAACAGAATCATGATGCCGCCGGCATCATCTGGCCCGAGCCGATTGCACCCTTCACGGTAGTGCTCGTTCCGCTCAATGCGGCCAAGTCCGAAAAAGTGCGCACGCTCTGCGAGCAACTGTACGCCATGCTGCAGCAATCAGGCATCGACGTGTTGCTCGATGATCGCGACGCGCGACCGGGTGTGAAGTTTGCCGATGCAGAACTCATGGGAATCCCGCATCGCCTGGTCATCTCGGATCGAGGCATCGACTCCGGCAAGCTCGAATATCGGCACCGTCGCGCCACGGCTAACGAAGAGTGGCCGGCAGACGAAGTCGTCAACCGACTTCTGGCCGCACACAAAAAGGGTTGAAGGAGTTCGTCGATGAACAAGGCCGAGATTTTGGTGGTCTATCTCTCGCGTCACGGCGCGACAGCCGAGCTTGCTCGGCATATCTGCCGCGGCGTCGAATCGGTCGACGGCGCCGCCGCCACCTTGCGCAGCCTGCCTGAGGTGTCCGCCGAAAACGAACGCCCCGTGCAGCAGGTGCCGCAGTCGGGCGCACCGTGGGCCACGCTCGAAGATTTACGTCGCTGCGACGGACTGCTGCTCGGCAGCCCCACCCGTTTCGGCAACATGGCCGGACCCGTCAAACATTTTCTCGATTCGACGAGTGGCCTGTGGGCCGACGGCTCGCTGATCGGCAAACCTGCAGGTGTGTTTACCGGCAGCAGCAGTCTGCACGGCGGTCAGGAGAGCACACTGCTATCGATGATGGTGCCGCTCATCCATCACGGTATGGTGATCGTCGGCATCCCCTACTCCGAAGCAGCGTTGTCGAGTACACGTTCTGGCGGTACGCCTTACGGCGCCTCGCACTTCACGCCTTACGGGAAACCCACGGCACTCACCGAAGAAGAAAAATCGCTGGCGCAGGCGCACGGCGCTCGTGTAGCCGACATCGCGCTCGCCCTCAAGGCTCGCCGAGGATCTCGCGAACGAACGGCACGGTGAGTCTGCGCTGCGCGCTCAGCGAAGCCACGTCGATCTCGTCGAGCAACTTGCCGAGCGAGCGCATGTCTCGCGGAAAACGCCGCAAAAGATAACGTGCCGTTTCATCGGGCAACTCGAGCCCACGCTGGGCCGCACGCAAAAGCAAAGCTTCGTGCTGTCCCGCCTCATCTAGTGAGCGAATCTGAAATACCTCAGCCGCGCCAAAACGCGAGGCGATATCGGCAAGACTCCAACGCAAGGCCCCCGGTGCTGCGGAAGCCGTGGCGATGATCCGTCCACCCTGCTCTTCGATTCGGCGATACGCGATGAACAGCGCCTGCTCGACCTGAGGCACACCCAAGGCAGACTCGACGTCATCGAGACAGAGCAGTTCTGCGCCGAGCGCACCGCCTAAAAAATCGACGCTCGCTTCGCCAAGCTCACGCAGAGGAAGGTAGGCCACACGGGATCCGAGTGGCGCCGCTGCGCAGGCGGCCTGCAACAAATGCGTTCGACCCGAACCCTCGGTACCCCACAACCACAGCACCGCTCGCTCGCGTTGCGTGGCCGCATGCTGCAGCCTCGCCACCGCCTCGATGTTGGGGCCGATCACGAACGTCGGGAACGTCGCGCGCTCACGCAATTGCACGCCGAGCGGCAGCTGTTGCATGGTCATCGCGCGCCCGGTGCGGGCAGTTGCGCCCACGCTTCGACGAACGAACGACGCGCGTAATCGAGCCCGGAGACTACCGTCGTGACGAACGTCACCGCCGCGAGCGTAAACACGATGACGGTCGGTATCACAGAGATCGCCGCATTCAGCATCGCGACGATCACGACGGCGATCTGCAGGCCGGTATTCACTTTCGAGAGCACGCTCGGACTGCCTTTGATGGGTCCGAACCAGGCTCGGTAGATGAAGGCGCCGCCCACCAACATGACATCGCGCGCGACCGCCGCGATGGCCAGCCACACTGGGATTAGACCCTGCCAAGTACACGCGAGAAACGTCGCCACCAGCAAAATCTTGTCGGCGATCGGATCGAGGATGCGGCCGATCTCCGAGGCCCAGCCATTGTGCTTGGCGAGGTAACCGTCGAGACCATCGGAGATGGCGGCTACCGAAAACAGCACGAGCGCAAGCACCTGTTCGCCACGATCGACGGCTATGACGATGGGCACCGTCAATACGATGCGCAGGACGCAGATGAGATTAGGCAGATGACGAAGCACGACTTCTCTCCGCAGATTCAGCGCCCGAAGCGATATCTCGGCAGCCCGTCGCGACCCGACTCACGCCGGAGACGCGGTTGGGCGGCAAGAGCCTCGGCGAGCCCTGCTGCGCCGCCTGCGACCTCGACCCGAAACACGGCACCGTCGCCCTCGGCCGCCACGAGCTCCGCCGACTTCACGACCGGCAGCGCGATGAGCATACGTCGAACCTCGGCATAATCTTTGAGCGACAACACACCGCCGACGCGAAGTTCAGTCTCGGATAACGGTCTCGATACCGTCGCCAAAGAATTGAGTGCCAGAGTATCGGCGGCGCCTTCGACACCAGCCGTCGGTCCGCCTTGGAACACGGTCGCGGTCGCGCCATCGAACAGCGTCCACTGCCACTCGGCACCGTCGGCTTCACCGATGAGCGCCACATCGGCTCCGCTGCGTCGCGCGGCATCGATCGCCACCTCGGGGCCCACAGCACGACCCGACACCAAACCGACTGACGCAGCCGCACTGAGTCGTAGCGGTAGCCCACGTTCGCTCGCCGCCCGCTCGAGTGCCTCGCGAACTTTTGCAGGATCGGCGCCGGCAGGCGCAGTCGTTACCACGCCAAGAACCAGCGGACGCTCGAGCGACCAGACGGCCTGTCGAAGTCCCTGCATGGCACGCTCGATCGCAGCGGTATCGAGCGTAATGCGCGCCGGCATCCCGTTCGCCGCAGGACGCACGATTTGCACGTAGCGTCGCGCGTCGCGAACCAAGGCTTCGAACACCGGATCGTCAGCGGCGGATCGACGTCCCGACAAACGCACGAGCGCCACACGCATGGCCTCCTGGAAAGCCGCCTCACCGCTCGATTCGACCTCGACTTCGCCGATGGACACCGACTGCGATGCACTCGCCCACGGGCTGACCGACGCGACGAGCATCAGCGCCAAGATCGCCGCCCATTGCGGCAACTGCCGGTAAAAGCTGGAGAATTCAGTGGTCATGCGTGGAAGCGCGTACAATATCACACCGATTTTTGCCGCCTTGACCCCCATGACCCAGCCGCCAGAGAAGACCACGGGACTCACCTACCGCGATGCCGGTGTCGATATCGACGCAGGCGACGAACTCGTCGAGCGCATCAAGCCGCTGGTCAAGCGCGCACAGCGGCCCGAAGTGCTCGCCGGTATCGGCGGCTTCGGTGCGCTCGTCGAGCTGCCGGTTGGAAAATGGAAACGCCCGGTACTGGTCTCAGGCACCGATGGCGTCGGGACCAAACTTCGCTTGGCGATCGATACCGGCCGGCACAGCACCATTGGTATCGACCTCGTCGGCATGTGCGTCAACGATGTCGCCGTGCAAGGCGCCGAGCCGCTCTTCTTCCTCGATTACTACGCCACCGGAAAACTGGAAGTCGACGTCGCCGAGAGTGTGATCTCCGGCATCGTCGAGGGGTGTCGGCAAGCCGGCTGTGCGCTGGTCGGTGGTGAGACCGCTGAAATGCCGGGCATGTATCACGGCGGCGATTACGATCTCGCCGGGTTCTGCGTGGGCGTCGTCGAGAAAGACGGCATCATCGACGGCTCAAAAGTCGCGGCGGGCGATGCGGTGATCGGTCTTGCCTCCTCGGGTCCGCACTCGAACGGTTACTCCCTCATCCGCCGTCTTGTCAGCCTCGCGAAAGCGGATGACAAAACAATCGTCGATGGCAAACCGCTCTTCGATCGCTTGCTCGCACCGACGCGCATCTACGTGCCCTCGATGCTCGTCCTCGCGCGCAACCTGCCAGTGCACGGTTTTGCACACATCACGGGCGGTGGCCTCACCGACAACATTCCGCGCGTCCTGCCCGAGTATTGCGGCGTCACGTTGCAACGCAAGGCCTGGCATCGCGACCCCGTGTTCGATTGGTTGCAGCAAACCGGTGGTATCGCGGACGCCGAGATGCATCGCACCTTCAACTGTGGCATCGGCATGGTGGTGATCGTCGCCCGAGAACAGGTGGACGCCGCACTCCATGTGCTGCACGCCCAAGGTGAAACGGCGACGCTGATCGGCGAAGTGCGTAGCGGTCACGGCGACGTCGTCATCGAGTGATGCCCTCGCCCACGCGGCTCGTGGTCATGATCTCCGGCGCGGGCAGTAACCTGCTCGCCCTCGACGACGCCTGTCGACGCGGCGATCTGCACGCCCAAATCGTCGGCGTGATTTCCGATCGCCCGAATGCCCTCGGCCTCGAACGCGCACGCGAGCGCGGGCTGCCCGTCGAAGCCCTGCCCATCGCCAACGGCGAAACGCGCAGCGCCCATGACGCGCGGCTGCTCGCGGCCGTATCGGCGCTAAAGCCCGACTTCGTTCTGCTTGCAGGCTATATGCGCATTCTCGATGTCGCCTTCGTAGAGGCGCTCGAGGGCCGGCTACTCAATATCCATCCGTCTTTGCTGCCCCGCTACAAAGGCCTGCATACGCATCGACGTGCCCTCGAGGTCGCCGACACCGAACACGGTGCCACCGTGCACTTCGTGACGCCCGACCTCGACGGAGGGCCGCCCGTGCTACAGGCACGCATTGCCATCAAACCGAGCGACGATGAACTCCGCCTCGCGGCGCGGGTCCAACGGTGCGAGCACGTGATCTACCCGAGCGTCGCTGAATGGTGCGCGACGGGGCGATTACAGTATCGTGAGGGCAAACCCGTTCTCGATGGTCGTCCACTCGAGTCGCCGGTGATCCAGGATTTCGAGTTCTAAGCACCCATGAAACACGTCGCGACCGTTTGCGCATTGCTCATCGCAAGTCTGCTAAGCGTCACTCGAGTATCCGCAGCGGAGCCTGCACTCGCCCCGTTCAGCGTGAACTTTGAAGTCATCTTCCGCGGCATGAATGCCGGCACCGCCAGCCTCGAACTCTCCCGCGAGAATGGCGCTTCCTGGCGTTACGTCTCACGCAACAGCGCCCGCGGAATTTTCCGTCTCGCATTTCCGGGCGAGATCCAGCAAGTCAGCCTGTTCACGCTGGAGAACGCCCAAATCAAGCCCCTACGCTACAACGCCGACGATGGCACCGATTCCAAAGATCGTGACATTCAACTGCAGTTCGACTGGAACGCTGGCCGTGTGCGCGGCCTCGCCGAAAACAATCGGGTCGATTTACCGATCGAGTCCGGCCTCCAAGACGGCATGTCGGTGCAAATTGCCTTGATGCAGGCACTCGCGCGCGGCGACAAGCCCACCGGATTTCGGCTCATCGACAAAGATGAGGTCAAGGAATACGTCTACGCGGCCGAGCAGCCCGTTCGGCTACGCACGGCGGTCGGCGAGCTCGACACCGTCGTCTGGAGCAGTCACCGACCCAACTCGAGTCGGATGACCCGAGTGTGGTACGCGCCGTCGCTCGGCTTCCTGCCGGTACAGGCGGAGCGACGCAAAGGCGACAAGGTCGAGTGGTCGATGCGCCTCAAAAATTATCGTCGCTGAGCAAGGTCGCTGAGACCTCAAGCCGGCTCGGCGCAGAGGCTTTCCAGCCTAAGTCCGCGGCAGCGTGACGCCGCGCTGACCCTGATATTTTCCACCCCGGTCTTTATACGACGTCGAGCACACTTCGTCGCTCTCGAAGAACAGCATCTGCGCGACACCTTCGTTGGCGTAAATCTTTGCAGGTAGCGTGGTGGTGTTCGAGAACTCAAGCGTGACATGCCCTTCCCACTCGGGCTCGAGCGGCGTCACGTTGACGATGATGCCGCAACGCGCGTAGGTCGACTTGCCCAGACATACGACGAGCACGTGGCGCGGAATGCGGAAGTACTCGACGGTGCGCGCCAACGCAAAAGAATTGGGCGGGATGATGCACACGTCCGAGTCGACGTCGACGAAACTTTTTTCGTCGAAGTTTTTAGGATCGACGATGGTCGAGTTGATGTTCGTGAAAATTTTGAACTCACGCGCACAGCGGACGTCGTAGCCGTAGCTCGACGTGCCGTAGGAAACGATGCGGCCGCCGTTGGCGGTGCGAACCTGACCCGGCTCGAACGGCTCGATCATGCCGTGCGAGTCGGCCATGCGACGGATCCAGTGATCGGACTTGATGCTCATGTGTCCTCGACGATGATTTTCGGAAAAGCCGCGCTGCGGTCTTTGCCCCGCCGCGCCAGTTCGCCGGCCGTACGCCGGGCAAGATGAAAATACGCTTGGGCGCGCGTGCTCGCAGGGTCTGCCGCAACGCTCGGCTTGCCACCATCGGCCTCCTCGCGAATGCGCCCATCGAGCGGCAGCGAACCGAGCAACTGCACACCGTATTGCGCTGCCATGCGCTCGCCGCCGCCCGCGCCAAAGATATGCTCGGCGTGACCGCATTGAGAGCAGACGTACAGACCCATGTTCTCGACGACGCCGAGTACGGGCACGTTGACCTTCTCGAACATCCGCAATCCCTTGCGCGCATCGGCGAGTGCAATGTCTTGCGGCGTGGTGACGATCACCGCGCCCGCCACAGGCACGCGCTGCGACAGTGTGAGTTGGATGTCGCCCGTCCCGGGCGGCATGTCGACGACGAGGTAATCGAGATCGCCCCAATCGGTGTCGGCCAACAATTGATTGAGCGCCGACGTCACCATGGGACCGCGCCACACCATCGGTTGTTCGACATCGACCAAAAAACCGATCGACATCGTGACGATGCCATGCGCACTCAGGGGTATGAGTCGCTTGCCATCGCGCGAGGACGGCCGTTCCCCTTGCAGTCCGAGCATGATGGGTTGGCTCGGACCGTAGATGTCGGCGTCGAGCAAGCCCACTCGCGCACCTTGCGCCCCCCACGCGAGCGCGAGGTTGACGGCTACGGTGCTCTTGCCGACGCCGCCCTTACCGGAGGCCACCGCCACGACATTCTTGATGCCCTTGATCGGCGTGAGACCGCGCTGGACGGCGTGCGAGGTGATGTTTGAGTGCAGTTGCAGTTCGAGCGCCGAGGGCGCAAGGCCTGCCTCATCGAGGTGACGCCGAAGCTGTGCCGTGAGGACGTCGCGATAGCCCTCGACCGGAAACCCAAGCTCTAGCGTCACGCGAACCCCGGACGCGCTCGACTCAACGGCGCGCACCGCCCGGGCCTCGGCGAGGGTCTGGCGCAGATTCGGCTCGAAATAGCACCCGATTTCGGCCTCGAGCGCCGCCTGATCAAGGGTCTGGGACATGCCGCAATTCTAGCCGCTCGCGCGCCGGCAAGGCGGGTCGCTGTGCGATAATTTTCCGGTGTCCCGGAAGATCCTCGTCACCAGCGCCCTACCCTACGCCAACGGCCCCCTGCACCTCGGCCACATCATCGAGGCCGTGCAGACCGACATCTGGGTGCGCTTCCAACGCATGCAAGGCCACGATTGCCTCTACGTCTGTGCGGAGGACACCCACGGCACGCCGATCATGATCAAGGCGCAGTCCGAGGGCATCACGCCCGAAGAGCTCATCGCCCGAGTCGCCGAAGAGCATCGCGCGAGCTATCAGGGCTTTCTCATCGGGCACGATCAGTTCCACTCGACGCACACCGCAGAGAACCGCCACTTCACCGACCTCATGTTCGGCCGCCTCAAGGAGGCCGGTCACATCACCACGCGCAGCGTCCGCCAGGCCTTCGACGAAAAGGCCGGCATGTTCCTGCCCGATCGTTACGTGCGTGGCACCTGTCCGCGCTGCAAGGCCGTCGACCAGTATGGCGATAGCTGCGAGGTCTGCGGTGCAACGTACGCGCCCGCTGATCTCATCGATCCGAAGTCGACGATCAGCGGCACCACGCCCGTGTGGCGTGAGTCAGAACATGTTTTCTTTTCTTTGGGTCGCTTCGAGGACATGCTCCGCGAGTGGGTTCGCAGCGGTTCGCTGCAGGAGTCCGTGCGCGCCAAGCTCGATGAGTGGTTCGCAGCGGGGCTGCAAGACTGGGACATCTCTCGCGATGCGCCGTATTTTGGCTTCGAGATCCCGGGCTATCCCGGCAAATATTTTTATGTCTGGTTCGATGCACCGATTGGCTATCTCGGGAGCTTCAAGGCCTTGTGCGAGCGTCGCGGGCTCGACATGTCGTCCTACCTCTCGCCCGACAGCACAACTGAACTGCATCATTTCATCGGCAAAGACATCAGCTATTTCCATACGCTCTTCTGGCCGGCGGTGTTGCACGGATCGGGCATGCGTCGCCCGACGGCCGTGCACGTGCATGGCTTTCTCACCATCAACGGCCAGAAGATGTCGAAGTCGCGCGGGACGTTCATCACGGCGAACCGCTATCTCGAGCGGCTGCCAGCCGAGCCGCTGCGCTATTACTTTGCCGCCAAGCTCGGCCCCGGCGTCGACGACATCGATTTGTCACTCGAGGATCTCACGGCGCGCGTGAACTCCGACCTCGTCGGCAAGCTCGTCAATATTGCCAGTCGCTGCGCCGGTTTCGTTGCGCGCGGGGGCGGCAAGCTCGCGGAGTCTCTCCCCGATCCTGCGCTGTATGCGGAGTTCTCGGCGGCGCGATCGCGCATCACAGCCCTCTACGAACAGCTCGATTACGCGCAGGCCATGCGCGAGATCATGCTGCTCGCCGATCGCGCCAACCAATACGTCGACACCCGCAAGCCTTGGGCGCTGGCCAAAGATCCGGCGAAAGCAGCCGAGACCCTCGGTATTGCGACGCAAGGCATCAACTTGTTCCGCGTTCTTATGGTGTACCTCGCGCCGGTGCTGCCCGACATGGCCTGCCACGCCGCAGGATTTCTCGGCGCGCCACTGTCACGGTTCAGCGAAGTCGACACTCCGCTGCTCGGAACGCCGCTTGCGGCCTATCAACCGCTCGCACAACGACTCGATCCGAAAGTCGTGAACGAACTTGTTGCCACCACGAACACACCCGCCGCGAATACACCCGTTGCAAGCGCAGCGGCGCCCGCAGGAGAACCCTACGTGACCATCGACGATTTTTCCAAACTCGATCTGCGAGTGGCCAAAGTCACGGCTGCCGAGGCGGTCGAAGGTTCCGACAAACTCCTCAAGCTCACACTCGATCTCGGTGGCGACACGCGCACCGTGTTCTCCGGTATCCGCAAGTCGTACACCCCTGAGAGCATGGTCGGTCGCAATGTCGTCATGATCGCCAACCTCGCGCCTCGGAAAATGCGCTTCGGCGTCTCCGAAGGCATGGTGCTATGCGCATCGGGTGAAGACGACCGCGTGTATCTGCTCTCTGCCGACGATGGCGTCGCAGGCGGCATGAAGATCTCCTGAGCAGGCAGGACGTGTCACTCGTGATGCGCGCCGACGCCGACCGCATCCACGCGCTGTTGCCACAGACCCAGTGCACGCGCTGCGGTTATCAAGGCTGCCGCCCCTATGCCGAAGCTGTCGCCGCAGGCGAAGCCCTGATCAATCGCTGCCCACCCGGAGGCGCGGCGACCATCGATCGTCTGGCGGCGCTCCTTCAACTGGATCCGCTACCACTCGATGAGACCTGTGGCTCAGAGGGTCCACCGACCGTCGCCGTCATCGATGAATCGACCTGCATCGGTTGTGCGCGCTGTCTGCCCCCATGCCCCGTCGATGCCATCGTTGGTGCGCAAAGACAGATGCATACCGTCATCAACGATCTTTGCACCGGCTGCGAACTGTGTATTGCGCCCTGCCCCGTCGACTGCATCCGCATGGTGCCAAGAGCCTCACTCCACCCGCGCTCTGCCGAACCGACCGCAGAGCGCAACCTCGATCGCTTCGAGTCGCACGAAACGCGACGTCTCCAACGCGAAACGGAACGGCGGCGATTACTCGATGAGCGCAAACAACGCGTCTGTCGCCCTGGCGTATGAAACCCGATAGTCGCCAACAAATGTTCGAGCGCCTGCGAGCGCGTAATCCGCATCCCACGACCGAGCTCGAGTACCGCACGCCATTCGAATTACTGATTGCCGTGATTTTGTCGGCGCAGGCGACCGACAAAGGCGTGAACATTGCGACCCGCAAGTTGTTTCCGGTCGCCAATACGCCGGCGACGATTTTGGCGCTCGGCGAAGCGGGTCTCACCGAATTCGTCAAAACGATCGGCCTCTATAAAGGTAAAACCAAAAACATCCTCGCGACGTGTCGATTGCTGATCGAGCAGCACAGCGGTGAAGTTCCGCATGCCCGCGATGCACTCGAAGCCCTGCCGGGTGTTGGTCGAAAAACTGCGAACGTCGTGCTCAATACCGCCTTCGGCGAACCCACGATGGCGGTCGACACCCATATTTTTCGCGTAGCCAATCGAACGGGACTCGCACCGGGTCGAACCGTCCTCGCCGTCGAGAAAAAACTCCTCAAAAATGTCCCGCCGGAATTTTTGAAAGACGCCCATCACTGGCTGATCTTGCACGGCCGTTACGTGTGCAAGGCGCGAAAGCCCAACTGCCCCGCTTGCCCGATCGCCGATCTTTGCCGTTTCAAGCGCAAGACCCGAGCGGATTCCTGACATGCTCTTCGGCAACTCCAGAGAGTCGCTGCGACGCGGTTGGCTCGAGGCCTTCAAAAAATCCCAAACCGGTGCACTCCTCACCGCCCTCGAGACGCAGCTCGCCGATTTGATCCGCGAACATCCAGAGTATCACGCCTGGCTCGAACACGGTGATGATGCCTTGCAGGCGGAGTTCTCGCCGGAAAGCGGCCGGAGTAATCCTTTCCTGCATCTGTCGATGCACCTCGCGCTACGCGAGCAAGTGTCGACCCATCGCCCACAGGGCATCGCGCGCGTTCATGCGACGCTTGCTGCCCGTAGCGATGCTCACGATGCCGAACATCAAATGATCGAAGCGCTAGGCAAAGCGCTTTGGGAAGCTCAGCGTGCCGGACGGATGCCCGACGAGCGCAGCTATCTCGAGGATCTCGAGCGGCTCGTTACTTCCGCGTCGGGACGTAAAGATCGGTAAGCGTGCCTTCGAAGGCCTCGGCGGCAAAGGCGATCGATTCGGATAACGTCGGATGCGGATGAATCGTGAGACCCACATCCGCCGCATCGGCGCCCATCTCGATGGCGAGCGCGATCTCACCGATGAGCTCGCCGGCGTTGGGACCCACGATGCCGCCGCCTAGCACTCGATGACTCTGCGGATCGAACAGCAGCTTGGTGAAGCCCTCATCGCGGCCTTGTGCCAACGAGCGGCCGCTCGCCGCCCAGGGGAACATGCCTTTCTCGTAGGCGATGCCCTTGGCTTTGGCCTCGGTCTCCGTGAGTCCCACCCAAGCCACCTCGGGATCGGTGTACGCCACCGAGGGGATGACCCGCGCATCGAAGGCGCGTTTCTCGCCTGCGATGACCTCCGCTGCGACCTTGCCCTCATGCGTCGCTTTATGGGCGAGCATGGGCTGCCCCACGATGTCGCCGATCGCGAAGATATGCGGCACCGCGGTGCGCATCTGCTTGTCGACGCCGACGAAACCGCGCGCATCGACCGGCAGGCCCGCCGCGTCCGCGCCGATCAACGCGCCGTTCGGCTTGCGGCCGACGGCGACGAGCACCCGGTCATAGACCTGCGGCGCCGGCGCGCCCTCGCCCTCGAAGGTGACGCGCAGGCCCTCGGGCAGCGCCTCGACGGCTTTGACCTTGGTGCGCAGCAGCACCGCCTCGAAGCGCTTGCGCAAGCGCTTGTCGAGCGGCCGCACGAGATCGGCATCGGCGCCCGGCATCAGCTGGTCCATGAACTCGACGACGCTGA
Source organism: Gammaproteobacteria bacterium (assembly GCA_046080445.1). Lineage (GTDB taxonomy): Bacteria > Pseudomonadota > Gammaproteobacteria > Steroidobacterales > Steroidobacteraceae > UBA964. The sequence goes on from JBJTUA010000006.1 coordinate 62,986, forward strand.
CCTTGGTGCCGAGCGCGTCGTAGACGCAGCCCATCTCGAGACCGATGATGCCGCCGCCGATCACCAGCAGCCGCTTCGGCAGGTCCTGGAGGTCGAGCGCGCCGGTGGAATCCATCACCCGCGGGTCGTCCGGCACGAAGGGCAGTTTCACCGGCTCGGATCCAGCGGCAATGATGAAGTGGTCGAAGCCGATCCGCTGCACGCCGTCCTGGCCCGTGACCTCGAGCACGCGCGGTGCGACGAAGCGGCCGTCGCCGTGGACCACGGTGACCTTGCGCTGGCGGGCGAGCGCGTTCAGCCCGCCCGTGAGCTTGCCGACGACGCCCGACTTCCAGGCGCGGAGTTTCTCGATGTCGATCTGCGGGGCGCCGAAGCGGATGCCGTGCTCGGACATGGACGCCGCCTCGTCGATGACGCGCGCGGCGTGCAGCAGCGCCTTGGACGGGATGCAGCCGACATTGAGGCAGACGCCGCCCAATGACGGCCAGCGCTCGACCAGCACCACTTCGAGTCCGAGGTCGGCGGCGCGGAACGCCGCCGTGTAGCCACCCGGGCCTGCGCCCAGGACCACCACCGCTGCGTGACGATCTGTGCCCGGCACCGGACCGCGCTCGATCGCGGGCGCTTGCGGTGCGGCCACCGGCGCCGGTGCCGGCGCGGGTGACGCTACGGGTGCCGGTGCGCGCGCGGGTGACGGTGCAGCCACGGGGGTCGGCGCAGGCGCGCCCTTCATCGGTGCTGTGACGGGTGCAGCGGCGGCTGCGGCAGGGATCAACCGCGCGATCACGCTGCCGGTCGAGACCTTGTCGCCACGCGCGACCAGCACCGCTTCGACGGTGCCGGCCTTGGGGGACGGCACATCCATCGTCGCCTTATCGGTCTCGAGCGTGAGCAGCGGGGTCTCCGCCTCGACGCTGTCGCCCGGCTTGACCAGCACCTCGATCACCGAGACATCGGTGAAACTGCCGAGGTCGGGGACCTTGATGTCTTCCGGTTGCATCGCGGGCCTCAGGGACGCAGCGCGCCGACCAGCGACTCGGGCTGTGCGAGGCGTTCGGCGAGCCAGGTGGTGAAGCGCACGCCCGTGGCGCCGTCGATGACGCGGTGGTCGTAGGACAGCGACAGCGGCAACATCAGGCGCGGTGCGAACCCGCCATCGCGCCACACCGGGCGCATGGTCGAACGCGACACCCCGAGGATCGCGACCTCGGGCGGGTTGATGATGGGCGTGAACGCGGTGCCGCCGATGCCGCCGAGACTCGACACCGTGAAACAGCCCCCCTGCATATCGGTGCCGCTGAGCTTGCCGGCGCGGGCGCGCTCGGAGAGCGCGCCGAGGTCACGGGCGATGCCGAAGATGTCCTTACGGTCGGCATCGCGGATGACGGGCACCAGCAGCCCCTGCGGAGTGTCGGCCGCGAAGCCCACATGGAAGTATCTTTTGAGGACGAGGTTCTGGCCCGTCTCGTCGAGCGAGGCGTTGAAGGTCGGGAACTCGGCGAGCGCCCGCACGCAGGCGGCGACGATGAAGGCGAGCGGCGTGAGTTTCACGCCCTGCGTCGCCGCCTCGCCCTTGAGCGAGCCGC
>JBJTUA010000007.1:0-86581 GCA_046080445.1 Gammaproteobacteria bacterium
AAACCTAAAAAACCAGGAGTATTCCAAGATGGCGAAAAAGGGTGGTCCTCCGACCAAGTCGGAAATCCTCAACCAGATCGCAAAAGAAACCTCGCTGTCCCGCAAGAACGTGGCGGCGGTGTTTGATTCTCTGAACGGTCAGATCAAGAAGAGCCTGCGCGCGCACGGCCTCTTCACGCTGCCGGGCCTTGCCAAGCTGAAGGTCGTCAAGAAGCCCGCCACGAAGGCTCGTGAGGGCATCAACCCGTTCACGGGCGAAAAGATGATGTTCAAGGCGAAGCCGGCCTCCAAGAAGGTTCGTGCGATGCCGCTCAAGAACCTGAAGGCGATGGTCAACTGATCAGCCTCTCGTAAAAGAGCATAAAAAAAGGCCCGGAACGTCATGCGTTCCGGGCCTTTTGCTTTCGGGGAAAATTAATCCCGGTTGAATCGCTCACCGCCTCGACGCGGCATCCGATCTTTCATCCGGTCACGCATACGCTCGCGCATTTCCGTCGCCCTCTTTCGTTGATCAGGTGTCAGTACCTGCCAAGTCTTCGCTCGAAGATCGGCGCCTTGCTGGACGAGGCTCGTCGTGAGCTCGCCCATCTTGCGTGCGATCGCTGCGCTATCGGAGGCAAACTTCGCATCACCGGCATCGAGATTTGCCAAACGACGTGACTCTTCGCGGATGCTTCGAGCAGTCTTGCGCATCTCCGGACTCGCGGTGGCGACCAGCTCGGTCATCTTGCCTCGCTGCTGCGGCGTGAGTTCTAGAGCGTCCGCCACGCGCATGATCATTCGCGGATCGACTCCGTAGGCACCAAGAAGATCGCCCCCTGGTTGTCTCATCCGATGCATCGAGCTAGGACCACCCTCTTCACCACGGATGATGATGCGACGCATCTCACGGCGCTCGACGTCTGCCCCCTCCATTCGCACACCCGCTGCGCCGGGAGGCGGCGGAGGAATTTGCGCGTAAGCGCTCATCGAACTGAGCACGGCACCAAGCGCCAAAATGGGTAATGCAAGCTTCATGGTGATCTCCAGTAAACCGGCCACTTAGGGGGCCGACGCAGGGATTCTGACTCCAAATGAACGAAAAGCTGCAAAATGAGTCTGCAAAGTTCTGTGAAGCAGCGAGGCACCGGCTGACAAATGACGCTTCCCGTCGCAGCATTACCCCTGATGACTCACCGTATCCTGCTCGTCGACGACGATCGCGATCTTGCCTCAATGCTTGCCGAATTCATGACCCACGAGGGTTTTGAGGTCTCCCCCGCCAACGAGGGCTCGAGCGCGCTGACCGAACTCTCTCGGCATTCCGTCGATATCGTGGTTCTCGACGTCATGCTGCCGGATCGTAACGGCTTCGAGATTCTCAAAGAGATTCGCCGCACGAACCCCCGTCTGCCCGTCATCATGCTCACCGCGCGAGGCGAGGCCATCGATCGTATTCTCGGACTCGAGCTAGGTGCCGATGACTATCTCGCCAAACCCTTCGATCCGCGAGAACTCACCGCCCGTCTCCGCGCGATCCTTCGGCGCGCTACGCCAATCAATGAAAACCCAGGTAACGAATCCCTGCTGCAAGTCGGCCGAATGACACTCGATCTCAAGCGACGTCGAGCCTCCATCGACTCCGCTCCCCTCGAACTGACCGGAGCGGAGTTTCGCATTCTGCATTTGCTAGCCGAAGCATCGGGACACCCCGTGGAGCGCGAACTTTTGACGGAGCGCGCACTGGGACGCAAGTTGACCCTTTACGACCGCAGCATCGATACCCACGTCAGTAATCTGCGTCGTAAGCTCGAACGCATCGGCGACTGCGGGGTCGAAATACGCGCCGTGCGGGGCACCGGTTACGAGCTCATCCCTGCAGCATGAGCAAACTCGCTCTTCGGATATTCGTCTCGTTCTTCTTGGCGCTGATCGTCACCGTGCTAGGGGCGATAGCCGTCACATCCTGGGTGATTGCCGAAAAAAAGCAAGCCGCTGAATCCGAACTCCTGAGCGCTGCACAAGATGCCGCGACCGCTTTGGCGGAGGGCGGTGTGCCTTCGCTTCGAAAGTGGGCGCAGACGCGTATGAGCGATCGAAGGCCAGATCTCGAAATTCTGGTAGTCGACGATCTCGGCAAAGAGATTCTCGGGCGTCAACACTCGACCGTGACGACTGCGACCGCCTCGAGCGACGATGATTTCTTCAGTAGCGATCTTCCAGCGGTGCTGCTCAATCTTCCGACTGCTGCGCCCGAACTCATCAGTGACGACGGCGAAGTCTTCCGGCTCGTAGTGGCCCCAAAAAAAACCGGGGTCGCCGTATTTCGCGATATCCCGCTGCCGATACTGCTGCTCTCGCTCATCGTCACGGCACTCGTCAGTTATTGGCTGGCGAAATCGATCACTCGCCCGATCGTCGATTTACAAAAAACAACGGAAAGTCTCACTGCGGGCGATTTGGATTCCCGCGCTCCGGAAAGTGCGAAGTCTCGAACCGACGAAATCGGACACCTTGCCAAATCTCTCGACTCGATGGCCAAGCAACTTGGTGCGCTCATTCGCGGTCAACAGCAACTACTTCGCGATATTTCACATGAGGTTCGTTCGCCGCTCACGCGAATTCGACTCGCATCCGGTCTTCTCGCCCAGCGAGACCCGTCTGCGGCCGGCGCCTCTGCGCGAATCGATGAGGAAATTTCGAAACTGGACGATCTCATCGAAAAAATTCTCGATGTCTCGCGGCTCGAGTCAGGCGCCGTCGCCTGGAAATCCGAGATGCTCGATCTTCGGGCAATCGTCGAGCGGATACTCGTCGATGCATCTTTTGAGGCGGAGCAGCTCGGTAAGTCTTTGACTTCGCAGCTGATAGATAAACCACTCGTCATCGTTGCGGATCGCCACTGGACTCAATCGGCGATCGAGAACGTGGTGCGCAATGCACTCAAACACACCCCCGATGGCGCCTCGGTCGAGGCGGTGCTCGATTATCACGATCATTTCGCGAGACTCGTCGTTCGCGATTCCGGCGAGGGAATCTCGAGTGAAGATCTCGCTCGTATCTTCCAACCGTTTTATCGAAGTACTACGGGGTCGACTCAACGGTCGACCGCAGGCGCGGGGCTCGGTCTTGCCATCGCTGCACAGGTACTGCGCGGGAATGGCGGGAAGATCGAGGCGCGCAACCGCATTGATGCGGCGGGACATATGCGAGGTTTCGAGATCTGTCTCGAGTGGCCGCTCGCGGATGCGAAAATTACTGATGACCGAACTGCAGGCGGACCCTGAGTCCGGGCTCTGCGTTCTCGAGGATGAGCTTGCCGCGATGAAGTCGCGCAACTGCCGCAGCAATCGCCAGCCCTAAACCAGTACCCGGCTGACGCTTGGAGCCTTCTAATCGCACGAATGGGCGAACCGCCTGTTCTCTGGCGTTATCCGGAATACCCGGACCTCGGTCCTCGACAATGATTTCCGGCGATTCCCCCGCTTGCGGCGAATTCACGGATAACTTGAGAGTGGATCCCGTGGGAGCGTACTTGATGGCGTTTTCGAGCAGATTCCCGAGCGCTTGCTTGAGAATCTGGGGATGCCCGATTACGGCGACCGAGGAAATTGATCGTTCGAGACGCTGTCCGCGCTCGTCAGCCAAGGGTTCGAGTAATTCAGCGACGTCCGTTGCGAGCGAACCGAGATCGAGCGTCTCCATCGAATCTCTGGATAAACCGGCCTCCGCCCGCGCAAGGTCGACCAACGCATTGAAGGTTTGAAGCGTGCGAGCAATCTCGGACTCAGCCTCGACCAGCAGCTGTTCTCTGACAGCCTCACTATCTGCCATCCGCGCCGCCGCAATCGAGCGCCCCACTCTCGCCAAGGGTGAGCGCAGATCGTGCGCGAGACTTTCCGTGACCGTACGCATGCCGGTAACGAGCGACTCATTTTGATCCAGCATTTCGTTGAATGTGAGGGTCAGCGCTCCCATCGCATCGAGTCTTCTTTGGGCTGGAGCACGCGCTGCCATCTGACCGCGCATGATCTGTCGAGCAGTCACGCCAAGACTCGTCACGTGCTCCAGAATCGATTTATTGAGAAAATATCCGGTGATGACCCCGATGCAGATGACGAGGATCGTCGTCAAAGCCGCCGCCTGCCCCAAGGCTCGGGCGATTTCCGTAGGGTCGGTATCGCGCTGCACCAGCACGAAAATCGAACCGTCGCTATTACGGATGCTGGCCACATGCAGTCGCTCACCCGGCGCGGACTCGACGGTGTAAGGGTTCTGCCTGGAGTCGAACACCCGCTCGCCGCCAGGTATCTGCGAAAGACTCCCCACGACGGCTTGGCGGTCCGCGGAGAACAACGCGAAATATCGGCCGTCGACGCGTACTCGATTTCGAATCCCGATCGCTTGGACGACAGCCTCGCGCCCTACAACTTGCTCGTACTGCTGTCGGAGCGCGAGCTCCTGCATCATGGAGACCTGCATCTGACGGTCATGCACCTCCATGACGCGAAATTGCAGCCAGCTGAAAGCCCCGACGAAGGTGAGCACCATCACCCCGAGCGCGATCAGGGTGGAGACGACGGAGCGGCGGTCTACAAGGGTAATCCCCATGGGGCTAGCATGCCACGATCCGACAAATTAGAGTGCGTTGCATGACGACTCGTCTGCTCATCATCGAGGACGACGCCGAGGTCGCGGCGGACATCATCGGCGCCATGCGCAGCCGAGGCTTCGAAACAGCGCATGCCTCCGACGGTCGCGTGGGTCTCGAAACCGCATTGAGTGAGGACTTCGACGTCATCGTCACCGATCGCATGGTGCCCGGGATCGACGGACTCAACCTAGTTCGCGCATTGCGCTATGCGGGGCGATCGACGCCCATTCTCGTGCTGTCGGCGCTCGACTCCGTCGACGAGCGCGTCGCGGGTTTACGGGCCGGCGGTGATGATTATCTCGGCAAACCCTTTGCCGTCGAGGAGTTGGCCGCCCGCGTCGAGTCTCTCAATCGGCGTAAGTCGCAAGCCACCCTCACCTTCCTGAAGGTGCACGACCTTTACATCGATTTGCTTTCACGCAAGGCGTCACGCGGCAATCGAACCCTCAATCTGACCAGCCGGGAGTTCCGACTCCTCGAATTTCTCGCTCGGCATGCAGATCAGGTCGTCACACGCACCATGCTGCTGCAGAGCGTGTGGGATATTCATTACGATCCGCAGACCAATGTAGTCGATGTCCATGTGAGTCGTCTACGGCAGGAAGTCGACCGAAGCGAAGAGTTACCGCTGATCCACACCGTGCGTGGCGTCGGCTACTCGCTTCGCTCAGCCAGCTGATCCGTCACGAACCGAGATACGGCGTCTCGAACCTCATGCAATCGCGCATGGAAAAAATGATCTGCGTCCGCAAGCAAGCAGAGCTGCGGAGCGATTTTCGAATGCGTGCTCAAAGAAATCAGCCACTGATCGACCTTGGTGGCATCCACCAATTCGTCTTTTGACCCCTGAATAACGAGCCACGGACAATTCGGCGGCTTGATCGTGGAGAAATCCCAACGTCCGACCGGCGGAGCGACTGTCACCAGCAGCGATGGATTGATCGACGCCTCAGCTTTGAGGGCAACCCAGGCGCCGAACGAAAATCCGGCGAGCCATAGCGGCAACCCTGGCCATCGTCGCCGCGCCCATTTCGCCAGTGCGATGACATCTGCGGTTTCTCCGGAGCCACCATCATGCAGCCCTTCCGACTTGCCGACTCCTCGAAAATTGAATCGAACGGCAACCGCGCCACTCGCGACGAACGAACGCGCGACGGTATGGATGACCTTATTGGTCATCGTGCCGCCGAACAAGGGATGAGGATGGCAACACAATGCGACGGCGCGAGGCCTCGCAGCGGAGGTCTCGACCAGCGTCTCGATCTGTCCTGCTGCACCGGGCAGCAGAAGATGTTCAGGGTCGACGGTAGACAACGCCATCCTTCATGACGAAGTGAACGCGCTGCATCGCCGAAATATCGGCGAGCGGATCGCCGGGTACGGCAACGAGGTCCGCAATTTTGCCTGTCGTCACGCTACCGAGTCGGTCATCGATCTCTAAAAACTTCGCCGTGACGGAAGTGGCCGATTGGATGGCCTCCATCGGCGGCATGCCCGCTTCGACCATCAGGACGAATTCTCGGGCGTTGTCACCGTGCGCTGAAACGCCGGTATCGGTGCCGAAGAGAATTTTGACGCCTGCCTTATAAGCCTTGGCGAAGGTGCCCTGAATCCGCGGACCCACGAGCGCTGCCTTCGGTCGTACCAGCGCCGGAAGGTAGCCATCTTCCTTGGATCGCTCGAAGACCCAGCGCCCAGCCGCAATGGTCGGGACGTACCAAGTGCCACGCTCTTTCATGAGCGCCATCGCTTCGTCGTCCATGAACGTGCCATGCTCGATCGTGTCGACGCCGGCACGGATCGCGCGCTTCATGCCCTCTGCGCCGTGGGCATGTGCAGCAACCTTGAACCCGTAATCGCGGGCCGTCATAACGACGGCGCGGATCTCTTCTTCGGTGAACTGCGGGTTGAGACCGTTTTTGGCGATCGACAGCACACCGCCCGTTGCGGTGATCTTGATGAGATCGGAACCTTCTTTGTAACGCTGACGAACCGCCTCGGCGGCTTGCTCAGGTCCGTTGATGACACCCTGCGCAGGACCGACGTCGGAACCGCCGAGATAATCGGCCCAACCGTTAGTCGGGTCGGCATGACCGCCCGTCGTCGCGATGGATTTTCCGGCTGCAAAGATTCGCGGTCCTGCAACCTTTCCGGCGTTGATGGCGTTCCGCAGCGCAATACTGGCACGGAAACTGTCGCCGAGATCACGAACGGTCGTGAAGCCTGCCATGAGCGTGCGCTCGGCATAGAGCACACCGTCGATCGCGACATCCGGAGCATCTTTTTTGAATCGCTCAAGTTCGCTGGTGCGGCTTTGCTGGCTCGTGAGATGGACATGCATGTCCATGAGTCCCGGCATCACCGTGGACTTTCGTATATCGATGAGCGTGTCGCCGGAAGCGGGCTTGCGGAATCCCGACTCGATCGCAGTGATGCGCCCGTCGTCAACGACGATGGTGCGGTCTTTGAGCGACTCCGCGCTGATACCGTCGATGACACGACCCGCATGAATGAGCGTTGCCGATTCGCCCGTAGCGGCGAATGCCAGAACCGACGAAACCGCTGCAAGAACGGTGGACTTGAGTTTTGACATGAGTGGTTTCCCGTGTCGATTGAATCAGTGAATAGCCATCAGCTCGACATCGAAGACGAGCGTCGCGCCGCCGGGGATGACACCGCCCGCGCCGCGCGAGCCGTAGCCGAGCTCAGGCGGAATGACGAGACGACGCTGGCCGCCCACTTTCATCCCTTCGACACCTAGATCCCACCCGCGGATGACCTGCCCACCGCCGACCGTAAAGGCGAAGGTATCGCCATGGTCACGCGAGCTGTCGAATTTCTTGCCCTTCCCTTCGGGCTTGGCGGGATCGTGCAGCCATCCGGTGTAATGAACCACCGCAGTCTGACCGGCCTTAACGCCCTCGCCGGTTCCCTCGACAAGATCTTCTTTGACGAGCTCTGACATCGCGGCCTCCTGAGCCAAGTTTTCGCCGCGATTCGACGCAAGCAACGTGGGAAAAAATGCCGAGGCCAGCAGGATGCCGGTCACGGAAAGGATCAAAACCCAAATCATCATTTTCATCGCGGATCACCAGGGGAGGGAGCATCAGACTGAAAATCGAGCGATACGGAGTTGATGCAGTAGCGTAGCCCCGTAGGCTTCGGTCCATCTGGAAATACGTGCCCAAGATGAGCATTACAGTTTGCGCAGACGACTTCGATTCGGATCATTCCGTGAGTCGTATCGCGATGTTCCCGTATCCGATCTTCGGCAAGCGGCGTCCAAAAACTCGGCCATCCGGAACCTGAATCGTATTTGGTATCGGAGTGGAACAAGTCCGCGCCACAACATGCACAGGCGTAGACACCGTGATCTTTGTTGTAGGTATAGGCACCGGTGAATGCCCGCTCTGTCCCTTTGTTACGGGTCACCTCGTAAGCAAGAGGAGACAGGCGCTCACGAAGCTCGGCGTCCGTCGGAACGGGCTTTTTCATGCGGCCGATTATGACACGGCCGACCCTCCGCTGAACCCGGGCTCAGCTTGGGGTCATGAGCTGTCCGAGTAACTTGTTGAGGCGGCGGACAAACTCCCCCGGGTTGGCGACAGAGCCGGCCTCTGCCAATCGAGCCTGGTCGTAGACCAACAGCGCCAACTCGGTGAACTCGTCCTCCGCAGGCGTAGCGTCGAGTCGGTGGATCAATGGGTGCCCGACGTTAACCTCAAGCGTGGGCTTTGCCTCGGGCACCGCTTGCCCGGTCGCCGCGAGAATCCGGCGCATCTGAGATCCGACGTCACTTTCAGACAAAACAAGACAGGCCGGCGTATCGGCGAGGCGCGCGCTCACCTTGACCTCAGATATGCGATCGCCCAATGCGTCCTTGATACGTTTCAGTAGTTTCTTGTTTTCTTTTACGGCGTCTTCGATGGCGGCTTTCGATGCGGCGTCTTCGAGATTTCCGAGCTCAAGATCGCCCCTCGAGACATCCTTGAATCGCTTGCCCTCGAATTCTCGCAGGTGGCTCATCATCCACTCGTCAACGCGGTCGGCGAGTAACAGAACTTCGATGCCCTTCGCGCGCAGCTGTTCCAGATAGGGACTACCCCTCGCAGCGGTAATCGAGTCGGCAATCACGAAATAGATGCGCTCCTGGCCGCTTTTCATGCGCGCGACATAGTCTGCGAGCGTGGTCTTGGGATCATCACCCTCGTCATGCGTGCTCGCAAAGCGCAGCAACGGCAAGATCTTCTCGCGATTCGTCGGATCTTCGCCGGTGCCTTCCTTCAGCACCGGTCCGAACTCCTTCCAGAATGTGGCGTACTTTTCCGGTTCATCTTTGGCCACGCGCACAAGCAAATCGAGGGCGCGCTTGGTCAACGCGGATCGCATAGCCTCGACTTCGCTGTCTTGCTGCAGCAGCTCGCGAGAGACGTTGAGTGGCAGATCGTTGGAGTCGAGAACGCCACGGAAGAACCGCAGGTACATCGGCAAAAACTGCTCTGCGTCATCCATGATGAAGACGCGACGGACATAGAGCTTGAGACCACGCGACGCGTCGCGCTGATAAAGGTCGAAGGGGGCTCGGCCCGGGACGTATAGCAGCGACGTATATTCGCGCTTGCCCTCGACCTTGTTATGGCTCCAAGCAAGGGGTTCGGCAAAGTCGTGGGCGATATGTTGATAGAACTCTTTGTACTCCTCGTCCTTGATATCAGACCGAGCGCGCGTCCACAGCGCCTGCGCCTGATTGGCGGCTTCCCAGTCGAGTGTCGCCTCCCCTTCCTTGCGCATCAAGACGGGGAAAGCAATGTGATCGGAGTACCGGCGAACGAGCGAGCGGAGTCGCCAGCCGTCGGCGAATTCTTTGGCATCTTCCTTCAGATGCAAGACCACCAGCGTCCCGCGCTCCTCGCGGTGCGCCGACTCGATGGTGAACTCGCCATCAGCCTTCGAGGCCCAGCGGATGGCTGACGCAGCGGCATCACCCGCCTTGCGCGAGAACACCTCCACTTCATCGGCCACGATGAACGCCGAGTAAAAACCGACACCAAACTGCCCGATGAGTTGGGAGTCTTTTTGCTGATCACCCGTCAACCGCTTGAAGAAATCGGCGGTGCCGGATTTAGCGATGGTACCGAGGTGGGCGATGGCCTCCTCCCGATTCATACCGATGCCGTTGTCGCGGATCGACAGCGTGCGCTGGCTCGCATCGTAGTCGACCCACACCTTGAGCTCGGCATCGCCCGCCATCAGCTCAGGCTGAGCGAGCGATAAAAATCTCAGTTTGTCGTTCGCATCCGAGGCGTTCGAGATCAGCTCGCGCAGGAAAATCTCGCGGTGGCTGTACAACGAGTGGATCATCAGGCGAAGGAGTTCCTTCACCTCGGCCTGGAAGCCATGTTTCTCGACGGTTTCGGACATCGGTCCTCTCCCTGGAATCCTAAGGAATGCGCTATCCGGGGATTTAGGGGCCCCCGGCTCGGATTTCAAGGCCGAACGATGCGGTAGCAGGGTACGTAGGCCGTACCCGGAAGCTTCATTCTTTGTTGAGCCACGAAACTTGCCAGTAGTTCGTCGAGCATGGCCATAAGCCCGGCGTCTCCGGACAGCTCGAATGGTCCGTGCCGCTCGATCGCTCGGATGCCCTGCTCCTTGACGTTGCCGCTGACGATGCCTGAGAACGCCCGCCGAAGGTTGGCGGCGAGCTCGTGCGGAGGTTGGTCACGATGGAGACGGAGGGTCCGCATCGAGGCATGCGTCACCTCGAAGGGTCGCTGGAATTCCGGATCGATGCGAAGCAGCCAGTTGAAGTTGAACGAGTCAGAGTTCTTTTTACGGAAATCTCGTACGTCGTCGACGCCACGATCCATGATCCGCGCGACTTCGGCCTGATCGTCGATGACGATTTTCAATCGCGAGAGCGCCGCGTCGCCGATGGTGCCCGCCAGAAAGTCACGGATACGCTCAAAGTAAGCGGCGCTGCTTCGAGGGCCCGTCAGCACCACCGGGAAAGGTTGGTCGGCGTTTGCCGGATCGAGCAGTATCCCGATGAGATAAAAAATTTCCTCTGCAGTGCCGGCACCCCCCGGAAAAACCACCAATCCGTTAGACACACGAACAAAGGCCTCAAGCCGTTTTTCGATGTCGGGCATGATCACCAGATTGTTGACGATCGGGTTCGGCGGCTCCGCCGCGATGATCCCGGGCTCAGTGAGACCGACATATCGCCCCGAACTGATGCGCTGCTTGGAGTGCCCGATCGTGGCGCCTTTCATCGGGCCTTTCATGGCGCCCGGACCGCAACCAGTGCAGACATCGAGTCCGCGCAACCCGAGCTCATACCCCACGCGCTTGGTGTACTCGTATTCTTCTCGGCTGATGGAGTGGCCGCCCCAACAGACGATCAGATTTGGTCGCATCTTGTGGTCGAGCAATCGTGCGTTACGCAGAATGTGGAACACCGCGTTGGTGATCGACTGCGGGCGACTGAGATCGAAGCGCCCGCTATCGACGATTTCGTTTGCGGTATAGACGATGTCGCGAAGCACCGCGAACAACAACTCTTTCGTTCCGCGAATCATCTGCCCGTCCACGAAAGCTTTGGCGGGAGCGTTCTTGATCTCGAGCTTCACGCCCCAGGCGTGACGCAGGATCTGAATATCGAAGTCACGGTAACGCTCGAAAATTTCTCGTGCGTCATCCGTATCGCTACCTGCATTGAGTACGGCCAACGCGCACTGGCGAAACAACGGGTATAGCCCACCCTGACCCGTGGAAAGAAGCTTTTCGATCTCTTCCTGCGAAAGGCTCTCCAGAGCACCACGCGGGGCCACTCGGGCATCGACGACTTCGGGAATGACGATACTGGTTTCCAAGAACTTCTCCGTTTCGACGCACGAGCGCCGAGCTCAGGGGCGGATATCGATCGGAGTGCCTTCCGATACCAGCATCCATACTTCCATCATGTCTGCGTTGTTAAGCGCAATACAGCCGTCCGTCCAGTCCTCCCGAGCATAATGCTCAGGCGGCCAACGCGGCTCGTTGGGCAAGCCGTGAATCATGATTAGACCACCCGGAGGAACACCGGCCTTGCGAGCTCGGGCCCGGTCTTTTTCATTGGGGTAGGACACTCGAATCGAGAGGAAAAAATCGCTGCGGGGGTTGCGCGAGTCGAGCAGGTAACGTCCCTCAGGTGTTCGAAAATCCCCCTCCTGCTCTTTGTGCCCCTCGGGCCGAAGACCGAGCGAGACACGATACGAGCGCAGTAGGGTTGCACCACGCCAAAGCTCGAGACGTCGCGCAGATTTATGCACGACCACGGTAGTTGCCATCGGCAACTGCTGGATCGTGCTTTGCGCAGGCGGAATGCCGACCCCGCAGGCTACGGTGAGGAAGATAGCAAGACGCCACATGCTCCGCATTATAGGACGCTGCCTAGAGACTGGAATCGGTGGTCGCCGCAGGTGACTGAGCAGAAAGCTCGGCAAGCGTCGAGGGGCGATCGCCCGGCAACTGCAGGATCCTGCCGCGCTTTAACTTCGCCGAAGGTTCGAGGCCGTTGAGCTCCGCAAGACGACGAACATTGAAGCCGTACTTGCGCGCGATCTGATGCAAGGTTTCGCCTCGACCCACCTTATGTGCTCGCGGACCAATCTGGGCGACATAGATTTGATCGGTACCGATTTTCGCGAGGAACTCATCGGGAGATATTGCGCGCTCAGGCGGCAGGCGCAGTCGATAGCCACGGGGAACGAGCCGCTCGCCAGACCAAACCGCAGGTCGCAATGCCGGATTCAACTCACGCAACTCACCCATCGACACGTTGAGCGTTTTCTCGAGAAGCTTGATGTCGGCATATCCCGGCATGGCGATCTCATGGAACTGCATTTCAGGCGCGCGAGTGACACCCGGGAAATATCTCTGTGGGTCCTGGTCGATGGTCAGAGCCGCCAAAAATGACGGGTAGAAATTTCGCGAAGCGAAACCGAAAGACCGACTGCGATAACTACGGGCGATCACGGCGAAATCATCAGTGCCGAGCGTACGTTTCGCTCGATTCATGCCACCCGGGCCGTGGTTGTAGGCCGTAATCGCCAAGGGCCAGCTGCCTAAAAACCGATAGTTGTTGAGCAAGAGCTTGGCGGCCGCTTCCGTCGCTCGGAAGGGGTCGAGGCGCTCATCGACGATGTCATCGACTCGCATGAAGAGCCGCCCCGTCGACGGCATGAACTGCCATAGGCCCGAAGCGCCGACTTTGGAATAGGCCGTTGGCGTGAAGGACGACTCGACATGCGGCAGGGCTGCAAGCTCAGGCGGCAAGCCCAAAGAACTGAAGGTCCGAGCGATATGCGATTCCCAAGTTCCCGAGCGCACGATCCCTGCGCGGAACCGATCGGCCTGCCCGAGCTGGAAGCGAATCTCCGCGCGCGCCTCACGTAGCCGCGCCGGTGTCGCATCTTTACCCCATAGCTCCAGCACTCTGAGCGCATCGCCCGTTACGGACTCTGCCGCGCCAGTTTCGAGGGCGTGCACGGCCGCATCGAGGCCGGTGACCCAACGCTTTCGAGCGCGCGTGATCAACTCGCGTCGCTGAGATGATCCGGGCGGTCCGGCAAGCGCGAGATCGAGCGTCTCGTACACCACGCCGAGGTGTCGCTCGTCGTGCATGAAACCTTGCAGCGTCGTGATCTCGCTGTACACGCGAATCCAGAAATCGATGTCGCGCTGCAGTTCGGCGGGTCTGGGTATCTCGCGAGAGACCGGCTCGAACGACGAGGCCTCCGCCGTTGGCGTAACGGAGGGGTCGCCCGCACCGAACGCGGGCGACACCAAGACTGTGAAAGCGAGAGCGGTGGTTAGAGAAAGTGCCAGGCGCCGCAAGGCGTCACCCGCACTTCGAGTCGCCGCAATTCAGGCAGGTCATACAGCCGTCCATCATGACGACCGCCGCCGTGCTGCACTTCGAGCACAGCTGCGCGCCCTCTGGAAAGTGCGACTTTGCGAAGGCATCGGTTTGCTTGGCGCGGGCTTCGAACTCCGCTCGCTTCTCTTCGACCAACTTTCTTTGATGCTCGTCGAGCTCTGCACGGCCCAACAGACCGATGGTCTGCAGGTGCTTCTCGATGACATGACCGAGCTCGGCGATGATCGAGGGCATGAACTTTCCACCCGGCTGCCAATAGCCGCCGCGGGGATCAAAGACCGCCTTGAGCTCCTCGACGAGGAAGGTCACGTCGCCACCCTTGCGGAAGACCGCAGAGATGATGCGCGTCAGCGCAACGATCCATTGGTAGTGATCGAGGTTCTTGGAGTTGATGAACACCTCGAACGGCCGCCGCTGCTCATGCTCGGTGCCTTCGTTGAGGATGATGTCGTTGATCGTCACGTACATCGCGTGATCGGACACCGGCGTCTTGATCTTGTACGTGGAACCGATCAGCACCTCGGGACGCTGAACTTCCTCGGTAAGACGAACGACCTTTCCGCCTTGGGAGGTCGTTCGCTCAGACGCGGCAGGCGCCGGCGCAGGCTCTGCACCCGGCTTTTGAACGCGATATTTGGAGATCTTTCGATCGATCTTGATAGCAGCCATGGAAAACTGATCCTCAGAACTTGCCGTAGTAGCCTTCTTTCAAGGCGTCGTACAGGTTGGCGGCGCTGTGCTTCTCGCCGTCGTATTCGATTTCTTCATCGCCCTTCACGGAGATCTCGGAGCCATCTTCGAGCGTGAACACGTAGGTGGTGTTCTTGAGATCTTCTTCTTTGACGAGCACGCCCTGGAACGCCTCGGGGTTGAAGCGGAAGGTCGTGCAACCCTTGAGGCCTTTTTCGTGCGCGTACAGGTAGATGTCTTTGAAGGATTCGTATTTGAAATCCGTCGGGACGTTCGCCGTCTTGGAGATGGAGGAATCCACCCACTTCTGCGCTGCAGCCTGAATGTCGACGTGCTCGGTCGGCGTGATGTCGTCGGCCGTGGTGAAGTATTCGGGCAACTTCTCGGTGGGGTTCGTGGAGTTCGGCATCGCCTTCGTATTGATGATTTCGCGATAAGCGAGCAGCTCGAAGGAGAAAACGTCGACCTTTTCTTTGGACTTCTTGCCTTCGCGGATCACGTTGCGAAAATAGTGATGTGCGAACGAAGGCTCGATGCCATTACTCGCGTTGTTGGCGAGCGAAAGCGAGATCGTGCCGGTCGGAGCGATGGAGGTGTGGTGCGTGAAGCGAGCACCGACCAGCGCAAGCTGATCGACGAGCGCCGGCGCAACGGACGCCACGCGCTGCATGTATCGGCTGTAACGCGCGTGCAGCACACGACCCGGAATCTTTGAACCGACCTTCCAGCCGTCGCGCGCCATTTCCGGGCGCTTACGGAGCATCTCGCCCGTGACCGTGAACTCTTCGTTCATGATGGGCGCCGGGCCCTTTTCACGGGAAAGATCGAGCGCCGCTTCCCAGCCCGCCACCGCCATTTCACGCGAAACGTCTTCGGTGAACTGGATGGATTCGGCGGAGCCGTACTTCATGCGCAGCAGTGTCATGGTGCTACCGAGTCCGAGGAAGCCCATGCCATGACGACGCTTGCGAAGGATCTCGTTACGCTGTCCTTCGAGCGGCAATCCGTTGACCTCGACGACGTTGTCGAGCATGCGGGTGAAAATCTTGACGACCTCGCGGTACTCCTGCCAATCGAACTCCGCCTGCTCCGTGAACGCGTTGCGAACAAAGCGGGTGAGATTGACCGAGCCCAGCAGGCATGAGCCGTAGGGCGGTAGCGGCTGCTCACCGCAGGGGTTGGTCGCGCGAATGTTTTCGCACCACCAGTTGTTGTTCATCTCGTTGACGCGGTCGATGAGGATGAAGCCCGGTTCGGCGAAATCGTAAGTGGACGACATGATGACGTCCCACATGCGACGAGCCGGCACGGTCTTGTAGATCTTGCAAGCGACGAGACCACTCTCGCCTACGACGAAGTTTTCCGAGTACGGCCACTCGCGCCAAACGTACTTGCTCTCGTCCGAGAGATCGGGCTTCTCAGCCTCAAACTCCTTGCGCAGCACGGGGAACGCGAGCTTCCATTCGCGATCTTCGCGGACCGCCGCCATGAATTCGTCGGTGATGAGCAGCGAGAGGTTGAACTGACGCAGCCGACCGTTCTCGCGCTTGGCGCGGATGAATTCCATGGCATCGGGATGTCCGACATCGAAGGTGCCCATCTGCGCGCCGCGACGACCGCCAGCCGACGAGACGGTGAAACACATCTTGTCGTAGATGTCCATGAACGACAGCGGACCCGAAGTGTACGCACCGGCACCCGACACGTAGGCACCGCGAGGACGGAGCGTCGAGAACTCGTACCCGATGCCGCAACCCGCCTTCAGAGTGAGGCCGGCCTCATGGACCTTGTTGAGGATGTCGTCCATCGAATCACGGATCGTTCCCGACACCGTGCAGTTGATGGTCGAGGTCGCCGGCTTGTGCTCGAGCGCGCCGGCGTTCGAGGTAATGCGGCCGGCAGGAATTGCGCCACGGCGCAACGCCCAAAGAAATCGCTCGTACCAATGCTCACGCTCCGCCGGCGCCTCGACATCGGCGAGGGCCCGCGCAACGCGCTGGTAGGTGTCGTCCATCGATCGATCGACAGGCTCACCGCTCTTCGATACGAGGCGGTATTTTTTATCCCAGATATCGATCGAGGCTTCCTGGAAAGGAATGCTGTCGACGTCCTTGGTTTCGAGCTTCACAACGCTGTTCATGCCTGAGCCGGCCCTCAAATTCCAAATAAGTTGCCCACGGTTCTAGGGAAAAGCCCAACGAAAAGAGACAAGACCACCCGTGGGACCTGCGCGAACCTTGTTCTCTTTATTGGTTAGCCGCGCAAAAACGGCCAATCCCCTACCCCCAACGCCCTCTCGACGCCTCTGAGGGCGCACAAGATGTAGTGTCGTGGGCGGGAGAGTAAGCATCACCCCGGGGACCGTCAAGACTTAAAATCTCTGTTGTTTGCCCTTGATAAATATATATAAATCAATTATTTACGTAAATTACAGCCGAAAAATTTGTTGCTCGCCGTACCCCAAAGACGAAATTTCTATGACCATGTCGCAGCACTACATCTTGTGTTTTCGCGGGTTTCCACACAGTGCCCACAACTTATCCTCTTGAATAACCCGGAACATCCGCATAAGCGACAATGCGGCTCGAACGAGCATTGGAGGTCCGAAATGCCCACTCAAACGATCACGGTGCTCGGCGGCACAGGCTTCGTGGGCAGTGCATTGGTCGCGCGCCTGGCGGCCTCGGGTCACCGTCTCCGATTACCGTCACGCAATCCGCAAGCTGCCAAGCAGCTCGCCGTCCTACCCACCGTCGAGAGGGTCCGGGCCGACGTCCACGACCCCGCCGCGCTTCGCGCCGTCGTCGCCGGCTCTGATGTGGTGATCAATCTCGTCGGCATCCTCAATGAAAAAGGTCGCGCCGGGAAAGGGTTCGAGCTGGCCCATGCCGAGCTCACGCGAAAAACCATCGAAACCTGCCTCGAGACGCGTGTCACGCGGTATCTGCATATGAGCGCCTTGGGCGCCGACGAAAACGGTCCCAGTCACTACCTGCGCTCGAAGGGGGTCGCAGAGCGGCATGTCCATGCAACGCCGTCGTCTCTCGATTGGACGATTTTTCGTCCCTCGGTAATTTTTGGTCGCGGAGACTCGCTGTTGAATCGCTTCGCCTCGCTCCTCCGCCTGAGCGGAGGGCTCATGCCACTCGCCCGCGCTGGGGCCAAGTTCTCGCCCGTGTGGGTCGATGACGTCGTCACGGTTTTCGAGCACGCCTTGCACGGCGGTACCACGAGTCGTCAGTCCTATGAGTTATGTGGCCCAGAGGTCATGACGCTCGGCGATCTCGTCCGCTACACCGGCTCGCTCGCAGGGACGGGAGCGTATGTCATGGCCTTGCCAGATGCGATCGGCCGCCTGCAGGCGCTCGTCATGGACTTCGTACCCGGCAAACCTTTTTCCACCGACAACTTCCTTTCATTGACCGTCGACAACGTTTGTCGCGAGAACGGTTTCGCTCGCCTCGGCATCACGCCCACCCCACTGCGCAGCATCGCCCCCACGTATATCCGCTCGTCGCGCTAACATCTGCGCGTGGATATCTACCTCGTAGGCGGCGCGGTCCGCGATGAGCTTCTCGGTCGCCCGATCGGCGAGCGAGACTGGGTCGTCGTCGGCGCCACGCCCACAGAGCTCGAATCGCGCGGGTATCAATCGGTAGGCAAAGATTTCCCGGTTTTCCTGCACCCCGACACACGCGAGGAATACGCGCTGGCGCGACTTGAACGCAAAGTCGCACCGGGCTACCGCGGATTCACCACGGAATTCTCGCCGTCGGTCACCCTTGAGCAAGATCTCGCTCGGCGCGATCTGACCATCAACGCCATGGCGCGTGATGCTTCGGGTCGAATTATCGACCCCTTCGGCGGTCGTGCCGATCTCGAGAAGCGAGTATTGCGCCATGTGTCTTCGGCGTTCGTCGAAGACCCTGTCCGAATTCTTCGGGTTGCTCGATTCATCGCGCGTTTTGCCTCACTCGGTTTCACGGTCGCACCGGAAACCACGAAGCTCATGCGGCAAATGGTCGAATCGGGTGAAGCCGACGCGCTCGTGCCCGAGCGCGTATGGAGAGAACTCTCGCGTGCGCTCGATGAATCAACGCCACGCGCGGCCATCGAGTTGCTACGTGATACAGGCGCTCTTCGAGTGGTGCTCCCTGAGATCGATGCGCTTTTCGGCGTACCGCAGCGTCCCGAATGGCATCCGGAGATCGACACGGGCGAGCACACGCTGCTCGCCTTGCAGGTAGCCGCATCACGCAACGCGTCGCAGGCCGTGCGCTTTGCAGTGCTCGTTCACGATCTTGGCAAGGCCCTGACACCCAAAGCGGAGTGGCCGCGACATCACGCCCACGAGACGCTGGGATTGCCGGCCATCGAGGCGCTGTGCGCCCGACTCCGAGTGCCACAGGAACATCGGGAACTCGGTTTACTTGCGAGTCGTTTTCATACGCATGTTCATCGTGGCCTCGAGCTGCGCACCAGCACGCTTCTCGAGCTGCTTGAACATTGCGACGCCTTTCGGCGACCCGCTCGCTTTGCCGAACTGCTCGAAGCTTGTGAGTGCGATGCGCGCGGTCGTCTCGGATTTGCTGACAAGCCGTATCCCCAGCGAGCGCGAGTCGAACAAGCTTTGGAAATCGCCCGTGGCGTTTCGCTTGTGGAATCGGAGCGAGCAGGACTCGACGGCGCAGCCATCGGCGAACGATTGCGCAGCAAGCGCCTTTCGGCGTTAAAGCGAGCCTCGCAAATCGCTGAAGACGAATGACGGATCGTCGGCAAGTTCATGCTCACCCAGATTTTTGGTGAGCAGCATGAACTTCACCGACTCACCCATCTCTCCAGGCAGTAAAAGCGTTCGCGCTCCGCGTGCGAGCGAAAGATAACCCGGGCTCGACGGATCAAGCCCCGATGTCATCGCCTGCATTTCTCGCTCGATGCCGCTGCCCAACAGAAACGCGGCCTGCGTCGTGAAGCCCGTCACTTCGAATCCGGCCTGGCTCGCCGCCTCAGCAACGGCAGAAAAATCTACCCAGGTGGTGATGTCGTTCAGTCCCGGATAAACGAACGGATCGCCATGCGCATGATGTCGGTAATGGCAACGCAGACCACCCTGCTTCCGATCGGGATGCAGCAGCTGCCGACGAGGCAATCCGTAATCGGCGATCAGCACAGCGCCGCGCTCGATGGCGGCGGCAAGCGAGTTCAGCCAACTTTCGAGCCACGGATGCCACTCGCCACAATATCCCTCGGGTAGCTCCTGCCCCCTCGATGCCAAATCTTTGAGCCGGATCGTCGCTGCCGCGATGAACTCCGCGTCACCCGCAGCAGCGCCGTCGGCAGGTCGCACGCGCCATTCGAGTCCTGAGGCGCCCAGCCCCACCCCCAAGCGCCACCACTCGCTCCCACGAACGACGAACCGCTCGCAAGGCAGCGCGTCGAGCACTTCGTTCGCAAAAACGATTCCACAAAAACCGCGAGGCAATTCATTGAGCCAATCGAGGGCAATGACTCGACTCGCCGACGCCCACTCTTGCGACTTGAGTAATTCAGCTTGTCGCGCTCGCAGATCTGCGCTGACTTCGAGCAGTGCGTATCGCGTAAGCGGCGATTCAGGTACTGCGAGCACCGATAACGCATCGACGGCGAACTGTCCGGTACCCGGTCCGAACTCCAGCACCGCATCCGTACCCGTCGCGGTCAACCAGCTCGATAGTCGTCGCGCGCAAGTTCGAGAAAATAGTGGAGAGATCATGGGCGCCGTGACGAAATCACCCTGACCGCCGAACTTTGTCGCGCCCGCGCTGTAGTAACCGAGCCCCGGCGCGTAGAGCGCGAGCTGCATGTAGTCGGCGAACGACATCCAGCCCCCCGAGGCACCGATCCGCTCGCCGATCAGGAGCCGAAGCCGCTCAGAGTGCAGCAAGGCGTCGGGAGCGGGTGCCGGAAGACCGATTTCGCGGTCACTCGACATTGAGACTGGGCCGCGCCGCGTCATAATCGGGCCCCATGAGCGACCTGCCCTCCTCGAACCCCGTGCGCCCCGATCAACCTCTCGCTGGCAAAGTAGCATTGGTGACGGGAGGGGCACGCCGAGTGGGTGCTGCCATTGCACGAATCTTCCACGAGGCGGGTGCAAGCGTGGTCGTGCATTACCAACACTCGTCCAAGGATGCCGAAGCGCTCATCGCCGAACTTAACGCCAAACGCGCAGCAAGCGCCGCATGCCTCAGCGCCGATCTGCTCGATACCGCAAACCTCGCGCAGCTCCCTCGTTTCGTTCACGAGCACTTCGGTCGTCTCGACATCCTCGTCAACAATGCCTCGACGTTCTACCCAACGCCGATGGGCGAAATCTCTGAGGCGCATTGGGACGATCTGCTCGGCACCAACTTGAAGGCGCCGCTTTTTTTGTCTCAGGCTGCCGCTCCGGCACTGCGACTGTCGCAAGGACTCATTCTCAACATCGTCGACATCCACGGCATGCGTCCGCTGCGACGATACCCTGTATACGGCGTCGCGAAAGCCGGGCTCATCATGCTTACGCGTTCGCTCGCTCGCGAACTCGGTCCGCAGATTCGCGTCAATGCGATCGCACCCGGACCGGTGATGTGGCCTGCAGACGGCGTTGCCGATGCAGAGCTTCAACAAAAAATTGTCGGTCGAACGCTGCTCAAGCGCAGCGGATCGGCGCTCGACATCGCACGCACTGCGCTTTTCTTTGCAGCAGATGCTCCGTTCATCACCGGACAAGTGATGCCGGTCGATGGAGGCCGAAGCGTCGCTTGGTAGATTCATTGATCCCCGAGTGACAACTCAATCCGCGTCAGCGGGTGGGCGCCACGATCGAAGTTTTCCCACAACTGCGAAATCGTTCTTTGCTCGAGCGGGTGGATGATGCCGCCTCCCACATCGGCCATGGGTCCGAGCATATAGGCGCGACGCAGCAGATCGGGGCGCGGCAGCACGAGGCCCGGTTCGTCGCAAATCATGTTCCCGAAAAGCAGGATGTCGAGGTCCATGCTGCGCGGAGCCCATTTCGGCGCGTTGCGCTCGCGACCGCACAAGCCCTCGATCCGCTGCAGCTCGGCAACCACGTCGCGCACCGGTAAATCGGTATCGAACGCTGCGACGAAGTTGATGAAATCATCGCCCTCGAAACCTGCAGCGACATTCCGGTAAGCCGGTGAAAAATCGACTTTTCCGAATGCTCGAGCCAGCTCACTTGAGGCCAGGCGAAGATTTCGCTTGGCATCGACGTTGCTGCCTGCAGCGACGAAAACTCGAGTCATACAGTGTGATTACTTTGACGCGGAGAGATCTTCGCGGTGGCGCTCGATCGCGACGCCGACATCGCGCGAACCACGAATGGCGCCTGGCTTGTTGATCCAGATACGCACCCACTCGATACCGAACTCTTCCAGAATGACCATGGCCATGCGATGCGCCATCGTTTCGACGAGCATGAATTCGGAAGTCTCGACAAAAGTGATCACGCGCTTCGCGACGCTTTTATAGTCGAGCGTATCGACGACGTCATCGGAGCGCGCAGCGCGCGTGCAGTCGACCGGAAGCTCGAGATCGATTTGCACGCGCTGCTTGACGCGGCGCTCCCAATCGATGAAGCCGATGATGCACTCGACCTCAAGGCCTCTCAGAAAAATTTTATCGGCAGCACGAGTCGTCACGGTATCAACCACTCCTCAAAGATTTCCAGGCGGACGCAAACTGTCGAGCGGCCACTGGGCTCGCGCCCGAATGCCAACCGAATCTTGCTCGCCCGCAGCCAGACGCGCATGACCCGCCACGGCGATCATCGCGGCGTTATCGGTACAAAACTCGAGGCGCGGATAGTACACGCGAACCCCCTGCCGAGCGGCAGCCGCATCGAGACGCTCTCGCAGACATCGATTGGCGCTCACACCGCCGGAGACCACAAGCGAATCGAGGCCGGTGCTCGCCATCGCGCGGAGACTCTTCGCGACGAGCGTGTCGACCACCGCATCCTGTAGCGCGAGCGCGATGTCCGCGCGCACTTGATCATCCTCGGACGGCGCATCGCGAACGGCGTGCAGCACCGCCGTCTTTAACCCCGAAAAACTGAACTCGAGTCCGGGTCGATCGAGCATCGGCCGAGGAAACACGTATTTGGATGGACGACCGCTCTCCGCGAGGCGCGCCAAATGCGGGCCGCCCGGGTAGGGCAACCTCAGTAACTTGGCACTTTTGTCGAATGCCTCTCCGGCCGCGTCGTCTCTCGTCTCGCCAAGCAGCGTGTATCGCCCCACACCCGCGCACTCGATCAGCATCGTGTGCCCACCGGATACCAAAAGCGCCACGTGCGGATAGGGAGGCGGCGTGGGTTCGAGCAAAGGCGCAAGCAAATGACCCTCGAGATGGTGAACACCGAGAGAGGGAACCGACCACGCATGCGCCAGCGAGCGCGCGAGCGCAGCCCCGGTCAGTAATGCGCCGATCAGGCCCGGCCCCGCCGTATACGCAACGCCCTCGATCGCCTTGCCGTGCTGTGCTGCTTGGGCCAATACCCGATCAATCATCGGTAATAGCCGCTGAACGTGATCTCTCGAGGCCAGTTCCGGGACTACGCCCCCATAAATTTGATGCAAATCGATCTGCGAAAAGACCTCATGCGACAGGAGCCCGCTCACCCCGTCAAAAACGGCCGCGGCGGATTCATCACAGGAGGATTCGATGGCGAGGATACGCATGGACTACAGCCGATTTTGCCTTTTGCTTCAGGGATCATTAGAATCCCCGCCCCTGTTTCCGCAGGGCGCTTTAGGAATTCCTTTAAATTCAAAGGGTTGAGGTCGAGATGCCGAGCGTTCGTGTTCGAGAAAATGAATATTTCGACGCTGCCCTGCGTCGCTTCAAGCGCGCCTGCGAGAAGGCCGGTGTCCTCACCGAGCTTCGCCGTCGCGAATTTTACGAGAAGCCGACCCAGGAGCGTAAGCGCAAAAAGGCTGCCGCAGTGAAGCGCCATCAAAAGCGCTCTTCGCCCCGCGCCAGCATTTCTCGCGCCCGCTAAATGCCGATGTCGCTCAAGGAGCGCATCACTCAAGACATGAAAGACGCCATGCGCTCCGCAGAGAAGGAGCGTTTGGGCGTCATTCGTATGCTTCAGGCTGCCATCAAGCAGCGGGAAGTCGACGAGCGGATCACGCTCGACGACGCCCAAGCGCTGTCGGTCATCGAAAAGATGATCAAGCAGCGCAAAGAAGCCATCGCCCAGTTCGAAGCGGGCGGTCGCACCGATCTGGCCGAAAAAGAAGCGGCAGAAGCCAAACAGCTAACGGCCTATCTGCCCGCCCAGCTCAGCCAGAGTGAAATCGAGGCGCTCGTTGCTGCAGCCATTACCGAAACGGGAGCCGCGTCCGTCAAGGACATGGGTAAGGTGATGGGCCTCGTCAAATCTCGGGCTGCGGGACAGGCAGACATGGGCGTCGTCAGCGCCCTGATCAAGGTAAAGCTCAGCACCGGCTGAACCGACCGCTTACTATTTGCCCATGAGCGGGCGCAGCGGCGGCTTGATTCCCCAGAACTTCATCGACGACTTGGTCGGGCGGACCGACATCGTCGAGCTCATTGGCGCGCGAGTTCCGCTCAAAAAAGCCGGCAAAGAATTTCGCGCCTGCTGCCCCTTCCACGACGAAAAAACACCCTCGTTTTGGGTAAGCCCGGACAAGCAGTTCTATCACTGTTTCGGTTGCGGTGCTCATGGAACGTCGCTCGGCTTTTTGATGAATTACGACCGCCTTGGGTTCGTCGAAGCCGTTGAAGAATTGGCCTCACGGCTCGGCGTCGAGATCCCAAGAGAAGCGCGGCCGAACGACGATCGGAGCCGTGATCAAGCGGATCTTGCCGGGCTGATGGGCGAGGTGGCGAAGCATTGGAGCGCCAAACTCAAGACGGATACGCGAGCCTCCAAATACCTGGCGAATCGCGGCTTAAGCGCCGACATCATTCAGCGATTTAGCATTGGATACTCAGCCAATTCATGGAATAATGTCCTTGATCGTTTCGCTAAAGATACAAAAGGACGCGAAGCTCTTTTGGCTGCCGGCCTCGTAATCGAGCGCGACGGTAGCGCTGGGCGGGACGGCGATCGTTACTACGATCGATTCCGCGACCGCGTCATGTTTCCCATCCGCGACGCGCGCGGTCGCGTGATCGCATTCGGTGGTCGCATCATCGATCAAGGCGAACCCAAATATCTGAACTCGCCCGAGACGGTGCTGTTTCACAAGGGTCGCGAACTCTATGGGCTGTACGAGGCGCGGCAGACTCGCGCGCCACTCCATCGGCTGATGGTGGTCGAGGGGTACATGGATGTCGTCCGCCTGCATCAGGCGGGCATCCATTACGCCGTGGCGACCCTCGGTACGGCGACCACACCAGAACACCTCAAGCGCCTGTTCCGCCTCGTAAGCGAGGTGGTGTTCGCCTTCGATGGCGATCGCGCTGGCCGGGCGGCCGCCTGGCGTGCGCTCAACAATTCGCTGGCCGAAATCAAAGAAGGTCGACAACTGAAGTTTTTGTTCCTCCCCGACGGTCATGACCCCGACACCCTGGTCGGCGAAGAAGGCCGCGAAGCATTCGAGGCGCGACTCGATCAGGCGCTGCCGCTGTCGGAGTACCTCGTGCAGGAACTGACGTCGCAGGTCGATCTTGCCCATGCCGACGGTCGTGCACGCTTCGCCGAAATCGCACGGCCCCTGGTGGCCAAAGTGCCCGAAGGGATTTATCGGGAGTTATTAGTGGAACGGCTCGCCGAGGCAATCCGCCTGCCGTCCAATCGGCTGCGCGCGCTATGGGCGGGTGGCGGATCTGGCGCCAACGATTCCGGCGCCGCCGTGGGGCGTCGGCTGATGGGCCAGGAGGCCTCTTCGTCGAAATCGGCTCCTCGCAGTGCGGGCCGCGGCGGCCTGATGCGCCAGGTTGTGCTCGCCCTGGTTCACCACCCGAAGATCGCACCCCGTCTTTTGGCTACAGACATTGAGATTCTCGAGAGTCTCGACGAGCCGGGCTCAGAAATCCTTCGCGATTTGGTCGGCGATCTCCGTGATAACCCCTGCGCCAACACCGGCCAGCTTCTCGAGCGTTGGCGTGATCGTCCCGAGGCCGAACGGCTATCCAGGCTGGCCGTAGCGGAATATCTCATTCCCTCGGATGAAGCGGCCCTCCAGGAGGTGCGCAACGCACTTGCCCGAATGAGCGACGAGCAACGGCGAAGGCGGCTCGATGCGCTCCTTGAGCGCGAAAAATCAGCGGGTTTGTCGCCTGCCGAACGCTCGGAACTCCAACAACTGATGGCGGGTCGAACCCGGGGCTAAACCGCCCCAAAGCCTGCCTTTTTCGGGCTCCTCAATCTGGTCAAAAACACCCGTTTCCAGTAAGATTTCTGGTTCGCTTCCACGGTCCGGGTCCCGTCCCGGCAGGACCCCAAATGAGTAAGAAACCCAAGGCTTCCCCTGGCAAGAAACCCGTGCGCCCTGTCGCAGCCAAGACCGTCGCTGCGAAAGCGGCTAAGTCGCCACAGAAGGCGGCGACGTCAAAGGCTGCTCCGAAGGCGTCCGCCAAGCTGACTGCCGCACCTGCCAAGACTGCCGCAGGCGCGAAGCCCGCGCTCAAAACGCCGATCAAAGCGTCCACGTCGGCGGCTACTCAAAAGCCCGCCGCCAAGAGCACTGCAGCGGCTAAAGCCGCTCCGGCCGCGAAGACCGTAGCGGCGTCAAAGGCTGCGGCGCCTGTGAAGGCTGCTGCACCTGCAAAGATTGCTGCGCCTGCAAAGGCTGCTGCACCTTCGAAGGCTGTTGCAGCCGCAAAGGCTGTTGCACCCGCAAAGGCTGCCGCACCGACCAAGGCGGCGACTCCCGCCAAGGGCGCTGCCAAAGCCGCCGCGCCTGCGCCCGTCGCCAAAACCAAAGTCAGCGAAGGGAAGCCGTCCTCAAAGAAATCCTCCAAGGGCGCCTCGAACGAGGGCAGCAAAGTACTCACGCTGCCGGAGCGCCGGCCGCTCGCGCTGCCAGAAGAGCGCCAGTCGCAATTGAAGCAACTCATCGCTCTCGGCAAAGAACAGAGTTATCTCACCTACTCGCAGGTGAACGACTACCTGCCGTCGGAAATCGTCGATCCCGAGCAAATCGAAGAGATCGTCAACACGATCAACGATATGGGCATTCCGGTCTACGAAAAGGCGCCGGAAAGCGAATCTTTGCTCGCACCCGAGACGACCGCGCCTTCTGACGAAGAAGCCATCGAAGAAGCCGCTGCCGCACTCGCAGCGCTCGACGCCGAACTCGGTCGCACGACCGACCCCGTCCGCATGTACATGCGCGAGATGGGCACAGTCGAACTGCTCACCCGTGAAGGCGAGATCAGCATCGCCAAGCGTATCGAGGAAGGCCTCAACTCCGTGCGTGGGCAGCTTGCCATCTACCCGCCGACGTTCGACTTCCTGTTCAAGGTTTACGAGAACGTGAAGGGCGGTACCGGAAGACTCGCCGACATCCTGGTGGGCTTCATCGATCCGAACGCGCCGGACGTCATCGCGCAACCGCAAAATCCGACCAAGGTCGACGCCTCGGCGCCCGCCGAAGAAGAGAGCGAAGCCGAAGATGGTGATGACAGCGAAGAAGCCGTCGATACCGGTCCTGATCCGGTCGAGACCGCGGCTCGTTTCGCGTCGATGACCAAGCTGCACACGCAGTTACTCAACTCGATTGCCAAGATTGGCATTGAAGACGCGAAGACCCAGAAGATCCGTAAAAAGCTCGCAGGCGAGTTCATGGAACTCAAGCTCTCGCCGCGCATGTTCGAAGCGCTGATCTACAACCTTCGCTCGAACGTCAATGAAATCAGGCAGCTCGAAAAAGAAATCATGGTGATCGCCGTCCGCGACGCCGGCATGCCGCGAAAAGAATTCATCGGCTCTTTCCCGCGTAACGAGACCAACGATCGCTGGGCGGCCAAGCACGTGAAGGCCGGCAAGAAGTGGTCTGCGCCGCTCGCTCGTTTCGCCGACGATATCCGTGCGAAGCAAGAGGTACTGCGCGAAATCGAAAAGATCCGACATCTGTCGATCATTGAAATCAAGGAAATCAATCGCGAGGTTTCGATCGGCGAAGCAAAGGCCCGCCGCGCGAAGAAAGAGATGGTCGAGGCCAACCTCCGACTCGTGATCTCGATTGCCAAGAAGTACACGAATCGCGGACTTCAGTTCCTCGACCTGATCCAAGAAGGCAACATCGGCCTCATGAAGGCGGTCGACAAGTTCGAGTACCGTCGCGGTTACAAGTTCTCGACCTACGCAACTTGGTGGATCCGTCAGGCCATCACGCGCTCGATTGCCGACCAGGCGCGAACCATCCGTATTCCGGTCCATATGATCGAGACCATCAACAAGCTCAACCGCATTTCGCGTCAGATGCTTCAGGAGATGGGTCGCGAGCCCACGCCCGAGGAGCTTGCCGTACGCATGGAAATGCCGGAAGACAAAGTCCGCAAGGTACTCAAAATCGCCAAAGAGCCGATCTCCATGGAAACGCCCATCGGTGACGACGAAGACTCGCACCTTGGCGATTTCATTGAAGACACGTCGGTCGCCTCACCGATCGACCAAGCGACGGCGGAATCTTTGCGAGAGACGACTCACGCTGTCCTCTCGCAACTCACACCGCGCGAGGCTAAAGTGCTGCGTATGCGCTTCGGTATCGATCTCAGCACCGACCATACTCTCGAAGAGGTCGGCAAGCAGTTCGATGTCACTCGTGAACGTATCCGGCAGATCGAAGCCAAGGCACTTCGCAAGCTGCGACACCCGAGCCGCTCTGAACAACTTCGAAGCTTCCTGATCGAGGACTGAGAGCTCCCGCACCTGGGTGAGAGAAGTTTTTAGCTAAAATCTAAAGTCATCAATAAATTCGCCAGGAGGATCGCCAGATGGCCCTGATCTCGATGCGACAGTTGCTCGACCATGCTGCCGAACACGGTTACGGCGTTCCGGCTTTCAACGTCAATAACCTCGAGCAGGTTCAGGCGATCATGCAGGCGGCGGATAAAACCGATAGCCCGGTGATCATGCAGGCGTCGGCGGGCGCTCGTAAGTACGCAGGCGAGCCGTTTCTGCGGCATCTCATCGAGGGAGCTCTCGAGAGCTACCCGCATATCCCCATCGTCATGCATCAAGATCATGGCGCGAGCCCATCGGTCTGCGTGCAGTCCATCCGCTCCGGCTTCTCTAGCGTGATGATGGACGGCTCCCTGAAAGAAGACGGCAAGACCCCGGCTCCATACGACTACAACATCGACGTCACCCGACATGTCGTCCGTATCGCTCACGCCGTTGGCGTATCCGTCGAAGGTGAGCTTGGTTGCCTCGGGTCGTTAGAGTCGGGCAAGGCGGGTGAAGAAGACGGTCACGGCGCCGAAGGTCAGCTGTCACATGACCAGCTCCTCACCGACCCAGATCAGGCGGCCGATTTCGTCGCCAAGACGGGTGTCGATGCACTCGCCATCGCCATTGGCACCTCGCACGGTGCTTACAAGTTTTCCCGTAAACCAACGGGCGATATCCTCGCCATTCAGCGCATTCGCGAGATCAACGCCAAGATTCCGAACACTCATCTCGTCATGCACGGCTCGTCGTCTGTGCCGCAGGAATGGCTACAAATCATTCGCGAAAACGGCGGCAAGCTTCGCGAGACCTACGGTGTGCCCGTCGAGGAAATTCTCGAAGGGATCAAGCACGGCGTTCGCAAAATTAACATCGACACCGATATTCGCCTGGCGATGACGGGCGCGATCCGTCGCGCCATGAACAAAGACCCGGCTGAGTTCGATCCGCGCAAGTACATGAAAGAGGCGATGTTGGCCGCGCGCGAAATCTGTATCGCCAGGTACGAAGCGTTCGGCTGCTCGGGCCAGGCTTCGAAGATCAAAGTTTTGTCGCTCGAGACCATGGCGAAGAAGTACGCCGCTTAACCTCTCGTTCTGCTCGGTGCCCACACTAAACGCCGGCCCTAGGGCCGGCGTTTCCATATCTGGTCGAACCGCAGCTCCAATTCTGCGTTGGCCCCGCGCAGCTGATCAACGACTTCTTTGCTCCAATCGAAATACGCCCTTTGACGGTCCACCGACCAGCCATTGGGCGGACTCGACACCAAGCTGCGAAGGTTACAAATCTTGTCGGCGAGCTTGACCTGTTTGGCAGCAAGCGAGGCAAGGCGGGCTCGGGAGATCTGCAGCTTCTTTCGTGCCCGCCAGTTCACGGTAGGCTCGTCCGTCACTTCCATGACGATTTCAGCCACTCGCTCGCCGAACTCTCCCTGCAATTCCTGAAGAGTCGTCTGGGTATCCTCAAGCGTATCGTGCAGCAGTGCTGCAGCAATAACAGTGGGGTCCGTGACGCCCCCCTCGAACCACAGTACATGCGCAAGATCGAGTGGGTGATTGATGTACGGTAACGCGCCGCGCCCCTTGCGTCGCTGATCGCGATGTTTCCACGCCGCAAAGCGTGCGGCGCGGAGTACAAGACCCATATCCTGGGGCTCGCTCGTGCTTCGTCCGTTCATCGGCATCTCGGCACACTCCTCTCGGGCATAATGCTTTCGAACTGGTTCATTGACGAGCGGTAGCAGGTATGACACGAAGCATTTGTGATCTCTTGGACGACCATGGCGATAACGCACGAGTCATGCAGCCGATATTTCGTGACTTCGGTGGGCGAAGCAAGTTTCATGGTCAGGTCACCACCATTCGTTGCTTCGAAGATAATGCGTTATTGAAAGCGACACTCGGTACCCCAGGTGCAGGTCGAGTCATGGTCGTCGATGGAGGCGGCTCACTCGAGCGCGCCCTTTTCGGCGACAAACTCAGCGCCCTACTTCTCGAAAATGGCTGGTCCGGCATCGTCATCAACGGCGCCGTCAGGGACGTGGAGGTCATCAAAACCATGCCGATCGCCGTTCGCGGCCTTGCCGTTTGTCCGCGACAGCCGCGCAAGGAGGGCAAAGGAGAGCGGGACGTTGTGGTCTCTTTCGCCGGTGTAACCCTCTCTCCGGGTGACTGGCTCTATGCCGATGAGAACGGCGCGATTCTGAGCGCAAAGCCAATCGAGTAATCGGCGAAAACGTCGTCTTTTCTATAGCCGCCGAGTCCGACTCGAAAAGTCCGCCGGTCGTACCGGTGCCTTGCTGACTGGCGTTCCGACGTGAACAAATCCAATAATTTTCTCGTCGGGAGCAAGACCCAGCGCGCTCTTCACAACCGTACTATAAGCGTGCGAACCAGTTTTCCACGCCACACCAAGCCCCAGCGACTCCGCAGTAATCCATAGATTCTGAATGGCGGCACCGACCGCGACCCACTGCTCGATGTCCGGAACCTTCGGGTGCGTTTGAGTAACGGCCGACACCACGAGTAACGTCGGCGACCGCAGGGCTTTCGAAGCCTCTCGCTCCAACATGTCGAAATCTGCATCGGGGGACTTCTCGCGAAGAGCAGCCGCCATCGCATTTCCTAGGAGCACCCTGCGCTCCCCCTCGAGAATCGTAAAGCGCCAAGGCGCGATAAGACCGTGATCTGGCGCTCGCACCGCTGCAGTGAGCAGTATTTCGAGCTGCTCCTGCGTAACCGCCGTATCCGCAAACTTCTTGGTGGAACTTCGACCAAGAATGACTTCGATTGCCGAGTTAGTT
This sequence comes from Gammaproteobacteria bacterium, assembly GCA_046080445.1. GTDB lineage: Bacteria > Pseudomonadota > Gammaproteobacteria > Steroidobacterales > Steroidobacteraceae > UBA964. Next base: position 30,962 of record JBJTUA010000007.1, read on the forward strand.
CGATCCGCCGTCGTACCGGAACCCATTTACTAGTCCTCCACCCGCATGAGCGGGTGGAGGATAGCGTACAGACAACTACTTCGGCCTAATCGGGGGGAAAATCGGTGGCCGTATAGGGCCACGGTCCGGTGGGATGGGCTTTCCGGACACTTCGGGATACTGATAACCAAACTGAGGCCCTAAGTGCATTGAGGATACTGATTGAGTACTTCCGAGAACGCCAATCAAAAGAACTGAAAACAGTGTTGATGAAATTCGTCTTGGGTTCATAGCGAAAACTTCCTTCGTTTATTTCAAGCTATTTCGCTCCGGACTACGTCGTATTTATCTAGTGACGTCCACCATCAAAAAGCGCAAATCTATTGAGATTCTCAATGAAGCATCATCTGGCGACGCCGAAGATGGACGCACAACTTCAGCTCATTACCCGACGAGCCTTGTAGACAACTTAATGGCCGACGCGCACCAGAAATTAATCGACCGTCTTTCGGGATACGCTCGGAAAGCTCCATAACAATACTTTCTAGCGTTCTATGCCTCTGCAGATTTAGTTCCGATTTGGGTGCTTCTATAAGCCTGACAACAGTCTGGTTGAATTTAATCATCAACGTCCCTGGGTGGTTCTCGCCAAACTCAAGCACCGAGCTCGCATAAGCCAATTCAAAACTCCCCCCGGCTTCCTTGAATTTTCCCTGACTAAAGTGTCCGATACCCTCGTACCAATTCTTGTACGTGAACCAATCCCCTCTTCTTCGATCCCCGCCTAACTTTTCCCAAATTGGATTGGCCAGCGCGTTAATAAAGCCTTGTGCATCCTCAGTTGCAAGAACAATTTCGAGCCGCAGAACTGTACTTAAAAGCTGCTCCTCGCCTGGAAGTTCTGGGGAATTGACGGCCAATGCAGATAGAACTCGAGATGCATTAGCGAGCTCTCTCGTCTCAATCAGGGCCTCGACTTGTATAAGACTAAGGCACGCATAAAAAACCTTATCCCGCTCCGAAACCGACCCCCTAGTCCCGTGACCCTCATCAGTCAGCCATTTCAAAACGTCGTCTGACTCGTTCATTCGGATACCCCAAAGCGCCCACAAATACCGTGGCGAATGACGAGATAAACCCGAGTGAGTATTTATCTTTTCATCTTCAGCAACGAGTCTATTAATGATCGGCCATCCGAGACTGTACTCACCGAGATTGTATATGGCCGAAACTAGTTCTAACTCTCGTCGCAATCGATCCACTGGCGCGATAGTTTTCTCCTTTAAAAGCTGGGACGCTTCATTGAAATTCTGTAGCGCAAGACCCCTTTCGTCGCGAGCAACATTCGTGATCAACTTTCCGTAAACCGCCCGAATACATCCTTCCATGTCATTTAGCTCGCAACTTATCTCCGACGAGGAAGAAAATTGTAACAACGCGCTTTCATAGTCTTCGCTTTTTAGGGCACGCCATCCTAGATACCACCGATATCTCGATTCTTGATTTCTATTTGGAGAAATAGTCAGGAACGCCTGCTCTAACTTATCGATGGATAGCGCTAAATCGTTCTTGCTATTTCGCTGTACCGCCACTTCTGCAAGATCTATCAACGAGTCAACAGTTAAACTTGTCGCGCCAAATATCGATAATGCGTCAACTCTTTTTTCGGTTGTCCGTCTCGCCATCTCAAAATCACCGCCCTTTACGGATAAGCTAGCGATGGTTGCATATAACTCGCTCTTTATCTCGGAGTCGAACGCTACAGATTCATTGATCATAAATTCGGCATCAATAAGCATATCTCGTAGCGATAGATCCCTCCCCCCGTGCAGCTCGGGATTGGCGTTTTCGAAAAGTCCGATGAGGAAGTCCCGAGTAGCTGCTGCGCGACGAGACTCGGTGCGGGCTTCGTGGGCTTGCAATATCGCAATGATCGCAGCAGCGATGACGGCACTTGCAGCGGCGCTGCCGAGTGTTACGCCGATTGCATTCCGTGCGACGAATTTGCGCAGGGTCGCAAAAATGGACGGCGGCTTTGCGATGACGGGTCGGCCTTCGAGCCAACGCAGAAGATCGGCGCGAAATGCTTCGACTGACGGATATCTCTCGATGACGTTTCGGGAGAGCGCCTTAAGCAGAACGGCATCGAGATCGCCGCGCAAAGCCCTGGAAAGCCTTGAGGGTGTCGTCGCCCGCCGCTCGGCAGCGATGGCGTCGATCTTCGAACGACTGGGCGTTCTGAGATTTCCCTCCAGGATCGCGGTCTCTATTTCGGCCCGGGAACGGTTTTGGGTGATGATCGGTGATGTACCGGTCAACAACTCGTAAAGCATGACGCCCAATGAGTAGACGTTCGATGCTAGAGTCAGGCGTTGGTTTTGTATTTGCTCCGGGCTCGCATACCGCGGTGTCATTGCTCGCGCGAACGTTCGTGAATTTTGGTCAATGGGAGTCGGTCCTTCATCGTCGCCCATGAGCTTTGCGATACCGAAGTCGAGCAGTCGAACGTCGCCACGGCGATTGACGAGGACGTTGCCAGGCTTCAGATCGCGATGGAGCACCAGATTGACGTGGGCATACTGAACCGCGTCCAGCACCTGCAGAAAGAGTCGCACTCGGGAGGCGACGGAGAGCGTATTTTCATCGCTATATTGATCGATCCGATCACCCTCGACGTATTCGAGTGCCAAAAAGGGTCGGCCAAGTTGATCAACGCCGGCGCCATACAGGCGAGCGATATTCGGATGCTCCAACGATCCGAGAATGTCCCGCTCTCGAGCCATTCGGCTAGCGAGGTCACGCGCCCAGACCATACGGGGTAACTTGAGCGCGACCCGACGTTTCAGGGATCCATCAGCGCGCTCGGCGAGCCAGACCGAACCCATTCCCCCATCGCCCAACTGCTGAAGCAAGCGATACGGGCCGACCACGTCGCCAACAATGACGGTCGCTGGAGGCGTCAGGCCCTCGATACCGCTCGTGAACGCATCAAGAAACGGCCGTGTCTGCACGCCCGCCTGAACCTCGAGCAGACGCCGAAGCGGTTCGCGCAGCGGTTCGTATTGCGGGGGAAGCCCGGCGAGCCAAGCCGGTCGTTCTTCGAGAGGCAGTAACAATCCGGCCTCGAGAAGCCGCTGCAAGTCGGACCAATCGGCTGGGTCTCTGGAAGATGGATTCACGGGGGGATTAGTAACCGGCTTCGCGAATTACCGAAAGAGTCGCATCGGTAATCCGCCCCGTCACCCCCGGGAAACTGTTCTGATTTGGGAGTTTCTAGGCTTGACCCTGACCGAGAAGTGCCCGAACGCCCTCCTCGATCTGACTCATCATCAAAGAAAACCCATCCGACTCGCCGTAATACGGATCGGGAACCTCGCGATCTCCCAAAAACAGGCGGATGGGTGTGGAATTTCCGTCCGGCCGACGAGCCTCGAGTTGCGATGCGTTATCGCGATCCATCGCCAAAATGACATCGTGAGATCGGTAATCGTCCTCGCTGATTTCGCGACAACGGAATGCGGATAAATCGTAACCGCGAGCGGCGCACGCCTCGATCGAACGCGGATCCGCCGTATCGCCCACGTGCTTGTCTTTGAGTCCCGCAGAGCTGAACTGCCAGCCCGACACGTCACTTCGAGACGCGATCGTTCTGGCGACGATCTCGGCCGCCGGTGAACGGCAGTAATTTCCGGCATCGACAAACAACACTTTCACGAAAAAACTCCTACTCGGACTTGAGCTTCAAGGATTTCGACTCGCACTGGCTCACCGCCGCATCGACACGTTCAAGCCAGTCGCCAGGATACTTACTGCGATACCAATCGCGCAGCGGCGCCGTCGCCGCCCTGAACTCGGCGCGTTGCGCATCGGTGACATAATCGATGGTGCCGCCGCCTGCAATGAATTTTTCGATGGCCGGTCGCTCGCGGTCTTTGGCGGCTTTTCGTGTCGCTACGGCGAGCTCACCATAAGCCACCACCACCGCTGCCTGAACATCGGGTGGTAGTCGCTCCCAAGCTTTTGCCGAATACCACCAGATCGCTGACATGTAACTGTGACGATCCATGAACACATGCTTGATGTGATCGTCAAACTTCATACCCATGACATCTTGGATACTGTTCTTCGTGCCAGCGAGCATTCCCGCACCGAGCGCGGAGTAAATCTCCGAAAATGGCAGCGCCATCGGGCTTGCGCCGAGCTCCCTGACCATTTCCTGCTCTAGTGCAGACGGCAAAGTACGAATACGCAGACCCTCGAGGTCACGCACTGAAGTAATACGTCGATCGGTCATCGCAAAACTTCGCCAACCGCCCGTGTTACCGACTGCCATGAGCCGAAGGCCGAGGCCATCTCTCAATATCGCCTCGCCCATTGCTTTTGGCACGGACCCGTCCATCACGCACTCAGCGATTTCGTCGCTGGCGAAGAGATAGGGCAAATCGAGCACCTGAGCCGAACCATAAAGCCCGGCCAAACCGCCGATCGTCGTTTGGTGGACCTCGAGAATTCCGCTCTGCAGTGCCTCCATGCACTCCCGCTCGTTTCCGCAAAACTGGCCAGACGGATAAATCTGAACGTCAACTCGATTACCAAGCTGCCTCTTGAGCGACTCACGAAACGCAACGGCGCCGATGTAGTCCTCGTCATCTTGAGACGCAAGGAAAGCGACGCGAATGGTGAACTCAGCCTGCTCGGCTCTGGAATTAAAAATTCCAATCACGCAGCCGAGGGTGATGAGTGCCAGCAAAATGTTTCGCAGTCGGGAGGTCATACGTCAAGGTTCACATGAGATCGAGCATGCGCGGCAGCGTGAGCACGAGGGACGGAAAGTAAGTGATCAAGAAAATCACCAGTACTTCGACGACCAAGAACGGAATGAGCGCCCTGACGATATTTTCGACGCTCTCTTTGGCGACCGATGCCGTCACGAACAACAGTAATCCCATTGGAGGCGTCGCGAGACCGATCGTGAGGTTGACGCACATGATGAGCGCAAAGTGAACCGGATCGACCCCGAGACCGATGAACACCGGAGAGAGCACAGGCCCCAAGATCAGGATCGCAGGACCTGCATCGAGAAACATACCAACGACGAACAACAAAATATTGAGCAGAAACATCAGCAAATAGACATCGTCGGTAATCATGAGCGTCGCATCAGCGATGCCTTTGGCGAGACCGGACACCGTAACGAGCCATCCCAAGGTCACGGCGGCGCCGACGAGCAGCAGGATGACGCCCGACTGCAGTGCTGTCGCCTTAAAGATCGAAGCAAGTTCCGACTTGCCCACATTTCGCGTGATGAAAACGGTGACGAACAAGGCGTAAGCCACTGCAACGCAAGCCGCCTCAGTAGCCGTGAAAATTCCGCTCAACATGCCGCCAAGCAAAATGATCGGCAACAACATCGCAAGCCATGCACCCTTTAGTGCGGCGCCCCGCTCGCCCCAGGTCGCGCGGGGACGCGCGAGCGGCAAGTTATAGCGCTTGGCGAGCAATCGGATGGTGCCCATCAATGCAAGGCCGATGAGAATTCCGGGCACGACGCCCGCCGCAAAAAGTGCGCCGACCGATACGTTCATCACGAAGCCGTAAAGCACCATGATTCCGGAGGGCGGGATGATGGGTCCGACCACCGCAGCGGCCGCAGTCACTGCGGCAGCGAAGGGACGCGGATACCCCTCGCGCTCCATCGCGGGAATCATCATTTTGCCGATCGCTGACGCATCCGCGACAGCGGAGCCAGAAATACCGGCGAAGATCATTGAGGACAGCACGTTCACCTGTGCAAGTCCGCCGCGCACGTGTCCGACCAGCGACTGAGCAAATCGTACGATCGCAGCAGTGATACCGCCTGCGTTCATGATCTCGCCGGCGAGAATGAAGAACGGCACAGCGAGTAGTGGAAAGCTGTCGATGCCGTTGTAAAAACGCGCGAGGAGCGCGGGGAAATACTGGGTCTCACCATCGAGCAAAAGACTGAGCCCCGGCCCAAGCAGCAAAGCGAAGACCACCGGTGTGCCAAAGGCCATGAGCAACACGAGGAACCAGAAAAAAGCCGCGGACATCGCTCAGTGACCCTCGTCCTTCTGCAGTAGGGGTACCACGCCCACAAGCCGCTCACTCGAGTCGCCGGTGAAGAGCGCACGAATCAATCGCAGAGTGGCCTCAACCGACACGAGTAGTAACGCGGTCAATGCGATCGGAACGATGAGGTAGACATACGACATCTGGATACCGAGACCCGTCGACATGATCGTCGCGCCTCGAGCGACGAAGTCGACGCTCTCCAAAAGAAACATTACGCATATCCAACCGACGAGCAGGCTCACGATGACTCCCGTGACTTGTAGCGCCTTCGGCGGTAGCCCCTCGATGAATGCGGTGATGGCAACGTGCCCTGCGGCCCGATAACCCATTGGCGCAGCGAGCAAGGCTGACCAGACAAGGGCCATGCGCGCCGCCTCCTCCGCCCAATCGAGCGTGTGATTAAACAGCGCGCGAGAGAGGATCTGCGCGAGCGCCACCGCTAACATCAGCGCAAGCAGGATGGCCGAAAAAGAAAGCCCCCATCTTGCGATGGGGGCGTTCAGTTTTTCGAGACCTCGCAGCACGAGGTCGACGATTCTCAACACGACTTCAGGATCTTACTTGGTCCCAAAGTTGTAACGCGCCTGGAGTCCGAAGTAACGATCGGCATCACGCGGGATCTGCAGACGCACCGCGCCACCCGGGCCACCAGCCGTACGGAGTACCGTGTAGGTCTCGTCGGTGATGTTGCGACCGATCAGCGCGATGCGGAAACGATCGTTGGCATCCGTGAGCGCGACCGAGACGTCGACCGTGTTGTACGACGGGATCTTGAGAGCAACGGGCTCGTTAAGATCCGAGAAGCTGTCGTCCTGGTAAGCCACGACGACGTTCGGCGTCAGCGTGAATGTGCCTACCGGGATGTTGAGCTCGCCGACAAACGAAGCCTTCCATTCCGGCGCAAGCGGCAACTTCGTGCCCGAGCGCACCGAAGGCGTGGAGCCCGCCGGCGTGAAGAAGCTATCGACCTTGGCGTCGTTGTAGGAAATGCCCGCGCCGAGCGTCAGCATGCTGGTTGGACGCGCCTGAATATCGAGCTCCCAGCCCTTGGACGAAACCTTACCCGCATTCGTCAGCGTCGTGATGAGCGTTCCGTTGAGGAAGGTGAAGTTGTTGGCCTGGAAGTCGTCGTACTTCGCATCATAGATGGCTGCGTTGACGACCATGCGGCCGTCGAGCAGTGTGCTCTTGAGACCCGCTTCGTAGGAGTTAGCGGTCTCAGCTTCGATGAGCGGCGTATTGTTGACCGTCATGTTGAAGAACACGTTGTACGCGGGGCCCTTGTAGCCGCGCGCATACGTCGTGTAAAGCATCACGTCGTCAGACAGATCGAACTGCAAGCCCGCACGACCCGAAGCGTTGTCCGAAGTATTGCGGCCCGTGAAATCCGAACGATCCGTACGAATACCCGGCTGCCCGGCGAACGTGGTCGGCGTACGATTGTGGAAGTAGCTGAGCTGGTCGGACGTCCAACGCACGCCAGCGATCAGACGGAGTCGATCGGAAGCGTTGAAGGTACCGTCCGCGAACACGGCGAGATTTTTGAAGTCAGCGCCAAACTTCGCGTTCGAGAAGGTGCTCACGTACGTCGAGGCTCCCGCGCTACACGGCCGCTGGCCCGTGGCATTGACGGCCAAGGTGCTCGCCGTACAGTTGAACACGTTGCGCTGGAAGAAACGCTCGGCGTCGGTCTTCGAGAAATACATGCCAACAACGTAGTCGACCGTCTCGCCGCCCTTCGAGGCGTAACGCATTTCCTGCGAGAAGGTCTTGGTGGTCTGCGGACCGTAGTCGTGCAACTGGGCGAAGCCGTTGCCCACATAGGGCGCTGGCGTGTCGATCCAATCGCCTTCGCGGAACTCGGTGGCATCCCAAGTGCGGTACGCCGTGATCGTGGTGACGGTACCCGAGCCGACGTCGATATCGCCTTGCAGCGACATACCCCAAGCCTCTTCGGTTGAGCGCATCTGCAGGTCTTGCTTGACCTGACGAGTGTCATCGCCTGCGAAAGTCACGCCGCTGTAGATCTGGCCGTAGGCCAGCGCCGTTGCACCGGTGGGAGCAGTACCGATGACCTCGACGCAGCAGTTGTCGTCGGAGCTGCGGAAGTCGCCGGAGAACACCCAGTTGCTGTTGTCGCCGTCGAATTCCCAAACGGTGCGAACGCCTTGACGCTTGTAACCGTTGAGATCACCGCGAGCTGCCGTGGAGGTGACGTTGTCGATGTAGCCATCGAACTCGCTTTTCATGATGACGGTGCGAGAACGGATGGAATCAGAGATGGGGGAATCGTATGCGGCCTTGATGCGAATCTCGTTGCCCTCGAACCAGCTGACATCGACATAACCGCTCATGGTTTTGCCGGGGCGCTTGGTGACGATATTGACGACACCCGCCGACGCGTTTTTGCCGAACAGCGTGCCCTGTGGGCCACGAAGAACTTCGATGCGCTCGACATCGTACAAGTCGCCGAACGCCTCACCCGCCGATGACAGCACAACGCCATCGAGCACCGAAGCAACGCTCGGCTGAGCGGCGATGGCGAAGTTGATGGTACCGACGCCGCGCAAGAACAACGCCTGGTTGAGCGAGGTGTTGGTCTTGCGAATGTTCAGGGAGGGAACGAGCGTACGCAGCGCTTCGATGTTGAAGCTGCCCGATGCTTCGGCGAGATCGCCCGACACCACCGAGACGGCGATGGGCACGTCCTGCAGTCGCTGTTCGCGCTTCTGCGCGGTCACGACGATTTCGTCGAGTCGGCCTTCGTCCTGAGCCAGTGCAGCCAACGGAACCATGGCCGCAAACGTGGCGATAGCGACGGCTCTCGCGACGATCTTTTTACTGTTCAACATGAGTTGTCCCCTTCGTTGTTGCTTTCGCACCACATCTGCCCCGGCGCTGATTATCAAGTTGACGCTAACAAAGATTTTTAAGTCCTACAACCTTTATACAAGACATCAGACTAGGCTCGCCGAAACGCGGCGATCCGGTCTAATGGCAGATCGATTTTGTGAACCCGACCACCGGCAATGGCCTCGCCCGAGTCGAGCCAACGCCATGGGCCTTCGGGCAGATAGACGGTGACGCGCCCCTCCGGATTAAGGCAAGGCGCAACCAAAATCTCGTCGCCGAAAAGGAATTGGTCCTCAAACGCCCAGGCCGCCGGGTCTTCGGGACAGGCGAGCACCATGGGACGCTGGACGGGAAGACCCGTTCGCGAGGCTTGCTCCACCACCGTTCGCAGATAAGGCCGCAAGCGTTCTCGCAAATACAACGCTTGCATCGCTAGTTTTTCGGCCTCCGCGCCATAACTCCAAGGCTCACGAGGACCGATGCCATGCAGACGGAGGTGCGCGGAGAACACCGCCGCTTGCAACCAACGCACATACAGCACGGGATCGCGCTGGTCGCCGTAGAACCCGCCGACGTCAGTGGCGTAGAACGGCGCGCCCGTCAGCCCCCAGGAAAGACCGCTGCGTAGATTACCTGCCAAGCCGCCCCAATCGGCCTGAGGATCCCCACCCCACTGCGACGGGTAGCGCTGCGAGCCAGACCATCCCGCTCGACTGAATAAAAATGCTCCGTTTCGGGAATATCTTTCGGCCGCTTCGTACACACAGCGGTTGTAGAGCAACGCGTAAATATTGTGCAACGCGTCGCCACGCGAGCCGTCGCTCGCCACCATGTGCGCCTCGATCTGCTCACCGAAGTCGGCCTTGATCATGTCGATGCCGAGATCAAAGAGCGGTTGATGTTGATCGCGCCACCACGCGTACGCCTCAGGATGCGTGAAGTCGAGCAGACCGGACTCCGGCAGCTGCGTGAGTACGGCGCCGAAGGGCTCCGGATCCCAGGCGTATCGGTATGCCTCTCCCGTTCGTGAGTCACGTATCAACCAGTCCTTGTCTGCGAGCGTCTTGAATAGCGGATTGCGAACCGAGACGAGCGGATATTCCCAAACACAAATACGAAAACCCATTTCGCGCAAGGCATCGACCGTAGGGCGCGGATCGGGATAACGCTTGGGACACCACTCGAACGCGAATCGAGTATCGGTGTCTTGCCAGGCGCGACCATCAAAGGTGATGACCTCGCAGGGCATGCCTCGACGACGCACTTCACGGGCAACGGCGAGAATCTCTTCGGAATCTTTGTAGTATGCCTTCGACAAAATGACGCCGAGACTCCACTCCGGCGGAACGGGTGCGCGACCCGTCAATGAGGTGTACTCGGTCAGTTGATCGGCGCCGGTTCTGCCCGAGAAAATGAACAGGTCTACCTCGGGGTCTTCGAGATCGAGAACGTACGCGCGTTGCGACCAAGGGCCGAAGCCCACGCCATGCGTGACGGGCGCTGCGGTATGGACGAAACAACCCCATCCTTCTGGGCTCCACGCGAAGGGCGCATTCTTGTAGCTCCACTCGGCATTGAGTCCGAGCGCGTCGCGGTTATAGGACCTCAAGAGCTGTCCGCGCCTATCGAGTTGTCCGGATTTTTCGCCAAGGCCGTAAACAGGAGTCGAGGGACCGAGCTCGAGCGTTACCAACCAACGATCATCGTGACGCGCAAGGGGCGGCAACCTAAATCGTCTGACGAAATGGCCGTCGGTCGGCGAGCCCTGGACGAACCTGTCGTCACAATGAAACTCGAAGCTGAACGGCGCGTGACCGATGGTAACGCTTAGGCGAGCGCCACCTGATGTGACCGCCTCGAGTCGAGTGACAGTTGATTCACTTTCGACGATCTGACTCAAAGAAGATCGGAGCGGTCGAAGGTCTCCACAAAGAATTCCGTAGTCGCGGACATCTGCTTGACTGCGAAGCCGCATGCCAAAATCATGCAGCGAAATGCGCAACACGCCGAGTGATGTCGGCACGCTCAGGATGTCCGCCGAGAGCGTCGGAGCCGCCTCGACCCGGGCGGGGCTCATTCGGCCCCAATGAGGCACAACGGGATCAAAAGCCGTCTGCATGACTACCTCTCGAGCCGGCGAAAACTAGGCAAGCTCCAGAACAGGGATATCCCAGCGCAGGGCCAGCGCGCGCAAGGCCTCGCGATGGTCGCCATAGGCCAATGCGAAATGATGCTCGAGTGCCTCGTCGAGAATGCGCGTGCTGACTTCCGCCGCCGGCTTGTCGAAGCGTACCGTGCCGGAGCAACCGGTAAAGGCCATGGGCGCCCGGATCACTTCGGCCCCTGCAAGTACGAGCTTCAATGAATTACGTGAGCGCGACAGTCGCGCCAGAGTGATCCGACCAGGTTTGATCGGAAACTGATGTAACAGCGGCATGCGTCGATTTGTATGGATCGTCGCTTCCGGCTTGAACTGCGGATCGCACATCGAGATCGGCGCGAGCCCGCAATGCCACAACACCGCCGTGTCATCGCTGGAAGTAATGTCCACGAGATCGGCCATCCAAGCGGGCTCACCTGCAAGCTCCTGCAAGATGAGTTGCGTCACGGATCCATTGACGTCGGCCTCACACGCGGACGGCACTTTCTTCTGATTCATCATGGCCATCGGACCGCAGGCCGCACAGCCATATTCCGTGAACATCTCAGGCCAGCAGCGCACCGCGAGTCCGCGCGCTCCCGTATCTTTCTGCACATCTTCGAGAGCGCAGAAGACGCGGAAGGAACGATCGAGTTGCTCGGCATCGACCTCGCCGAGCCCAGCGACCTGTGCCTCAGCACGATCTTTCACCGCCGCAACGCGATTGGGATCGGCGGTACGCGCACGATCGAAAAGACTACCGAGCGTGACGTGATCGACCTTGATGTTGGCGAGTCTGGCGAGCAGATCGGGATCGAACTCGCAGGTGTCGAAGCCGTCGGGGTGCTTGCCGACTACCGTGATACGAGAATCCACGAGCGCACCCAGCACGCGATCGGCGATTTGTTCGGCATAGGCGCGACCGTCTACCGATAGGTTCGCTGCAGCGACCCTGCTCGTGGGCAATGCATACGGATGCGCCAAGGCACGTAAACTTTCGGCGAGTCCAGTAGCAGAAGGATCGGCGTACAACGATCCGTGCGGAACACCTGCGCGACCTAGCGCGTGGGCTGCGAGATTAAGTCCGCAATAGGCATTAAGACGCAAACGTCCGCCGATACGCGGCTCGGGAAGCGCCCAAATGGCAAGCGGTGTCGTCGCTTCTTTGGCGAGCTTGACCGTCATCGTGGCGTCAGTGAACGTCACCTGCAAAATAAGCAGCAGATCGATGGGGCCTGATGCGGCAATGCCAGCGATGGCGCGCTCTGCCGCGTCACGATCGAACAACAACTCGCGAGTACCGACCGTGCGGATACCCGCGGCTTCGAGTGCTGCGAAAGCGCGGTTCTTTGTTTCTTCGGCAAAGGGCACATCGAACGTCGGTCGCGCGAGTGCAGCGACACCAAAAGTCAGCATGGCTTCAATCTCCGAATCCTTGATAAACGTGTCTGAAAGTTGAGTCGGCAGGTTCGACACGCGCGCCGCCCTTGCCATAGACGGGATGACTATTCCAAGGCTTGGCTTCTATGTCGGTTAGCGCGTTGAGCGAGCGCATGTAATCGACGGCCTCACCTCGTAGCCCACTGCGGATGGCATGCCAGTCCGGAAAATGGGTGAACGCCTTTGACCAGATGGCACGACCTGCGAGGTAGCCCGATGCGCCTGCGCGGTAGGCATGCGTCAAAATTTTTCGGAACTCGTCCATGCCAGCGCCCGCCGAGAGCATCACCCAGGGACGCCCTGCCGCTGCGCCGATTGCATCGAACCACTGCTGTGCGACTTCCCAATCTGGCGCACCGACTCCCGGAACGTCGGCCGCAGCGAGCGGACTTTCGAGCTTGAATAGATCGACACCGAACTTCGGATCGGCAAACGTTCGAACACTCTCGAGGACAAACTCCGGATGCTTGCTCTTCATCTCTACGTAATCGCGCGTTTGCGCGGTATCGCTCGGCAAGGGATAAACGAGTAACTCGAAGACAAAGGGGATGTCGTAGCGTCGGCACGCATCACCGATGCGTTGTGTGAAATCTTGCTGCGCACGACACACCGCCGCATCGGCATCGGGTCGGTACCAGGTCAGCACTTTGACGGCATCACCGCCGATACGCTTGATCTTCTCTACCGACCAGTCGTCGATTTCCGAGGACAGTCGGCCGGACGGCGTTTCTCGAAAGATCGAGTCCTCGAGGGTAACGATCAGCCCACGCGAAGCCAGAAGCTTGGTGACGCCACGCGGATACGCAAAATGCGGATCAAGCAGCATCGCGGAGGATTCGCCCTGCAACTCCTCGATCAGCATTTCTTTGAAATCAGCAACATCCTCCCACGGAGCTTCTGCTGTACCGCGCTTCAACTTGATGGGATTCTTGATGGGCGGACGCTGATCGGCAGCCGTCATCTTGAATCGGCCCTTAGCATCGGCCATGCGGCGCATGCCCCAATATTTTCCGGCAGATAAAATCATCGGGACTCCAGCAAAGAATCTCTTTCACGACGACTCGGCGCGCCGGCACGGCCACCAGGCCGAGTCACTTTGATGGCCGCTGCGGCGGATGCCGCGCGTACGGCAGCAATCTCGTCTGCGCCTTCAGCGAGTGCCAAAGCGAAAGCGCCATGCCAGACGTCGCCTGCACCCAGAGTGTCGACGGACTTGACCGGATACGCCGGGACCGTAACGACCGACCGCTGCGCCTGATCGAGACGCCCATCGACGATGAGCACCCCGGAGGCGCCGAGCGTGACGCAACACCAAACTTTCAAGCGAGCTGCGATGTCACGCAGTGCACGCTCGATATCGTCTGGCGCATCGGAGCAACCAGAGTAATCTTTGAGGCCCGCCAAAGAAAACGCCACATGCGATGCCGCTTCGATCAGCGAGGCACTTTTTGGCACGGGTACATCGGCATCGAGGACAGCGGGCAGACCTGCCGCGCGTGCGCTCTGCAGCAGCTGCCTCGAGCCGTCAGGCCAGCGCGTGTCGCCCAATACGGCATCGACACCCTCAAGCGAAATCGCTGTCGATAACCATGACCCATCGGTCGGAAGTGTCGCATCGGTATGGTTGACGATCAGTCTTTCGCCGCGCAAGTCGATGAATACCGAAGACACCGAAGACTGATGACCGGCGTAACGACGAAGATGACGGCAGTCGACTCCGTAACTCTCGAGTTCACGCTGGATGACGTCGGCGATGAGGTCGTCCCCGAGCCGCGCGACGAGCTGCGCAGCACCGCCAAGCTTGGCGATCGCGACGGCGGCTGTCGCTGCTGGACCACCACCCACGGCAGAAAACCCCGTAGCTCGGTGTTTTTCCGCGCATTGCGGCAGTTGGGGTGTATTGAAGACGAAGTCTTGCACCGCATGACCGACGCACAACACTCGCTTCATGTGAAGGTGACGTCGTAAGAGAGGGTGCTCGTATCGCAACGACTGAGACGCCATTCCACGCGACGGCCGTCTACGGCAAGCGCGACCCGCTCGACCTGCAGCACGGGAGCGCCCAGCTCGATGTCGAGCCGGCGCACATCATCGCGACGAGCCACATCGGCTCTCAGTTTTTCGTTGGCCGAGACGATGTTGATGCGGTACTCGCGCTGGTAGAGCGCGTAAAGCGCGTTCGGCAGTGGCGAATGCTGATCGAGCCCTGGGAAATACGCTTCAGGTAACACGATGCGCTCGATGGCAACGGGACGCTCATCGACGAATCGTGTCCGAACGATCTCGAACACCTCGGCGGCATCGGCAAGCTCCAAGGCTTTGGCCTCTAGCGCACGGATCCGGCGTCGCTTGATGGACTCGTCGCCACTCGTGGGCACCGCTCGCTGGTTATCGGGCCGCGTCAGCCTGAAGAAACGAAACAGCGAACGCTCTTGCGTGAGTTCCGCGACGTAGGTGCCTTTACCCTGTCGACGGTCGATGACTTTATCGAGCGCCAGCGCATCGAGCGCTTTGCGAACCGTGCCTTGGCTGACGCCAAGTTGCACTGCGAGCGCTTGCTCGCTCGGCAGGACTTGGCCAGGTTTCCACTCGCCGTCGGCAATGCGCCGGACAAGCGTTTCGTAGACCTGGCTATAAAGTGGGCGGTACTGCGGACTGTCCATTTTTGGAGAGAGATCGCTGGAGGATGGCGATGGTATCGCGCCGCTTGCGGACACAGGGGTCATGCATTTAGTATCTTATATAAGACTTGCTGTCGCAAGCGCATCTCAAGACATCTCAGGAGTAGCGGAGTGAGCGTTCCACAATTGCTCGTGCACGATCACAAGGACAACGTCGGTGTTGTCGTGGTCGAAGGATTGAAAGCCGGCGCCGACATGCTGTGCGTCATTACGGAGGACAACTCCGATTTCCGACTGACGTCACATCATGACGTACCGATCGGACACAAGGTTGCCTTGGTCGATCTGAAGGTCGGCGATACCGTCATCAAGTACGGCCAGGACATCGGCAAGATCGTGGCGCCTGTCGCGCGCGGCGAACATGTCCATGTCCATAACCTCAAGACCAAGCGCTGGTAGGAACCCACCGATGAGCAAAGCCAACCAAAAAATCTGGGCCTATCGCCGCGAGAACGGTCGAGTCGGCGTACGCAACTATGTCGCCATTCTTCCTGTCGACGACATTTCCAACGCTGCGTGCGAAGCCGTGGCCAACAATATCAAGGGCACCATCGCCCTGCCCCACGCCTACGGGCGTCTGCAGTTCGGCGAAGACCTCGAACTTCACTTCCGCACCATGATTGGTACGGGCGCGAATCCCAACGTCGCCGCCTGTATCGTCATCGGCATCGAACCGGGCTGGACGCAACGCATCGTCGAGGGCATCGCCAAAACCGGCAAGCCGGTAGCGGGGTTTTGGATCGAAGGCAATGGTGATATCGCCACCATCGCGGCCGCCTCTCGCAAGGCCAAAGAATTCGTACACGCCACGTCCGGACAAGTTCGTGTCGAGTGCGACATCAGCGAACTGTGGGTTGCGGCCAAGTGCGGCGAGAGCGACACCACTACAGGTCTCGCCTCTTGCCCCACCGTCGGCAACATGTACGACAAGCTGGTTCCGGCAGGACTCTACGGTTGCTTCGGCGAAACCTCCGAGCTCACCGGCGCAGAGCATCTGGCTGCGGCTCGCGCCGTGTCGCCCGAGATCCGCGACAAGTTCATGAAGACCTGGCAGTCGTATCAGGACGATGTCATCGAGGCTCACAAAACGTCCGATCTGTCGGAGAGCCAGCCCACTAAAGGCAACATCGCCGGCGGACTGACGACCATCGAAGAAAAAGCGCTCGGAAACCTAGAAAAAATCGGCAAGAAGGTCAAGTTCATCGACGTACTCGAACCCGCAGAGGCGCCTGCTCGCGGACCGGGTCTGTATTTCATGGACACTTCATCGGCTGCGGCCGAGTGCTGCACGCTGCAGGCGGCCGCGGGCTATGTGATTCACATCTTCCCGACCGGTCAAGGCAACGTGATCGGCAACCCGATCATGCCCGTCATCAAGGTCACGGGTAATCCGCGCACAGTTCGATTGATGCCTGAGCACATCGATGTCGATGTCTCGGGTGTCGTTCGACGCGAGATGACCATCGAACAGGCGGGCGATGCGCTCATCAACTGCATTGCGCACACGGCGAACGGTCGACTCACGGCTGCCGAAGCCCTCGGTCATGTCGAATTCGTCATGACCAAGCTTTACCGTAGCGCTTAAGTGGTCGCGGCGTCCTACGCCGCGTCACCACCGAGCTCTGGAGAAATCATCGTGGACTCATCCATCCGCCTGACTTTGGCGGAAGCCGAATCACTGGCCTTCGAAGCCCTATGTGCTAACGGCGCTTCCGAAAAAAGCGCACGCGCCACGGCGCTAGCCCTCGTTGCGGCGGAAGCCGACGGGCAAGCGGCGCACGGCCTAAGCCGTGTGCCCTCTTACGCCTTGCAGGTGCGCTCGGGCAAAGTAATCGGCGCAGCCGTCCCTGCGTTGCATCGGGTCGCACCAAGCGTGCTTCGAGTCGACGCCGGTCTCGGCTTTGCGTATCCGGCCATCGATCTGGCACTCGAATCTTTGGCGCTGCTCGCCAAAGAGCAAGGGATCGCGCTTGCGGCCATTCATCACTCGCATCATTTCGGGCAGGTCGGCGCGCATGCGGAGCGACTCGCAGAGAAGGGCTTGATCGCCCTTGTATTCGGGAATACGCCGAAAGCCATGGCGTTTCATGGTGGCAAGCGTGCCATGCTCGGCACTAACCCTCTCGCGTTTGCTGCGCCGCTCACTGATGCGCGGGCGCCTCTCGTCATCGATCTCGCGCTGTCGGTCGCCGCACGAGGCAAGATCGTCGCCGCTCAGAAAGCGGGCAAAGCGATTCCCGAGGGTTGGGCCGTTGATGCAAACGGTCAATCGACGACCGATCCCAACGCTGCGCTCGCGGGAACGCTGTCGCCGATCGGTGGTGCGAAAGGCGGTGCGCTCGCGCTGATGGTCGAAATCTTAGGCGCCGCGCTAACCGCCGGAGCGTTCGGCTGGGAAGCCTCTTCTTTCTTTGATGCCGAGGGGCGAGCACCCGATATGGGCCACCTGTTCGTCGCGATCGACCCGGGCCCGGCGTCAGGCAATCAGTTCGCCAAACGCATGCAAACGCTGATCGCTGCGATCGAGTCTGAGCCTGAGGTTCGTCTGCCCGGATCGCGACGACTCGCCGCACGTGCCAAAGCCGCGCGCGACGGAATCACGTTGAGCGGCGCGCTGCACGACGAGATACGCGCCCTACATCAATCTTCCGGGAGAGCATGAGATGGCCGAGATCGTGATCACTGAGTTCATGGACGAGGCCGCCATCACGGATGTTCTGACTGGGCGCGATGTCATCTACGATCCAAAGCTCGTCGACAAACCCGAAGAACTCGCTCGGCTCATCAAAGATGCGCGTGCGGTGATTGTCCGCAACCGAACCCAGGTGCGTGGCGCACTACTCGACGCTGCAAAAAAACTCGAGGTGGTTGGGCGCCTGGGTGTCGGGCTCGACAACATCGACGTCGACGCCTGTAAAGCCCGCGGTATCGCGGTCTATCCCGCAACGGGCGCCAATGATGTCTCGGTCGCCGAGTACGTGATCACCGCCATGCTGGTGCTACTGCGCAGAGCGTGGTTTGCGAGCGATGAAGTCATCGCAGGAAAATGGCCACGTATGTCGACCATCGGTCGCGAAGTGCATGGCAAGACCCTTGGGCTCGTGGGTCTTGGCGGCATCGCTCGCGAAACCGCGACTCGCGCCCGCGCGTTGGGTATGAAAGTGTTGGCTTTCGATCCCCTGCTGCCCAAGGACCATGCAGCGTGGCAGCTCGCACGTCATGCGGACTTTGATGAACTCATTGCTCAGAGCGATATTCTCAGTCTGCATGTTCCACTCGCTGCTTCCACAAAGCGGATGATCGGTCCGTCGCAGATTGCATCCATGAAAAAAGGCAGTCTGATCATCAACGCCGCACGCGGTGGGATCATCGACGAGATGGCGCTCGTAGACGCGCTACGCTCCGGCCATCTCGGCGGCGCGGCACTCGATGTTTTCGAGACCGAGCCGCTCGATGCCGCGGCGGGTTCGCGCTTTTCAAGCACGCCCAATTTATTGCTGACGCCACATATCGCGGGCGTCACCGAAGAGTCGAACGTCCGAGTGAGTGAGGTCACGGCGAGAACAGTACTCTCCCACCTGACCCGCAGCGGCGGCAGATGACCGACGGAGCCCCTCCAGATACTTTCGATCTGCTCGTCGTCGGCGGCGGCATCAATGGTGCAGGCATTGCGCGCGATGCCGCCGGACGCGGACTCCGCGTCATGCTGGTCGAGCAAGATGATCTGGCTTCGCATACCTCATCGGCAAGCACCAAGCTCATTCACGGCGGTCTCCGCTATCTCGAGTTCATGGAGTTCGGACTCGTTCGAAAATCATTGATCGAACGGGAAGTACTGCTCGGCATTGCCCCGCATATCATCCGTCCCTTGCGCTTCGTGATGCCGCACGAACCCTCGCTACGACCCGCCTGGATGATTCGGATCGGACTCTTTCTTTACGATCATCTCGCCCGACGTCGAAAGCTCGAGGGATCGCGCGGAATCGATCTGCGCCGTCACCCCGCTGGAGCACCGCTACGCGAGGGCTTCGTGCGCGGCTTCGAATACTCGGATGGCTGGGTCGATGACGCGCGGCTCGTCGTACTCAACGCGCTCGATGCGGCTGAGCGTGGCGCGACGATTTGTACGCGGACACGATGTCTTACCGTGGTGCCCGCTGTACCGATTCGTGACCACGGGGCCCCGCTCTGGTCCGCCACCCTGATCGATGACGCGGGCAAAGTACGTACGGTCACCACTCGCGCAATCGTCAATGCCACAGGGCCTTGGGCCGCGAGCTTTCATGATGCAGCGATTCCGGAACAGTCGAAGCATGGACTTCGACTGATCAAAGGCAGTCATATCGTCGTCAAAAAGCTGTTCGAGCACTCCTACGCCTATATTCTGCAGGCCACCGATCGACGCATCGTGTTCGCCATTCCCTACGAACATGAGTTCACCATGATCGGTACAACGGATATCGAGTATCACGGCGATCCGCGCGTCGTGACGATCGGCTCAGAAGAAACCCACTATCTTTGCCAGCAAGCGAATCGTTACTTCCGCGTGAATCTCACTCCGTCAGACGTGTTATCAACTTGGTCAGGAGTACGCCCGCTGCTCGAAGACGAGTCGGCCGATGCTCGAGCCGTCACCCGCGATTACGCACTCGAGCTCCGTCAATCGCCTGCGCCGCTCCTTAGTGTATTCGGCGGAAAAATCACGACCTATCGCGTACTCGCTGAAGAGGCGGTTGATCGGATCATGTCGGCACTCGGTGGGCGACGTGGTAGCTGGACGAGCTCCAGTGCGCTGCCCGGCGGAGATCTCCCATTCGGAGTTGAATCGGTCGAAGAACAGCTACACGCCCGACATCCCACGATTCAAAAGAATACTCTCCAACGCTGGGCGAGCGCCTATGGATCGCGCGCTCCAAAGATTTTTTCGCCGTCGCAGACGCTCGGAGCAGAGATTACACCAGGGCTTTATGAGGCCGAACTAAACTATCTCTGCCAAGTGGAGTGGGCGAGATCGGCAGAAGATATTTTGTGGCGACGAACTAAACTTGGCTTGCACCTCAATGCGCAGTCGGTACAGAAAGTAATCGACTGGATGACGACTCACGGGAGACCGCGATGAGCCGATGGATTTTGGCCCTCGACCAGGGCACCACCAGTTCCCGATCCATACTCTTCGATCACGAAGGAAATATCGCGCAAAGCGCGCAACGTGAGTTCACCCAGTATTTTCCGCAGACGGGGTGGGTGGAGCACGACGCGAACGAAATCTGGCGCACACAAGCGGCAACCATCGACGAAGTGCTCGCCACAGCCGGAGCAAAATCGGGCGATGTCGCTGCCGTCGGCATCACCAATCAGCGCGAAACCACGGTGTTGTGGGATCGCAAAACGGGAGAGCCCGTCGCACCGGCCATCGTTTGGCAAGACCGTAGAACGGCTGACGTTTGCGCGACGCTACGTGCAGCCGGTCATGAGCCGGAGGTCACGCGCCGTACCGGATTACTACTTGATCCTTATTTCTCGGGAACAAAGCTCGCCTGGCTGCTCGATCACGTCCCCGGTGCGCGCGATCGCGCAACACGGGGTGAACTGTGTTTCGGCACCATCGACACCTGGCTCGCCTGGAAGTTGTCGGGCGGTCAATATCACGTCACGGATGTCACCAACGCCAGCCGAACGCTGTTGCTCAATCTTTGCGGTGAGTGGGACGAGTGGATGCTTGATCTACTCCGCATTCCGAAAGCCGTATTGCCGCAAGTACTGCCTTCCTCTTTTGACGTCGGCATCCGGGTAAAGTTCGGTCAGCACGAGGTGCCGCTTACCGGACTCGCGGGCGACCAGCAATCCGCGTTATTTGGTCAGGCGTGTTTACAGCCGGGCATGGCAAAGAATACTTATGGCACCGGATGCTTCATGTTGATGCATACCGGCACTCAGCCCTTGGCGTCTCAGCATCGCCTGCTCACCACCATCGCCTGCTCCACGTCGGCGTCAGGCGTACGCTCGCTCAACTACGCGCTTGAGGGCAGCGTTTTCGCCGGCGGAGCCGTCGTGCAGTGGTTACGAGACGGACTCGGCTTTGTATCGCGCGCCGAAGAAATCGAAGCACTCGCCTCTTCTGTGCCGGATCATGGCGGCGTTTATGTCGTACCTGCCTTCACTGGCCTTGGCAGTCCGCACTGGGATCCGTTTGCGCGAGGCTCAATTGTGGGCATCACGCGCGGCACGAGCCGCGGCCATATTGCGCGAGCCGCGCTGGAGTCCATCGCTTTCCAGAGCGCGGAACTCCTGAATGCCATGCAGAAAGACGCCGCTGCGCCACTGAGAGAACTGAGAGTAGACGGCGGTGCATCGAGAAATAATTTCTTGATGCAGTTTCAGTCGGATTTGTTGGGCGTCCCCGTCATCCGGCCTGCGGTCACCGAAACCACGGCACTGGGTGCTGCCTATCTCGCGGGCATCGCCGTCGGCTTCTGGAAATCGACTGAGGAGATTTCGGCGCAGTGGCGCGTCGATCGTCGATTCGAACCTGCAATGCCTCGCGACGCCGCAGCCGCCCGAATGTACGAATGGTCTAGAGCTGTCGAGCGCTCACTCGGCTGGGTCGTTTCCTGACGAGCTTTTTGTCCGCGCCTTTTCGGCATTCTCCGCCGCTTTGATCTGCGCCACTCGTGCCCGCAAGGTTCGCTGCATCACATCGATGGCCGCACCTTCGGGCCAACCTTTGGCCACCAGTGCCTGAAGGACAGAGTCCGGGCTTTGCCCAGACTCAATCTGCTTGATGATCCAGAGCCGCAGCTGCGGCGTCACCTTTGCGTGACTCATGGCGTGGAGGATATCCGAGCACGGCCGCCCCACGGCATCACCGCAAATGCCAAACAGAGGACTGCGCCCAACGGGAAGAGCCACGGAAAGGCAACGAGCTCCCGCTGATCAGTGAAACCAAAGAATTGAGCGTTATGGACGAGCAGCACACCGACGAGCGCGACGGCGACGCCGAGCGGCGCACTCGTGATTCGCTCTTTGGGAACGAACAGCGCCAGCAGAAAGAGGCCCAGCATGGGCCCATAGGTGTAGGCAGTCATGGCAAACGCGAGGGGAATCAGTCGCTCATCAGAGCCCGACAACGCGACGGCAAATCCGCCGAGCACGATGGCCCACCCGATCACGAGAATTCGCGAGAGACTGACGGCTCGCGCCTCCGATAACTCACCGCGACGATGTCCGTCATGAAACATCGTGATGGTCGTTTCGGATAGCGCAGAGAGCACAGGGCTCGACATAGCGGCAGCAAACAATGCGGCGACCATGAAACCTCTAAGTCCGGTCGGCATTTCGGAGAGGATAAACGCAGGGAATATCCGATCGACGTTCGCCGCAACCAACGGCGCAAAGGCCGGATCGATGGGATTGAATTGATAGAAGCCCCACAATGACACGCCCACCATCAAGAACAGCACCACGACGAGCTCACCGAAGTTGCTGACGTAAAGCGCGATACGCGCCTCTCTTACCGACTTGCAGCACAACATGCGCTGTGTGTTCAGTTGGTCGGTCCCGTAAGCGGCAAGATTTTGGAACGGCATCGCAAACGCGCCCGCCCACAAGGTGAAGTTGACCCGCGGATCGGTGCTCCACTCGACGATACGCGTTTTGCCCTCTAAATCTGCCGCTGCCAACAGACCCGAAAATCCGTCGGGATACCCCTGCGTGACGTAGACGATGGCGATCAGCCCGGCGGCGACGAACATGATGAACTGCACGACATCGGACCAAACGACGGCACGAATACCGCCAAGCATCGTGCTCAGTGCCGACACACCCACACTCAGAAAGACGCAGCCGACGAAGTCGAGACCCGTCAGCAGTTCGAGGACTAGAGCGACGGCGAAGACTCGAACGCCCTGCCCAAGCACAGCGCCTACAAAGAAAAGGAACGCCGATAGTTTTCCGAACACGGGTCCCAGCTTGTCCCGAATGAAGTCATAGGGGCTCGCATAATTTTTTTCGTAGAGCTTCGGCAGAATCCATTGACCGAGAATGGCTTTGGAAATGAGTCCCGCCAAACAAAACTGCAGGTAACGGAAGTCGCCGCCTTGAGCAAACACCAGCGACGGCACACCAATGAAGGTGACACCGCTGACTGCCGTCGCAACGATCGACATCGAGACCGCATACCAGGGCAGCGATCTTGATCCCAAGAAATATTCGCGCGTGCTGCCTTGCAGATCTTTGACGCTGTGACCGATCCAGGTGACGAGCGCGAAATAGGCGATGACGATCGCCCAGTCGAGCGCATGGAAGTAGAGACTATCCATGCGCGTTGCGCGTCAGTGTACGGCAGGACCCTTCACCCGGATAAACGCGACCATTCGCGCCGGGATAAGCGTAGCCGTTGATCAGCACTCGTCTCGGCACTGAAGAGTCGTTCGACGTACTCCCGTGGATGGCATAGGGCCCGAAGAACAACACAGACCCAGCCGCACCGGTCACGGTGACGGCTCTTGATTCATCGAAGAGCGCAGGTGTCGCTGCGGATTTCATCGGCGTGCTGTAATCGTAGGGGTCGCTCGAGAGTCGGGTCTGACCTTCTCCACTCACCGCGCTTCGAGGAATGAATTTGAGGGGCCCGTTGTAATCGGTCATATCGTCGACCAGCATGATTGTCTGGACATACGACCCGCGACCATTCAGGTCACGCCAAGTGCCGGGACCTTTGTCGCGGTGCTGCACGTCCTGATGCCAATCGAACGACACCCCATCTTTGGGCATCTTGAAATGCGCTTGGCAAAGTAACTGCTCGCATTGATCGCTGCCAAGCAACTGCAGCGCCGATTCAACGAGACGTGGATCGGCACTGAGCGACAAAAGATCGGGCTCGGCACCACCGGCCCAGACCACGCGCTTGACGATGACTTCTCCGACCTGCGGTGCGTCCAGCACGAAATAGGCGCCGTCGTGGTTTTGGGTGGTCCGTAGCTGCTGGGCTTTGACGTAAAGGCGCTCGAAAGCGCGCCGGGCGACGGCCATCTCGTCAGACGAGAACAGACCGGGCACGACTGTCCAGCCTTGCTCGTAGAACTCGCGGATCTGCTCCGACGACAACATCATCACTTGGACCCTGACCGCAACCCTGTCCCCGACTCGAACTGTAGCCGATCCGGCGGTCGACGAGCGAACCGGATGCTGCCAATATCCGCCCCGTAGCCCACTCGAGTTGTGCTTGATTTCCAATCGCGATCGTTCACTCGACGTATTTCGCGGTGCCACCGTGGCGCTGATGATCCTCGTCAATAATCCAGGCAGCTGGGACCATCTCTACGGACCCCTCGCCCACGCCCCTTGGCATGGCTGGACCCTGACCGATCTCGTCTTTCCGTTTTTTCTATTTGCAGTAGGCAATGCGCTGGCGTTGACCATGCCTCGTGAGGCGACCTTGGATGCGAAACCGTTTTGGTCAAAGTGGCGGCGACGAACGTCCATCATTTTCGGAATCGGTCTGTTGCTGAATGCTGCGCCGTTCGTGACTTGGGCGCCTTCAGGATCGCTGGAATTTCGGCACTTCGAGACGCTGCGCATCATGGGCGTTCTGCAGCGCATTGCGCTGTGTTGGGCAATTGCGGCACTGATTATTCGTGCCGGCGGAGTTCGAGCGGCGGGGTTTGCGAGTGCAGCGCTGTTGTTGGTCTACTGGATCGCCTGTGTCGTCTTTGCAAACGGACCCGATCCGTACTCGCTTGAAGGTTTTTTCGGTACCACTTTAGATCGACACCTCCTGGGAGCAGCCCATTTATATAAAGGAGAAGGAGTACCGTTCGATCCTGAAGGACCCGCCAGTACGCTGCCCGCGATCGCTCAGGTGTTGCTCGGATACCTCGCGGGACAATGGCTACTCGATAACAAGCGCGATACGCGACTCACGGTGACATTGCTCGGTGGCGCCCTCGTCTTGATCACTGTCGGCCTACTCCTTGATCCGGCCATACCGATCAACAAAAAAATCTGGACGCCGAGTTACGTACTGCTGACGACGGGACTTGCTCTCGGCGTTCTGGCGCTGCTCGTCGAAATCATCGAACATCACCAATCGTCTTGTCGTCCGCTCGAAATAGGTTGGCGCGCCTGCGAAGTCTTTGGAAGAAATGCGCTGTTTATCTTTGCCTTGAGCGGACTCGTCCCACGAATACTTTCGCTCGTCCGATTCGACAACGGCCTCAACGAGGACGGGACTCAGGCATGGATCAATCTGCTGCCATGGATCCATCGCGAGCTCTTCGCACCTCTGGCCGATGATCCGAGGCTGGGATCCTTTCTTTATGCGATCGCCACGCTCCTCGTCTATTGGGGAATTGCGACGTGGATGCAACACCGCAACTGGTACATCAAAGTATGAAAATTCTTCTGCCACTTCTCATCTCGCTTTTCGGCGTGCAGTCGGCAACCGCCGCACCCACCGTCACGCTTGGTGTCGACGTTCTTCTGGAGCGCGACAGTGCGTACCTTTCGCTCGTTACGGAGAAGCGCGTCGGTCTCATCACAAATCAGTCGGGCGTCGATGGCGCACTCGTTCCGACCGTCGACCGACTCGCCAACGATCCTCGTATCTCACTGGTTCGCCTCTTTGGACCGGAGCATGGTATCCGCGGCGAAGTGCCTGCCGGGGAAAAGGTCGCCGATGATCGAGACCCGCAAACTGGCGTGCCGGTCGTGAGTCTCTACGGCAAAGATCGCAAGCCCTCCAAAGAGGCGCTTGAGGGCGTCGATGTGTTGATGTTCGACATTCAGGACATCGGCTCTCGAACCTATACCTATATCTCTACACTCGGCGAGGCCATGCGTGCCTGCGCCGAAACCAAGACGCCTCTGATCGTGCTCGATCGGCCTAATCCGCTGAGCGGCATGAGCTTCGAAGGGCCGATGATCGAGGATCGATTTCGCAGTTTCATCGGCTGGGGTCCCATGCCGGTTACCCACGGCATGACGCTCGGCGAAGCGGCGCGGTTTTTCAAAGATCGGCTCGACATCGACTGCACCCTGCACGTCGTACCGATGCGCGGCTGGAAACGCTCGATGATTTGGGACGATACGGGTCTTGGGTGGACTATCACTTCGCCGCACATTCCGTCGGTGACCCAAGCCTATCTTTACGCCACGACCGGCATGATCTCCGCGACGCTCCAGGGAGTGAGCGACGGCGTCGGCTCCACCATGCCCTTCGAGGTGATCGGCGCCGAATTCATTGACGCATCGAAGCTCGAACGAACTCTCCAAGCTTTGAACATACCGGGCGTTCGCTTTCAGGCGATCTACTACAAACCGTTTTACGGTTCGTTCAAGGATAAGCCGATGCGAGGCGTGCGACTGAGGCTCACCGATCCCAAAGCCTATCGTCCGATCCGCACATCGATCGCTATTCTCACGACACTGCAGGCGATGTACCCGGACAAGCTGCTCTTCAAAGAAGAGCGGCCTGTAGGCATCCACTGGGGTAACGCGACGTTAAGGAAACAGATCGAGATCGGGATGAGTGCCGACGCCATTATCGAATCGTGGCGCGAAGGGAATGCCGAGTTTGCGGCGGCGCGACAACGCGCGTTGATCTACGACTGAGAGGGCCGAGAGAAAAGCCCGAAGCCAGTGTTTCTAGTACCAGCCCTGATGATCCCTTCACCATCAGGGTAGTGGACGAGTACCGTCCACCGCTTCGGGCTACGCGATTCGCGATTGTCCCCAAGGGGCGGAACGTCCGCGATCTCGACGGAAGTCAGTGTCTCTCGAATGCGCCACGCCGTCCGCGCGACGTCGCACGAAAAACGCTTGGGTCGCGAAATCAGCCTTTAAGTGCGACAAAAACCTCGTCGAGCATTTTCTTCGCATCGCCGAACAACATGCGGTTGTTATCTTTGAAGAAAAGCGGATTGTCGACGCCCGCGTAACCGGAGGCCATCGACCGCTTCATGACGATCGAGGTCTTCGATTTCCACACTTGCAACACCGGCATTCCGGCGATGGGACTCGTCGGATCATCCTCGGCCGCGGGGTTCACGATATCGTTGGCTCCGATGACAATCGAGACATCAGTATCCGGAAAATCATCGTTGATCTCGTCCATCTCGAGCACGATGTCGTAGGGCACCTTGGCCTCTGCCAACAGAACGTTCATATGCCCCGGCATGCGCCCGGCGACCGGATGGATCGCGAATCGGACGTTCACGCCCTTCTCGCGCAGAAGCTTGGTGATTTCATAGACGGTGTGCTGCGCTTGCGCGACGGCCATACCGTATCCCGGGATGATCACCACGCTCTTCGCGGCGCGCAGCATCTCGGCGGTTTCGGCTGCGCTCACAGCAACCACCTCGCCCGCCGGCTGTTCACCTGCAGCGGCCGGCGCTGCGCCACCGCCCGTGCCGAATCCACCCGCAATCACGCTGATGAAATTGCGGTTCATCGCGCGACACATGATGTACGACAAGATGGCGCCCGAGGATCCGACCAGCGCACCCGTCACGATTAAGAGGTCATTGGCCAGCATGAACCCAGTGGCGGCAGCCGCCCAACCCGAGTAGCTATTGAGCATCGACACGACGACAGGCATGTCTGCGCCGCCGATCGCCATCACCATATGAATACCGAACAACAAAGCGATGACCGTCATGATCGCCAGCGGAATCATCCCCGCATTGACATCGGGAGCCGCCACGAATTGCACGCCGTACCAAATGACTACCACCAGCGCGAGCAGATTGAGCCAGTGACGCGCGGGTAAGAGCAGCGGCTTTCCACCGATCTTTCCCGACAACTTTCCGAACGCGATGACGGAGCCGGAGAACGTGACGGCGCCTATGAGGATGCCGATGTAGATCTCGACTTCATGGATCGCTTTCTCAGCGCCGGTGTAAGCCACCGAGGTGTCGACATAACTGGCAAAACCGACGAAGCACGCGGCAAGGCCGACCAAGCTGTGCATGAGCGCAACGAGTTCGGGCATCTGGGTCATCTGCACTTTACGGGCAGCGTATAGACCCACGCCGCCACCGACAGCGAGCGCACCGATAATCCACGGCAAGCCGATGACGAGATCGACTCGCGGCCCGAGGATAGTCGCGAGTACGGCGATGGTCATACCCACCATGCCGTAGAAGTTCCCGCGGCGGGACGTCTCGGGGTTCGATAACCCACCAAGACTCATGATGAAGAGAATGGCGGCGCCGAGATAGGCAATGGTCGCGATATTGGCTGACATGTCGGTGCCCTCTTACTTACGGAACATCGCGAGCATGCGACGGGTAACGGCGAAACCGCCGAACATGTTGATGGCGGTCAACGCGAGTGCGGCAACGGCCAAGCCGAGGATCAAGGTATCGGGACGATCGATCGCAGACCCAGCAAGCGGCGGCGCAACCTGGACGATGGCACCGACGGCGATGATGCTCGAGATCGCATTGGTAACGCTCATCAGCGGCGTATGCAGCGATGGCGTGACATTCCAAACCACCATGTAGCCGATGAAGCAGGCCAGCACGAACACCGTGAAGTGCCCGAGGAACGACGCAGGCGCATAAGCGCCGATCAACCAAAAGAGCACCGCAGCGACAGCGAACACGGCGGTCAACGTCTTGGCCGACATCGGCTCTCCGCCACCTCCATGTCCGTGCGACGATTTCTTTGGTACGGCAGGCGTCGCTGCGGCAGCAGGCTTCGCCTGGGCAGGTGCAGCAGACAAGCGCGGTGGCGGCGGTGGCCAGGTGATCTCACCTTCCTTGATGACCGTCGCGCCGCGAATGGCCTCATCTTCGAAGTTGACGTTGATGAGACCGTCCTTCGTCTTGCAGAGCTCTTCAGTCAGTCGCAGCAGATTGGTGGCATAGAGCGTTGAGGCCTGCTTCGAAAGTCGGCTCGGCAAATCGGTGTAACCGATGATCGTGACGCCTTCGCGCACCACCACTTCGCCAGGAACCGTGAACTCGCAATTTCCGCCCTGCTCCGCCGCAAGATCGACGATGACACTGCCCGGGCGCATGGAGCGAACCATGTCGGCCGTGATGAGCTTTGGCGCAGGCTTTCCCGGAATGAGCGCGGTCGTGATGATGATGTCGACGTCTTTCGCCTGATTGGCAAAGACCTCGCGCTGGGCTTTTTGGAAGCCTTCGCTCATCACCTTGGCGTAACCACCGACGCCCGTGCCTTCTTCCTGATAATTGACGGGCACGAACTCGGCGCCCATCGACTTCACCTGATCACCGACTTCCGGTCGCGTATCGTTGGCGCGCACGATGGCACCAAGACCCACTGCCGCGCCGAGTGCCGCAAGACCGGCGACACCGGCACCGATGACGAAAACTTTGGCCGGCGGCACCTTGCCGGCGGCCGTGATCTGGCCGGTGAAGAATCGCCCGAAGTGATGCGCCGCCTCGATGACTGCCCGATACCCTGCGATATTCGCCATGGACGAGAGCGCGTCCATCTTTTGAGCGCGCGAGATGCGCGGAACGCTATCCATGGCGAGCACCGTGAGACGCCGCTCAGCCATCTGCTTCATGAGCTCGGCGTTTTGGGCAGGCCAGATAAAACTGATGAGCGTCGTACCCGGACGCATGGCCGCGACTTCGTCGTTAGAGGGCGCGCGGACTTTGAAGATGATGTCCGAGGCAGCGAACAAATCAGCGGCGGTCGATGCGATGGTCGCACCGGCCGCGGAGAAAGCGGCGTCGCTGAAATTTGCGGCGGCTCCCGCACCGGACTCGATACGAACCGAAAATCCGAGCTTGGCGAGTTTCTCGACTACCTCGGGAGCAGCAGCAATCCTTTTCTCGCCGGCGAAAGTCTCCCGCGGAACGCCTATGATCAGGGGCATGACGACCTCATCAACAATGACTGCGGGGCAGGATGCGCCCCGGGGTGCGGAATGATACTCGAAAGAGCCGATTTATAAGGCGACGGCCAGCAAAGTGGCCTGCCGAATGGCCCGTTTGGCATCGAGCTCCGCAGCCACATCCGCGCCGCCGATCAGATGAACCGAGATTCCGGCCGCCCGGACGGGCGCTTCGAGCTCCCGACGGGGTTCTTGGCCGGTGCACAGTACAACGCTATCCACTTCGAGAGTGCGGGGTTGTCCGCCCTCGAGAATATGAAGTCCACGGTCATCGACACCCAAATACTGCACGCCCGCAATCATTTGAACGCGCTTCATCTTGAGCGCCGATCGGTGGATCCAACCTGTCGTCTTGCCAAGACCCGCGCCAGGCTTGCTCGTTTTACGCTGCAGCAAATAGACCTCGCGAGCCGGTCGCACAGGCGCCGGAGCAGCAAGCCCGCCGCGCGCGAGTGCCGGATCCGTTACGCCCCATTCCTTCATCCAAAGATCGCGATCGAGCGCCGCAGACACTCCCTCATGAGTCAGGAATGTCGCCACATCGAACCCGATTCCACCCGCACCAAGAATCGCCACTCGACGACCGACCTCTCGACATCCCGTCAGCACATCGAGGTAACTCATGACCGACGAATGCGCTTGCCCAGCGATTCCGGGATCACGCGGCACGACACCCGTCGCAATGATCACTTCGTCAAATTTGGCGGTAATGATTTCGGACGCGGATACGGCATGACCGAGCTTCAGCTCGACGCCGGTCTCACGAATTCGCTCGTTGAAGTAACGCAGCGTTTGATCGAACTCTTCTTTACCCGGTACGCGCTTGGCCAGATTGAACTGACCGCCGATCTGCGTATCCGCTTCGAACAGCGTGACGTGATGCCCTCTTTCGGCAAGCGTGGTGGCTGCTGCCAACCCCGCCGGCCCCGCGCCCACCACCGCAATTCGCTTGGTAGTTCTTGCCGGTTCGATGACGATTTCCGTTTCGTAAGCGGCGCGCGGATTGACGAGGCAGCTGGCAATTTGTTTCGAAAATGTATGGTCAAGACAGGCCTGGTTGCAGGCGATACAGGTATTGATGCTGGAGGCTCGACCTTGAGTCACTTTGCGCACGAAGTCGGGATCCGCAAGCAGCGGTCGTGCCATCGACACCAGATCGGCATCGCCTTGCGCAAGAATTTGCTCGGCGGTCTGCGGATCGTTGATTCGGTTGCTCGTGCAGACCGGGATCGAAACCTCTGACTTCAATTTTTTTGCGAGCCACGTGAACGCGCCGCGCGGCACTGACGTGGCGATGGTTGGAATTCGAGCCTCATGCCAACCGATACCGGAGTTGATCAAGGTGGCTCCCGCTTTCTCGATCTCTTTGGCGAGCATCACCACTTCATCCCAGCTCTGACCGTCCGGGATCAAATCGATGAGTGACAAGCGATAGATCAGAATGAAATCGTTGCCGACGGCTTCGCGAATACGTCGAACGATTTCGATCGGCAACTGCATGCGGTTCTGGTAATCACCACCCCACTTGTCGTCGCGACGATTGGTCGCACGAACAAGAAACTGATTAATGAAGTACCCTTCGGAGCCCATCACCTCGACTCCGTCGTAGCCCGCCTCGCGGGCAAGTACGGCGCAGCGGACGTAAGCGCGAATCTGACGCTCGACGCCGGACGTACTCAAGGCGCGCGGCGTGAACGGCGTGATGGGTGACTTGATGCGCGACGGCGCAACCGTCAGCGGGTGATAGCCATAGCGCCCCGCGTGAAGGATCTGTAAGGCGATGCGACCGCCTTCAGCATGAACAGCGCCGGTCACGAGGCGGTGTCGCGCGGCGGCGCGTTGAGTGGTCAGCCGCGAGGCAAAAGGCGCGACCCACCCTTCGATGTTGGGCGCGTATCCACCTGTGACGATCAGGCCCACACCTCCGCGAGCACGCGCAGCAAAATATTCGGCGAGGCGCGGGAAGTACTCGTTGCGATCTTCCAGGCCTGTGTGCATCGAGCCCATCAGCACACGATTAGGCAAGGTGGTGAAACCGAGATTAAGCGGCGCAAGAAGGTTCGGGTACATGAGGCGGGATTGTGTCACAACGCACCGCGGATTCCGCCACGCCTCTCTACGATTTTCGATATGAGCCGGACAACGCGTTTTCGGAATCTCTTCGTCGTCACTTGCTTGCTCTTTGTCCTGACCGCTTGCAACGGCAGCGACAATAATCCGTCGACGTCCATCGCCCCCGCTAGCGGCTTTCTGACCCTCGCGCTCACCGACGCGCCGGTCGATGATGCAGCCGAGGTCATCGTGGTATTCACGGGTATAGAGCTGCAGCGAGGCCCAGCAAGCTCGATCAACATCGACTTCGACACCCCGCGCTCCATCGATTTACTGTCATTCCGCGATGGCAAAACCACCAACCTCGTGGACGGCACACAAGTGCTGCCGGGAAACTACGAGTGGATACGCCTCAAGGTGCGCGCAGAACAAAATATTCAAGACGGCTCCCGAATTCGTCTGCGCGATGGTCGGCAATTCCCGCTCTATATTCCGAGCGGTCTGGAAACCGGGCTCAAACTCAATAGACCATTCGTCGTCGCGCAAGGCGCCGCGACGCGCCTGCTCATCGACTTCGACTTGCGGAAGTCGATCGTCGCTCCGCCTGGGCAAGGTCAGAATTGGATCGTGCGCCCCTCATTGCGCCTGTTCGACCAGCTTCAGGTTGGCACCCTCTCCGGCACCGTCGATATCGCAGGTCTGGCAGCGGCTCAAAAAGTGAGCCCCTCGGCCTGTCGCGGCGGTATTTATTTGTATCGCGGGAAGGATGTCTCCCCCGACGATATGGACGGCGAGCCCGCAGACGGTGTGGATCCGCTCGTTTATCAGCCCTTATCCCCGTCCTTGCCCGGCGCTGCCGTCAATTACACCGTCCATTTCCTGGAGACGGGCGACTACACCGTCGCTGCGACCTGTCAGTTCGACGTGGACGCCGATCCGTCACGTAGCGAGTTCGACCCCACCGCCACGGTCCCACCCGGATCCGTTCCCATCATGCAGTTCGTTCGCAAGAACGTCAGCATCATGGCGAACATGACGACTCGAGCGGATTTCCCCTAAGCGCCGCTCCGTCATGCTCGAGTGCGGGATATCATGCCCCACGGCATGATCCCGCCCCGTCACCCGAATTTTTTCCTGCATCTCTCGAATCGCCTCGAGGAATTGGCGGGCCAGCTCGCAGACCATCTTCGCGTCAACGCCCACGATCCGATGTCGCTGCGTACCGTTGTCGTGCCGAGCGCCGAGACCAGCCGCTGGCTATCGCTGCAACTCGCCAATCGCCAGGGTCTCGCGATGGGAATACGTTACCCATTCTTGCGTCGGGTCATCGATGAGCTATCCACGGGAATGCTCGGCGGGCAGCGTCGTGACTCGCCCCTCTTCGGTCGAGAGGCCATGACTTGGTGGTTCTTCGACCGGCTCCCGGATGTCGTCTCGCTCGAAACTTTTGAGCCGGTCCGCCATTACTTGCGCGACGGCGCACCATTGCGACGCTTTGAGCTGGCGCGACGAATTGCCGACCTGTTCGATCAGTATCAGGTTTACCGACCCCAGCTGCTGCGGCGATGGGAGACCTCCGAGCGTGAAGGCGGCTGGCAAGGCGCTTTGTGGCGCGCGCTACGCCTGGATCTTTCCGGACAAGAATCTTTCGTCGATCTCTATCACGCGCTGATCGACCGCGACGACTCCGAGATCGACGCCGCTCTTCTGCCTAACTCGCTCGCCGTTTTCAGTCTGAACACGATACCGCCTGCGTTCCTCGATGTTTTACGAAAGGCTGCAGGCCACATTCGGGTCGATGTTTATCTGCTGACGCCGACCGATGAGTACTGGAGTGACCTCGTCAGCAAGAAACAGCAACTGAAGGCGGGTGCCGAAACAGAGGACCTGCGTGGTAACCCTCTCGGAAACTCTTTGGGCAAGCTCGGTCGCGACCTGCTCGATCAACTGCTCAATCGAGATGCTCAGCAGCAGAGCGAAAAGTTCGACCTTCCCTTGCCGCCGACGTTACTCGGCCTTGTCCAGGATGATCTGCGAGCCCTGCGAGACCGCAGCTCCGCCGAGAAAAAAGAAACGATTTTGGAAGGGGACGCTTCGATTCAGGTCCACGCCTGTCATGGACCCATGCGTGAGGTCGAAGTACTCCACGATTATCTACTCGGCCTCTTTCAGGATGACCCCACTCTGCGAACGCGTGACGTGATCGTCATGGCGCCGAACATCGAGGCTTACGCGCCATACATCTCGGCGGTGTTTGGTGCACCGGAGAGCGAGTCCTCGCAAATTCCGTACTCGTTGGCCGACCGTTCGGCTCGCTCGGGGTTCGGCACCGTCGATGCATTCTTAAAGGTGCTCGATGTTGGTCTATCACGCTTCGAAGTCACTCGAGTCATGGGCGTACTCGAAACCGAGGTTTTTCGACGCTGCTTCAAGCTTGACGCGATCGATCTCGATCGAATACGCACCTGGATCAGGGAGTGCGGCACGGTATGGGGCATCGATTCAGAGCATCGTGCACGACTGGGCTTCGATCAGACCGATGACTTCTCATGGGCAAAGCTCGAAGCCACGCTGCTCGATGGCTACGCCATGAATGGGCAGGATTCAACGCTGCGCAAGGGTGTGCTGCCCTATTCGGATCTCGAG
The DNA here is from genome assembly GCA_046080445.1 of Gammaproteobacteria bacterium. Lineage (GTDB taxonomy): Bacteria > Pseudomonadota > Gammaproteobacteria > Steroidobacterales > Steroidobacteraceae > UBA964. The sequence goes on from JBJTUA010000007.1 coordinate 65,718, forward strand.
GGCGACCATCTCGAGACACTCTCAAAGTTTCTTTTGGCTTTCGACGTACTTCGCAACACGGCGCAAGCCCTGCGAACACCACGAACGCGCGCCGCATGGGCCGAGACCCTCCGTGGGCTACTAAAGCAGCTACGAGCGGACGATCTCTTGCCTGCTGCAGAGGTGCATTCCATCCGGAATATTCTCTCAGAGCTCGCAGCCGGTCACACCGCCTCCTCCGCCGAGCTCGTGACCGCCGACGTGATGACGGAATACCTCGATTTTCGTCTGTGGGAAACACCGGCCGCTGGCGGGTTTCTGGATGGCCGCGTGACGTTTTGCTCACTCAAGCCCATGCGGGCGATTCCTGCTCGAGTGATCGCTTTGCTTGGCATGAACGACGCCGATTTCCCACGACAGGCCATCCGACCGACGTTCGATTTCATTGCGATGGAGCCCGCCAAGGGCGACCGCTCGCTGCGTGACGATGACCGATATCTCTTTCTCGAAGCACTGCTCGGCGCCCGACAATATCTATTCATCAGTCATGTCGGACAGTCCTATCGCGACCCTAGAAAATCGCCGCCCTCCAGCGTCGTCACGGAACTCGTCGATTATCTCGAGCAAGGCTTCTCGCTGCCAACGTCGGTATCGCAGCGCCTCAACATTCAGCATCCCCTTCAGGCCTTCAGCGCCTCTTACTTCAAACACTACGCGCCCAAAAGCTTTTCGCGCGCTAATGCCGAGGCCGCCCTAACCCTCACCCAAAAAGAATCTAAAACGCGAGAGCTCTTCACGACACCACTTGCGGAGCCGGATGCTGACTGGCGTCGAGTCACGCCAGAGCGGTTACGTGATTTTTTCTCGAACCCCGCGCGTTGGCTCTGCGAATGGCGACTCGGCATTCGACTCGAGCGCGAGCAAGAAGGCTTGCGCACTCACGAGCCGCTTGAGCTTGACGCGCTACAGAGCTATCAACTGCAGCAAGATCTTGTCGACGCCACGCTACGTGGTGATCACCATCCCTTGTGGGAGGCCGCTCGAGCGCGCGGTCGCCTGCCGATCGGACCGTTCGGGGATATCAGTCGAGTCGTTGTCGAGCAAACCGTCGAACGCTTCCTCGAGACCGTACGTGCTCAGCTTGGCGAGCGTAAGCGTGAGTACGTCGCCGTCCGCTGGGATCACGCGCCATGGACCATCGATGGGCGCATCGACGGTCTATATGACGGTCAATTGGTGCGAGCGCGTTGCGCGACTCTCAAGGCCAAAGATCTCGTCACGGCATGGGTTGAACATCTATTGCTCAATCTCGTAGCCCCCGGGGCGACGACGCGGATTGTCGATCGGGACGGGGGTCTACATATCTTTCGCGCGCCCGCCAGCGCAGAAACGACGGCGAACCTCGTCAACCAACTACTCGATTTTTACTGGACAGGGCTCAGTCGCCCGCTGCATTTCTTCCCGCAAGCCTCGCTCACTTACGCCAAGTCGGCACTCGGCAATGACGAGCGCGATGGCTGGAGTCCCGCGGCCTTACGCTCGGCAATGCGCGTGTGGGATCCGAATGACCCGTGGGTATCACTCGTTCATGTCGATCGCTTACCGATCGACGAGCAATTTCGGGAAACGGCTCTGCGATTCTTTGAACCGATGATCGCTCACCTAGAAGGTGATCTTCCGTGAGCGTCCCGTCGGCCTTCCGATTGCAATCGACGCCGCTCGGCACAGGCGTCACGCTGCTCGAGGCGAACGCTGGCACCGGCAAAACTTTCACCATTGCTGGGATCGTCACCCGACTCGTCGCTCTCGAGAATCTGCCGGTCAGAGAAATATTGGTCGTGACGTTTACCGAAGCGGCAACGCGCGAACTTAGTGATCGGATTCGGAAGACTTTTTTGAAAGCGTTGAGAGAACTCTCGAACCAAACCGCGACCGATCCGGTCATCGAGTGTCTCAGAGCGTCTGGTGTCGACGCTGCACTCATCCGTCGACGACTCGAGCTGGCTCTCGCCTCTTTCGATGAGGCGTCGATCTCAACGATCCACGGAATTTGCCAGCGCATTCTTCGAGACCACGCCTTCGAAGGTGATGCCCCTTTTGACGCCGAGATCGTCACCGACCCTGCGGAGCTGCTCGTGGATCTCGCGCACGACTTCTGGCATCAACGCATAGGTCGGTTGCCCACACTACTTGCCGTGATCGCCGAACAAAAAAATCTCGCGCCTACCGATCTGGCGACTTTGCTACTGAGTTTGAACCGCCATCCTCATCTCGCCGTGATTCCCTCGCGAGCGCAGCCCTTCGATTTGGCAAGTCGTGCCGTGACAACGGCGTACGACGCCGTCATCGCCGCCTGGAAAACCGACGGCGCCCGCCTTTGCAATCTGCTCGAGACACATAAGTCGATCAGCAAGAACAAGAAGACCGGCTTTTCTTCGGATCGAATTCGGATGTTTCGCTCGGGACTCGATCGATCGATCGCCAGCGGCGTCGTCACGGAGATGGCACTCGATGCCATCGACGCCCTGACAGAGTCAGCCATCGAGGAGCGGCTCAACAAGAAAACGGCCGATAAAAACCCTTTTCCGAATGACGAGTTCTTCACCTTGTGCAGCCGCTTCGTTGCTGCAAAACGCGACTGGGTGGTATCGCTACGCGAACTTTGGCTCGATTATTCAGGCCAGGAGCTGCTGAAAATAAAAGCGGCGCAGCGGATCATGACGTTTGACGACATGTTGAATCTCACGCACTCGGCGCTCCATAGCGCACAAGGAACAAGCCTCATCGCTGCGATACGTAAGCAATATCGCGCCGCGCTCATCGATGAGTTTCAAGATACGGACCCGCTCCAATACGACATTTTCCGGACGCTATTTTCAGCGCCCCCGCATCGTCTGATGTTGATTGGAGACCCGAAGCAGTCGATCTACGGCTTCCGCGGCGCGGATCTGTTTACGTATCTCGGTGCACGCCGCGACGCCGAAGCGGCATCGCCCCCACGAATACATACGCTCAATACCAACTATCGCTCGACGACCGATCTCGTTGCGGCAGTGAATGACCTGTTCGAGTCACAGAAAGACTGTTTCCTGCATGACGGCATCGAGTTTTCTCCCTCGTCCGCCGACGGAGCCATTGCGGGAAAAAGCCCTCTCCGTCGCGCCGATGGCGTAGCTGAGCCGCCCATGGTGCTAATCGACGCGACCGTCGATATTCCCGAAAAGAATACCAACGAGTTTCGTCGGCTTATCGCCATCGACATCGCAGTCGAGATTTCCCGATTATTAGACGGTTATCGACTGGGTGAGCGAGCGGTCACCGCGGCAGACATCGCGATCTTGGTGCGGTTCCACCGCGAGGCCGAATTGATCGAGGACGTGCTCCGCGAAGCGCAGATACCTGCGGTGCGCCAGACCGACGCCAGCGTTTTCCATTCCGTGGAATCTGAAGAACTTATCCGAGTCTTATCGGCTGTTCTTGAGCCCTCTCACGAACGGGCCGTGCGAGCGGCACTTGCGGTGTCATGGATGGATCTCGACGCGACTGCGATCGCGGGACTCGAGAGCGACTCCACAAGCTGGGCGCAGTGGCTCGATCTTTTCTCGACGCTTCGCGAACGCTGGCTCGCTCAAGGCTTTTCCAGCATGTTCCGTTATTTGTTGATCACCCAACAATGTCGTCGAAAACTAGTAGAGCAGACAGGTGGCGAACGCAAGCTCACCAACCTTCTTCAACTCGGCGAGCTCGCGCAGCAAGCGGAGCAGGATCTCCGACTACCGCCGGCCAGTGTGATCGAGTGGATTCGCGAGCAGCGACGGAATGATCGTACGGTGTCGGACGAACACATCCAACGACTCGAAAAGGACGATGACGCCGTCAAGATCGTGACGATTCACAACGCCAAGGGACTCGAGTACCCCATCGTGTTCTGCCCTTCTCACTGGGCGGAAAAGACCGTCACCGATGTGCTCTTCCATGACCCGAGCAATGAGGCACGACTGACGCTCGATTTGTCCGATCCCCCGACGGACCAACATAAAGCGCGTGCTGAGCGCGAACGACTCGCGGAGGACGTTCGGCTCTTTTATGTCGCGGTGACGCGCGCTGCACATCGGTGCCATATCTATGCGCCGCAGCGCAAGGATTCGCACCGATCTGCTCTCGGTCTCGTATTGGGTCAGGACATCCGTCAGGCCTGCTCGGCGCTTGCGCATTCGTCACCGGTACGCATCACTTACCGACCGCTGCACGGGGACACGCGGCTTGCACCGCGCCGCGCACTCCATGGCAGTTCGGATCTGCAAGCGCGGAAGATTGTCCGCAAACTCGGCAACGAGCGGATGATCGGCAGCTTCAGCCAGTGGGTGGCGGGAACGCCCGAGGAGATCGCGCAGGACCACGACGATCTCGGCGCAAGAGCAGAGAGCGGCGATCCCACATCGACCGACACTACGCCCCTGGCGCGATTGCCTCGAGGCGCCGCGACCGGTATCGCTCTGCACTCCGTACTCGAACATGTCGATTTCCAACGAGCGGAGACCTTTACGCCACTAATTGCCGAGCATTTCGGCTCGATGAATTTGGATGACGAGGCGCTGAAGGCACTCACCGCACATCTGACCTCGATGATGTCGCATCCGCTACGGGCCGGTGATCGCGAGGTTCAACTACAGCATGTCGCCCGGCAGGATCGACTCAACGAAATCGAGTTTTATTATCCGCTCCAGCGAATCGATTCAAGAACGCTCGCCGCTGCGACATCAATCCATTCGCCCCGGTTGCAATTCAACCCGGTCGATGGATTCCTGCGAGGATTCATGGACCTCGTATTCCGTCACGAGGGCCGTTACTTTCTGCTCGACTGGAAGTCGAACTGGCTGGGTCCTCGAAGCAGTGACTACTCGCCAGAGCGCCTCACACACACCATGAATCAGAGTCTTTATTCGCTCCAGTCGTGGCTCTACGCGCTGGCGCTCGATCGTTACTTGGCTCAACGCCTCTCGGACTATCACTACGATCGGCACTTCGGCGGAATATTCTATGTATTCGTGCGTGGCCTCGATGCCGCACACCCCGATTACGGCGTGCACTTCTCGAAACCCGAGCACGCACTCATCAAGAGACTTGCCGACACTCTGCTGCGTCAAGGTGTCGCGGAATGAGCGTTACTGCACTCGATACATTTCTCGAGCACGCGGCCTTCAATGCGCTGGATCGTCAATTTGCACGTCGAGTGGCGAGTGAAACAGCGAAGGGCTCGGTTCTCGCAGGTCATGCCGCCGCAATCGCAAGCGTGATGCTTCGCCGTGGGCATCTTTGTGCTGTGCTCGACGAGCCGCCCGACCTTGGCGACCCACTGCCGCCCATCCTGAACGACTGGCCGAGCCTCCATCGCTGGAGAGACGATCTCATGGCGAGTGGCGTTGTGGCCGAAGATGGCGATACCTTCCTGCCGCTGGTGCTCGATGCGCAGGGTCGTTTATACCTGCACCGATACTTCGAATATGAGCGGCACCTCGCCGAGGCCATCCGCAAGCGAGCCATCGATCGGAGATTCAGAGTCATCGTCGGTGGACCGGGCACCGGCAAAACGACACGCATCTTAAACGAGCTGGTTGAGCTACAGTCCCGAAACCCGGCGGCTCGTGTCGCGCTGGCCGCACCAACCGGCAAAGCGGCGAAACGCATGGAGGAAAGCATTCGCGCCGGCGGACCCAATCTGCCGAAAACCGCCTCGACGCTGCACCGTTTGCTCGGATCGCGTAGCGACTCCGCGTTCTTCAAGCACCATGCGGAAAATCCGCTCGCAGAAGATGTCGTGATCGTCGACGAAGCCTCGATGGTCGATCTTCCGCTCATGTCCAAACTGCTCGATGCGCTCAAGCCTTCGGCAGAGCTCATCCTGGTTGGCGATCCGAATCAACTCGCGTCCGTCGAAGCGGGTGCTGTACTTGCCGATATCGCCGAAGCAGCACAATCGCTTGCTGGCGAGGCAACGCCGCTCGGATCGGCATTGCTCACACTGAAGACACAGCACCGCTATGGTGAAGAGAGCGGCATTGGGCAGCTTTGCGAGTCAATACGACTTGGCGATGGCGATCGAGCCGTGTCACTACTCATCGAGTCGGAGTTCCAAGACATCCGCTTACGCCCTCTCCCCTCGCGAGACTCGCTTGAAAACGCCTTTCGACAAGCGTCGGTGATCGACTCTTTGCGTCAAGCACTCGCGCTCGATGATCCGGAGAAAGTCATTTCTGCAATCGGTCGCGCTCGAGTCCTATGCCCCATGCGCCAAGGCCCTTATGGAGTCGAAACGATCAATTCTTTGATTGAGGCCGCGCTACAAACCGAAAAACGCTACGAACCCATCGTGCTCACGAAAAATGATCATGCCCTGCAACTCTTCAATGGCGACAGCGGCGTGATCATGAAAGGGCTGAGTCGAGGAGAGTCGTGGGCGTGGTTTCAGGGGTCGGGAGAAAGCTACCGCAAAATCCCCGTGATCAGACTGCCCACGCACGAAACGGCTTATGCGATGACCGTGCACCGAAGCCAAGGTTCGGAGTTTGATCGAGTGCTGATCATTTTGCCTCCGGGGCAACACCCCGTGGTGACGCGTGAGCTGCTCTACACCGCAACCAGTAGAGCAAGGCGAGATGTCGAAATCTGGGGCGATCCCCAGACGCTGCGCGATGCCTGCTCTCGCAGAATCAAGCGTCATTCCGGGCTCATCGATCGATTGCGCTAGTCGATCGCTGGCGCTGATCCTGCGACCACAGCCGCGCAGCACCGCGCACTCCAGACGAGTCGCCCCATTTGGCACGGACGATCCGCGCGCTCCAGGCATCAGAGAAGACATGCCGCCGAATCAACCTCGGCAGTGCTTCGTAGAGTTCATCGACGTTCGCCATTCCGCCCCCGAGCACGATCGCCTCGGGATCGAATACGTTGACGATGGCCGCGAGTGCCCGCGCGAGTCGATCGCAGTACCGCTCGAGTGCCGCAGCAGCACGGACCTCTCCGCAACGAGAGGCTGCGACGATTTCCTCTCCGGTCGCTCGCATACCCGACGCTTCAAAATAATCACGCCTGAGTCCTGAGCCGGAGATCCAAGTTTCTTGGCAGCCCGTCTGACCACACCAGCAAGACGGCGCCTGCCTGATTTCGTCCATCGAGGGCCACGGCAAGGGGTTGTGACCCCACTCACCGGCAATTCCATTTGCACCATGAATCAGCTGACCGTTCATGACGAGCCCACCGCCGCAGCCAGTACCCAAGATGGCGGCAAACACCGATCGTGCATCGGACGCTGCGCCGTCGACGGCCTCGGATAGCGCCAAGCAATTGGCGTCATTGCTGATGCGTACTCGCTTGCCAAGAACACGCTCGAGATCTTGAGTGAAAGACCGACCATTCAAATAAATCGTGTTCGAGTTTCGAAGCAACCCTGTTTTCGGCGAAATCGATCCGGGGGCGCCAATGCCGACACGGTCAACCGCAGCCGTTTCGATCTCGACCGCCTCCACGAGATCACGTACAGCGATAAGCGCAGCGTCGTAGTCGCTTGGGGTCGGGATACGCTTTCGCACCACCGGCGTACCCGACACATCGAGCGCGGCCGCTTCAATCTTGGTCCCGCCGAAATCGACTCCGATGGTGACGTGCGGTTGCGTCATGAACGCTTTCCAACCCTGCCGATGAATCGGCGAACGGCAGCTCGTGAAGGAGCCGATGATTGCGCGCCTCGCTGCATCACTGAAAGCGCCGCCGCTGCGTTGGCGTACTGCACGGCATCGCGCAGACTGAGGCCCTCGGCAAGAGCGACCGCGAGCGCTCCGTTAAAGACGTCACCGGCTGCCGTGGTATCGATTGCCTTGACGACATACCCGGCGACCCGCTCGTTCATCGTAGCGCTTGAGACATACGTTCCACGTGAGCCCAAGGTGATGATGACCGTATCAACGCCTTGCTCGCGAAGCCGGCGCGCCGCACGCGCGGCGCTCGCGTCATGAGTCACTCTAATGCCAGTCAGTAGTTCTGCTTCGGATTCATTCGGCGTTAGGATCGACACATTTCTTAGGAGTGCTGCAGGCAGTGGCATGGCTGGCGCAGGGTTCAGGATCACGCGTGCGCCAGCGTCGCGAGCAAGTCGCGCCGCGGCGCGTACCGCGGGCATCGGGATTTCGAGCTGCAACAGAACCACGGACGCACCCGAAAAAATCTTTTTTTCGCGAACAATATGCGAAGCCGACAAGCGGCCGTTCGCACCTGGGGAAACGGCAATGCTGTTTTCGCCGCGGTCGGAAACCATGATCATCGCGACGCCCGAGGGCGCGGAGTGATCGCGGGAGACGCCGCGGGTGTCGATTCCGTCACGCGCAAGATCAGAGAGCGCCCGCTGGCCAAGCTGATCGCGCCCGATCCGCGCGATCAAACTCACACGGCCTCCGGCACGACGGGCGGCGACGGCCTGATTCGCGCCCTTGCCACCCGCTAGCGTTGAGAACTCGCCGCCGAGCAGTGTCTCGCCGGGGCGTGGCAAACGCGGCAGACGCACCACGAGGTCAGTGTTGCTACTCCCCACGACGACGATTTTTCTCTCGAGGTGATTTCTTTTAGCCATTGATAGAGTGTAGCGGCCCCATCGATGTCTCTTTTTTACAACATCTGCGACTTTTTGATGCACAGACGTGGTCCAAAGACCCGGGACTTACGGTACCCTACGCGCGCTCTTATTCCATTGAGGGGACAGGCATGTCATTCAGTCACTCGAAGTTGGTTCATTTGGCCGTCGGAGCCGCCATCGGTGCCGCAGGATTTGCTGGGCCGACTTGGGCTCAAGACACCACTCTCGCGCTCGAAGAAGTGGTCGTTACCGCTCGTAAGGTCGAGGAGTCAATTCAGGACGCTCCGATCTCCGTCACCGCTTTCACCGACGCCGCCATCGCCGAGCGTGGAATCACCGATTTGAGCTCGCTTGCCGAGTTCTCGCCCGGCCTCAGCTTCTCGCAGGCCTTCGGTCGCCAGAACGATCGCCCGGTCATCCGCGGTCAGGGCAACGTGCTCGCCAACGTGCAGTTCGGTGTCGAGTCGGGTACCGCGTACTTCATCGACGGCGTGTATTACAACGGCGATATCCAAGCGCTCGACTTCGACATGCTGCAGCGCATTGAAGTCGTCAAGGGCCCGCAAAGCGCGCTCTATGGCCGTAACACCTACGCTGGCGCCATCAACTTCGTGACGCGCGATCCGCGCGGTGACAAGTGGGGTGGCACGGTCCGCGCGAGCGGCGGTAAGTTCGGTGATCGCCGCGCTTCCATCAATGTCGATGGTCCGATCGCGGAAGGCATTCTCACGGCTCGTTTCGGCGCTCGAATCAACAAGTACGACGGCGAGTACACGAACCAGGCCACGGGCAAGTTGGTAGGCGACGAGCAAGATCGTTCATTCAACGCCACGTTCTTGCTGACGCCGACCGAAAACCTCACGATGCGCGCCTTCGTGCAGTATCGCCATCAGGACGACGGTCCGCTCGCCCTCTTCTTGCAGGGCGCGAACTTCAACAATTGTAAACCGGGCTATCGCTCCATCGGTTACCGCGGCCTCAACGCGACCACCGGTGCAGTAGCAACATCTGCCGCGTCGGGTCAGTTTGCGCCGGTCAATAATGTCAATCAGTATTACTGCGGCGTGATTCAAGCGCGCCCTGAGCTGATTTGGTTGAATACGGACGCGATCGGTACGACAGCGAAGTTCCCGAACAATACGTTCCGCGACGGTACGGCGTTCGACGGTGTTGAAGCCGCGGAGACCTTCTCAAGCTTCAGCGTCGAGTGGGCCATGCCGAACGGCGCGACGGTTCGTTCGCTCTCCGGCTACCGCGCGATCCACGACCTCTTCGGTACCGACTCCGACCACTCGGAAGCCTTCACCTCTTTAGGCCCGACGGTCGAGCCGTTGTTCGCAAACACCAACCGTAACGACCGCCGCGAGTGGTCGACGGAGCTCAAGATGTCGTCGCCTGCGGACGCTCGTTTCCGCTATACGGTGGGCGCGTATTACTACAACATCGATGACAAGGAGAAGGACCTGACCTACGCAAGTCCGTATTTCGGTGTCATCAACGCCAACGCCAACGTGACGGGTATCGAGAACCGCGCGTCGTTCGCCTCGTTGTCGTACGACTTCTCGGAGAAGCTCTCGGCCTCTCTCGAAGTGCGTCGCTTCACGGAGACCAAGAGGCGTCGCGAGTTCAACGCCGCAGGAGCGTCCTCGCTGTATGTCGAGGGTGCCTACAAGGACACCACGCCGCGATTCACGGTCGACTATCGCTGGTCGGATGACGTATTGCTGTACGGCATCGTCGCCAAGGGCGTTCGTCCGGGTGGCATCAACGGATCGGCGGGCGCCTCCATCGGTCGCCCAACCTACGACCAGGAAACCTCCAACAACCTAGAGCTTGGCATCAAGAGCACCTTGATGGACGGACGTGTGCGCTTCAACGCCGCGGCGTACTTCATCGACTCGAAGGACGTGCAGGTCACTCAGGCTCTGCCTGCGGCGAGCGGCGGCACGGCCGTTACCTCAATCGCAGTCAACCAGGCGAAAGCTGAAACGACGGGTCTCGAAGTTGAGGTCACCGCTGCACTCACGCAGTACCTGACGAGCACGGTTGCGTTCGCTTACTCGAACGCGGAGTTCAAGAAGGGCTGTGACGACTTCGAATACGTGCTGAACTCGGGCGGCTTTGCTTACAAGCCGGCGTACTTTGGATCGGCGCTCTGTAATATCGCGGGTCGCCGTCTGCCGCTTGCCCCCGAGACCCAGGGCAACGTCGTGCTGACCTACGAGCGTCCGATGTCGGACAGCCTGAGCTTCGTGGCGTCGGGCACGTTCACCCACGAAGGCAGCAAGTTCGTGCAGGTGCACAACCTTGCCGAAACGGGTGATACGAATATGCTCGGCCTGCGTCTTGGCGTGAAGAGCGACGATTGGTCGATCACGGCCTATGGTCGCAACCTGACCGACGAAGACACCATCCCGCTCGCAACGCGCTGGTTCGACCTCCGCTACGGGTCAGGTCCGCGCGGTCTCGCGGGTATCGCCCCCGTCGCTCCGGCCGGTGATACGGTAACGCCCACCTACGACAGCGGCTCGCCGCGCGCGTTGTTCGCCGCGCTGCGTAAGGGTCGTACGTTCGGTCTCGAGGTCAGCTACTCGTTCTGATCCAACCGCCTCATCAGCGGAAACGAGGAGGGCCGGCAAATGCCGGCCCTTTTTGTTATAGGCTCTACCTCATGATCCGCTACGCAATCATTACTTCACTCGTCATCGCATCGATCGATCTCGGCAATGCCGCGACGCTCAAGTTCGACGCCTCGCGTTACTCGCAGGCCGTCACGGGCTGCGACCGACTCACGGCTCATCCCGACGACCCATTCCGGGTCGCCCCCGGTGTAGAGAGAAGCGACATTGACCTGCCCGCAGCCATCGAGGCCTGTGAGCTCGCTGTTTCGCGCGACCCGTCCAACCCGAGACTGCGCTATCAACTCGGTCGTGTGTATGGCTACTCCGGTCAGGGCGAGAAAGGCGTGCCGCATCGAGAGGCTGCCGTCGCGGCCGATTACCCGCAAGCCTTGTTCGTCATCGGTTACCTACATCTCGAAGGTTTGAATAAGGCTCGCAAAGATATCTGCCGAGCGGCTGAGCTCGTCCATCGTTCAGCGCTGTTCGGACGATTTGCCGGCCTCGTGGGATACCCCATGTGGGTCATGCAAGGTCGTTTCGAGGGGTGCCCCACACCCCAGGATCCTCAACAGTTACGAGCCTTTCTAAATGAGGCCTCCGCGCAGACCAGCGACTTCTATAAACAGTCGCTGATTGGGGAGCTGCGCAGCAAGCTTGCCGCCTTGAAGTAATGTCAGGAGTTATCTCTGAATGAGTCGCTCGCCCTGCCTGATCGAGCAGGAAGACCGTTATGACGACGGTATCTTTCGTATCGGAAGAAAACACGGCTTCTTACCGCAACGGAGTCCGTTGGTTCGCCTGCTTGACCCCTTCGGGCCCGTTCAGTCGCTGCTCGACGATATGCCGGTGTGGCTTGATGTTGAGACGGGACGCAAAGGCGTACTCGGTACTCCCGGCCTGATCGCCGAGCGCGTAGCGCAACTTCCCAATCTTGTCGATGACGTGTCACGAGTGGTCACAGCCCCTCAAACTCGGTTACAAAACGATCGCGAGGCATCGCGAATCGTACAAGCTCTATTCAGAGGTTATGGCTTTCTGACGAGCGCTTATCTGCTCGAATCTGCACATCACGGCACTCAAGCCGGAGGTGCATATGGCAAAGCACGCAACATGCTGCCAGCTGCGCTTGCGCAGCCGCTCGTGACCGCAGCCGATGCGCTCGGCATGCCGCCGTGGCTCGACTATCACCATTCTTACTCCCTCGGAAATTTCGTTCATAAAGACTCTACGCTGCACGGCGAAGATCTTTGGCATTGGAAAAATCTCGAGATGGCCTGTCGCTTCAGCGGCACCACCGACGAAACCGGTTTTATCATGTTGCATGTGCAAATCAACCAGCACACTGCAGCGCTCCTCGGCGCATTTCAGGATGTGCTTCGCGACGCACAGCTCCGTGGTGAATCGGAGAATCCGGCGGGCCCTTGGCAACGCTTACTGAGAGCGCTCGAACACATCAACCGATCGCGTCGCGAGATGTGGCGCGCGAGTCGTCCCGAGCGTTACAACGATTTTCGCGTCTTCATCATGGGCATCACCGGCAATGAAGCGCTTTTTGGCCCTGGGGTCGTCTATCAAGGTGTCAAAAAATTCGGTGAAAAGCCGATGCAGTTTCGGGGCCAGACCGGCGCGCAGGACGACATCGTCCCAGCCTGCGACATCCTTCTAGGCATCGACGACACTTACCCCACCAACGATCTCACCGACTACCTGCGTGATCTTCGACAGTATCGGCCGCCGGTCGTGCAGAAGTGGTTCGAGGATGTCCGAAAAGATCGTGACGCAGTCGGCCTCGATACATTCGTGGCCTCCGAACCGGGTGTGGCGTTGATCGCAGCGGCTTGCGTCGAGCAAATTACGCTGTTCCGTATCGGGCATTGGCAGTTCGTTCAAAAATATATTCTCGCCCATACGCGGCATGCGACCGCGACGGGCGGCACGCCCATCACTTCGTGGCTGCCTAACCAGATCGACGCTTGCTTCTCGCGGATGGATCAAGTGCTGAAATATGCCGATTCCACGAAGCTCTCGGCATCCGAGCGACGTTGGCATGCCAACATGAGACAACGCACCGATGAGCGTCGTCGTATTTTGGCGGAACAACGCGCCCTGCTCGAGAATCCCGCTTTCGATCCGCGTGAGATTTACGCTCGCAACGCGGGCCACGAAGACGTGGCGATCACCGGTTAATTCGCGTGACCATCGACTGGCCTTCATTTACCCCTTGGTCGGCATTGGCGCGCTGAATTCCCTATGCCATTAATACTCTGGAGAATTCTGGGCTTCACGAGTGTCGGTATCGGCATCATCAACGCGTTCATTCCGCTGATGCCGACGACGGTATTCCTCCTGATCGGCGCGTGGGCACTCGGAAAAGGCTCGCCGGTGTGGCGAGCAAAGCTGATCGCCCATCCGAAATTCGGGCGTGCTCTCCGAGACTGGGAGGATGGCAAGCGTGTAAGCCGGCGCGGCAAACGCCTCGCCGCCGTGGGCATGATGCTGAGCTGGTTCATTTTGTTTTTTTGGCGAGGACTTAATCCGTGGACCGCCGGCGTAGGTGTCCTGCTCGCCAGTATCGCCTTTTGGTTATCGCGAAGACCGGAACCGAGAGAAGAGGCCTCTTCACTCAATCTTTGAATCAGTACAGTACGAGTTCGGAACTCCTTCGATTGAAGACTACTCAAACTAACCCATGAACCGACTTTTGACCTTCATCCGCTCCGATGTGGGAGCGGGCTTCTTGTTGTTGGTTGCGGCATTCATGGCCATGGTGCTCGCCAACTCGCCCTTGGCGGATACCTACACCCAGACCTTGAGTACCCGCTTCCGGCTGGGTGTTGGCGAGATATCCCTCGAGAAGAGCGTTCTCCTCTGGATCAACGACGGGCTGATGGCGATCTTTTTCTTGTTGGTAGGCCTCGAGATCAAGCGGGAGCTCATGGAGGGTGAGTTATCGGATCGTCGGCGCGCTGCACTGCCTGTCATCGGCGCCTTGGGGGGGATGATTGGACCCGCGCTCATTTACGCTTTCATCAATCGAGACCATCCTGAAAGTTTGGCCGGATGGCCGATACCGTCCGCCACCGATATTGCATTCGCTCTAGGTATTTTGGCTCTCGTCAAAAACCACATCACGCCAGGCTTACGCGTTTTTCTTGTAGGCGTTGCCATCATCGATGACCTCGGAGCCATCATCCTCATCGCTCTGCTATTCACCGCCGATATCAGCAGTCAGGCGCTCGCTCTCGCCGCTGTTTGCACCGTTCTATTGGCGCTGCTGAATCGCGCGGGAGTCACCCGCCTCTGGCCGTACTTGCTGGTCGGCTTCGTGTTTTGGGCTTCGGTTTTGAAATCAGGCGTCCACGCGACCCTGGCGGGCGTCGTGATCGGCGTAATGATTCCGCGAAAATCCATGCCCACGCTGGAGCACGCCATTCATCCGTGGGTGATCTTCGGCATCATGCCCCTCTTCGCCTTGGCGAACGCAGGCGCTTCGTTGACCGGAGTCGGTCTGCATACATTTACGGAGCCCGTCGCGCTCGGAATCGTGTTGGGGCTCTTCTTCGGAAAACAACTCGGCGTCACGCTCGCATGCTGGCTCGCGGTACGAACGGGGATCGCACAACTGCCCACCGGAAGCTCATGGAGAACCCTTCACGGCGTAGCCATCATTACGGGTATCGGCTTCACCATGTCGCTCTTCATCGGCTCACTCGCTTTCGCGAGCGGCGATTACGACAAGGCCGTACGACTTGGCGTGCTCACGGGCTCTGCCTTATCCGCCATCATCGGCTGCATCTGGCTGATACTCGCCGGTAAAGCTGTGGCTAAACTGTGATAACTTTGTCCGCGTGTATCGCCTTGTCCTCATTTTCTTCGTCCTGTTGCCACAGATCGCACTCGCCCATGGCATTCGCCTGACGGCCACCGCCGGTGACGAAGCATTTACCGGCGTTGCCACCTATGACGATGGCACCCCACTAGTCGATGCGCCGATCCAACTCGCTCGAATCAACTCCGCGGGTGGGACACGATTCATCACCGAAAGCCGTTTGGATATCGACGGCCGCTTCGCCTTCCCCGCGCCGCGCACGGCAGGCGAGTTTCGTATTTCTATTGAAGACGGGCTGGGACATCGCGGCGAAATCGTGGTCTCCTCGAGCGCGGCGGTAGCCAAACCACCCGAACGATCCGGCCCGGGCATAGAGCAGCCTGTCCCACCCTCCAAATGGGAACGCTGGGCGAGCGGCTTGGGATATTTGCTCGGGCTATTTGGTGTAGCGGCTTGGTGGTTATCGCGACGCCAAACACAGCGCTCCGAACTCTGACCTCATGCACTTAGCCGACGGAGTACTCAACCTGCCTACGCTGGTCGGCTCTGCGATGGGCGCGACAGCAGGCCTCATCATCGGCCTACGCAAGTTGACCCCTAAAACGCTCCCAAGTGCTGCGCTTTTCGCTGCTGTGTTTTTCATCGTCGGTACGCTACATGTCCCGGTCGGGATCGGCAGTGTGCATCTCATACTCAACGGACTCATTGGCTTTCTACTCGGCTGGCTCGCCTTTCCGGTGATTTTTGTTGCGTTGATCTTGCAAGCGTTGTTGTTTTCCTTCGGCGGTTTTGCGGTACTCGGAGCGAATACCTTTCTGCTCGCTGCGCCCGCTGTCATCGCCCATTACGCGTTGCGATCATCGATTGCAGGCTCTCTGCAATCGCAGCGTCGGCTGATCCTTCTAGGCGCCGGTGCCGCGGTAATCGGCATTGGAGGCGCTTCGGTCATCGCCATGCTCATGCTGTGGGCCACAGGGCAACGCGACCTTCTCAATCTCATCGCGTTATTCGGGGCTGCACAAATTCCCGTCTTGATCATCGATGCGGCAGTCACCGCGTTGGTGGTCGCCGCACTCGGACGCGCGCTTCCGAGTGCTTTCCAGCAATGAGTCACGAACATCGAGCAGACGGAAGATTGCGAGTCGCCGCTGCACTACTCGTCAGTTTCGCTGCAGCACTGATCAGATCTATCGATACGTTAACCATCCTGCTTGTGGTTGCCTTGATCGCCACAGCAGTGCTCACGCTCCGAAACAAAGTTAACGCTACGTCGCTTGCTAAACGATTGGCCGTCGTGAACGTCTTCGTACTCTGGATATGGCTCACTATCCCCATCGATTGGGTAACGCTGCGCCTTAGCGAAACTGGTATTGCGCTGGCTTTACAAATTTCGCTGCGTATTAATGTCATCGCTTTGGCTGTCAGTGGGTTGCTGACAGGTATGAGTGGTATCGACTTTGCTCGATCATTCGTCGCGCTCGGGCTTCCACAGTCGCTCGGCACCCTGCTCGCGCTCTCCGTCAGATCCATTGCTCTGCTGGAGAGTACGCGAAACCGACTCGATCGGGCCATGAGAGCAAGAGGTTACCGTGCGACGATGAGCCTCCGAACGGTACGGGTAAATGCGCAGCTGGTGGCGTGGCTCATTGTGCATGCGCTCGTACGCAGCGAGCGTATCCGCCTCGGATTGGCGGCCCGCGGCTATACGGACACACGCTGGCCCTCACGTCAGCATAGCCATTGGCATTCCCTTCCCCTGCGGGACTGGGCCTTGTTGCTAGGTGTTTCGGTAACGCTCGTTGTTGCAACCGTCCTCCCGAATATTTGGAATTAATTATGTCGACTCTTCTCTCTCTGCAAAATGTGGCGGCCAAGCGTTCGACTCGAACAGTTTTGAATGGGGTCGATCTGGAGGTTCGGGAGGGTGAACGAGTCGCGGTTCGCGGGAGTATCGGTTCCGGAAAAACCACATTGATGCTCACGGCGCTCGGACTCGTAGAGCATGCGTCGGGTCATATCCGCCTGATGGGTCATGACTGTCGCAGCGAGGCGGATTTTGCGAGGTATCGCGGCGAGATCGGTCTGCTGTTCCAGGATCCAGATGACCAGCTGATTGGCCCGACCGTACTCGAGGACATTGAATTCGGGCCGCTCAATCTCGGCTGGAGTGCAGAGCGGGCCCATCAAGCGGCAGACGAGGCACTCGATGGTGTCGGTCTCGACCATCTGGCAGATCGTCCGGTGCACGAACTCTCAGGGGGCGAGAAGCGTTTGGTCGCGCTCGCTGGGCTCCTAGCGATGTCACCGAAGCTTTTGTTGCTCGATGAGCCGACCGCATCGCTCGATGAGCGTACCGCGCAAAAACTCATCGCCATTCTTGGGTCGAGCAGACTCTCGATGCTGATCGCGACACACGATCCGCTCTGCATCGAGTCGATGGCCACCAGAAGCGTTTTTCTTGCAGACGGTCAGCTACGCGCAGACTAGTTTCGATCATTTCGCTTCGCGTCGAAGCGGCATCGCACCGAACGTTCAAATTGTTCAGAAAACCTTTCGGCGTTCGGTGCTCTAGTGCACCCGGGCTTCCCTCGTGGTCTTGCGATTCTTGTGCAACAGAATCAAGGCAAGACCGGCGCAAGCCGAAATACGAGGTGACATCATGGTCAAGACGAAATCTGACTCTCCTGCCGCAAGCACGAGTCGTAAGGGACTCTCTGAATCGGCTGCCGTCGCGAGCACTTATTCGGGCTCGCCGGGTGGCGTGAAAATCGGCACGGTATCGAGCAGCAACGGCACGCCTTTCGTAGTCGGGGTTCACGCTGAGGCTACGTCGGGCGGAGTCAAGTTTTGGGTACAGGTCGAATCTGGTACCGGCGATTTATGCGGCTTCTTCCTAGATATCGGAACGCCTGCTGTGTCCAGCCCGCTTTGATTGGTCCAGTGTTGAAGTTAGTTTAGGCAGCCTTTTACCGGTTATAGAGATGATCCGAGAGCTGAGGGCGAGCCCCCAGGCCTCAGGCGCCGGGGGTCGATAGCCGAGAGCGCTGATGATTAAGGGTCAATGGGGGATACGGTCGAAATAGAGGTTGGGTCGCTGTACGATAGCCGCCGTCATTTCACCTGCCCGACTCGGGCACGAGAAAAACATGCGTGCTCTAAAAATCTCGTTATTCGTCATCGGGATCTTGGCTCTCGGCGGCGGATGGTGGTTTTCTAATCTCGACAAGGAAACTCGGGGGCTCCTCGCTGCCCTGCCGACCAACTCCGACGTACTGAGCTGGAAGCAGGATCAGCGTCACGCTGCATTTCGTGCAATGGACCGGCTGCCGTTGCTCGCCAAAGCGGCCGTCGTGAATGCGTCGCCCCAGCCCCTCGATTTACCCGCTGGAGCCCCTCTCAATATCCCCGGACTCGAGGACTACATGGCCTCGCAGCACACCGCGGGTCTGGTCATCGTTCAAGACGGCAAAATTCGCCTCGAGCGCTACGGTCAAGAATTCGCTGCAGACGGTCGCTGGACAAGCTTTTCGGTCGCCAAGTCTTTCACGTCCACGCTGGTCGGAGCGGCCATTCAGGATGGCTACATCAAAAGCCTCGAAGACAAGGTCAGCCAATACATCCCCGATTTACGCGGCTCCGTCTACGACGAGGTCACCATCCGCCAACTGCTCACCATGAGCTCCGGTGTCAAATGGAACGAAGACTACGAAGATCCTGAGGCAGATGTCGCAAAGTTCAATAACGCCAAAGCCGACCCCGGGATCGATGCGACGGTCAGCTACATGCGCAAATTGCCGCGCGCGCATCCGCCCGGTACCGTTTGGCACTACAACACCGGCGAAACTAATCTGATCGGCGTTCTCGTGTCATCGGCCACGGGCAAGCCCTTGGCGCAATACCTCCAAGAGCGAATCTGGCACCCGGCAGGCATGGCCGCGACAGCCACTTGGCTCGAGGGAAAAACGGATCATGAGATCGCGGGCTGCTGCATTCAAGCCGCCACACGTGACTTCGCACGATTTGGGCTTTTCGTTTTGGCCAACGGTAACGCTGCGGGTCGACAAATCGTCCCAGCTGGTTGGTTTGCCGAAGCCACGAAAAAACAAATGGACATTGGCGTGCCCGGAAAAGGCTACGGATTTCAATGGTGGACTTACGACGACGGCGCGGTCGCCGCGCAGGGCATCTTCGGCCAGGGGATTTTTATCGATCCGCAGCGCAACCTGGTGATTGCGAGCAACTCGAACTGGACACGGGCGTCGATGGGTCCGGAACCCAAAGCTCGAGAGGCCTTCTATCAAGAAGTGCGCGCTGTGATCGATGCCGAGAAGTCTTAAGTTTTAGTGCCCAGAGTGATCCTCTGCCGGCTTGATGTCAGTCACGACCAGCTTTCCCTCCGCACCCACGACGGAGAACAGCACAGCGTCACCCACCTTGACTGAAGAAAGCTTCGCCTTGTCACGAACCGTGAAGACCATGGTCATCCCGGACATGTTCAAACTCGGTATTTCCTCGTGGCGGAGCGTCACTTTGGAGTTCTCGAGATCGATACGTCGGATTTCCGCAGCCACCCACTCGGGTTGATCGGCCCACGACGGTATAGCCATCGAGAAAACCAGCAAAAGAACTAATCGGCAGATCTTCGACATGTAGCGCCTCAATGGAAGTAACTTGAAAGAGTTAGTGACCAGAATGTGATCTTGGGGGCTTTGGAAGCTCGCCCTGATATTCGTAGGCAACCGTCCCGGCGGGGTGCTTGTAAGCACCTGGGTCAGAATAATCCTCTCGCTTTTGTCCTCGCCGCACTTTCACGACGCTGAACATTCCACCCATGCCGAGCGCTCCGAACTGCCCCTGACCCGTCATCATCGGAATGGTGTTATCGGGCATCGGCATTTCCATCTCTGCCATTTCTTTCATGCCTCGCTCACCCATCACCATGTAATCCGGGATGAGTTTGTTGATCTTGTCGACGAGCCCCGAGTGATCAACACCCAGCATGGTCGGCACATCGTGCCCCATGGCGTTCATGGTGTGATGGCTCTTGTGGCAATGTAGCGCCCAATCTCCTTCTTCATCGGCCAGGAACTCGATCTGGCGCATTTGTCCGACTGCAATATCTTGAGTGACCTCGGGTGTGCGAGTACCAAACGGCGTGGGACCTCCATCACTCCCCGTCACTACGAACTCATGACCATGCAAATGAATCGGATGATTCGTCATGGTCAAGTTACCGATACGTATCCGAACTTTATCCATGTGGCGCACGACCAGCGGGTCGATCGCTGGGAACACCCTGCTGTTCCAAGCCCAAACATTGAAGTCGAGCATGGTCATTATCTTTGGCGTGAAGCTGCCGGGATCGATATCGAACGCATTCAAAAGAAAACAAAAGTCTCGATCGACTTCGTCGATGAGCGGATGTTTGTCACGTGGATGGGTCACCCAGAAGCCCATCATGCCCATCGCCAACTGGACCATTTCATCGGTATGCGGGTGATACATGAAAGTGCCGGGTCGACGCGCCACGAATTCGTAGACGAACGTCTTGCCGGGCGGAATACCCGGCTGCGTTAATCCGGTGACGCCATCCATGCCGGCTGGCAAGCGCTGACCATGCCAATGAACGCTCGTTTTTTCGGGCAGATTGTTGGTGACGAATATTCGGACCTTGTCACCCTCCACCACTTCAATGGTGGGACCTGGACTTTGTCCGTTATATCCCCAAAGGTTGCCCTTGAACCCGGGCGCGAACTCACGAATCACCGGCTCCGCCACGAGATGGAACTCTTTCACCCCGCGATTCATT
>JBJTUA010000008.1:0-15722 GCA_046080445.1 Gammaproteobacteria bacterium
GTCCGTGATGGCCTCGGCGAAATGCTGTTGCCAAGTGGAATCGGGCGGGTTTAGGTGGCGGGTGTTGGAGGTTGCCGTTATCATACGCGGCCTTTTCGGCCCGGATATTCTGGGCTTCACCGAGCGCGAACGCAAAGCGGAAGACTCAAATGGGCAGCTACAACACCAGCGAATTCAAATCCGGCCTCAAGATCCTCATCGACGGCGACCCGTACGTCATCGTCGAAAACGAAATGGTGAAGCCTGGCAAGGGCCAGGCGTTCAACCGCGTCCGCGTGCGCAATCTCAAGACGGGTCGCACCGTCGAGAAGACCTGGAAGTCCGGTGACTCGGTCGAGTCCGCCGACGTCATGGACGTCGACATGCAGTACCTCTACCAGGACGGCGACTTCTTCCACTTCATGGTGCCCGACAACTTCGAGCAGCACACGGCGAGCAAAGAAGCGGTCGGTGATGGCGCTCAATGGTTGAAGGACGGTGTGACCTGCATCGTGACGCTCTGGAATGGCGTGCCGCTCGTCGTGACGCCGCCGCCGCACATCGAAGCCACCATCGTCGAGACCGACCCAGGCGTGCGTGGAGACACCGCAACCGGTGGTCAGAAGCCCGCAAAGCTCGAGACTGGCGCCGTCGTGCGTGTGCCGCTCTTCATCAACCAGGGCGAAGTCATCAAGGTCGACACGCGAACGGGCGAGTACATCTCGCGCGCGAAGCAGTAAATCTTTGACGTCGCCCATTTGGGCGACGACGTCGATCGTCAGCGCGGTCGCTTCTGCTCGAAGTTCCAGGCGTGCTCGACGATCGTCTCGAGCGACGGATATTTCGGTGTCCAGCCAAGCGTTGATCGCGCGGCCGTCGCGTCGGCCACGAGCCTCGGCGGGTCGCCTGCACGACGCGCCTCTTTCACCACCTTGAATTCGCGACGCGTCACGCGTCGAACGGTCTCGATCACCTCGAGTACCGAGAAGCCATCGCCATTGCCGAGGTTGTACTGCTGACTGCCCGCACCGCCGAGCAGCGACTGCAGCGCCAGCCAATGCGCTTCGCACAAATCGACGATATGAACGTAGTCGCGAATGCAGGTGCTATCCGGCGTGTCGTAATCCGAGCCGAACACCGCGATCGACGGGCGTCGGCCCGACGCCGCTTGCAGCGTGAGCGGAATCAAATGGCTTTCCGGGTCGTGACGTTCGCCGAGTGCGCCTGAGGGGTCGGCGCCGGCCGCATTGAAATAACGCAGACACACCGCGCGCAGCCCATGCGCTCGATCCAGATCGTTGAGGATCTGTTCGACCATGTGCTTCGTGCGACCGTAAGGGTTGATCGGTGAGCGGGGATGACGCTCGTCGATGGGCGAGTACTGCGGGGTGCCGAAGATCGCTGCGGTCGACGAGAAAATGAACTTGTCGATTTTTGCGGTCTGCATCGCCTCGAGCAGGGTCAGCGTATTCGAGACATTGTTGCGGTAATACTTGAGCGGCAAGCGCACCGACTCGCCCACCTCGATGTGCGACGCGAAATGCATCACCGCATCGAAGGTGCGGCTTGCGAAGAGCGAGTCGAGGAGGTCGCGATCCGCGATATCGCCCTGCACGAACTCGCCGCAGGTGACGGCATCACGATGCCCGCTCGAGAGATTATCGAGAGTGACCACCTCAACGCCCGCTTCGCCTAGGCGCTTGACCATGTGCGAGCCGATATAGCCCGCACCACCAACGACCAAAATTTTCAGTGCCATGTTCAGGCTGCCCGACATCGCACCCCGCCTGCGTCAGTACGCTCGACGAGCCCCATATCGGTGAGTGCGGCGATATCGCCGTGTACTCGCTTCACATCACGCCCGACGCGACGCGCCAACTCGCGAAGCGGAATTTCACCTTCGCCCATCAGAGCGCGAACGAGTGCCCAGCGAAGCGCGGTCAATCGGGTCAAAAAAAGCTCGGGCGCTTCGAAGCTCAGCGACTCGCCTCGGTATCCGCCTGATTGCACTTTGCGTCGTGCCGTCGACAGGAACGACTTGAGATCCGGGTTGATTGTAATTTCTAGCGTTCGCCGCGCCATCGTTCTATCCCCAAAGCCTGCCGAAAAGTATGAGTGCCTCATCTTCCGTTGGCAATCTCGCCAACACCGAAATTAGCGCATCAAATCAACCAGCGATGAGTCAGCGAGTGAAATGGGTTCCCACCACAATCGTCGCCACGATCTTCTCGAGCCCCCGACGATCGATGTCATCGAAGCGCTCGAGCAGGGGGCTGTCGAGATCGAGGACGCCGACGAGTTCACCGGCGCGGGGCCCGGCGTTGGCGATGAGCGGCACGACGATCTCGGAGTTGGAGGCGGAGTCGCAGGCGATGTGCCCTGGGAACTCATGCACGTTTTTGACGAGCACGGTCTCGCGACGTGCGGCGGCAGTGCCGCACACGCCTCGACCGATCGCGATGCGCACGCACGCGGGCTTTCCTTGAAACGGTCCGAGCGCGAGCTCGTTCGAGCCTGAGGCGAGCAAATAGAACCCAGCCCAGTTAAGTTGGGGTAGCGCGAGATAGAGCAGCGCCGCGGCGTTGGCGAGATTGGCGATCGCATCGGTTTCGCCGGTGAGCAGCGCGCGCATCGAGGCCTCGAGTTCCGCATAGCCTTTGGCCTTGCTCGCCGCGTCGTGTCCAAAATTGGGGGTGTCAAAAGTGTTGCTCATCCTAATCTCTCACGCAGTCTCAATCGTAAAACTCACGACCTCTTCAATGTTCTTCGCCCCGACTGCGATCATCATGGCGCGATCAAAGCCGAGCGCGACGCCCGAGCAGGCGGGTAATCCTGCCTCAAGCGCCGCAAGCAAGGGCTCGTCGATCGGCATCTCGGGTAGGCCCTGCGCGCATCGTGTCGCATTATCGGCCATGAACCGTGTGCGTTGCTCATTCGCGTCGGCGAGTTCCTGAAATCCGTTGGCGAGTTCGATGCCGTCGGCATAGATCTCGAACCGGAGTGCCACGCGCGGATCAGCAGGGTCGAGTTGCGCGAGCGCAGCCTGCGAAGCGGGGTAGTGGGTGAGGGCGAGCCACTCGCCTCGGCCGAGTGTCGGGCCGATCACGGCGCCCATCAAAAAATCGAGTAGTTCGTCACGACCAAGTGTAATTAAATGGTGACCGGTAAGCCCATGCGTCGCAGCGATCTTCGCCAGATCTTCGGTCGAAGCGTCGAGCGGATCGATCTGCAGCGACGTCTGAAACACCTCGCGATACGACACCAGTCGCAACGCGCGTGCTGTGCTGCCCACACGAGTTACGAGAGCATCGAGCAGCGCCGCGACTTCTTGAATGAGGCCCGTCATCTCGAACCCGACGCGATACCACTCGAGTATCGTGAATTCCGGGTTGTGCAAGCGGCTGCGTTCATCTCCGCGGACGACTTTGCAGAGCTGATACACGTCGCCCATACCCGCCGCGAGCAAGCGCTTCATGGCGTACTCCGGTGAGGTTTGCAAAAAAAGTCGTCGATCACCGAGCGCGAGCTCGACGGGTCGCAGGTTCACGTCGGTCACTGCGGCATTCACGAGCATCGGCGTCTCGACCTCGAGTACCGATCGCGTTTCAAAGAATTGACGGACCGTCGCGAGCAGTGCCGCACGCTTCGCGAGGCGCTCACGCGTTGCCGAGGGAAGCCAGCGGTCCGTCGCTGAAGAGGCCATTAATACGTCCTCGATCTCAGCGGCCCATTCTACGGCCGATGGTCTCGCCCATCCGCACGATGCGGCCGGTCGCGAGATGCGGCGCCCACTCGATCGTGTCTTTGGGGAAGAGCAGGATCACCGTTGAGCCCATATTGAAGCGTCCCATTTCTTCACCGCGCGCCGCTGCGAAGGGTTTGCCGCCGCGCTCGATGTCGAGCCGTGTGAGGCGTCGCGGCCGTCGCGGCGCGACTTCACCGTGCCACACGGTTTCCATGGAGCCGACATTGAGCGCACCGATCAGCAGTAGCGCATGCTCGATGCCTTCGCCCTCAAAGAAACACGCAATGCGCTCGTTGCGCGCAAAAAGATTGGCAACGCCATTGGCGGTGACACGGTTCACACTGAAGAGGCGTCCCGGTACATACCACGCGTCGCGCAAGGTGCCCGCCATCGCCATGTGAATACGGTGATAGTTGTAGGGCGCGAGATAAATCGTGGCGAAGTGCCCGCCGCGAAATCGCTCGACCCACTCGCGACGCGAGGCGAGTAGCGCATCGAGCGTGTAATGACGACCCTTCGCCTGCAGTACGCGATCATCGTCGATGCGGCCGATTTCACTGACTGTGCCATCGACGGGGCAGGCGAGCGCAAGCGGATCGGTCGGCAAGGGTCGCGCATCGGATTTGAGCGCTCGCGTGAAGAACGCATTGAAGGACTCGAAGGCGAGGGGGTCGCTGACGAGCGCATCGCTCAAGTCAGGTTTGAAGCCCTTGATGAAATTAGAGATCAGAAGATTTTTGAACCAGGGCGTTTGGCTGCGCGCCGCGGCGTGAATGAGCCGCGAAATACCGTGTTGGGGCAGGAGGTGTTGCAGCGCGATGAACGCCCGGGCTCCGACGGATGGCACAATGTCTGACATGCGCAAAGTATCCCACAGGCCCGCCCGTCCCCGACCCCCCACCGTGCTCGAGGCCTTGAGTCGTGGCGCAAAGGCGCTCGATCGGGCCGGGGTGTTCTTTGGTCATGGCACCGACAATGCCGAGGACGATGCGGCGGCGATTTTGTTTTATGTGCTCGGTCTCAAGGCGGCGCCTGGCCCGGCGCTGTACCGCCGTCGACTGACCTTGCGCCAGACCTTAGCGTTTGAGGCGCTGCTCGAGCTGCGCATGTCGACACGACGTCCGGCGGTGTACCTCACGGGTCAAACCTGGTTTGCGGGACTGCCGATGCGTACCGATGCGCGAGCGCTCATTCCGCGCTCGCCCATCGCAGAGCTCATCGAAAATCAGTTTCGTCCTTGGGTTGATCCGGCGCGTGTCAAACGCGTGCTCGACCTTTGCACCGGAGGCGGTTGCATCGCGCTGGCTGCGGCACATTACCTGCCGAAAGCGAAAGTCGAAGGCACGGACATCTCCGACGAGGCGCTCGCGCTCGCGCGAGAGAATGCACGCGAGTTGCGACTCTCGCGCCGTGTCCGCTTCGCGAAATCGGACCATTTCGCAGCCCTCAAAGGCCGTCGGTACGATATTATCGTCTCGAATCCACCCTACGTCGGGGAGCGCGAGATGCGTTCGTTGCCCCCCGAGTACGAACACGAACCGCGCCTCGCGTTGGCGGCGGGCAAGCAGGGTCTCGATTCGGTGCGCGTCATCCTCCAGCAGGCGGCGCGACACCTCACGCCAGGAGGTCTCCTGGTCGTCGAGGTGGGCAACACCGAGACGCAGGTCCGACGCCAGTGGCCACGCGTGCCGTTTACGTGGCTCGAGTTCGAGCGTGGCGGTGGCGGCGTATTTTTGTTGACCCGCGAGCAGCTGCAACGTCATGTCCGGTAACACCATCGGCCGCCTATTTCAGGTAACGACCTTCGGCGAGAGCCATGGTCCGGCGCTCGGCTGCATCATCGATGGCTGTCCGCCGGGTCTAGAGATCTCCGAAGCCGACTTCACGCGCGACGTCGATCGTCGCCGCACGGGTACCTCGAAGTTCGTCAGTCAAAGAAAAGAAGAAGACGCCGTGCGTATTCTCTCGGGCGTCTTCGAAGGTCGAACCACGGGCACCTCCATCGGCCTCGTCGTCGAGAATACCGATGCGCGTTCGCGTGACTACGACAAGATCAAAGATCGGTTCCGTCCGGGGCACGCCGACTACACCTATCAACAAAAATACGGATTCCGCGACTACCGCGGTGGCGGGCGGTCGTCTGCTCGCGAGACGGTCATGCGCGTGGCGGCAGGCGCGATCGCGCGCAAATATCTCGCTACGCGCCTGGGTATCCAGATCCACGGCTATTTGAGTCAGATCGGCTCACTCGTGCTCGACCCCGTCGCGCCCGAGACCGCCTACGACAACCCGTTCTTCTGCCCCGATCCGTCGCGCGTCAAAGAATTGGAAGATCTCATCTGGACGTTGCGCGAAGCGGGCGACTCGATTGGCGCGCGTGTCACCGTCATCGCTCAGGGCGTGCCGCCGGGACTGGGTGAGCCCGTGTTCGATCGACTCGATGCCGATCTCGCCTACGCCATGATGGGCATCAACGCGGTCAAGGCCGTTGAGGTGGGTGCAGGGGTGCAGGTCGTCGCGCAGCGCGGGAGCGAGCATCGCGATGAACTCACGCCGACCGGATTTACGAGCAACAACTCGGGCGGCGTGCTGGGTGGTATCTCGAGCGGACAGGACATCATCGTTCATGCGTCGCTCAAACCCACCTCGAGCATTCAGGTGCCGGGTCGCACCATCACGGTCGAAGGTGAGCCCGCCGAAATCGTCACCACCGGTCGTCACGACCCGTGTGTCGGCATTCGAGCAACGCCCATCGCCGAGGCGATGATGGCGATTGTGCTCATGGATCATTGGCTGCGTCATCGAGCGCAGAACGGCGACGTCAAATCGACGACGCCCGTCATTACAGAGGCGGAGAAGAAGCGATGAGTCAGCAGTGGAATGTCGCAGTACTCGGTGCAACGGGTCTCGTGGGTGACACCATCATCAAGGTACTCGAGGAGCGAAAGTTCCCGGTCGGCGAGCTTTATCCGCTGGCGAGCAACCGTTCGCTCGGCAAGAGTGTCGAGTTCAAGGGCAAGACGTATCCCGTGCTTGATGTCGACACCTTCGACTTCTCCAAAGCCAACATCGGCCTCTTTTCTGCAGGCGGCGACGTCTCGCGCACCTATGCGCCGAAAGCGGCTGCAGCCGGCTGCGTCGTCATCGACAACACCTCCGAGTTTCGTTACGAGGAGGACATCCCGCTCATCATCCCTGAGTTGAATGCCGCGGCGATCGCGCAGTTCACCAAGCGCCGCATCATCGCGAACCCCAACTGCTCGATCATTCAGATGCTGGTGGCGCTCAAGCCCATCTACGATGCCGTCGGCATCGATCGCATCAATGTGGCGACCTACCAGTCGGTGTCGGGCGCCGGCAAAGAGGCGGTCGAAGAGCTTGCTGAGCAGACCGTCGCGCTCGTAAGCGGCAAGGGCCCGGTCAAACCCAAGGTCGTGGCGGCACAAATTGCGTTCAATGTCGTGCCGCAAATCGACCAATTCATGGACAACGGCTACACCAAAGAAGAAATGAAAATGTTCTGGGAGACCCAGAAAATCTTTGGTGACTCCAACATCAAGGTCAATGCGACCACCGTTCGTGTGCCGGTATTCTTTGGGCACTCCGAGGTCGTCAACATCGAGACTCGCCAAAAAATTACCGTTCCTGAAGTCCGTAAGCTGCTCGAGAAAGCCCCGGGCGTGAAGGTGATCGACACGCGCGAAAAGGGCGGCTATCCGACGGCGGCAGTGCAGGCCGCGAACGACGATCGCGTCTTCGTGGGGCGCATCCGCGAGGACATCTCGCATGAGCGCGGCCTCAATTTTTGGATCGTCTCCGACAACATCCGCAAAGGCGCGGCCACCAACAGCGTGCAGATTGCAGAAATCCTCATTCGCGATCATCTTTGAGCGCAACGCGCTTTGCCTGGGGGTGACATCGTGACGCAACGCCAACAATCTTTGACCGAGCCGCCGCGGGTGGCGCTCCTTCGCATGCGCCTTGCCCTGGCCTTCGCGCTCATCTTCGGCGGAAATATCGCATCGGCACTACAACTCGGCGCCCCTCAGGTCGAGCCGCCGACTACTGCGCCGACTGCTGTGCCGACTGCGACGACGGCGTCGACCGAGACGGCTCCGCCCGCCGAGGCGACCGCGCCCACCGGAGCGTCCGCGTCTCAACCGGCGGCGCGTCTCGTGCGTCGCAACGAAACTTTGATGTCCATCTCGCGCGAGTGGTCCGCAACCACCGGCGTCACGCTTCCGCAGGCCATGATCGGCATCTTTCGTGCGAACCCCACGGCCTTCGGGCCGGGTGGCATGAGCGAGATGATCGTCGGCTCGGTCCTCACGCTCCCCGATGCCGCTGCGATGAACGCCCTGTCGCCCGCAGCCGCTTCCAACGAAGTGAGTCGAACGCTCGGGATTTGGCGCACGGGTGGGGCGACTTCGGCCCGGCTGAGCGCGCCAGCGCCCGGTACCCAGACGCTGACGACCGCGCCTGCCAAGGTCGCCGCGACGCCAAAGACCGCACCGACCACGGCTCCCGCCACGGTGCCGGCCACGACGCCCCCCATGGAGTCGCCGGCTGCCCCCCCGACTGCCGAGTCGCCGGTCGCTTCACCGCTCGCGCCGGAACCCGCGGTGCTCGCCGAACCCGAGACCCCCGAGGCCAAGGCCGCCCGTCTCGAGGCCGCCCTGCAAGCCGCCGCAGCCGAAGTCGAGGCCCTGAAGGCCCGTCTCGCCGCTGCAGACGTCCCCAAAGACTCCGCCGACCTCGGGCAGGGGGGTTGGATGGCCGAGGCTCGTCGCTGGGCTGCCGAAGCCTGGTGGTCAATACCGGCTTTGCTGCTGATCTCGCTCGTTTTGCTGATTGCGTTCCTCGTTCGGGGTCGCCGTCGGGTTGAGGCAGCGGAGTCCGCCCCCCGACAGGAAATGACCTACGACCTGCCCCCCATCAGGGCTGCGCAGGACGTTGACCCACTCATGGACGCCCCACTGCGCGCCGCTCCCGAGCGCATCGCGCCCGTTACCGTGCCCTCGATCTCGGTCACGCCGGACGCGTCACCGATCGATGAAGATCTCGAGGGCGATCCGCCGCCCGTCGATGAAGCCGGTAGCAAGATCAACCTCGCGCGCGCATTCATCGAGATGGGTCAGCACGATGCGGCCATCCTCGAGTTGCAAGCGGCACTGCGCCTCGGCGATGAAACGCAGCGGGCTGAAGCGATCCGCTTGCTCGATTCTCTGCCGAAGTCGTGACGGCTTACACCGGGACGCCGATGACATGACCCGCTGGGCGATGGGTGTCGAGTACGACGGCACGCACTTCTGCGGCTGGCAGCACCAGCCTGGGTTACGAACACTCGAAGATGCCTTCGCGACGGCCATCGGCACAGTCGCGGATCACACGATTTTTTTGATCTGCGGCGGACGCACCGATGCGGGCGTTCACGCCGCGGGACAGGTGATTCACTTCGAGGCGGAGGTGGCGCGATCACCGCGTGCGTGGGTGCTGGGTACCAACGCCAACCTCGATCGCAAGGCGAGCGTGCGCTGGGCCACGCCTGTGCCCGAACATTTTCATGCGCGCTTTTCGGCGATCCGTCGTCACTATCGTTACACGATCTTCAATCGCAGCGCGCGTTCAGCGCTGTACGACGGTCGAGCCACTTGGGTACAGGCGCCGCTCGATGTCGCGCGCATGCAAGAGGGTGCGCAGCATCTGATCGGCGAGCACGACTTCAGCGCGTTTCGATCATCCGAGTGCCAATCGAAATCACCCATTCGGCGTATCGATCAGCTCTCCGTGCAGCGCGAGGGGGAGCTCGTCTACATCGACGTCGCGGCCAATGCGTTTTTGCACCACATGGTGCGCAACATGGCCGGGCTCCTGATCGAAGTCGGTCGCGGTCTGCGCTCGACCGATGAGGTCAAAACGCTGCTCGAGGGTCGCGACCGTCGCCGAAATGCGCCGACCGCCGAGCCCGAGGGCCTTTGCCTGCGTCGTATCGAGTACCCTGAGGCGTTCGGATTGCCTGATCCGGTATAGTCGTCCCATGGCCTGGTTCGAAAAAATCGTACCTTCGCGCATCAAAACCGCGCGTCGTTCGCGCTCGGTACCCGAAGGGCTTTGGATCAAGTGCACCGCCTGCGACTCGCCGCTTTATCGCGCGGAGCTTGAGCGCAATCTCTTTGTCTGCCCGAAGTGCGCAAACCACATGCGCATCGGTGCGCGCGATCGACTCTTGCGCTTTCTCGATCCCGAGACTGCCAAAGAAATCGGCGAGGGCGTGACGCCCGAAGATCCCCTCAAGTTCCGCGACAGCAAGCGCTATCGCGACCGCCTCACAGCGGCTCAAAAAAGCACCGGTGAAAAAGACGCGCTCATTGCGATGTCGGGCCAGCTCGAAGAGCTGCCGGTCGTCGCTTGCGCGTTCGAGTTCCAGTTCCTGGGCGGCTCGATGGGCTCGGTCGTCGGCGAGCGCTTCCGTCGTGCCGTCGATCACGCCATCAAGCACCGCGCGCCGCTCATCTGCTTTTCGGCGAGCGGCGGTGCGCGCATGCAGGAAGCCCTGTTTTCTTTGTTGCAGATGGCGAAGACAAGCGCCGCACTCACCGAGTTGCAGGCGGCGGGTCTGCCCTTTATCTCCGTGCTCACCGACCCGACCACAGGGGGCGTCTCGGCGAGTCTGGCGATGCTCGGTGATCTCAATATCGCCGAGCCGCGTGCGCTCATTGGTTTTGCCGGTCCGCGCGTCATCGAGCAAACCGTACGAGAAAAACTTCCTGAAGGCTTTCAGCGCAGCGAGTTCTTGCTCGAGCACGGCGTGATCGATCAGATCATCGACCGTCGCGACCTTCGGCCGCGCTTGGCTGAGCTGCTGCGCATGCTGATGCGTCAGCCTGCGGCGCCTCCTGCCGTCAATGCAGCTTCCTGACTGGCTCGCCTACCAACAGGCGCAGCATCCCAACGCGATCGAACTCGGACTCGACCGCGTGCGCGAGGTCGCGCAGCGCCTTAATCTTTTACCCGTCAAATACCCCTCGATCATCGTCGGTGGTACGAATGGCAAGGGCTCCACTGTCGCGTTCCTGACAGCGTTTTGTCGCGCAGCCGGGTTACGTACCGGCACCTACACCTCACCGCATCTGCAGCGCTACAACGAGCGTGTGGCCATCGACGGGCAGCCCGTCGATGACGCCACGCTGATCTGCGCCTTCGAGCGCATCGAGCAGGCGAGGGGCGATACGCCGCTCACTTTCTTCGAATACGGCACGCTCGCAGCCTTCGTTATCTTTGACGAGGTTGCAGTCGGCGCGGCCATCATCGAAGTCGGGCTCGGTGGTCGGCTCGATGCCACCAATATCATTGAGGCGGATGTCGCCGCACTGTGCTCGGTCGGACTCGATCACCAGGACTGGCTCGGCCCGACGGTCGAGGATATCGGACGCGAGAAGGCGGGTATCTTCCGCGAACGACGGCCCGTGATCTTGGGGTCACCCGCGATGCCGAAGAGCGTTCATGAGGTCATTACGCGTCTGCAGTGCCCGGTCGCGCAGCTCGATCAGGATTTTTTCTTTGAGCAAGACGGCGAGGGTTGGCGTTGGCGGGGCAAAGATCATGCGTTCGAGGCGCTGCCGCTGCCTTCGCTCAAAGGGCCCATCCAACTGCGCAATGCCGCGACGGCGATCGCGGCATTTATCGCGTGGCAGCGGGTCTGCCCCGCACCCACCCGCGAGCTCATCGCGCGCGGACTCACGACCGCCGAACTGCGCGGTCGGTTTCAGTGCATTGCGCCGATGCAGGCGGACGACCCCGAATGGATTTTGGATGTCGCCCACAACCAAGACTCAGCCCGCGTGCTCGCCGAGGCGCTCAAGGCGTTACCTGTCGAAGGTAAAACCGTGGGCGTCGTTGGCATTCTGCAGGACAAGGACGCCGTCGCCATCGGCGAGTCGCTTGCCGGAGTCATCGACGAGTGGGTGCTCTGCGGTCTCGAAGGGCCGCGCGGTAGTAGCGCCGAGGAATTACGCGTGCGATTGCCGGCGCGCTGTCGCAGCATCGCGCTTGCGCCCGATGTCTCCCATGGGTGTGCGACGGCGAGGGCGCTCGCCCGGCGCGGCGATCGCGTCGTGGTCTTCGGGTCCTTTCACGTCGTCGGCCCGGCGCTCGACTGGCTTGGTTTATAATTTCGGGCTTGGACACCGCGCTCAAACACCGGCTCACCGGTGCAGTCATCCTCGTTTTGCTGGCCGTGCTGCTGTTACCGGAGTTGTTGACCGGTTCCGGCCAGGCCGCAAAGTCGCAGTCGGCTGCGACCAATAATTCGGGCGACGGCGAGCGCCGCTTCGAAGTCGACCTCACCGAATCCGCCTCCGCCCCGGCGTCGGCGCTGCCGCAGCAATCGCCACAACCGCAACCGCAGCCTCAACCCGCGGTCGAAGCGCCCCTCGAATTGCCCGTGCCGGCTACGGTGACACCGCCCCCTGCAACGGCGACGCCGCCTGCGCCCGTTGTGGCGGCGGTCCCTGAGAAGGCGACCGTCACGCCCGCGCCCAAGGCCGAGCCCAAGGTCGAACCCAAGGTCGAACCCAAAGCCGAGCCGAAGCCTGCCGCCAAGCCCGCGGGCAGCTACTACGTTCAGATCGGCGTCTTCGTGAATGCAGCGAGTGCGCGCCGCCTCGAGCGTCAGCTGCGTGACAAGAAATTTGTGGTCGTCGTCGATGAGCTCGTTCGCTCGGGCAAGAAGATGTTCCGTGTTCGCGTCGGACCCGAGGTCGATCGAGCGGCGGCGAACGCACTCGCAAAGAAACTCGCTGACGCCGGGCACAAAGGTTCGGTCGTCAAGTAGAATTTAAATCATGACCTGGCTCGACATCATCATCACCGTCGTCTTCCTGGTCTTCGCTGTGCTCGGTCTCATGCGCGGTCTGGTGGCCGAAGTCTTCAGTCTGCTCTCTTGGGTCGTCGCGCTCTATGTGGGCTCGCATTACGGCGACCTCGCACGACCCTACGTCGAGTCTTTTGTCACGAATGCCAAGTACCAAGGCCTCGTGGCTTGTGTGCTCGTCGGCATCGTCACCTTCATCATCGTCGCGCTCATCGGCATTTTGCTCAGCAAAAAAATCTACGCGACTATTTTTGCGCCGATCAATCGCATGCTGGGCATGCTGTTCGGCGCCGCGCGCGGTGCCATCGTCGTGGGGTTCCTGACGCTGATCGCACTGCAGTTCGGAATCGAAGACGAGGCGGTCTGGAAAGCCTCCAAACTGCGTACCGCAGCGACGACCTCCGCAGAGCTCCTCGACAGTGTGGTCGACTTCGAGGCGCTCCTCCGTAATCAAAGTATTGTCGGGCGCCCGAGTGCCCCCACCTGATCATCACGAGGCGAACCCATGTGCGGCATAGCAGGTATCGTCGGTAAAAGCCCCGTCAACTCACGGCTCTATGACGCGTTGACAGTGCTGCAGCATCGCGGACAGGACGCTGCGGGTATCGTCACCGCCGTTGAGGGTCTCGTCTGCATGCGCAAGGGGCAGGGCCTCGTGCGCGACGTGTTCAGTCAGCAAGACATGCTCGAACTGCGCGGCAACATCGGCATCGGGCACGTGCGTTATCCGACCGCCGGCGGCGACAACGTCTCCGAATCGCAACCGTTCTACGTGAACGCGCCCTACGGCATCGTGCTCGGTCACAACGGCAACCTCACGAACGCCACCGAACTCGCCGACGTGCTCATTCGCGAAGAGCGTCGTCATCTCAACACCTCGTCCGACTCCGAAGTGTTGCTCAACGTGCTCGCCTCCGAGTTGCAGCGCGTCGGCACGCCGCGCGTGACCGCGGCGGACGTGTTTGCTGCGGTGACGGCGCTGTTCCGTCGTTGCCGCGGCGCGTATGCCGTCGTTGCCATGGTGATTGGTCACGGGATTTTGGGTTTTCGCGATCCGAACGGGATCCGCCCGCTCGTGATCGGACAGCGCGAAACGGCGAAGGGCGTCGAGTTCATGCTCGCGTCCGAGTCGGTTGCGCTCGATATGCTCGGCTTCACGCAGGTGCGCGATGTGGCTCCAGGCGAAGCCGTGTTCATCGATGAAGCCGGTCGCTTGAGTTCGCAGCAGTGTGTCGCGACGACGCGCCAAGCGCCCTGTATTTTTGAGTATGTTTACTTTGCTCGCCCCGACAGCATCATCGACAACGTGTCGGTGCAGCGTGCGCGCATGCGTATGGGCGACCGGCTCGCCGAAAAAATCCGTCGTGAACGACCAGACCACGACATTGATGTCGTCATTCCGGTGCCCGATACGAGCCGCGTCGCCGCGCTGCAGTTGGCGCAGGGTCTCGGTATCAAGTTCCGCGAAGGGTTCATCAAGAACCGCTACATCGGTCGCACGTTCATCATGCCCGGCCAAGAAGAGCGTCAAAAATCGGTACGTTCCAAACTCAACGCGATCGATCTGGAGTTTCGTAACAAGAACGTCCTGCTCGTCGACGACTCCATCGTCCGTGGCACGACTTCGGCGCAAATCATTGAGCTTGCGCGTGAGGCGGGTGCGCGCAAAGTGTATTTCGCTTCGGCAGCGCCACCGGTGCGACACCCGAACGTCTACGGCATCGACATGCCGGCTGCGAGCGAACTCGTCGCCGCCGGGCGCACGGAAGAAGAGGTGCGTCAGGTCATCAATGCCGATTGGCTCATCTACCAAGAGCTCGCCGATTTGGAGCAGGCCTGCCTGCATGACGACTCGCATGTCACCGAGTTCGACACGTCTTGTTTCTCGGGCAAATACATTACGGGCGACGTGACCCCCGAATTCCTTGAGCGTTTGCAGCAAGAGCGTTCCGATGCCGCTAAGGCGCGTCGACGGAGCGGCAGTTCGCTCAAGGTTGTCCGCGGCGTCTGATGCGGCCGCCGCTGCGCGCTGCGACCCCGCCTGAGTGGGTCGATGAAGCGATCCGTCGCTGGCCCGAGTTGCTCGCCGATCACGCCAACTGCGAGAAGAAAGCCGCGTCCACCGCGCTCGCGCTGATGTTCGCGTATCCCGAAGATCGTGCGCTTGCGACGCGACTCTCGAAGCTCGCTCGCGAGGAACTCCGGCACTTCGAGCAAGTGGATAAGTTGATGCAGACACACGCCGTGCCTTATCTACGTCGCAAGCCTGGTCGCTACGCCTCCGCGCTACGTGAGGCCATGACGACGCACGAGCCGTATCGAAAGCTCGATCTATTGCTTTGCGGTGCGCTCATCGAGGCGCGGTCGTGCGAGCGGTTTTCTTTGCTCTCGAGTCGTGCTGAAGGCGAGAGCTTGCCCACGGATGTCGCGGCGCTTTATGAAGGGCTGCAGGCTTCCGAGGCGCGGCATTTCGAGCTTTATCTCAAGCTCGCCGAAGCGCACGTCAAAGCTCACCCCGAGTGTGAGCGCCAAAAACCTTGGTCAGCGCGCCTCGAAGAGCTCGCAACCCTCGAAGCCGAACTCGCGACGAGCCCGGATGCAGAGTTTAGGTTTCATTCAGGGTTGCCGCAGATAGGGTCAGCGCAGAGCTGAGCGGGATCGCTTAAGCGACGGCCCGTCGTCGCCAGCCGTCAGCCGTCACTTCCAGAAACTCCCCCGCCTCATCCCACGCGGCGAGCACGACGCGCTCGGCATCCCCGTTACGCGTAGCGTGATGATGTTCGGCAGGGCGATGCGTGTGCCCATGAATCATCTTCCGCGTGCCGCTCGCCTCGAACGCTGCGATCACCGCTGATGCTGTGACATCCATGATCGTCGCAGCGGTGGCGCGGGTATGCGCCTTGCTGCCCGCACGCGCAGCGTTGGCGAGCATCTGTCGCGCATCGATAGGGAGCTTGAGCACGCGGTCCCTGAACCCCGGATCACGCACCGTCGTGCGCAGTTCCTGATACGCGGCATCGCCGGTGCACAAGAGATCACCATGGGTCAGCAGTACGCGCTCGCCGAAGAGGGTAACGACCGATGGGTC
Source organism: Gammaproteobacteria bacterium (assembly GCA_046080445.1). Taxonomy (GTDB): domain Bacteria; phylum Pseudomonadota; class Gammaproteobacteria; order Steroidobacterales; family Steroidobacteraceae; genus UBA964. The sequence goes on from JBJTUA010000008.1 coordinate 15,685, forward strand.
CGACACCAGCGTCCCGCCGATGCGTCGTTCGAACGCCT
>JBJTUA010000009.1:0-30046 GCA_046080445.1 Gammaproteobacteria bacterium
CTCGATGGGTGGGCGGCGATTTGGGGGATGAGGTTGAGATTGATATGGAAGCCGGGTAGTTTCCGGTCCCCGGCGATCGCAATAGACGCAACTGCCACGAGAGAACATGGCGACGTACGTACAACAGAACCAGTCCCGCCGTATGGCGATTTTCGGGTTCATCGTGGGATTACACGTCCTGATCGGGTATGCGCTCGTGAGCGGACTCGCCCGCAAGGTTGTTCAAGTCGTGGCTCCGCCACTTGTCACGGATCTCATCGAAGAAATTAAACCGGAGGATAAACCGCCTCCGCCGCCGCCCCCGCAGATTGAGCGTCCGCCGGTTCAGGTACCGCCGCCCGACGTGAACATCGACATTCCGATGGAATCGAACACTACAGCCATCAGTAACGTGACCGACAAGGTCGTTCCTCCTGTGCCGCCGCGCGTTGCAGTGGGTACCCCAGCGAAGATCGGCCGCATGCCCTCGAGTGAAGACTATTACCCAGCCGCCTCGAAGCGCGCTGAGGAACAGGGCTCGGTTACTATTAAAGTTTGCGTGGACAACAAGGGTAAGATCATTGGTAATCCCTCCGTTGTCACGTCGTCGGGCTCTGTTCGACTCGACGAGGGCGCGGTTAAGCTCGCCCGTGCCGGCCGTTACCAGGCTGGCACGTCCGGTGGTGAGGCATTGCCGGAGTCCTGCGTTTCGTTCCGCGTGAAGTTCGAGATCAAGTAAAGCGTTTCATTCCCTGAGGAAAACATGGAAAACACTGAAGCCACCGCTGTCGTCGAAAACCCGTATGGCCTTGGGGCCCTGTGGGAACAAGGCGATTTCGTCGCCAAGGGCACGCTGATCATCATGTTGATCATGTCGCTGACTTCTTGGTACGTCATCATCATGAAGCTGCTCGATCAGCGGAAGCTGATGGCCTCCGCAAAGATCGCTGAGCAGAAGTTCTGGTCCGCAGGTTCGATTCGCGAAGCGATCGAGCGTCTGCCGAAGAACGACGTCTACCGTCAAATCGCCGAAGATGGTCTGCGCGCGTCGCAGCACCACGAAGGTCGTTTGACCGATCGCATCGCTCTTCACGAGTGGGTGACGATGTCGTTGCAGCGCTCCGCTCAGGGCGTTTCGATGGCGCTCACCGGCGGTCTGCCTTGGCTCGCGACGGTGGGCTCCACCGCGCCGTTCGTTGGTCTATTCGGCACGGTGTGGGGTATTTACCACGCGCTCGTTTCGATCGGTGTGTCCGGTCAGGCCTCGATCGACAAGGTCGCGGGTCCGGTCGGCGAAGCGCTCATCATGACGGCCATCGGCCTCGCGGTCGCCGTTCCGGCGGTCATGGGCTACAACTGGCTCATCCGTCGCAACAAGGAAGTGCAGGAAGAGCTGGGTAACTTCACTTCTGATCTGCACTCCTTCCTCGTGAGCGGTGCGCGAGTTGCGGTTCCGGCCGCTGCTCCGGCTGCCGCTCCGAAGAAGTAATTCGGTTCGCCTAGGTTCCTCTGGGGGGAGCCGTTCGGTCAGTGACTGAACGGCTCCCGAACCTGGAAATCCAAGAGGGTTTTTTTCATGGGCATGAATGTCGGATCCAGTGGTGGTGAGGAGGAGCTGAACTCGACCATCAACACGACTCCCTTGGTGGACGTCATGTTGGTGCTCCTGATCATCTTCTTGATCACGATTCCAGTCATTAATAAGACAGTGAAGGTGACGCTGCCCAAGGCAGCCAATATCGCCACGCAGACCAAGCCCGAGAACATCACAGTCGCGGTCGATTCTCGCGGCCTTGTCTACTGGAACAACGAGCAGGTCGCTGGTCGTGACCAGCTGATCGAAATGATCAAGGTTGAGGCGGTCAAAGACCCACAACCTGAAATCCATATTCGCGGCGACTCCGATGCGCGTTTCGAAGACATCGGTGGCGTCATTTACGCAATCCAGCGTGGCGGTATCGTGAAAGTCGGGTTCATCACCGAACCTGATCGCGGTATCCGCGGTACGCGCTGAGGCATTGGGAGCGAACGACGATGGGAATGAATATAGGGTCTGATGAAGGCGATTCGATGTGCGACATCAACACGACGCCGCTCATCGACGTCATGTTGGTACTCCTCATCATGTTCATCATCACCATTCCGGTGATGACGCACGCGGTAAAGCTCGACATGCCGCGACCGACGGGCGCTCCCCCGCCGCCGGTCCAGCCGGAAGTCATCGATATCGAAATTGACTTCGACGGCACGGTGGTGTGGAACGGCACCGCAGTCCAAAATCTCGATGTGCTCGAGAAGTATTTCCGTGTCGAGTCGCAGAAGGACCCCCAGCCTGAACTGCACCTTCGTCCCGACAAGCGTGCGAAGTACGACACGGTTGCCAAGGTGCTTGCTTCGGCGCAACGAAACCGTATGAAGAAAATCGGGTTCGTGAACGTTTCCGAATTCGCCGATTAATGTAGAGGCCCTGAGCGGCCAGTCGATACGGGAAGTTCGCCCAGCATCCATCACCACATCGCCGCAGTCCTTCGGGTCATGCGGCGATTTTTTTGTTCGGCCAAGGAATTAGGCCCTGAGAGGAAGTCATGAGGAAGTCAGTCGGATCGTTCGTTCTTGTCGCGGCGATGGCCTTGCAGCTAGCGCAGCCGGCGTTCGCTGATAAGGTCAGTGGTGCCGTGGCCAAACCGCTGCAAGCCGCTCAAAACGCGAGCAAGGCGCGAAAGTGGGCGGAATGTCTTTCGAATTTGAAAACCGCCGAAGCAACGGGTGGCAAGACCGCCTACGATAGCTTCATCATCAACGAGTTGACGGCCTTCTGTGCGTTGAGCTCGAACGATGTCGCCACGGCGACGCGTGCGTATGAGACGAACCTGTCGTCGCCATTCGCAGCCGACAAGATTGCGCAGCGTACGCGCGACCTCGCCAAGATTTATTTCAACGCCCGCGATTACAAGAAAACCGTTGAAGTGGGTCGGGACGCCATCGCCAAAGGCTATGGCGATGCCGATACCTTCCTGGTTGTCGCGCAGTCCTACTATCAAGCGAACGACTCCCGAAACGCGCGCGAGTTCGTGGGCAACTGGATCAAAGACATGGAGAAGCGCGGACAAAAACCGCGTGAGAATGCGATTCAGATTTACGTCACCTCGTGCATGCGCCTGAAGGACGAGGCCTGCACCGCAGCGGGCTTCGAAAAGCTCGTCACGTATTATCCGAATCCGGCGGGCTGGGCGAATCTGATGCAGTCGCTCTTCGCCTCTCGCAACGATGCTGCGGCGTTCAATGCCTATCGTCTGGCCACCGATGTGGGTGCGATGCGCACCGGCGACGACTACACCGAGATGGCGCAGCGCGCCCTCGAAAAGGGCTTGCCGGGCGAAGCGCTCACGACACTCGAAGCGGCGTTCTCGCGCAAGGTGTTTTCGGACAGGCGCGATATCGATCGCAACACGCGACTGCTCAACGCCACCAAGGAACGCGCTGCAGCCGACCGCGCGAGTCTCGCGATGCAAGATCGTGATGCCGCTGCGGGCAAGAGCGCGGACGACGATCTTCGTGTCGGCCAGGCGTTCATGAGCTACGGCCAGTACGCGCAAGCCGTTACCGCGATCCGTCGCGGCATTGCGAAGGGCAACGCCACCGATGCGGGCGAGGCACAGTTGGTGCTGGGGATCGCGCTGTTGAAGTCGGGCAACAAGGCGGAAGCGGGCCGAGTTTTGCGCGCCATCAAGGGTGATGCGGAGCTTCAGCGCGTGGCCAAGCTTTGGAGCCTGCGCGCTCAGTAATCGAGTTCGATCAGGGGGTCTAGGATCATGCGTACGCTCGCGGTTTGCATTTCTGTTGCGTTGATGTCGGTGGTGTTGTCGTCAGACGCTACGGCCCAACAAGCCAAAAACTCTCAACAAAAAAACGCGCCTGCGGCGAAGGGCCCCACGGTTTCGAAGCCGCAGCTGAAGCCACTGGCCGCCGCGCAAGATGCGGCAAAGAAGGAGCAGTGGGCTGAGTGCATCTCGCAGCTCAAGGCCGTTGATGGGCAGCCGACCAACGCGCCCTACGACGTGTACGTCATCAATGACATCCTCGGGTTCTGCGCGCTGCGCGCCAACGACAACGCGCTCGCCATTGCGACTTGGTCGAAGGTGGTCGACTCCGAGTTTGCGGACCCTGCGCGCTCGGCGTCGCTGCGCAAGGGCTTGCTGCAGTTGTCTTACCAGGCAAAAGACTATGCGGCTGCCGTGACCTATGGACGACGACTCATCGAACTCGGTAACGCCGACGAAGCGGTTTACCTGTTGACGATCCAGTCGCTGTATCTGCAAAACGACTTCAAGGGCGCCGAGACGCTTTCGTCGAGCTATGTCACTTCGATGGAGGCGGCCGGGCAAACGCCGCCGGACATGGCGCTGCAGCTGTACGCCAGCGCCTGCATCAAACAAGACGACGATGCCTGCACCTTGCGTGCGCTCGAAAAGCAGGCCAAGTACTCGCCGAAGAAAGAAACCTGGCCGAACCTCACGTTGTTGATGCTCCGCGCGGGTGGCGAGGCCAACACGCTGAACGTCTTCAGACTGTCTCGCGAAATGGGCGGTCTGTACCGTGGTGAAGAGTTCACGGAGATGGCGCAGCTCGCCCTTGAAAAGGGTCTGCCGGGCGAAGCCCAGTCGGTCATCGAGGAAGGCAAGGCCAAGGGCCTCTTCACGAACAAGTCCAACGCCGACCTGGCCACCCGACTGCTCGCGACGGCCAAGACGCAGGCAGCGGCCGACAAACCCACGCTGCTGGTGCAGGACAAGGAAGCCGCCGGTCGCAAGAACGGCGAGGTCGACATTCGCATCGGCACGGCGTTTTTAAGCTATGGCGATTTCGAGCGCGCGGTCGCCGCTTACGAGCGCGGCTTCGGCAAGGGTAACGTCCGCAATCCGGAAGAAGCCCGACTCAACCTCGGTATTGCTCAGCTCAAGGCAGGCAATAAGGAAGCGGCTGCAGCGACGTTCGCCGCGGTTAAAGGTGATGAAACGCTGCAACGAGTCGCGCGTCTCTGGGCGCTGCTCGCAAAGTAGTCAGGAATCGACGGCCTCGAGCGGATCAATATCTCCCGCCGCTGAACCGCGGCGGGAAATTTCTTCGAGTTCGGCGTGCATCGCCCGCATCATCCGCTCGACGTAGGCCGCACGCGCAGCGCTGCGCTCTGAGGACGCCTCGGCGTCGGGTCTCCACGCGTCGAGCTCGGGACGCGCGAGCACTTCTTTCGAGGCAAGCAGCCTCTCCAAGGCATCGAGACGCTCTCGAGTGACCGACAGCTCCTCCATCAGCGTCAAGGTCATGGAGAGCAGTTTATCCGTGGCGGGGTCTTCAAAATATTGCGGCCGCTTACCCTTGGCGACGCGCGCGAGTTTTGCCTTAGAGTTGTTTCGAGATCGGGTCATCGTAGGCCTGCCTAGCGCCGTGCCGCGAGAATTTTCCAAAAGAAGCTATCGGCATAATTCATTTGGGCGAGATCGAGTTTTGGCGCGAACTCATCGACCGTGACGCGATCTGCGACGAAGCCGCCTTTGAGCGCCTCGGCCTTGAGATCGATGCCGGTCATGAATCGGCTGAACGTTTCGTTGTTGTTGTAGCTTTCCCAGTTGTGCATGAACTTCTCGATGATCGACTTGCCACGCGGGATCTCGAGGTGAAGCATGAGTCCATTCGGCGAGAGCAACCGATGGCACTCGCCCAGAATTTTGGGCAGCGCACTGCGCGAGGTTTCGTGTAGCACGATGTGTGACACCACGAGATCGAAGCTGCCCTCCGGGAAATCGGTTTTCTCAGCGTTTTGCTGGCTGAAGTCGATCGCGACGCCCAAGGCCTCAGCGCGCGCATGCGCATAGCGAAGAACGGGGGCGGCGACGTCGATGCCATGCACTCGAGCCTCCGGAAATGCCCGTGCCCAAACCACTGAGCTGTTGCCGATGGCGCAACCGAGATCGAGAATTTTCCGGGGTCGAAAGTCGAGATGTTTTTCGCGGATGTAGGCGAGCAGGATATCTCCCATCAAGTTGTTCTCAGGGCCCAGCGCGCCACCCATGTACAGGTTGATGCCCTTGTCGTAAACCACGCCGGCTGCAACGTCATCGTCGGTGAATTCCGTGTGATAGCCACCCGGTTGCAGATGGATGTCCACAGCCGCGTGATAGCGCGGAAGGGTCAGACTCGGGTCGAGGCGCAACGTGCCGCGGCGGGCCGTCGTCGCCCCCTCAGACAGCTTTTTGGACGTTGCGATCAACGCATCGAGCTGGCGTTCGGTCGGATCGATAACCGACTCCCAGAGCAGCTCTTGGCTTCGACGCTGCATGGCACTCCAGAATTGATAGAACGGGTCCTGGGTCATGAACCTGCGAATTTCGTCATGATCTTTGGGCGGACGTCCCTCAGTCGCGCGGAATTTGGGTTCGACACGGTTCTCGTACACCTTGTACGCGCCTGGCATCAGCCGAGCCGAAAGATGGGCGCGCAGAGAAGAAACGAAATCCTGGCGGGCTTGCTCATCGAGATTGGTCGACGGCTGCATCGCGTGTTGATTGAAAGCGGGCATCGAGTCTTCTCTGCGGGCTGTAGAACTGGCTTGATCCTACCGAGACCCAAGCGCCGATCCGACGCCCGACTTGGCTGTGTCCGAAAGGTGGTTAGAGGCCTGCGCTTAGGCTGCGGTTTCGATGAGCTCGATCAACTCGCCCGCGGCCCCTCGACAGAGCGCCGCCCGGCGTCCGTGATAGGGCGCCTCGGGCAGCGCCCGAGGGGGTGCGATCCACTCGAGTCCCGCTGGTAGCTGCTTGACGCCGAAGGTGACCATCGAGATGGCCGGTGGCAGTTCGCCCTCTCGTGCATCACGAGGCTTCGTGGCCGCGGGCATGCGATCGACTTCGATGTAGGACTGGCCCTGCAACGGCAGCGCCGCCAGGTCGTGCCCAGTATCGGGCGGCATGCCGTGAGCCTTGGAGAGCACGGAAATCACCACCGGCACCACCGCGGCCTCGGCCACGCCGAAATGTTCCCGGTAGAACGCGTTGACCTGCTGCACCGAAGGGCCACCCAGAATGACGATGAACACCCGATCGATGAAATGCTTGGCGTCGGGGGTATCGAACTGCGGGAGTTTTTCGGAGAAGGACGTCAGATACAACGCTTCGTTCGCCGGCCCGAGCGCTTGGGCCGCACGAATCTTGTCCGAGATCGACAGGTTCGCAGGCGCGCCGATTATTTTGAACGGCGAGCCGGCGAGGGCAGCGGCGGCCTTATCGGTGTCTTGCACCATGAGCTCAGCTGCGTTCCAACCCATGTGACGAAAGGGCAGGTAATCGGGAAAAGGCTTGCTCTCGACAAAACGCAGGAACGTTTGCCCATCGCCCTCGGGGAGCATCAGCGCATAGCGCCGACCCGTCAAATTCGGTAGTCCCCAAAGTGCAGCCTGTGCGACCGTCAATCGGCCGTGATCCACGAGCTCGTGACCGAGGAACAAGCGGTAACTGTCGATCATGTGCTGCAGCTCTGGTGCAGCAATAGTCACGCAGGAAATCGGTCCAAGAGTGGACATAACTCGCCTCAGCGTCCGAGCGATTGAAGGTAAGCCACCACGTCGGACAGCGCAGCGACCTCGGCGTACTTGGCTTGCAAGTCGAACAGGTTGGCCTCGTGCGGTCCTGCAGCGCGATCCCCAACGGCTTCTCGCACCACCACCGGAATGAACCCATGCTGACAACAATCGACGGCACTCGCGCGTACGCAACCGCTCGTCGATAAACCGGCGATCAGTACGGTATCGACGCCCAAGGCAGTCAGTGTCGAAGCCAAGGACGTCCCGAAGAATGCGCTCGCGTATTGTTTGGAAATGACGGTTTCGCCGGCGACGGGTTCCAGCCCCTCCGCGAATGCGGCGAGCTCCGGATGTCGACCCGCCTCGAAGCATTTGAGGGTGGGTATTTTTTTGAAGAACACGCCGCCATCACGACCGCCCGGTTGGTACACCACGTTCGTGTGGATGACGGGAATGTCCGCCTGTCTCGCACGCTTGAGCAACGTTTCGCAATCGGCGCGCGCCTGCTCGACTCCCGCATAGAGCGGCGAATCTTTGACCAGGTACGCGCGAACGAAATCGATGACCAGCAGCGCCGGTCGATGCCCGGGCGCGAGCGTCTTGCCGAATCCACCGCGCGCGTAGTTCTCGTTGAGTGACTCTCCCACGACGTTCGCGCTCAAATGACCTTGGCTGCGCGCAACTCCGCGAGCCGCTCTGCGCCGTACCCCAAGAGCCGTGCGAAGACCTCATCGTTATGCTGGCCGAGTTCGGTGGGCGCTGCGCTGTGGACGCCGCCGGGTGTGGCGGAGAACTTCGGAACCGTGTTCTGCATGCGCAAGTCGCCGAAGTAGGGATGCTTCGTCGTGATGATGGCGTCGCGCGCCTTGAAGTGCGGATCTTCCAACATCTCGGGCGCGCGGTAGATTTGTCCGGCAGGCACGCCGAACTCATCCATGATCTCGAGCACCTTCTTGGTCGGCATCGTCTGCGTCCAAGCTTCGATCAAGCCATCGAGCAATTTTTGATTGGCACCGCGCGACTGATGATTCACGAACCGCGCATCGGTCGGCCAAGTGGGTTGCTGCATCGCCTCGCACAGGCGTCCGAAGACGGTGTCCTGGTTGGCGGCGATGAGCACCAGGCCATCACTCGTCTTGTAGACGTTCGAGGGCGCGACGTTCGGCAGGATCGCCCCCGTGCGCTCGCGGATGTAACCGGTTTTATCGTACTCAGTGATGAGCGACTCCATCATTGCGAGGACCGCCTCGTACAGGGCGGAGTCGACGACCTGCCCCCGGCCGGTCTTATCTCGATGGAGGAGGGCAGCCAACGCACCCACGCAAGCAAAGGTCGCCGCGAGCTCATCGCCGATGCTGATCCCCATCCGCGAGGGCGGGGTGGACGGATCGCCGCAGACGTAGCGGAGACCGCCCATGGCCTCACCGATTGCCCCGAAGCCGGCCCGATGCGAATAGGGGCCATCCTGACCGTATCCGGAGACCCGAATCATGATGAGCTTGGGGTTGATCTTGGCGAGCTCGTCGTACCCGCAATTCCATTTTTCCATCGTGCCGGGACGGAAATTCTCAAGTACGAAGTCAGCATTCTTCACTAACTCTTTGAATAGGCTCTGACCCTCGTCTTGGCGCATGTCGATGGTGACAGCTTTCTTGTTGCGCGCGACGACCGGCCACCACAACGACGGCTCTCCAGCCTTTTGGCGGCCCCAGACCCGCATCGGGTCGCCCTGACCCGGCGGCTCGATCTTGATGACCTCGGCGCCCATGTCGCCTAGAAGCTGCCCACAGAAGGGGCCCGCCAGTAACGTGCCGAGCTCGAGGACTCGAAGGTCGGACAAAGGACCGCGCTTGAACGTCGTATCATCGGACATGAAAACCTCGACCATGTGGGAGGGATGGAGCCGCGGAACTTGTACCGGCGGGCATCGTGCGGGTCAAGGATCGTCGGTAATGTCGTCCGCCGTTGCTAGAATCGACCGCAGGCCAAGGAGAAGTCGATGTCCCGACAGGTTGAAATCGTAGAGGTGGGTCCGCGAGACGGGTTGCAGAGCGAACCAGGCGTACTGCCGACCGCAGCGAAAATCGAATTGATCGAACGTTTGATCGACGCGGGACTTCGGCGGCTCGAAGTCACGAGTTTCGTCCATCCGAAGAAAGTGCCGCAAATGGCAGACGCGGAGCAGGTGCTCGCGGGTCTGCGCAAGCGCGATGACGTGCGCTATGTGGGACTCGTACTCAATCAAAAAGGTTTTGAGCGCGCGGTGGCGGCGGGCTGTAACGAAGTTGGGATGGCCGTGGTCGCCAGCGACACGTTCAACAGACGAAATCAGGGTGTCGGCACGGAGGAGTCCATCGCGGCCTGGCTCGCCATCGCCCGTGAGGCGAAAGCCGCCGGCATCCGCGCACAAGTCACCGTTTCGGCTGCGTTTGGTTGCCCGTTCGAAGGTGAGATGCCGGTCGCACGAGTGATCGAGGTCGCCAAGCGGGTGGCGGAAGCCGAGCCCTTCGAGATTGCCTTTGCCGACACCATCGGAGTCGGCGTGCCGTCGCAGGTGTCGGCGATCATCGGCCAGGCCCGGGCCGTTTTACCCGCCAGCATTCGTCTGCGGGCGCATTTCCACAACACTCGCAACACCGGGCTGGCGAATGCCTATGCGGCCATCGAGGCGGGTGTGTCCGCCCTCGATTCCAGCGTCGGCGGGATCGGCGGCTGTCCCTTCGCCCCGGCGGCGACCGGGAATATTCCGACCGAGGATCTGGTCTACATGTTGGAACGATCGGGCGTGTCGACGGGGGTTGACCTCGACAAACTCGTATCCACGACCGAGTGGCTGCAGCAGACCCTCGGTCGAAATGTACCCGGCATGCTCGTAAAGGCAGGGGTATTCCCGAAGCCTGCGGCTGAAGCCGCCTGATGGAAGTCTGCGTCTCCGCTCGGCTCGCCCAATTGCGCTACCGACGGGGTCGCCCGATACTTGGGTCCAGTTCTCCTCTCTGATTCAGTGAGCCCCGGAGGGCGCATGTCATATCGTTTGGGTGTAGATGTCGGCGGCACGTTCACGGACCTGCTGCTCGTTCACGAAAAATCCGGTCAAACCTGGTCTGCCAAAGTGCCCTCGACTCCGGCAGATCAATCGGTCGGCGTTCTCAACGGCATCAAGCGCGTCTGCGAACGCGCGGGAATCGATCCCACCGCGATCGATCACGTGATGCACGGAACCACCGTCGCCACCAACACCGTGCTCACCGGCACCGGTGCGCGTTGCGGCCTCGTCACGACGAAGGGCTACAGGCAGGTGCTGCAAATTGCGCGCTCCTTCGTGCCCGGTGGTCTCGGCGGTTGGATCATCTACAACAAGTCGCTGCCGATGGCGCCGCTCTCGTGCACCATCGAGGCGGACGAGCGCGTGAGTGCGAAGGGTGAGGTGGTCAAGCGCCTCGACGAAAAAGCCCTGCGTACGAGCCTGCGCAAGCTGAAGGCCCAGAACATCGAAGCGCTGACCGTTTCTTTGATCAACTCCTTCGCCAATCCGGCGCACGAGCAACGCGTACGCGATATCGCGCGCGAAGAATTGCCCGGCACACCGGTCTCGATTTCCTCTGACGTCGTCCCGGAGATGCAGGAGTACGAGCGTACCGTCACCACGGTTGCCAACTCCTACGTTCGTCCTCGCGTCGATCGCTACGTCAACAACCTGAAAGCGAAGCTCGGTCAGGTTGCAAAAGACGTGAAGCTGCACATTCTGCGTTCTGACGGTGGACTCGCTTCCGCTTCGTCGGCGGCCGAGTATCCGGTCAATCTGCTGATGTCCGGTCCCGCAGGTGGCGTGACGGGTGCGCTGTGGGTCGCCGTGCAGGCCGGGTTCCCAAACCTGCTCACGGTCGATGTGGGTGGTACGTCCACAGACGTGGCGCTCATCCAGGGCGGCCAGCCGCGCTTGCGTCGCGAGACGACCGTCGGTGACGTCACCGTCCGCGCCTCGTCGGTCGACATTCGTACGGTCGGTGCGGGTGGTGGCTCCATTGCCCACGTGCCTGAACTCACCAAGGCCTTGCGCGTGGGTCCGCAGTCGGCGGGTGCTGATCCGGGTCCTGCGGCCTACAACCGCGGCGGCACAGAGCCGACCGTGGCCGATGCGAACATCGTGCTTGGCTATCTGCCCGAAATGCAGAAACTCGGCGGCGACATGGTGCTTAACCGCGAACTCGCCAATACGGCGGTTAAGAAAGTGGGCGATGCACTCGGCCTCAACGTCAAGCAGGCTGCGCAAGGCATCTACAACATCGTCAATGAAAACATGGTGGGCGCGCTACGGCTCGTATCGGTCGAGCAGGGTTACGACCCGCGCGACTACGCGCTCATCGCCTTCGGCGGCGCAGGTCCGCTGCACGCTAACGCCTTGTCGCGATTGCTCGGCTCGTGGCCGTCGATCATTCCGCCGGGTCCCGGGGTGCTTTGTGCGCTCGGCGATGCGACCACGGCGGTGCGTGACGAACGTGCGCGCACCTACGTCCGCAAGTTCAGCGAGACGAGCGCCAAAGAAATCGACAAGATTCTGAAGGGTCTCGCGAGCGATGCTTCGAAGGGTCTCGAAGAAGAAGGCGTCAAGAAGTCGGAAATCACCACGGCTTACCAGGTCGATGTGCGTTACCACGGCCAGGGCCTGCGTCTATCGGTGGAGGTCAACCTCGCCGAACTTCAGAAGAAAGGGCTCAAGGCGATCTCCGACAAGTTCGACGAAGAGCACAAGCGTCTGTTCACGTTTGCGCTGCCGCTCGAGCATGAGCTCGTCACACTGCGCGCCTCGGTCCAGGGGCAGGGCATCAAAATCAAACGCCAACCGCTCGCCGCGGGCGGCTCTGATCCGAAGCGTGCGGTGGTGGGCAAGCAGAAGTCGTTCATGGACGGCAAAGATGTCACCGCCGTCGTTTACGACCGAGCGAAGCTCAAAGCCGGCAACAAGGTTCGCGGTCCGGCGGTCGTGATGGAGATGGACTCGACCACGGTCGTGCTGCCGAAACACACCGGCCACGTCGACAAGTCTGGCTGCATTCTGATTTATCCCGACAACTACGAAGCGCCAAAGAAAACGGCGTCGCGTAAGTCGGGCAAGAAGTAATCTCGAGGAACATACCCATGCCTGCAACAATCGTTCAGCGCAATAAGAAGTCCTTCAAAAAGGTCAAAGTCGATACCGTCACCATCGACATCATCGAAAGCGCGCTGCGTAATGCGCGTTACGAGATGGACACGGTGCTGTTCCGCACGGCCATGTCGCAGGGCATTCGCGAGCAGCACGACGAGTTCCCGATGATTGCCAACACCGACGGCAAGATGGTCGTCGGTCAGTTTGGCTCGTTCATCTGGGGTTTCATGCAAGGCTACGACGGTACGGTCGAGGAGGGCGACATCTTCCTCACGTCCGATCCGTACTCCGTCAACGGCGCCATCAGTCACGCCAACGACTGGCTGATGCTCATGCCGGTGTACCGCAACGGGCGCATCATTGCGTGGTCGGCGATGTTCGGTCACATGACGGACGTGGGCGGCAAGGTTCCGGGGTCGCTGCCGACCGACGGCACCACCATCTACGAAGATGGCATCGTCGTGCCCCCCGTCAAGATCTTCAAGGGCGGCAAGCTCAACGAAGACGTGCTTCGCGTCGTGCTGCACAACTGTCGTTTGCCGGAGTGGAACCTTTCGGACTTCAACGCCATTACGGCAGCGTTGCGCACAGCCGGTACCCGCTGCGTCGAGATCGCCGAGCGTTTCGGCGACGACGTGTTCTACTCGGCGATGGATGCCATGCTCGAGCGCAACAAGCGCGCGATGCGGGCCCTCATTCGTCAGAACGTGCCCGAGAGCAAGCAGCACTTCGAAGACTACATTTGCGACGACGGACTCAACATGGGCCCGTATCGTATCAAGTGCAGCATGTGGCGCGAGGGTGACAAGTGCATCTTCGATTTCACCGGCACCGATCCGCAGTCCATTTCTTCGATCAACTTCTTGTTGAACGAGGAGATGTTCAAGATGTTTGCGGGCATCTACATGATCATGGTGTTCGACCCGCAGATTCTGTTCAACGACGGGTTCTACGACCTCATGGAAGTCCGCATTCCGCCGGGCACGCTGCTGAAGCCGCTCAAGCCCGCGGCGTTGTCCTGCCGCACCCACGCGCTCGGACGCATCTTCGACATCCTCGCGGGTCTGCTCGGTCAGGGTAACCCCGACTTCACGTGTGGCGCCGGCTTCTCGGACAGCCCGCACTTCATGTACTCGAGCTACGACAAGAACGGCGAGTGGTACCAGCTGTACCAGATCACCTTCGGCGGCATACCGGGCAAGCCCTTCGGCGACGGCCCCGACGGCCACTCCCTGTGGCCCTCGTTCACCAACGTGCCGAACGAGTTCCTCGAGAGCTACTTCCCGCTGCGTATCGATATTTACGAAACGATCGCCGATACGGGCGGTGCGGGCAAGAACCGCGGGGGTAACGGCCTACGCATCGGCTATCGCTTCCTCGAACCCGGTGAGATCTCGATCCACGACGATCGTTGGCTCACCTATCCGTGGGGAGCGAACGGCGGCGAGCCCGGCGCGCGCAGTCGCAAGCTGCTGCAACGTGCAGATGGCACCGAGCAGTTGCTGCCCTCGAAAATCGACCACGTCAAAGTCGAGGCCGGAGATCTTTTGATCGCCGATACCTGGGGCGGTGGCGGTTGGGGCGACCCGCTCGAGCGCGATGCGGCGCAGGTGAGCTTCGACGTGGCCGCTGGACTCGTCACGGCAGAGGGCGCGAAGCGTTATGGCGTCGTCTGCAATGCCGATGGCAAAGTCGACGAGGCGGCCACCGAGGCGCTGCGGGCCAGCATGCGCAAGAAGCGCGGTCCGAAGAAAATCTTTGATCGCGGCTTCGAGTCGATCGAGGAGCTCAAGGGTCGTTGCAAGGCCGAAACGGGTTTCGATCCCCCTGCACAACCGCGCTTCACGAAGTGGGCAGCGGTGGCGGCAGAGGCCATGATGCGCAAGAAGGGCATCAAGGCCGCCTGAGACCCCGCGCCGAGGTTATCGGGCACGAGTCCCCGCTCCGCGAGGTGCGGGGACTTTTTTTTGGAGAGTGCGCATGAGTGATACCTACAAGAACGTCGGCTATGCCTCGGCACAAATCGGGATGGGCAATCGGGCGGCCGTGCTCGTGGTCGACTGGCAACTCGCATTCACCGACCCGCGTTTCGAACTGGGCGGACTCGCGCGTCTGCACGCAGCGCGCGACAACACCGCGACGCTACTGCAAACGGCACGGTCATCGGGACTACCGGTTGCCGCCTGCTATACGGCCTACTGCAGTCACAAAGACATGCCGCTCTGGAAGGTGGCAGCCGTTCGTCGCGAATTCTTTTACGGTCACGAGTGCACCGAGATGGACCCAAAAATTCACGATCCCTCGGACTTCACCTACTGCAAGAACGCGCCGTCGATGTTCTTCCAAACGCCTCTCATCACCTGGCTCGTCAAACAGCAGATCGATACGGTGTTCGTAACCGGGTGCACGACGAGTGGCTGCGTTCGCGCCACCATTGTCGATGCGTTTTCATATGGCTTGCGAGTTCAGGTGGTGGCCGACTGCTGTGGCGACGCTGAGCAAGGACCCCACGATGACACGTTGCGTGACGTGGGCCGTCGTTACGCCGATGTAATCGATCGCGACACCGCCGAACGCTGGATGCGCTCGCAGCATCGGGCGGCATGAAGCGCCGGCATTTCCTGAAGGTTGGCGCGACCGCGACGGGCGGCTTTTGCCTGAGCGCGTCAGTTGGACCTTTGTTTCCCATCGCGACCGCAAGCGAGACCGTCGAGCGCACGGCGACGTTCAATGCGTACCTCGAGATCGACCCAGACGGCCGGATCGTCATCACTTGCCCACAAGCCGAGATGGGGCAGGGGATACATGACGGTCTACCGAAGATATTGGCAGAGGAACTCGACGCTCGGTGGGAGGATGTCGAGGTTCGTCTTGCGGGCGGCGACGACGCCTACGTCAACCCCATTACCCGACGACAGCGAACGGCGAGCAGCGATTCAACCACCACCTATTTCGATTTGATGCGTGCGACAGGCGCTGCGGCGCGCGAGATGTTGCGAGCCGCTGCCGCCCAACGCTGGGCAGTGGCCCTCGATGAGTGCCGGGCGGAACGTTCGACCATCGTGCACACCCGATCAGGTCAGTCGTTGTCTTTTGGCGAGTTGGCGGCCGATGCCGCGCGACAACCGGTGCCGTCATCGCCCGTGCTCAAAGATCCGACGCAATTTTCACTCATTGGCATGAGCACCGCTCGCAAGGACACCCCCCGCAAGGTAGACGGGTCGGCGATATTCGGCATCGACGTGACGCTGCCTAATATGCTGCATGCCGTGCTGCGACGATCGCCGACGGTGAAGTCGCGTGTGGTGAGTTTCGATCGTGATGCCGCCCGATCTCTGCCCGGGGTCGTCGACGCCTTCGAAGTGAGCGATGGCGTGGCGGTGGTCGGCAAGACGACCTGGCATGCACGCCGGGCGGCAGAGTCGCTTGCTGTGCAATTCGACGACTCGGAGTCGCTCGATCTCGACACTCCAGGGCTCCGTCAACGGCTACAGGCTGCGCTTGCGCGCGATGATCTCGCATCGGTAGCGCGACTGGGACGAGGCCAAGCCCCGCCGGATCGCGAGGCGATCGCCCAAGCGCTTTCGTCTGCTCATCAACGGTTCGAATGGGTCTACGAGGTACCATACCTCGCGCATGCGGCCATGGAGCCGCTGTGCGCTACGGTTCTCGTGCGCGCCGACGAAGTCGAGGCTTGGGTGCCGACGCAGCAACCCGACCGCGTGCGCGACGTGATGTCGGACGTGACGGGCATTCCGCGAGTGCGCTGCACCCTACACGTGACGTTTTTGGGCGGCGGATTTGGTCGCAAGTGGGAGTTGGATTTCGTTCGACAAGCCGTACAAGTGGCCCAAGCGGTGTCGAAACGACGTCCCGATACACCCGTCAAACTCTCCTGGACGCGCGAGCAGGACTTCCGCCACGATCGTTTTCGTCCGGCACATGTGGTCAGAACGCGAGTCGGCGTCGATAAGTTGAACCAGCTCTCGGTCATCGAGAGTCGAATCACGGGCGGCAGTATCTTGCGTCAAATCAATCGCCCGCCGCCGCCAGGGGTCGCCGATTTCTTTGCAACCGGTGGATTGATTTCCGACACGTATCGAATTCCGCTCAAATACGCCGACTTCGTCGAGGTCCAAGAACCCATCCCAATCGGTATGTGGCGATCGGTGTCTTATTCGATGAACGGCTTTTTTGCCGAGAGCGCGCTCGACGATACCGCTTACTCGATGCGTCGAGACCCGCTACAGCTGCGACTCGAACTCTGCGCCGCAGACCCGCGAGCCGTTGCGGCGCTACGCAAGGCGGGCGAGCTCGCGAACTGGGATCGACCGCTTGCGAGAGGTCGAGGACGAGGAATTTCGCTCATCGTCTCTTACGGCTCGTACTGCGCGGAGGTCGTCGAAGTCGCCGTCAAAGGACGCCGTGTTGCCATCACGCGCATCGTCGCGGTGTTCGATTGTGGCCTCATCGTCGATCCGCGCAATGTGGAGGCACAGATCCAGGGCGGAATCATTTGGGGACTCTCTGCAGCCATCGATGGCGAGGTACGTTTCGAGAAGGGCGCAGCGATCGAAAGCAATTTCCACAATGCGCCTATCCTGCGTATCGCGCAGACGCCGCCCATCGAGGTGCATGTGTTGCGCACCGAGCACCCCCCAGGCGGAGCCGGGGAGGCGAGCGTTCCGGGCGTCGCGCCCGCCCTGGCGAGTGCAATCCAAGCCGCCTGCGGCGAACGCCCCAGACGGTTGCCTGTCGTCTCATCCGGATTTACTTTCGCCTGACGCCATGGCGACACAGACCATTAAAAAATTCGGGCTGTGGGCGGGACTGATCCTGTTCCTCGTCCTGTTAGTCTTGCCTGCCCCGGCGGGTTTGCCGAACATCGGTTGGCGCGTCGCAGCCGTAACCGTTCTCATCGGCTTCTGGTGGTTCACCGAAGCGGTCCCCGTGACGCTTACGGGCAGCCTGCCGTTTCTGGTGTTGCCGCTACTTGGCGTGGCCAAACCCGATGCGGTCGCCGGGGTCTACATGTCGCCGGTGCTGTTCTTGATTTTGGGCGGGTCGCTGATCGGCTTGTCGTTCGAGAAATGGAACCTCCACCGACGCGTCGCCCTGATGGTGGTTTCGCGAGTGAATCCCGCGCCGCGTTCCTTGTTGCTCGCGCTCATGAGCGTGACGGCCTTTGTGTCGATGTGGGTCAACAATTCGGCGACGACCGTCATGATGTTACCCATTGCGCTGGCCGCGTTGGCGGCGGTGGTACCGAACCACGACAACGAGACGGCGCTTTCGCGTGACCATCGAAATTTCGCTGCGGCGCTGATCTTGTCGATTTCATTGGCCTCAAACCTCGGTGGTTTCGCCACTCCCATCGGCACGCCCGTCAACTCCATCGCCATCGGCATTCTCGAGCGCAGTTACGGCGTGAGTATCGGGTTTGCAGAGTGGATGGCGTACGGCGTGCCGTTCATGGTGCTCGGCGTGCCGATTTGTTGGTGGATTCTGTCGCGAGTGACCCTGCCGTTCACATTCGAGGGCGCGACGCGCAACTCGATCCGCGAGGCGATTGGTGAGCCAGGATCGATGCATGCCCCCGAACGACGCGTGCTCGCCATCGTGCTCGTGGTCGCCCTCAGCTGGATTTTCTTGCCCTTACTCGATGACCTCATTCCCAATCTGACGGACGCGGGAATCGCCGTGGCCGGAGCACTCGCACTGTGCCTGTGTCCCTCGGGCGATCGCCGAACAGGCGGCTCGCCCGTGTTGCTCGAGTGGGAAGACGCGAAACGCGCGCCCTGGTACCTCATCTTGCTGCTCGGGGGTGGTCTCGCACTCGCGGATGCGGTGGTGAAATCAGGCTTGTCGGCATGGATCGGTCAGTCGCTCGTTGCGGTCAGTGGATTACCTTGGCTGCCGATGCTGCTTGCGATCACGGTGTTGTGTGCGCTCATTACTGAAGCGGCGAGCAACGTGGCAACCGCCACCATTTTTATGCCGATCGCGGCAACGCTCGCGCTAGGGGCGAATTACGACCCGGCGATCGCGGCGCTCGCCGCGGCGATGGCGGCCAACCTCGGGTTTGCCAATCCTGCCGCCACGTCGTCGAACGCACTGGTTTATTCGACCGGCCGTGTGCCCATCGCAGCCATGCTCAAAACCGGACTGTGGATCGATGCCGTTGGCGCAGTGCTGATTGCACTCGCCTGCGCTTATATCGTGCCGCTGCTGCCGCTGCGTTAACGTTGATCGGCCCATGAAGCCATCGTCGAAAGCCATCCTGGTTCGTCTGATCGAGGTGGCGCCGCCCATCATCGCCTGCGCGACTTTCGTGATGGCGCGCGGCGGATCGCTCACGCCCACCTCGGCACCCATGCTCATCGCCATCGCGCTTCCTTTTGCGCTGTGGGCAATTTGCCTCCGACTCGTCGACTCTCCGACCGCTCGATCGGCGACGATCTACCGGTTGGCAAATACTTTGGTGTTGCTCTCGCTCGGCGTCCCCGTCGTCGCGGGTGCGGTGCACTGGGGGATTGTCGTGCTGCCGTTCGCGCTTTTTCGCATTGCGATGAATGCCGCATCAAAGATTGACGAGGCGAGGGCAATCACCCAACGAATACAGTGGATCGGGGGCGCTTGGGTCGCCGGCTGGGCGGGCGTCATCCCTTAAGCCAGTGGCGAAACATGACGGCCGCGTGCTCTCCGGACCGACGCGCAAGGGCAAACACCTCCGCCGGCGTCAGCGACTCGTTGGCTCGATCTGAAATCATTCGCACGCAAGCGAATGGCACCCCGAACTCGAAGCACACCTGAGCGACCGCCGCGCCCTCCATCTCGACGCAGGCCGCAGTCGGTACCGCAGCCAAGACTCGATCGCGGTGTCGGGCCGTGCCGATCACCTGATCGCCGGTTGCCACGTCGGCGAGCCAGGTTCGAGGCGCGCGATCGCCATGCCCGTCGACCATAGCCTGCCGTAGCGCTGCCGTCAGCGCTTCGTCGGTCGCCAGCGCCGACCGCTCCAGCAGCGGAATGTGGGTCGGCGGGAAGAAGGGGGAGGCGTCGAGGTCGTGCTGGTAAAGCTCGCGGGCGAACACCACGTCGCCGATCCCGAGTTCCTCGCGTAACGCCCCGGCGATGCCGGTAAAGACCACCTGGTGCGGTTTGAGCGCCGTAAGGAGATGCGCCGCCGTAGAGGCGGCCGCCACCTTACCCCAGCGCGAGAACGCGAGCGCCACAGGCTCTCCGGAGACGGTGCCTCGGACGACCTGTCGACCTGCGGATACGTGGATGGCGGGGTGCTCGAGGGAGGCTGAAATCGCCTCAAGTTCCTCAGGCATGGCCGATAAAATCAGGATCATTCGATAACTTTACATAATATACATTATGCGCACTACGGACAGGCCTGACTGGCGGCGCCCCGGCGCTAAGGTACCGTAACACGGTCCGCCGAAACCTCCACCAAGGCGTCGGTCTTGGCCCGTGCGTACGCCACCATGTCGAGGGTTCCCAACACGAACTTCTGAACGTCGATCGTGGACTCGCCGGACGCGAGCTCCTCGCTCGGCGTCGGCCTAGAAGCTTCTGAGGTTTTGTTGGGCGGTACGCTCATTCGCGGCGCCACCCAACTCGCAGCTTCACCGACGCTCCCTGCGACCCGACCGACGCCCGCCACCGACGCAGCCGCCCGGGTATCGAGTGCTCGGGCCAGGGCGATCGCAATCGTTGCCGACATCTGTGCGTCCATGTGCAGAGATCGTACGGAGACGACGGCGCGTTGCCAGAGCGCCATGCTGTAACCGTGACGGTGATCACAGGATCTCGAGTGGCAACGGGCTTCGCGTACACTGCGCGCCAGGGCTAGGACGCCCGGAGTTTCCCTTGCGCTTGCTGGTTTACAACATTCGCTATGCCACCGGAACCGGACCGGCGTTTCACTTGCCATTGCCGGGCGCGGGCTATCTGCGCAGCAAGCGCCGCGTGCTCGATGACATCACGCAGTTCATCCGTCGCGAAGATCCTGATCTTGTCGGCCTGATTGAGGTCGATACGGGCTCCGTACGCAGCGGACTCGTGAACCAAGCCGAATACATCGCACAGCATCTCGGTCACTACACGGTCTACGAATGCAAGTACGGCGCCGCGTCGATCAACAACCAGCTGCCGATCGTGCGCAAGCAAGGCAATGCGATTCTCGCCGCGCCGAGTGTCACCGGCGAACGTTTTCATTATTTTCCGACGGGCATCAAGCGACTCATCATCGAAATGGAGCTCGATGACGTCTGTATTTTCTTGGTTCATCTTTCCATCAAGTATCGACATCGACAGGAGCAGCTGCAGCACCTGCACGATCTCGTGCTCGCGGCCCAGAAGCCAGTCGTCGTGGCCGGCGACTTCAACACCTTCTCGGGCACGAATGAACTCTACCTGTTCATGCGTGCGACGGGCCTTCGCAGTGCCAATGTCAGTGGTCTTGCGTCTTTTCCGGCGCGAATACCCCGCTTCGAGCTTGATTTTGTATTGGTCAGTCGCGAAATCGAGCTGATCGATTTTCGTGTTCCGAATGTTCTGCATTCGGATCATCGCCCAGTGATTTGTGACTTTCGAGTTTTGACTCCGACGGAGATTGCGCAACGTGACGAACGGACAAGAACCCCGCTGCTGGCGTGAAGAAATCGATGCTGAAGGCATCGTCTGGCTGACCCTCGACAAGCCCGGCGCCTCGGTCAATACGCTCTCCTCATCCGTGCTCGAAGAGCTAGGCGAAATCGTCGCGAGCCTCAAGCTGCGCTCACCGCGGGGCGTCGTGCTGCAATCGGGCAAGCCCTCGGGCTTCGTGTTGGGCGCTGACGTCAAGGAATTCACGACGCTGCGCAGCGTCGATGAAGCTCGCGCCCTCGTTGAGCGCGGTCATCGCGTACTCGCCGATCTTGAGTCACTACCCTGCCCTTCGGTCGCTCTGATCGAAGGTTTTGCACTCGGCGGCGGATTGGAGCTTGCCCTCGCTTGCCGTTACCGCGTGGGCGTCAATGACGATCGACTCACCCTCGGTCTCCCCGAGGTCATGCTTGGCATCCATCCGGGATTCGGCGGCACGGTACGCGCCGTTCGTAAGATCGGCTCGCTCGCTGCGCTCGATCTCATGCTCACGGGGCGTAACGTCAAGGGTGCGAAAACCAAGTCGCTCGGCTTGGTCGATCGACTGGCCGACAACCGCGAGTCCGCAACCCGTCTTTGTCGGGAGTTGATTCAAAGAAATCCTGGCGCACATCGACCGCCGCTGATGCAGCGGCTGGCGTCGCTCGGTGTCGTACGACAGTTATTGCGATCTAAGCTCGAGGCGCAAGTGGTGCGGAAGGTTCGCAAGGCGCATTACCCAGCGCCCTACGCCATCATTGATCTTTGGGTTCGGCATGGCGGCAAGGGCGCCGCGGCTTATTCGGCGGAGGCCGATTCGATCGCATCGCTCGCAGCCACATCGACAGCTCGGAATCTCATTCGTGTCTTCATGTTGCAGGATGCGCTCAAGTCGCAGGGCAAACAGGTCGCCGCGCCGCCAAAGAAAATCCACGTCGTGGGCGCGGGCGTGATGGGCGCCGACATTGCTGCTTGGTGTGCGTTTCGTGGACTCGATGTGACGCTACAAGATCGGGAGCAGCGGTTCATTGACGCCGGCCTTGCCAGAGCCAGCGAATTTTTTGGTAAGAAAGTCAAAGACCCGATTAAACGAGCAGCGGTTGCCGGACGCTTGCGCGGCGATCTCGACGGCACGGGTGTCGCAGAGGCGGATGTCGTCCTCGAAGCCATCATCGAAAACGTGGACGCCAAGCGAGCGCTCTACGCCGCACTTGAACCGAAAATGAAAGCGAGCGCGATCCTCGCCACGAACACCTCGTCCATCCCACTCGATCAGCTGGCGTCGCCGCTCGCCCATCCCGAACGGCTGGTCGGACTGCATTTTTTCAATCCGGTCGCGCTCATGCCCTTGGTGGAAGTTGTCCATACCGAGGCGACGAGTGGCGCAACTCTCGCGCTAGCTACGGCCGTCGCCCGCAAGATCGACAAGCTGCCGCTGCCCTGTCGCAGCGCGCCAGGCTTCCTCGTCAATCGGGTGCTCGTCCCGTACATGCAAGAGGCCATGCACGCGGCGCAGGATGGCTTCAGCTTTGACGAGATCGATAAAGCCGTCACCGACTTCGGTATGCCCGTGGGGCCCGTTGAGCTGTCTGATATGGTCGGTCTGGATGTGTGCCGACATGTCGGCGGTATTGTCAGTCAGGCGCTCGGTCGACCGATGGCAGACACCAGCGCCCTCGATGCAAAGATTTCGGCGAAGAAGCTCGGCCGAAAGACCGGCGAAGGGTTTTATCGCTGGTCGAACGGTCGAGTCGTTCGTGATGCCACCACGGCCGCAGCGATTGCCGGTGTTATTCGTCGTCCCGACGCGAGGGCCAAGGCCGATCTCCAGGATCGCCTGATGCTGTCATTGCTCAATGAGTGCGTTGCGGTCCTGCGCGAAGGGATCGTCGAGTCGCAGGAGATGGTCGACGCCGGCGTCATCTTCGGTTCAGGCTTTGCGCCGTTTCGTGGGGGCCCGCTGCAAGAGGCCGCGACACGCGGCGTCGAAACGTGCGTCAAGAGGCTCGACGAGCTTGCGGGGCGCTACGGCGACCGTTTCAAGCCGGACGCCGGCTGGTCGATGCTGCGTTGAGACGCCACAGCAGCCGCTCGAGTGCGAGTGGCTTGTTGATCGGCGTCTCGGCCCACTGACGCGCCTCCCTCGCTTCATCGAGCGCTGCGAACAAGGCTTCCGCGTTCGCGGCTTTCCGACCGCTGGCCCATTCGCGTATTCGCGACACCAACCAGCTTTCGATGCAGGTGATGCGCAGCGCGAACCGCTCCTTTCCCCAAGACTCCGCCGTCTCGACTGGATCGAGCGTGCCCGCGACCGCTTGATCGAGCGCGCGAATCGTCTCGCGCTGCAAATCAGCGATGGCATCCGCCTCCACCTGCAACGCCACGAGCGGTCGCGGACCAATCGCACCGAGCACCGCTTTCCAGTCCGTGCCGCGATCACCCTGCCTCTTCAACCAGGCTTCGAGCTCTTCGGTTTTCGGAATGGGCACGCTCACTCGCGTACACCGACTCAGCACAGTTGCCGGCAAACGCGAGGGCTCGCCCGTGACCAACATGAGTAGCGAGCTACCAGCGGGTTCCTCCAGCGTTTTGAGCAAGGCATTGGCGGCGTTTCGATTGAGCTTTTCTGCCGGACTGATGATCGCCACCTTGCGACCTCGGCCGTGGCTCGTCAGCGCGAGTTCCGCTGCCATTTCGCGGACCTGATCGATCCGTATTTCTTTGGAGTCTTCGATCGGATGCAGACGCATCAAATCGGGCTGCTCGCCCGCCACGACGCGACGACAGTCCAAGCACTGGCCACAGGGCTTCGCGCGCGTTACCGAGCAATAGAGCTGCGCAGCGAGCCACGTGGCGAGCCATTCACCGCCTAGACCCGGATCGACCTGAATGAGGACCGCATGACCGAGCCGATCAGCCTCCACGGCATCCGACAAAGAGTGTTTCAACGAGCTCAGCCAAGGCAGGTCGGCATCCAAAGGCAAACTCGTGGGCGTGACTCCATCCTCGCGCTCGGCCATGCTCAAGGACTCAGCAAGGCCGCAAGCGCGGCTTTCGATACGGATTGGGCGTCGGCAGACGCGTCGATGATTCGGCAGCGATCAGGCGCTTGGCGGGCCAAGTCGAGATAACAGGCACGCACGCGCTCGAAGAACTGCAACGTTTCGCTCTCGAATCGGTCGGTTACGGTTTCCCCGTTGGCCTGCCGTCGCGCCCTTGCCCGCTCGAGTCCCACTGATACGGGCAAATCGAGCAGCAGCGTGAGGTCGGGTTCGAGGCCGCGATGCACCGACCGCGCCAATTGCTCGATGAGCGCGAGATCGACGCCCCGACCGCCCCCCTGATACGCCCGCGTCGCATCGGTGAACCGGTCGCAGATCACCCACTCGCCCTGCGCCAGAGCCGGTCGCACGAGGTTATCGAGATGAACGGCTCGCGCGGCAAACATGATCAAGGTTTCCGCCTCAGGCGATACGACTTCAGATCCACGCTCGAGCACGAGCCGGCGCAAGCGCTCGGCGAGCGGCGTACCGCCCGGCTCGCGGGTTTGTCGAACGACGACTCCGCGCGCGCACAACGCCTCGGCGAGCGCCGTCGCGACGGTGGATTTTCCCGCGCCCTCGATCCCTTCAAGCGTGATGAATTTGCCCTGAGTCATCGTGAATTTCTTTGGCGTTGCAGCATCTGCGCCACCGCCTTTCGGTGCTCGACGTAGGTTCGAGAAAACGCGTGAGAGCCGTCCGCCAATCCAGAGGCCACGAAATACAGCTCACCCGATTCTAGCGGTCGAGTCGCCGCCCGTAACGCTGCTTCACCCGGCAAGGCGATGGGCGTCGGCGGTAATCCCTTGCGGGTGTACGAGTTGTAGGGGGTATCTGTGCGCAAATCACGGCTGCGGATATCGCCGTCGTAGGCGGCCCCAAGACCATAGATCACCGTAGGATCGGATTGCAGACGCATGCCCACCCGCAATCTTTGAACGAACACCCCAGCAACCCGCGGACGCTCTGCGGCGAGACCCGATTCTTTTTCGACGATGGAGGCGAGGATAAGCGCCTCCTCGGCGCTTGAGATCGGCAAGCCGACGACCCGGTTCGCCCAAGCCGCATCGAGCTGCTCGCGCAGACGCGCGTAAGCGAGCTTCAAAATTTCGAAGTCCGAGGTTCCCCAGGCGAAGCGGTAGGTGTCCGGAAAAAAACGACCTTCCGGATGCGTGCCTGCTGCGCCCAGGCGAGCCATGAGTTCGGCATCGCTCACGCCAGACAACGTCTGTCTCACGCCCTCATGCGTGGCCAGCAAGCGACGAAAATCTTGATAGCGCGTTCCTTCCACCACGGTCAAAGATTCGAGCAGCACCCGCCCTTCATCGAGTTGTCGAAGGATATCTTTGGCGGAGCTGCCGGCGGCGATCTCGTACCGACCCACGCGAACTCGCGGCTCCTCACCCAGCGTGCGTGCCCACCATTCAACGAGCGTGGCGTGATCGATCGCGCCGGCTCGCTCAAGATCTGACAACACGGCTCGGACGGATTCCCCTGCACGCACGTCGATGCGCACGGCCTGCGCATGGGACCCCGGCTGGCTGACGGCATAGGCGAGCCACGCCGCACCAGCACCCGCGGCCGCGAGCGACAAGGCGATCAACGTGAAAAGGATTCGCAACACGCGCACGGCGAAAGTCTAACCGGTTTACCGACGCGCCTGCCCTCGCAGGTCGTCGGCGCGACACGTCAGCCGTTGAAGCGACGGAACACCAACGTTCCGTTCGTGCCACCGAAGCCGAAGCTGTTCGAAACGGCAACATCCATCGTCATTTGACGGGCCGTATGCGGCACATAGTCGAGATCGCATTCCGGGTCGGGGTTGTGCAGATTGATCGTCGGCGGTGCGACTTGATCCCGCAGCGCGAGCACGCTGATCACGCCCTCGACCACGCCGGCTGCACCGAGCAGGTGACCGGTCATGGACTTGGTCGAGCTCACCGCAAGTCGGGCGGCGTGGGCACCGAAGGTGTGTTTGATGGCCACCGTCTCGGCGCGGTCGCCGAGCATGGTCGAGGTGGCGTGAGCATTCAAATATTGGACAGCCGACGGATCGAGTCGCGCGTCCCGTAGCGCATTGCGCATCGCAAGCGCCGCGCCCGCGCCGTTCTCTGGCGGCGCCGTAATGTGATACGCATCGCCGCTCATGCCGAAGCCGACAAGCTCGGCGTAGATTCGCGCACCACGCGCTTTGGCGTGCTCAAGCTCCTCGAGCAGCATCGCGCCGCCGCCATCAGCCGCCACGAACCCATCACGGTCCCGATCCCATGGGCGCGAGGCCTCGGCCGGACGGTCGTTACGCTGCGACAACGCTTTGGCCTGCGAAAAGCCGCCGATCCCCAAGCGGGTGGTCGACATTTCACCGCCACCTGCGATGACCAGATCCGCATCGCCGTACTGAATGGCCCGCATGGCGAGCCCCACGGCATGGGTCGAGGTCGTGCAGGCCGTCACCACGCCGAGGTTCGGTCCTTTGAGGCCGTACCGAATCGACAGATGACCGGAAATCATGTTGATGATGGTCGCCGGAATGAAAAACGGCGAAATCTTTCTTGGCGATTTGGACTCGAGGAGAGCGTCGTACTCCGACTCGATGGTGGCCAGACCGCCGATGCCCGCGCCCATGATCACGCCGCAGCGTTCCGTATCGAGCGTGTTGAAATCGATGCCGGCGTCGTTGACCGACTGCACCCCCGAGGCGACGCCGTAATGCATGAACTCGTCCATGCGGCGGGCTTCTTTTGGGGTGATGTACTCGCCGACCTCGAAGCCGCGTACCGCACCGCCGATCTTGGTGGCGTAGGCACTGGTATCGAAGCGAGTAATGAGCCCGATGCCGCTCTCACCACGGAGAACGGCCTCCCAGGCACTCTGGACGGTGCTGCCGACCGGAGAAACGATGCCGAGGCCGGTAACGACGACGCGACGCTTGCTCACGGGAGCCTCACGCGATGCGATTCGAGGAACTCAAAAAGCCGAGGCCGGCACAAGCCGGCCTCGACGACAACTGCCCTGCTGATCAGGACTTTCGACGCGCAGAAACGTAGTCGATGGCCTGTTGGACCGTCGTGATCTTCTCGGCGTCTTCGTCCGGAATCTCAGTTTCGAACTCTTCTTCCAGAGCCATGACCAACTCGACCGTATCGAGTGAGTCTGCACCGAGGTCGTCAACGAACGAGGCTGCGCTGGTGACTTGCTCCAGCTTCACGCCCAGTTGCTCAGCGACAATGGCTTTGACCTGTTGTTCGACGGTGCTCATCTGTGGATTACCCTCTTAACGACTTATAGGTTCCGACCCGTCGCGAGACGGGCCGGGGGCGCATTCTAGGGCAAGCGGCGGGTTCACGCTATGCACGCCGGATTAACTCTCTGTTTTGTCAGGAAAAACCGACATGTATCAAAAAACCAACGATCTAGCCTTCCCGCTCAGCCGAGGTACATGCCCCCGTTCACGTGCAGGGTGTGCCCGGTGATGTACGCGCCGCTGGGGGCTGCCAGGAACAGCACCGCCGCCGCAATGTCGTCGGCCGCACCGAGACGTCCGAGCGGGATGCCGGCTGCGAGAGCGCCCCGCTGCGTGTCGTCGAGGGCGCGGGTCATGTCGGTGTCGATGAACCCTGGGGCGATGGCGTTGACGGTGATGTTCCGACTGCCGACCTCCCGTGCGAGCGAGCGCGTGAAGCCGACGATGCCCGCCTTCGCCGCGGCGTAGTTGGTTTGCCCCGGATTGCCGAGAGCCCCCACCACTGACGTGATGTTGATGATGCGACCGTAGCGGGCCTTCATCATGTGCCGCAGGCACCCACGGCTGAGCGCGAACACAGACGTCAGATCCGCCGCAATCACTTGGTCCCACTCCTCGGGCCTCATGCGGATCAGCAAATTGTCGCGCGTGATGCCGGCATTGTTGACCAGAATTCCGGGCTGCTCGTTCTTCGCTTCCAGTTCTTCGAGTAGCACCGCAACCGATTCGGCGCGAGAGACATCGACCACGGCGCCTCGACTGCCCGTCGACTGTTTGCCGAGCCACTGACTGATGGCGGCGGCGCCGGCCTCAGTGGTCGCTGTACCCACCACCCTGGCACCGGCTCGCGCCAGCGATTCGGCGATCGCGCGACCGATGCCGCGCGAGGCACCGGTGACGAGCGCAGTCTGACCAGCCAGATCGATTTGAACGGTCATGCATTACTCCGCAGTGGGCGAGAGACCCTTGTCGAAACTTGCGACGTCCTCGAGCGCGAGGCAGGTAAGCGACGGGGACTTGTCGATGCGCCGATTCAAGCCGGTCAGCACTTTTCCGGGTCCACACTCCACGAGTCGATCGACGCCGAGCGATACCAACGCTTGAACGGTGGCAACCCAGCGGACCGGACTCGCGAGCTGCCGATACAGCAGATCGGCGATGGCGCTCGGGTCGGCGTACTCCGTCGCATCGACGGAACTCAAAAAACGCGTGGTCGGCTTGGAGAGCGTGATGGAATGCAGACGCTCACGCAATTTTTCGGCAGCAGGCTTCATCAATGAACTGTGACAGGGGACGCTGATCGGCAAGGGCGGCGCGCGCTTGGCCCCTTTTGCCTTGGCCAAGTCGATCGCCCGTTGGAGTGCCGAGGCATGTCCAGCAATCACAACCTGGCCCGGCCCGTTGTAATTGACCGCCTCGGCCACCTCACCCTGCTCCGCCTCCTGACACGCGGATTCGACGTCTGCGTCGGAGAGCCCGAGGATGGCGGCCATCCCGCCCTGGCCCCCCGGCATAGCATCGCGCATGACTTCACCGCGATAGCGCACGAGCGCGACGGCGTCTTCGAAGCGCAGCACCCCGGCGGCCACTAGCGCCGTGAATTCGCCCAAGGAATGACCGGCGACCCAATCGGGCGACCCGCCCCCGCGGTTCTGCCAGACCCGCCACGTGACAACGCCAGCGACCAGCATCACCGGTTGCGTGATCTCGGTCAGCGAAAGCTGTTCGGCCGGACCGCCTTGGACAAGCCCCCAGAGATCGAAGCCCAGAACCCCGGAGGCCGTATCAAAGGTGGCCCTCACCGAGGGATCGGCACCGGCAAGTTCGGACAACATGCCCACCGACTGAGAACCCTGACCCGGAAAAACGAAGGCCACCGACATGTCCGCACTCCCCTTGTAGCGGGCGCTATTATACGTCCGCGCCCTGTCACGGGTCCGGAATACGCCTTTGTTATCATCGAGCCGTCGCGACAGGAGGACAGATTTTGCGCCGCAAAAAGACTCGAGGCTTCACGCTCATCGAAATCATGGTCGTCGTGGTAATCATTGCCCTGATGGCGGCATTCATTGTTCCGCGGGTTTTAGATCGGGTCGATGAAGCTCGGGTGACCAAGGTCAAAGCGGATCTTCAGGCCATCGAGACGGCGCTCGCAATGTATCGACTCGATACGGCGCGCCTGCCGAGTACCACTCAAGGCCTCACCGCCTTGGTACAAAAGCCCGACGATCCGGCCGTGCGCAATTGGCGAACGGGCGGCTACATGACCCGGGTCTCGAAGGACCCTTGGGGTAACGACTACCGCTATCGGTTACCTGGCACGCGTGGAACCGAGTTCGATCTGTACTCGCTCGGACCGGACGGTCAGGAAGGCAGTCCCGAGTCCGATCAGGACAACATCTTTAACGGGTCGCTCAACAATT
>JBJTUA010000010.1:0-20549 GCA_046080445.1 Gammaproteobacteria bacterium
TTGGCTTCGTCGTGAAGGCGCTTGCCTCTGCATCTCGCCAACCGGGGTCGCTAGTCATTCGGGCAACGCAGGGGGAGCAGCACCCCCGGGTAGACGCTCCATCGAGCAACGCGTTAATGACTCTCCGTACAAGAATTTGAGTCAGGATGCCCACCGTCGCCCGTTGTTTCGGAGTCAGATCGGCTGTGGCTGTCGGCAACTCTTGGTCTACGGCAATGGGGCGGGAATCCTTAAGGGTCTTACCCAGCCTTCGGGGGTCAGTCCCCTCACCCCGCAGACGGGATCGAGAGCCGCGAGAATTCTGCACCCTATATGCACCCTAGCCGAGCGATCGAAAGATCGGTCAAAGAATTATGATCTGTAAGTTATTGTTTTAGTTGAGGAAAATGGTGCCGGAAATAGGATTCGAACCTACGACCTACGCATTACGAATGCGCCGCTCTACCAACTGAGCTATTCCGGCGTCCAAACCCGGTCGGGGCCGGGGCGGCGAATCTTAAACGTGCCGCAGGCGGATGAAAAGTTCGATCCCCGCCGCTTTCGGGGCGGGGGCGGCCGCTCGGGGCGGATTCTCTTGGAATTAAGGCGCTGACGGGCTCCGCAGAGGCCATCTCAGCAACCTTGGTAACCCGCCCTCTCGCAGCCCCGACCAGCGTGGCCCGCGACCTCAGGCGCCGGTGGGACGCCCGCCGGGCACAGGCGGCACGGGCACGCGCAACTCGCGCGGCAGTCCGAAGACCACATGCTCTTCGCGACCCGCCAACTCGCGCGGTGCCTGTGCACCCCACTGCTGCAGGCGATCGATGACTTCGCGCACGAGCACCTCGGGTGCCGAGGCTCCCGCTGAGAGCCCCACCCACTGCTTGCCCTCGAACCACTCGCGATGCAGATCGTCGGCGCCGTCGACGAGGAAAGCGGGCACGCCGGCTCGCTGACCGAGCTCGACGAGGCGATTGGAATTGGAGCTGGCAATCGAGCCTACGACGATGAGCACATCGCACTCGCGCAGCAAATCTTTGACCGCATCCTGCCGGTTTTGCGTGGCGTAGCAGATGTCTTCTTTGCGGGGGCTCGCAAGTTCGGGAAACCGCGTGCGCAGGGTGTTGACGATTTCGGCGGTGTCGTCGACCGACAGCGTGGTCTGCGTGACGAACGCAAGGTTGGCAGGGTTCGCGACCGCCAGGGCGGCCGCATCGTCCACTGACTCGACGAGATGGATCTGGCCGCCGAACGAGGTATCGAAACGACCGAGCGTACCTTCCACCTCGGGGTGACCGTCATGACCGATGAGGATGACCTCTCGCGCCTCACGCGAATAACGACGCACTTCCATATGCACTTTGGTCACGAGCGGACAGGTGGCATCGAACACCGTGAGCCCGCGTAACGCGGCCTCGTCCTCCACCGCCTTCGACACACCGTGCGCCGAGAATATGACCGTGGCGCCATCGGGTACTTCGTGCAGTTCCTCGACGAACACCGCGCCCATCGAACGCAGCCGCTCGACGACGTGACGGTTATGAACCACTTCGTGTCGAACGTGGATGGGTGCACCGAAGAGTGCAATGGCCCGCTCGACAATGTCGATGGCGCGGTCGACGCCGGCACAAAACCCACGCGGGTTGGCAAGCAGGATCTTCATCGCCTGCGCCTCCAATCGGCAAAGGCATCGTAGATGAGGAAAAACGCGCCGACGGTGATGGCGGCATCGGCGATGTTGAACGCCGGAAAATACGCCTGCTGCCAATGCACGTGGATGAAATCGATGACGAAGCCGTGCTCGAAGCGATCGATGACATTGCCGATGGCCCCGGAGAGCACCAGCGCGAGCGCGAGCGACAGCACGCGTTCACGATCTGCGTGCAGCGTACGCAACCAAAGAATCAGCGCGCCACTCACGAAAACGGCCAAAGTACTGAAGAAATAACGCTGCCAACCACCGGCATCGGCCAGGAAACTGAACGCCGCGCCCGGGTTGTGCAGACGGGTGATGTCGAGCCAAAAAAATACCGGCGTGAACTCACCGAGCAGGTAGCTCGATTCGATCCAGGCTTTGCTCGCCTGGTCGGCGACGATGAGCAACACCGACAGCCACAGCCAGCGCCAACCGCTCTCTTTCCAGCGGATGGCCGCCATGGCCTCGCGCAGCGACGATCCACTCATGCGTAACGACGCTCCTCTCCGGACCCTGCCACATTGACGACGCAGCGGCCACAAAGTTCAGGATGCTCGGGCTGCCGCCCGACATCGTCGCGACGATGCCAGCAGCGCACGCACTTGGGCGCAGAGGTCGCCTTCACACGCACCGTCGCCGCCGACACGGCAGCATCGACGACGACCCGTGCGGCTGACGTGATGAAGAAGAACCGCAGGTCATCACCGAGCGCGCTGTAGCGAGCTTGCTCACTCGCGGGCACGGCGATGTCGACCTCCGCCTCGAGGGGCGAGCCGATGTCACCCGCCTCGCGCAGACGCTCGAGTTCGCGCGCGACTTCGCCGCGCAAGGCGAGCAAGGCAGTCCAGTCGATGGCGTCTGCCGGTACGTCGGGCAGCGTGTGCCAAACGGAGTGGAGCACCGAGGCTTCGCGGCGCGCAGGCAGCAGCGACCAGATTTCTTCGGTCGTGAACGACAACACCGGCGCAAGCCAACGCACCATCGCTTCGACGATGTGATACATCGCCGTCTGCGCCGAGCGTCGCGCATGGCTCTTGGGCGGAGTTGTGTAGAGCCGATCTTTGAGCACATCGAGATAGCAACCACCGAGCTCGACCACGCAGAACCCGTGCACCTTCTGGTACACGAGATGGAACTGGTAATCGCGATACGCGGTGACGATCTCTTCGTGCAACGCCCTCGCCCGACCAAGCGCCCAGCGATCGAGCGCCACCATATCTTTGACATCGACCGCATCGGTTGCCGGGTCGAACCCTGCCAGATTGCCGAGCAGGAAACGCACCGTGTTGCGAATGCGCCGATAACTGTCGGACATGCGCTTCAAGATTTCGTCGGACACGCTCATTTCATTGGCGTAGTCGGTCGACGCGACCCACAGGCGCAGCACGTCGGCGCCGAGGCTCTGCATCACCTTTTGCGGAGCGATGACATTACCGAGCGACTTCGACATCTTGCGACCCTTGTCATCGACCGTAAAGCCGTGGGTCAGCACACCCTTGTACGGCGCACGACGGTGCAAGGCCTCGGACATCAAGAGCGAGGAGTGGAACCAGCCGCGATGTTGATCGGAGCCTTCAAGATAAAGATCGACAGGGCCTTCGATCTCGGGACGCTGCGCCGCCACACACTCGAAGGACAAACCCGAATCCGCCCAAACGTCCATGACGTCGGTCACTTTGTCGTACTGCGCGGCTTCGGCGCCGAGCAACTCGGCCGGATCGAGCGCAAACCATGCTTCGATGCCGCCCTGCTCCACTTTAGCGGCTGCGCGTTCAATGAGCTCGACGGTGTCGGGGTGTAACTCACCCGTGACCTTGTGCACGAACAGCGGAATGGGCACGCCCCAGGTGCGCTGTCGCGAGATACACCAGTCGGGACGGTTTTCGATCATGCCCGTGATGCGCTGCTCGCCCCAGGCCGGCGTCCACGTGACTTTTTTGATGTCCTCGAGCGCGCCGGCGCGCAGCCCACGCTGATCCATGCTGATGAACCACTGCGGCGTCGCACGGAAGATCACCGGCGTTTTGTGACGCCAGCAATGCGGATAACTATGACGATAGGGTGCGTGCTTCACGAGCGCCCCGCTCTCGCGCATGAGACCGATCAAGGTCTCACCGGCTTCGTTGAGCCTGAGCCCCGCAACAAGCGGCGTGCCCTCAATGAAACGCCCATCGCCGCCCACGGGGTTACGGACCGGGAGCCCATATTTTTGACCGACCGCGAAGTCTTCCTGACCATGCGCGGGCGCCGTATGTACCGCACCCGTACCCGCATCGAGTGTGACGTGATCCCCCACGATGACCGGCACTTCGCGATCGAGGAACGGGTGTTTCAACATCAGGCCTTCGAGCGCCACGCCTTTGAAGCGCGCCATCGGCTTGAGGCTCTCCGCATCGATGCCATACCGCGCGGCAATGGCGCCGAGCAGTTCGCCCGCGAGCACGACGAGCCGCGAGGGAAACTCACCCTGCGCAGCGACATGCACGAGCGCGTAGTCGAGTTCCGCGCCGACGGCGACGGCCTCGTTTGCAGGCAGCGTCCACGGTGTCGTGGTCCAGATGACGAGCGCAGGCTGCAGCCCCTCGGGCATTTTCTCGCTGGGACGCAGGCCGATGCGTGCGCGTAGATCGTCGAGGTCGACCACCTTGAAGGCGACGTCGATGGCCGGTGATGTTTTGTCTTCGTACTCGACTTCGGCCTCGGCGAGCGCCGAGCGACAATCGAGGCACCAGTGCACGGGCTTCGCCCCTTTGTAGAGGTGACCGTTCTTCACGATGCGACCGAAGGCGCGCATCTGCTCGGCTTCGTAAGTCGGATCCATGGTGCGATACGGACGATCCCAATCACCGAGTACGCCGAGTCGCTTGAAATCGGTGCGCTGCAGTTCGATTTGTTCGGTTGCGAACGCGCGGCACGCGGCGCGGAACGCGTTGACGTCGAGTTTTTGACCCGGCCGTCCGTGTTTCTTTTCGACGGCGAGTTCGATGGGTAGGCCATGACAGTCCCAACCCGGGATGTACGGCGCATCGAAGCCGTCGAGCGTGCGCGACTTGACGATAATGTCCTTCAATATTTTGTTGAGTGCGTGACCGATGTGGATGCTGCCGTTGGCATACGGCGGACCATCGTGCAGCACGAAGCGCGGACGACCCTTGGCGATGCGACGTAGTTCGCCGTAAGTGTCGTTCGCCTGCCAACGCTCGACGAACGCGGGCTCGCGCGTGGCGAGGTCGGCCTTCATCGGGAAGTCCGTCTGCGGAAGATTGACCGTCTGCTTGTAGTCCGTCACTGCTCTATCACCCATTCGCGCGCCGTTCGCGCATCGACCTGCATCTGAATCACCATCAACTCGACGCTCTCGAACCGCAACTCGTCGCGCAGGTGAGCGACGAACTCGATCTCGAGCTCGCGACCGTAAAGGTCACCTGAAAAATCGAACACGAACGTCTCGAGCAACGGCTCGACGCCGCCCACCGTGGGACGTGTGCCGAGACTCGCCACACCACCGAGGGGCGAGCCCGCGATGCCGTGCACTCGGACGGCGAAGATCCCACTCAGGGGGAGCCGGCGCCGCCGACCGCGAATGTTAGCCGTCGGGAAGCCGAGCGTGCGGCCAAGTTGCTGACCGGCCACCACCCGACCCCGCATGGTGTACGGTCGACCGAGCAAACGCGCCGCCCGGGCCAGATCGCGCCCCGCCAAGGCAGCACGCAGTTCGGAACTGCTGACGCGCTCGGTGCCGAGCCGCACGGGCTCGATGACCTCCACCCAAAATTGACCGCTCTCGCTGGCCGTCTGCAGGAAGGCGGCATTGGCTGCACCCTGCCGACCAAAGCGGAAATCGTGACCGACGACGATGCCTGCGACGCCAAGGTCTTCGATCAGCCACTTCAAGAAGGCCGCGCCCGAGAGCTGCCGCAAGGTTTCGTTGAAGCGAAGCAGAACGAAGGCATCGAGTCCTGTCTGCTCGAAGAGCCGCCAGCGCTCGCGGAAATTGGTGAGTCGTGCGGGCGCCGCGTCGGGTGATAACACCTCTCGCGGCATCGGCTCGAAACTCACGATGAGCGCCGGTCGACCTTCGGCGCGCGCCCGTTCGAGCGTGCGCGCGATCAAGGTTTGGTGACCGCGATGCACACCATCGAAACTGCCGATGGTGACGATGCCCCCGCGCAGGGCTTCGGGCACGGCACGCGTGCCGCGCAGCAGCCGAAGGGACGATTGCGCCGACATCACGCGCCTCGCAGGTGAGCAGGTCGCAGCCCAAGTACCACGAGCGTGACGGCATAGACCGCCCCGCCCGCGAGGATGCAGCCCGACAAGAGCACCGCACGGTCGATCGGCGATGCCGCGAGCCAATCTTTGAGCGCAGGGCTGGCGAGCCAAAGCGTGATCGCCATCAAAGAATTGGCGGCGAGTACGCGCATTCCGAGCGCACTCCAGCCCGCAGACGGACGGTAGACGCCTTCGCGTCGCAGTCCGCGCCAGAGCATGAAACTATTGAGTGCCGCCGAGAGACAGGTGGACGTGGCGAGCAGCACGAAGGGTGCCGCGAAGCCTGCGAAATGCGCCGGCAGCACCACGACCAGATTGAAACCCATGTTGACGGCGAGCGCGATGAGGCCGACGCGAACCGGCGTTTTGGTGTCTTGCCTCGCGAAGTACCCCGGCGCGAGCACCTTGACGAGACTGAACCCGATGAGACCCCATGAGTACGCCATGAGCCCGTACTGGGTCATCCTCACGTCCTCATCCGAGAATTCGCCGTAACCGAAGATGGTGGCGGTGATGGGCCCGGCGAGCACGAGCAGCCCCACTGTCGCAGGGGTCACGACCACGAGCACGAGACGCAGCGACCAATCGAGCGTCGCCGAGAAGCGCGCGGCGTCACCCGCGGCATGTTGTGCCGAAAGCCGCGGCAGAATCACGGTTGCGAGCGCAATGCTGAACACGCCGAGCGCGAACTCCATCAAGCGATCGGCGTAGTAAAGCCAAGCAATGCTCCCCGTCACCAAAAACGAGGCGATGAGCGTATCGAGCAGCAGACTCACCTGCGCCATCGACGAGCCGAAGATTCCGGGGATCATGAGCTTGCCGATGCGGCGGACGCCCTCGGCGGCCGGTCGCCAACGCGGCATCGATAACAAACCGAGTCGAGCCACTGAAGGCAACTGAAACACCACTTGCGCGACACCCGAGACGAACACGCCAATGGCCAAGGTCACACCGGGGTTGTCGGAGTTCGTGGCAATCACCACGGCGAACACAATCATCACGAGGTTCATCACCACCTGCGTGAACGCGGGAACGGCGAATCGACCGTAGCTGTTGAGTACACCGCTGAAGAGCGCAGTCAAAGAAACGAAGAAGAGATACGGGAACGTCCAGCGCAACATGTCGACGGCGAGTTCGTACTTGCCCGCCTCCTGCGTGAAGCCGGGTGCGAAGAGCAAAATAATGACCGGCGCGGCGATGACGCCAATCGCGGTCACGACGAGCAGCACGGCACCGAGGGTGCCGGCCACGCCCGAGACGAGCTCTCGTACGTCGTCCTGCTGACGGCGGACCTTGTACTCGGAAATCACGGGGACGAAGGACTGCGAGAAAGCCCCTTCGGCAAACAGGCGGCGCAGGAAGTTTGGGATCTTGAAGGCAACCAGGAACGCGTCCATGAGCGTGCCGGCGCCGAAGGCCTGCGAATAGACCATATCGCGCAGCAGCCCGGTCACCCGGGACAGCAAAGTGGTGAGGCCCACCACCGAGGTGCTCTTGAAGATCGCGCGACTCATGACTGCCGTGTGGGGACCCCGCGTGCGAACTATACCGGAGCCGCCATTCTTTAGCGTTGACAACCCCCCGTCCCACCCCGAAAATACGCGCCTTTTTACGACCCCGAGCATCATCCGTGGCCAACACCAAGTCCGCCGAAAAAGCCGCCCGTCAGGCTGTCAAACATCGCGCCCGCAACGTTGCGCTGCGTTCCCGCTCTCGCTCCGCCATTCGCGAAGCGGTGGATAGCATCGCCAAGGGCGACAAGGCGGCCGCTCCGGCCGCAGTCAGAAAAGCGGCCGCTTCGGTCGACTCGATGGTCAACAAGGGCCTCGTGCACCGCAACAAGGCTTCGCGCCACAAGAAGCGCCTGGCCGCCAAACTCAAGAAGCTCTCCGGCAAGTAAGCCTCTCGCGAGCCTCGCGCTCAGAAAAACCGGCCTAGTGCCGGTTTTTCTTTTTGGGCGACCCGTGGGCCTTCGCGCGGCGGTCCGCCTCGAACGACAGACCCGGCACCCACGGCGTTTCGGTCGATGAATCGTTCGGTTGCGCGATGCGCTTTCTTGCACGCTTCGGCTCCGTCTTCACGGACACGCCGCCGGCCTCGAGCGTGCTGCGCCGAGTAGCCAGGCGCGCCTCAACGGTCAGCAACAACGGTAAGCGTGCCTCGCTCGCCGCGACCTCGCGCCAGTCCCGCCCTTCGGGCCAAGGCTCCAGAGCGCCGACCAGCGCCCACAGTAAATTGAGGGTGCGGGTCAGACCCGCATGGCGTACCGCGAGATAGGCTTCGAGCGCGCCACGTTGGCGCAACGTCTCGACGTCGTGAATGCCGATGGCCGCGAGCAGACGCTCTGACTGAGGCCCAAGGTTGCGTAGGTCGCACAGGCGCAGCCGAAGCTTGCCCTGCGCCAGACGGCGGCGAACCTTGGGATTGCGATCAGGCATCGTTCTTCGTTTCGAGGAAGCGCATCACCGCCTCGGTGAGCTCGCGCGTTCCTGCGCCGGTGACTCCCGATATGAGGAACCACGGACCCTTGAAACGTAGCGAGCGCACGATGGCCTTGGCTTTCTTCTCGGCTTCGTCGGGCGGTAACAAATCGCTCTTGTTGATGACGAGCCATCGCGGCTTCGTCGCCAAATCTTTGGAGAATTTTTTGAGCTCCGCGACGATCGAGCGCGCATCTTTGACGGGATCGGCATCAGGATCGGGGGGCGCCATATCAACGAGATGCAGCAGCACGCGCGTGCGCTGCAAATGCTTCAAGAAGCGAATACCGAGTCCTGCACCCTCGGCCGCACCCTCGATGACGCCGGGAATATCAGCCATCACGAAGCTGCGGTGCTCGCCGCAATAGACGACACCGAGATTGGGATGGAGCGTGGTGAAGGGATAATCGGCCACCTTCGGGCGTGCCGACGATACCGCACGAATAAGCGTCGATTTACCGGCGTTCGGCAAACCGAGCAAACCCACATCTGCAATGACTTTGAGCTCGAGCTCGAGCACGCGCTTCTCGCCGGGCAAGCCCGTGCCGAACTGTCGCGGCGCGCGATTGGTGCTGGTTTTGAATCGGGCATTACCCCAACCGCCCTTGCCACCGTGCGCGACCAGCAAGGTATCGCCCTCGCGCACGAGATCGCCAAGCTGCTCACCGGTTTCGGCATCGCGTATCACCGTGCCGATGGGTACCGGCACGTATAAATCGTCTCCACCGCGACCGAAGCAGTCGTTGCCGCTGCCGCCTTCACCCGATTTCGCTTTGAAGGTTCGCTCGACGCGAAAATCCGCCAAGGTATTGATGCCGGACGCCGCGCGCAGATAGACGCTGCCGCCGTGACCGCCATCGCCGCCGTCCGGTCCGCCAAACGGCACGAACTTCTCGCGACGGAAGCTCAGACACCCCCGCCCTCCGTTGCCGGCCTGCACCCGAACTCTGGCCTCATCGACGAACTTCATGAACGCGTCCTCTGCAAAAGCCGCAAACAAAAACCCCGGCACGCGGCCGGGGTTCTGGATGCGGAAGGCGTATCGCCGTCAGTCGGCAACCACGCTCACGAACATCTTCTTCTCGGCGCCGCGACGCTTGAACGCGACCTTGCCGTTGGTCAGCGCGAACAGCGTGTGGTCCGTGCCGATGCCGACATTGGCGCCGGCGCGGTACTGCGTGCCACGCTGGCGGATGATGATGTTGCCGGCGAGCACTTGCTCACCGCCGAACGCCTTCACGCCGAGTCGCTTGCTGTGTGAGTCGCGGCCGTTCTTAGTACTGCCGCCTGCTTTTTTATGTGCCATGTGATCTGCTCCGCACTCAACCGGCGCTGATGCCGGTGACCTTGATTTCAGTGAACTGCTGGCGATGGTTCTTCATGCGCAGGTAGTGCTTGCGGCGGCGGAATTTGACCACGCTCACCTTGTCGCTCTGCCCGTGACGCTGAACCGTCGCCGATACCGAGGCCCCTGCCAGCATGGGCGCACCCACCTTGACCGACTCGCCGGAACCGACGAGCAGGACTTCACCGAACTTCACTTCCGAGCCCGGTTCCACGGGAAGCTTCTCGACGCGGAGCACACTGCCCGCTTCGACCCGATATTGCTTTCCGCCCGTGGCGATGACCGCGTACATGTAGAGACCTCCGGAAAAGGTCGCGCATTCTACTGAGCGACCGCCGGTCGGTCAAACCCTCCCCACCGGACCTCTTTCCTTGGGTTTCAAGGACTTACCTCTTGGGCGTCCGGGTCGGCTACCATCGCACCCCGTGAATACGCTGCTGGCCTCGGTCAAGGAGCTGGTTCGTCAGGATCTCTTGGCCGTCGATGCCGTGATCCGCGCCAGCATGAAAAGCTCAGTCGCCCTGGTCGATCAGGTCGCCGAACACATCATTTCAGGTGGTGGTAAGCGGCTTCGTCCGCTCATCGTGCTGCTCTCCGCCCGCGCCGGTGGCTATCGCGGTGCGAGTCACATCGACGCTGCGGCGTTCATAGAATTCATCCATACCGCGACCCTACTGCACGACGACGTGGTCGACGGATCATCGCGCCGCCGCGGACGCGCCACGGCGAACCACGTGTATGGCAACCAAGCGAGCGTGCTCGTCGGCGACTTCGTGTACTCGCGCGCTTTTCAGATGATGGCGGCGATCGGTTCGCAACGCGTCATGGAAATCATGTCACAGGCGACGAACGTCATCGCTGAGGGTGAGGTGCTGCAGCTCATGAATGCGGGTGATCCCGACACGACGCAGCAACGCTATTTGGAAGTGATTTACCGTAAGACCGCAAAACTCTTCGAAGCAGGTGCCGAAGTGTCGGCCGTCATCGCCGGGGCCAGCCCGAGCCAGCAGCGGGCGCTCGCCGACTTCGGCCGCCATCTCGGAACGGCTTATCAGCTGATCGACGATGTACTCGACTACCAATCCAACCCCGCCGAGCTCGGCAAGAATCTCGGTGATGATCTCGCCGAAGGCAAACCCACCCTGCCCCTGATCCAGGCCCTCAAAAAGGCACCCGATCCCGGCATCCGGTCGATCATCCGCGGAGCGATCGAAAACGGCGGCCTCGAACAACTGGATGTGATCGTGGGCGCAATTGAATCGACCGGCGCTCTTGAGTACACTCGCGCCCTCGCTCAGGACGAGGCCGATCAGGCACTTACAGCCCTCCAAGCGCTGCCAGAGTCGCCGTACAAACAAGGTCTCGCTGCTCTCGCCCGGTTCGCCGTCGAGCGCACCTCCTGACATCGGCCCCCGCGGGCCCGCCAGCATCGGGATGTAGCTCAGCCTGGTAGAGCACTACGTTCGGGACGTAGGAGTCGGAGGTTCAAATCCTCTCATCCCGACCATCTCCCGCTCGAAGAATATTGTCCGAGTAGAACACTCGGGACTATTCTACTTTTCAGCTTTTCAGCGACTTTGTTTCGAGCGTATGTCGTACCGATGAATGACCGGGCCACCCGACTCGTAGAGAGTTTCTACGCCGACATTTGGAACCGACACGACAAGTCGGCGATTCCA
This sequence comes from Gammaproteobacteria bacterium, assembly GCA_046080445.1. Classification (GTDB taxonomy): domain Bacteria; phylum Pseudomonadota; class Gammaproteobacteria; order Steroidobacterales; family Steroidobacteraceae; genus UBA964. The sequence goes on from JBJTUA010000010.1 coordinate 11,452, forward strand.
AAATTGCTCTGTGCTGATTTTACCTTTCGCGGCTCTCTAGGACCCAGCAAAGTCGGTCACGAAGAGTTTGCGGGTTATGTTGATTTTGTTCATGACGCACTGGGCGATTATCGCTGCGACATTCAGGACTTGGTGGTCAGTGACCACAAAGCATTCGCCAAGATGCTGTTCTCAGGAATACACCGCAAGACATTCTTGGGCTACAAGCCCACGTCATTGCGTGTTGAGTGGGCGGGCGCTGCGCTGTTCACTTTCAACGAGGGGCTGATTGCAGATCTTTGGGTGCTGGGCGATTTACATGGACTACATCAACTGCTGGAACGAACGTCTTGAGTACCGCGGTCGCCTCGCGGCGCAAGATGGCCGCAAACTCCTCAGAATCTTTGATCACGACGCCCTCATGCACGAGCGGATGACCCAGACGCGCAAGCGTTGCGGCTACGCTCGCGGCGATTGAGGGGGCATCCCGCGCGCCGGCTCGACGTGCACCGAGCGCGAGCAGCGTGCGCCAGCCGAGTTCAACACCCCCGCCCGTTTGAGCTGAGGCGAGCGTGCTGAGATAAGGCTCATCGAGGGCGCGTTGCAGCAAGCGCGCGTTGAGCGCGTCGATCGAGTCGCCGTCGGCAACAAACGGGTTCTCTACTGAGTCCGAAACGCGGGGCGCTCGCGATGCGTGCAGCGCTCGCTCGCGAACCCAAAGGTCTCGTCGAAAGCCAGAATCTTTGGCACTCGCCTTCGCTTGAGCGCCATATCTTAGGCCGAGCGGCTCGAAGGTGGCCGCGATATCCGTCTCGTCGAACAATGTCCAGTCGCGATTGAAATATTCGTGTGCCAGATAGGCCTTCGCCTGATACCGAATCTTGCGCAAATGTTTCTCGAACGCCGGATTGTCGCGAGCGGGCGGTAGATCGGCAGCCACCACCTGCTGCGCTGCGACGAGCGCGGTCTCGATACGATCGGGTAAAGATTTGGCAGCGAGTTCAGGCCTCGACGCTTCGGCGACCAAAAACTCGCGTAGCGACACCACCGAAGCCCAAGCCTGGCGGACGTTGTATGACAAATAGAGCACGCCACCCACCGCGAGCTTGCGATCGATGAAATCTTTGATGACGTCTCGATTGTTAGGCGAGATCCAACTCCATACCCCATGCATGGCGATGAAGTCGAAGGTCGGCATATCTTCGCGGGCGCAAAACTCGGCGAAAGGTTCGCCGGCGACGTGAATCCGGCTCGAGAGTCCGCGGGTGAGCGTCTCGACTTCCTCAACGTGACGGGGCAGCAAATCGTTGCCCCACCACTCGACATCGCCAGCGACGGCGTGGATGGCGAGGCTCAGCCCTCTACCGAAACCGAGCTCGCAGGCGCGGCGGATGGGCGCCACCGCGATACCCGCTTCGACCAGCGTGTCGCGTGCTCGACGCGGATTGAGCTCGGGGTAGTAACCGAGGGTATACGGCAGCTCGGTGACATAACCCTCCGCACAATCGTCCCTGGACGGCATCCGGGTCATCCGGTCAGCGCCATGCGATGCGATCACCCGCAAAGGTGCCGAGGTACAGCCGACCTTTGAAGGGCAGCGCAACCGTCGCCGCGCCAATGGGCGACCCTTGCTGATCGAGGATGACACGCGTGCTCAAGGTCTCGGGGTCGACCTCGACGATCTGAAACCGAAAGCCGCAGTTCCCTCGCTCGATGCCGAGGCACTTGATGAGATCGAAGGTGCTGGCGTGGTGCGAAGCGACGAGCAGGCGACCGTCCTCGGACCAGGTGACGTTGTCTGGACCCATCACCCTCGCCTCACCGACGCGTCGACCGGTTGTGGTGTCGACTTTGATGACGGCGTTTTCAAAGTAACCGTTGAGGTAGAGATAACGCCCGTCCGGCGAGGACTCGATGCCGTTGGCGTAGGCGGTGTCACTGCCGGCGAGGCGCGTGTAGCCCTTACCCGGCCGCCATTCCCACGCGAATCCGGGGCGATGCGAACCGTAACGCATGCGCAATCCCGATACGACCGTGTTTTCGCTGCGCCGAAAACTGTCGGATACCCGAAAACCACCATCGCTCAACGCGACGACATCATTCGTGGTCGCATCGGGTGGCGCGAGCACGCAGCCGCGCGGCTCGAGTGTCACCTCGAGACCATCGTCCAGAATTTCAAAGATTTCGATCGACTCGCGCGTGCCGTGATTGACGACGTACAACATCTGACGTCCATCATCGAGCCGACGTGCGTTGATGCCATGCGGGACGAATGCCGCAGACCCGAGCGCAGGACAGGCAGGATCGCCGACGCCGCTCTTCGGCTCGGACGTCGCGAGTGTCGCCGATGAGTGGGTCGCGCGCGGCCACAACGGCCGGATATCGCCCGCGGTTCCTGCTGCACCGGGCACATAGGCCACGAGCCGACCTGCGCGCGACTCGACGCTGCCCCGCCCCATTTCACTGATGATCAGCGCCGTGCCGTGCGAGCTCACCGCGAAGTCCTCGGGGTTTTGAAAGCGACAATCGGGCGTTAGCCCATGCGCGGCGCGGCAATCGAGCACATCGGGTGTTGTGCAGGCACCGAGCGTGAGCAGCAGAATCACGACACTCACACGAATCAGCATTGGAAGATCTCCACGGGAAAACCATCGGGCGTTGCGATGACCATAGAACGTCGGCGCCCGAATCCAAGCGCCTCGATCTCGGCAGGCGCGCTCAGCCTCTTCACGGAATGGCGCGCCACACGCTCCTCGACCTCGGAAAACTTTTGGGTCGGGAAAGACCACAAGCCAAGACCGCGATGATGCAAGCCGAGGCCGTTCGGCGCGCGCAAACCGCCTGCGAGCAACTGCATGATGACGAGGTATCCCGTGCGCGCACCAGGTGCGAACCATTGTTGGAAGCGTACGTGTGTACCCTTGGGCAAGCGCATGCCACCCTCGGGTCCGTCGCTCTCGAAGGTGAATTCGCGACGCAGTTCGTAGCCGAGCACTTGATCGAAAAATTCGCCGTGGCGATCGACGTCGCTGACGAGTGCACTGGAATAACTCGGGCCGCCGATTTCGAGCGCAGGATCGATGGGGCCCACTGGCTGCAGATGCGCTCGATCGACACCGGGCACCATCACGTCATCGGGTGCGACCCAATGTGTCTCGCCGATGTCGTACGTCGACCCGTCCGCACGCGGGAAGCTCATGGTGGTGACACCCGCGTTGGCCTTGAAGCCATAGGCCTCGACGATGGCATGACGTTGAGCAAGGCCTCGCACCGGTACGCCCAAACCCAAGGCTCCGTCAAAGCGACAGTCGAGCGCTGGGCGCGCGGTGGGTCGTGCGACATCGAGGCGTACGACGCGCACGCGAATGGCCTCAGGAATGCCTGGGCGCGTGAGGAGCAACACATCGAGGCCGTCTTGCTCAGGGAGGCCGAAGTGCTGGCATGCGCGCTGCGAGGACGCTCGATCGATGCGCAGCAGTTCGTTGCGCAGATCGAGCGCTCCGCCGTAAAAACGCCGGCAACGCTCGAGGTCGGCGCTCGCGAGTGTGATCTCGGCGAGGGGTCCGCAGAGTATCGCGCGCCCGTCCTGACGCGGCGTCATGGGATCGAGGGGTACAGCAGCGTCGGTCATCGATTCAGGTCCTGCAAAACTCTTCGCAAAAACTAGCACGTCGAGGACTACACTTGGCCGTCATGACGGATCGTCGTGATTTTCTCTCCGCCACGCTGCTCTCGGCGGCCCTGGCGAGCTCCGGCCTCGCCCTTCCCGCTTGGGGTAACGAACCCTCGTCGATGCGGCAGCCGCGATTCAAGAGCGACCCCTTCGTGCTCGGCATCGCCTCCGGTTACCCGGTGAACGATGGCATGGTGCTCTGGACGCGGCTTGCCACGACGCCGACGACACCCGAGACGAATCACGGGCCCGACGATCTCGCGGTCGTCTATGAAATCGCGACTGATCCAAACTTTGCGAAAATCGTGCAAGCCGGTGTCACGCGAGCCGAGGCGCGCCATGCGCATTCGGTGCACCTCGAAGTGCGCGGACTCGCCCCGGGTCGCGATTATTTTTATCGGTTTCGCGCAGGCGATTACGTCAGTCCTATCGGTCGGACCTGGACGTCACCGGTCGGCGAACGACAGAGCCCGCTGCACATCGCCATCGCGAGCTGTCAGCACTACGAACAAGGTTACTTTCACTCCTACGCCCACATGCTCGAGCGCGGCACCGACCTCATCGTGCACGTCGGCGATTACATTTACGAGAACAATACGGCTGCACCCATACGCCGACATGACACCGGTGAGTGCAATACGCTCGACGATTATCGTCGTCGCTATGCGTGGTATCGCAGCGATCCGCTCTTGCGCGCCGCACACGCCCACTGCCCCTGGCTCGTCACCCACGACGACCACGAGGTCGCAAACGATTACGCGGGTCTCGTTGCCGAAGATCCGGATGAACAGGAAGGCTTTGTCGCACGCCGTGCGGCCGCTTATCAGGCGTATTGGGAGCACATGCCGTTGCCGCGCTCGGCGATGCCCCGCGGCTCCGACATGCAGCTTTACATGACGCGCACGCTCGGCGATCTGCTCGCCATCCATATGCTCGATGAGCGTCAATATCGTTCGCCGCAGGCCTGCCCGACGCCACCTCGACGTGGGGGCGGTTCGCGGGTGTACGTCGACACCTGCCCCGCTTGGAACGACGAATCGCGCAGCATGCTCGGCGCCACGCAAGAGAGCTGGATCGACGGCCAACTGCGCGCATCCAAAGCACGCTGGAACTTCATCGCCCAGGGCGTCGTGATGACGCGGATCGACGAAGATCCGGGTCCGCGCGAACTGCATTGGAGCGACAGTTGGGCGGGATATCCCGCTGCAAGACGTCGACTACTCGAATCGGTCGCAGCAAGTGGCTGCAAAAATCCCGTGATGTTGGGTGGCGATATCCACGCCTTCATCGTCGCCGATCAACGCATCGTGCCGCATACGAGCGAGTCACCGCTGATTGCGAGTGAAATCGTCACCACCTCGGTGAGCTCAGGTCCACCGCCCGCGCGGGTGATCGAGGCGTACAACCGAGCCGATGTGACGGATGTGTTCTTTGCCGATGGCGGGCACCGCGGCTATGCGCGGCTGACATTGACGCCGGCACGACTCGAGGCCGAGCTCATCGGCTATGCCTCGGTACGCGAACCCGAGGCGACGGCGCGATCGCTCGCACGCTTCGTCATCGAGGACGGTCGGCGCGGACTGCAACGCGCGTAAGGCGCGCGATCAGGCGCGTAGATACCTGACGATCTCGCGTACCCAGTTGGCGGATTGCTCGTCGATGATGTCGTGCGAGCCACCCTGCAACTCGGCATAGCCAAAGAAATCGGGACGTAGCTCGTACGCGCGCTTCGTCGCCGCATACAAATCTTCGCCGGTGTTCGTGAACATGAGCGTCGGCACTTCGATGCGTTTAAGGACGGCCTCGAGATCTGCCGAGATGACGAGCGGAAACGCTCGCCAGTTACTGCCGTCACGATGCAGTGCCTCGACTGTGTATCGATGCATCAGTCGAAGGTCGCTCCAGCCGGGCGTCGAGCGCAGCCGGTTTTCCCAGGCGATGAGCAGATGCGAACCATCGGGCTTGGGCTCTTTGGGACCAAAGTAAAACGTCGCGAAGTGATCGCGCTCGGCCTTGCCAAGCAAGGGAAAACCGTTGAGCACGAGCTTGCGTACGCCGCGAGGATGCGTCGCAGCGAACACCGCTGCGAGCACCGCGCCTGAGTGGTGACCGACGAGATGCGCATCCGTCCAAGCCATGGCGCGCAAGCCCGCCGGGATGATGCTTGCGAAATCTTCGAGGGTCGCGCCCTCGGCCGCGACGTCCGACATACCGAACCCGGGCATGTCGAGCGCGAGCACATCGAAGCCCGCCTCGGCGAGCGGCGGCATCACCGCTTCGAACTGCACCGACGAGAGCGGTGACTGATGCAGCAGAATGAGCGGCTCTGCGGCGCGAGAAGGCGTGCACCGACGGTAGTGGATCTGCCCGGTGGCTCCGTCGAGATAACCGCGTCGGATCGCTGGCGTCGTAGTGGACATAGACTCGAGTGTAGCCGGACGCTCCGAATTTACGCCTACAATCGCCTCAGGCCGCCTCAGCATGAACATGAGTCCCACCCACCGCTCACCCATGACCCGAGTCGTCGTCGCCTCGTCCGCCGGCACGGTCTTCGAGTTCTACGACTTTTTCCTCTACGGCAGCCTCGTCACCTTTTTCGGCGCCCTCTTCTTCCCGCCGGGCAACGAGACCGCCGCCCTGCTCGCGAGTCTCGCGGCGTTCGGCGCGGGCTTCGCCATTCGGCCGCTCGGCTCCCTGCTCTTCGGCCGACTCGGCGATCGCGTCGGTCGCAAGCAAACCTTCCTGATCACCATCGTGCTCATGGGGCTATCCACCGCCCTCGTCGGTCTCATTCCGACTTTCGAAGTCATCGGCTGGTGGGCCCCCGCATTGCTCGTCGCGCTGCGACTCATTCAAGGCCTCGCGCTCGGCGGCGAGTTTGGCGGCGCCGCGATTTACGTCGCCGAACACAGCGACCCGGCGCGTCGCGGTTATTTCACGAGCTGGATCCAGACAACGGCGACGCTCGGCCTCGTCTTGTCTTTGCTCGTCATCCTGGGTTGCCGTTACACGCTCGGCGAAGAGGCCTTCCGCGAATGGGGCTGGCGGATTCCGTTTTTGGTGTCGGTGATTCTGCTCGGTCTGTCGGTCTACATTCGTCTGCAAATCGCCGAGTCACCGCTGTTCGAGAAACTCAAACGCGAAGGCGGCCTGGCGAACGCCCCGATCCGCGAGACGCTACTCGGCGCCGAACATCGCAAGCCTATGGCCGCCGCGCTCGTCGTGGCGGCAGGCATGGCGCTCAGCTGGTACACGGCTCAATTTTATTCTTTGGTATTTCTGCAAACCGCTCTCCTCATCGACAACGCGACGGCTTCGGTGCTGATCGTCGGGGCACTGCTCATCGGCATGGGCACGTTCCTGCTCGCCGGTACGCTCGCCGATCGCATCGGGCGACGACCCGTCATTCTCACCGGCATGTTGATCTCGGCCGTCTCGATCATGCCGGTGTACTCGGGACTGCTCGCTGTGGGTAACCCAACACTCGCGACCGTGCAAACGACCGCTCCAGTAAGCGTCTACGCTGTACCCACGCGATTCGATCCCTTCGCCAGTGCCGCCGAGCTCGACGAAGCGACCCGCGCACGCGATTACCTCGCCAAGCGCGGCATCTCCTATGCCAACGCCGCGCCAGTTGATGAGGCAGCGCTCATCATCACTGCCAATGAAACACGGATCGTCGGCTTCGATCGCGAGCGCTTGCAGCAAGCGCTCATCGACGCCGGTTATCCCGATACATCGGCCGTAACGCGACTCGAGTCACTCGCGGATCTCGATGTCACGCATCTCAATCTCGTCGGTCTCATTCTCATCATGATCGTCGGCGCGGGGTTCACTTGCGGACCCGGCGCGACGTTCCTCGCTGAAGTCTTCCCGACCCGCATTCGCTACACCGCGCTGTCGGTGCCGTATCACCTGACGAGCGCGTGGTTCGGAGGCTTCATGCCGCTCACCGCGGCGTGGCTCGTCGCCCGCTCCGGCGATGTGCTGGCGGGTCTTTGGTATCCGGTCGCCGTGATGGGAACAGCTTTCGTGCTCGCGCTCTGGGTCGTCCCGGAAACACGGGGACGCAGCCTGTGACGATGAACACCCAATGGGTGCTCGCCGCCCGACCCATAGGCGCGGTCAAAGAAAGCGACTTCAGACTGATCGAGTCGCCGCTGCGACCGCTCGCCGAGGGCGAATTCCGCATCGAAGTGCTCTATCTCGGCGTGGCGGCGGTGATGCGCGGCTACATGCTGAATACCGAAAAATTCGAGCGCCCCTTGGACATCGGCGATGTGATGCATGGTCGTGGCGTCGGTCGCATCGTGGAGTCGCGCAACGCAGATTGGCGAGTGGGCGAGATCGTGCACGGCAAGATGGGCTGGCAGCGCTACGCCATCGCCGACGGCTCACCTTATTTTTTGATGTTCAAAGTTCGCCAACGCGTGGTGCCGGTGTCCACGGCGCTCGGCGTGCTGGGACTGACGGGTTTCACGTCCTATCTCGGGCTCGTCGATATCGGCGCCGTCCAAGCCGGTGATCAGGTGCTCGTGTCGGGCGCTGCGGGTGGTGTGGGTTCCAACGTTGGGCAAATCGCCCGCAATCTCGGCGCCGAGGCGGTCGGCATCGCAGGCTCCGCTGAGAAGTGCGCGTTGCTGAGGAGCTCTCTCGGTTATCGCGCCGCCATCGACTACAGGCATGAGCACGTCGAACAGCGGATCGGCGAACTCTTTCCGAACGGACTCGACGTGTTTTTCGATAACGTGGGCGGGCCCACACTCGATGCGGGACTTGCGCACCTGCGGCGACACGCCCGCGTCGTCCTCTGCGGTGCGATTTCGCAATACATTGATGGGGTCGAACAGCCGTACGCCCTCAAAAACGCCTTCGCCATCTTCAAAAAAATGGCGCGCATGGAGGCGTTTTTCATTTACGAGATGAGCGAGCGGTTCGAGCGTGCTGAGGCGCAATTGGCCGACTGGATCGCCGCCGGCAAGCTGCACTACCAGGAAGACATCCTCGAGGGGCTCGAGCAAATGCCCGCTGCGCTCATTCGACTCTTCGAAGGGCGCAACGTCGGCAAACAACTCGTGCGCGTGTAGCGCGAAAAAAGAAAAAGGCCCGGTGATTAGCCGGGCCTTTTTGGTTCGACCGCGATGCGGTGAACGTCAGCGCGCTTTACCAGCGACCGCCGCCGCCACCACCGCCACCGCCGGAGCCGCCACGGTAGCCACCGCCACCACCCCCACGGAAGCCACCCGGACGACCGCCGCCACCACCGGTGCGGGGACGATCCTGCGCTTCGTTGACGCGCAGCGGGCGACCGCCCATCGAGTAGCCGTTGAGGGCTTGAATGGCGCGAGCTGCGTCATCCTGACCCATTTCAACGAAGCCGAAGCCACGCGGACGACCGGTATCACGGTCGACCGGAAGGGCGACCGAAGTCACCTCGCCGTGCTGT
>JBJTUA010000011.1:0-71002 GCA_046080445.1 Gammaproteobacteria bacterium
ATGGTTCTTGGACCCGTCTTGCCCGTCACGCGCATTTGCATGGTGCGGATAGGCTCGGATTTATTGGTATTGGCTGACTTATCGAGAGAACTCGCCTCGTTCGCCGAGTAGTTGTATTTCACCTGTCGCCAACGAACCCCAAGAGGCTCGTCGCCAGGGCGCACTCCCGTATCCAAGATGAAATGTACGTAGTCTTTGAGGATCAGGCGCCGCTCTCGGCTTTCGTCACTGCGTGCACGATCAATCCAAGCGTCGAAGTTACCGAGTACGGCGCCGATCTCCTCAACATCGAACCCTGGCCTGACTTTCCCTGCTTCGCCCTTGGCAATCAATGTCGGGCGCTCGTCTTGGGTCAGAAATCCGTGAATGACGGCTTCATCAAAGATCCGATTCAGTGCTGCGTTGTGCTTGAGCATGGTGCTCTTGGTGGGCGCCTTGCCCATGATCTCGATGCGCTTCTTATCGAGTTGGTCGATCACGGTGGGCGTGATGCTCGTGATCTCTCGCCTGCCGATCGTGGGCAATATGAAGTCGTTGATGATGCGGATATAGGTCTCGTAGGAGATCTTGCCTTGCCCTATGGCGAGCTCATCTTCCATGCGCTTGATGGCCAGTGCCGCCACATGCTTCACACGTCGAGTGACGACAGGCAGTCCTTGGCTGTGACGGACTTCCGCTGTGATGTACATCTTGTGGGCTTTTTGGATTGCGCGGGGGAGTTCTCGCTCACCTGTTGACGCACGTTGCCAATGTCGGTTGATCCGATAACGACATTGCCACACGGCGCTGCACTCACGCCGATACACAATCAGCGTTCGCTCCATCACCACATGAGTTGTGTCGGCAACCAAAGTCATGCTCGACTTTGTACAGCCGTACAAGTGAAAGGAAAATCCAGCCCTAACTCTGTAGTTAGACCTGAAAAATCCTTAGTCGGTTTAAGTGAGGTAATGGGCCTGCTTGGATTCGAACCAAGGACCAAGGGATTCGGCTTGGTGTACTTTTCAGTACTCGCTGGACTTTGCCTTCACCGTGGCTCGCGCTTTAGGTGGGTGCCGTCAAGTCTCTACACCTTCCCTCTCGGGCTTGGCTCGGCGTTGCCATCGTCGTTCAGCACGACATTAGGGTTCGCCGACTTTGACACCATCCCACGTGGGGTTTCCCATCACGTGGCACAACTTTCGCCATGAGTCCCCTGCACTAACCGCTGTGCTACAGGCCCACACTTGAAACCGATACCGACCCTCCCAAACTACACATCTATAGTGCTACTCACTGACCCCATAAACACCCCGAAAAACGGGGTTCTGAGGTGTGTAAGCGGTGTGTAAGCACTTTGCAGGTCTATTTTCGCTCTAACTCCATGAGGCCGCAGCCTTTTTTTCTCTGGCCAGTTTGGTCAAACGGATTATGAGTCCCCTGCACTAACCGCTGTGCTACGGGCCCGCCGGTGGACGGGAGTTTAGCAATCCCTTCCCCGCCCTGTCGGCTGTGGATAGCATGCGGGCTCCAATCGATTAGCGACTCATCTCCCAGAGGTTGTACTCATGAAGCTGTATTACTCCCCAGGCGCCTGTTCACTGGCCTCGCACATTGCCCTGCGTGAGGCGGGACTTTCATTCGAAGCGGTCAAAGTCGAGGGTCGAGGGCAGAAAACGGCGGGTGGCGAGGATTATTCGAAAGTCACGGCCAAAGGATATGTTCCTGCGCTTCGACTCGACGACGGATCGGTGCTGACGGAAGGCACGGCGATCCTTCCGTTTATCGCGGATCAGAACCCGGGATCCGGGCTGGCGCCCTCGGCAGGGTCCATGGACCGCTATCGCCTTCATGAATGGCTTGGATTCATCAACTCCGAACTCCATTCAAAGTTCGGTCCGTTCTTTATTCCCGGTACGACGGATGAGCAAAAAGCCTCTGCGAAGACCAACCTCGGACGTCGCTTCGAGCTCACGCAAACTGAGCTTGGCAATAAACCGTTTTTGATGGGTGACACCTTTACGGTCGCAGACGCATACCTCTTCACGGTACTCGGTTGGTGTTCTTTTGTCGGAATCGATCTTGGTCAGTGGCCGGGACTGAAGGCTTACCACGGGCGCATTGCCGGCCGACCCGCCGTTCAGGCTGCCCTTAAAGCGGAGGGGCTTATTAAATGAGTACGCCGGCTTATCTGCTCGTTCAAGGCAAAGTTACTGACCTCGAAGGGTTCAAGGCCTACAACGCCGCCTTGCCACCGATCTACAAAACGTTCGGCGCTCATTACATTACGGTGACACCGGCTCCAAAGGTGGAGGTGGCTGAGGGGGATCCCAGAAACGAGAGTATCCTCATCGCCAAGTTTCCCTCGAAGGAAGCTGCGTGGGGGTTCTGGAAGTCGGCGGAATACGAGGCCGCCAAGAAACTTCGCGAAGGCAAAGGTGTCTTTTATGTCACCGTTCTCGAGGGTCTGCCCGGCACTTGATGCCGATGTATTAATTTAGAGAGCCGCTGTCATGGAAGACTATTCACGAAACGCTCAGGTTTATTTCGGTGAGTTGCTGTCGCAGCGAATCTCCCGCCGCAGTTTTGTTGCGGCGGGAGGCGTGGCCGCCGCAGTGGCCGGAGCTCTCCCTACCGTTGCCGATGCCTCGGCTGGAAAGAATGCGACGCAGTCATCGTTCAAGGCCGTCGGACCAACACGCGACGATGGAATTCTTCTCTCGCCCGGTTTGCGTCATGACGTGCTGATTGGCTGGGGCGATCCGCTTTTTAGTGACGACGCGGGTCTGTCAGCGCGCGATATTAAATCGCTCGACTGGCTCGACGACCAGGCCGCCTCACGACAAGAAAAGCGCTTCGGTACCAACAACGATGCGCTCGCATTCTTTGTTTCGCCAAATAAACGTTCTGCCGGTGTTCTCTGTGCCAATCACGAGTATGTATTACCGGACCTCGCCTTCGCTGGTCTGCCCAAAGATAAAGAGCCGTGGCTTCGTGCTCATCCTCAAGCAGTCGCATGGATGCAAGCTGCGCACGGCGTGAGCGTACTCAATATCGAGCGCAGCATGCGCGGTTGGAAAGTCGTTCGCGGCGGGGCTTCCACCCGACGCATCACGGCCAATACGCCGATGCAGATCACGGGCCCGGCTCGCGGTGATGCGCTACTGCGAACGAAGGCTGACCCTACCGGCACAACCGTGCTCGGAACATTTGCCAACTGCACCGGCGGAAAAACACCCTGGAGCACCTATCTCACTGCAGAAGAGAACATCCAAGATTATTTTGGCGGCGCAAAAAGCTGGGCCGAGAACTCGACTGACGAGGCGACAAAGCTTGCCTATCGGCGCTGGCCGCTGCGTGAGCGATCGGCTTACGGCTGGGATATTGTTGATGGGCGCTTCGACGTCCGACGCGAACCTCGCGAAGCACTTCGTCATGGTTGGATCGTGGAGATCGATCCGCTCGACCCCGCCTCGACTCCAAAAAAACGCACGGCATTAGGACGATTTTGTCATGAGGGCGCCAATACCATTTTGACGGCCGAAGGTTGTATCGCCGCATATATGGGAGACGACACGAAGTTCGAGTACGTCTACAAGTTCGTGACGCGCGATCGATTCAACCCAAACGATCGCGCTGCCAACCGTAACTTGCTCGATCATGGCACGTTATATGTCGCCCGCTTCGACGCAGCCGGTCGTGGCGAATGGCTCCCGCTCGTCCATGACGAAAATGGTCCGCTCAATAGTCGGGCGGGTTTTCGCAGCCAAGCCGAAGTCGTTATCAAATGCCGGGCTGCGGCAGATGTCTTGGGCGCCACGCCGATGGATCGTCCGGAAGACGTAGAGCCGAACCCGATCACGGGACGGGTTTATATGGCGCTCACCAAAAACGGTGATCGCGCAGTGCGTCGAGCTGACTTCATGGGTCGTGAAATCAACTTGGGACCTGACTTTGCAAACCCCCGACCGCAGAACGATTTCGGCCATGTGGTCGAACTGATCGAAGACGGTAACGATGCCGGTAGCAAGCGCTTTTCCTGGAATGTGTTCCTGCTCGCAGGAGATCCTCGAAACGCTCAAGCAAAGTTTCTGACCCAAGCGGAAGACGTACTCCCCGGTCAACTGGCTCGAGAAGACGTGTTTTACGGCGGCTATGCCGATCGCTCGCAGGTCAGTCCGATAGCCTGCCCAGATAATCTCGGTTTCGATCCAACGGGCCGTCTATGGATTGTCACCGATGCCGATGAAGAGCTGATCGGCAACAACGGGTGTTTTGTCGTCCCGACGAGCGGCCCAGATCGTGGTCTGCTCAAGCAAGTCATGAGTGCGCCCGTCGGCGCCGAAGTCTGCGGTTGCGAGTTCACTCCGGACGGCAGCACGCTGTTTCTCAGCATTCAACATCCTGGCGAGGGCGGAACCGTGGATAAGCCCGTCAGTCACTGGCCGGATGGTCAAGGCTTGCCTGCTCGATCGGCGGTCATTGCGGTAAGCCGTGAAGATGGCTCGCCTCTTTAAGGTCTTCCGTTGATCCGACAGTTTTTTGAGGCAGAGCAGTCGGCGGGACGTCCGCTGATCGCCGCCTTCGTCATTTCGACGACGGGTTCGACCTACCGAAAGCCCGGCGCGCTCATGCTCTTTTCTTCGGCTGGCGAACGCTGCGGGCTACTCAGCGGCGGATGTCTGGAGAGCGATCTTCAAGAACATTCACAGCAACTGCTGACAGGCAGCGCGCGCGCATTGGTCAAACATTACGACAGCCGTGGATCCGACGAGGCAATCTGGGGTCTTGGTCTCGGCTGTGAAGGCGCGATGCAGATTTTGCTGCTGCGCGTCGACTCGAGACATGCGTACCAGCCTTTAGCGGGTCTGTTCGAAGCGGCGGAGCAGCGACGTCAGCGTGCATTCGACATCGATATCGAAACCGGCGCTGTCTCTGAAAGTAAAGCGATGACTACGGCGCTTTCGGGAACATGCTTCACCATCACTTCAGAAAAAATCACAAACCTGATTGTTTTTGGCGCGGGCCCCGATGCAGAGCCCGTCGTGGCCCTCGCTCATTTGCTCGGTTGGCGGGTCACAGTGGTCGACCATCGTCCAGCGTATCTTGATACCTGTCGCTTCAATCCGCCGACTCAGCTCATGCTTGCGGAAGGATTCGCCCTACCGGCGAGTGTGAATCTCGAGGATTTCGATGCTGCCGTCGTGATGAGCCATCACTTGATTGCGGATGGTCACTATCTCGCCATGATGGCCGAGAGTTCTATCTCTTACGTTGGACTACTGGGACCGCTATCGCGACGAGAGCGCTTGTTTGCCAATTTAGGTGCTACTGCGAAAAAACTGACGTCTCGACTGCGGGCGCCGGTGGGCCTCGATCTCGGCGGTCGTACCCCCGAAGACATTGCGCTCTCGATCGTCGCGGAAATTCAGGCGACGATAAACCATCGTCAGGGCATGTCCTTCTCCAAAAGTCTCTGAGTCCGCCCCTTCAAGAGCGAGGACGAACCCGTCGAGTGGGCTCCGCTTGCAAAGGATCTTCGGGCCAATAATGACGGGGGTAGCGCCCGCGCATATCTTTACGCACCTCGGCATACGCGTTTCGCCAGAAACTTGCGAGGTCAGAGGTCACCTGCAAAGGGCGCTGGGCGGGCGATAAAAGTTTGAACGTCACGGGAATGACGCCGCCGCCAATTCGCGGCGTAGTCGATAATCCGAATACCTCTTGCATCCGCATCGATGCGCACGGAGCAAGATCGTCTTCGTAGTCGATTCGAATGCGTGATCCGGTCGGCACCATGATATGAGTCGGCATCAGCTCATCAAGTTCACGCGATCCGCTCGTACCCAGTCGAAACCGCAAAGCGTCCATCAAGGAAATTCGTGAGAAGTGAGCTTGCCGGGTAATGCCCTCTAACCACGGAGAGAGCCAGTCTGCCAGCGATTGAGCGAGCGAAGTCTCGTCAAATGGAGGCCACTGATCGGTACCACGAAGCGCTTTGCGTCTACCAAGCTCCACCCTCGCACAAAATGCTCGGGTTTCGGCGTCCCACGGCAAGCTGCCGATGCCCATCATTCGTATCCCTTCAATGATTGCGGGGACCGCCTGCTCCGCGGACAAAGACGTCAAAGTTTTCTCTTCGAGAATCAGCTCATCGAGTCGAAGAGTTTCGCGGGCGATGACTGCTTCATCGGCGGGAGACCAAAAGACTTCGCGTTGACGCCGCGTTCGCTGCCCGGCAACGTTATCAAGGGTCGTGCGATCGAGCGCCGCGGCAAGCAAAATACGCGCTTCGCGATCTCGATCGTCGAGATCGACTGCGACGACATACTCACTACGTGATAATCGATCGGGACCACGAAAAGCGGCCCCTCGCCCATTGGCAAGAAGGTACTTTCCTTCTCCCGAAGACCGTCGTCGACCAATACGGTCTGGATAAGCGCATGCGAGAAGGCCAGCGGCATCGAGCGAGCGTGGCGGTTTACGGGCTCTGCGACCGACAATACGTTTCTCGAACAGTGCAGCCGACTTTCTCACGCGATCGAGCGACGCTCGATCTACGATGGCGCCCGATGGCGTTCGGCCGTCGAGTATCTCGAGGCGCGTCAAAATGTCGGTATCACGTTCACCGGCAGCACGCAGCAAGTCGCGGTCGCTGAGCAATGCGGCGAGGCGAGCACCGAGCGTTGTCTCGCCCGAATCAGTCGCTTCGAGAAGCATCAATGCCAGGCGCGGATGCATCGGCCAGCCTGCGATTTCTTTGCCTCGATCGGTGATTCGATTTTGATCGGTTAATAATCCAAGCCGGCGCAAGAGTTCGTGAGCGGATGAGAGCATTGCGGACGGTGGCGTATCCAACCAACGCAGCGCATCGGCTTCGGCGGCCCCCCATTCCGCAAGCTCAAGGGCTAGCGGGGCAAGATCCGCCTCGAGAATTTCGGCGGGCGTGTGCGCAGCCAGACTGCGATGCGAGCCCTCGCTCCACAGTCGATAACAGTGTCCGGCGGCCACTCGACCCGCTCGTCCGGCGCGTTGTTCAGCCGACGCTCGCGAGATTCGATAGGTGTCGAGACGACTCATGCCGGTTACGGGATCAAATACCGCACGTCGAACCAGCCCGCTGTCGATGACGACGCGCACTCGAGGAAGCGTCAGACTCGTCTCGGCAATGTTGGTTGCGAGAATCACTCGACGCGGCGAGCGCGGATCATCCTTGAGTGCGGCGTCCTGTTCCGCCGCTGACAATTCACCGAACAAAGGAAATACTTTGAGTCCTCGGTCCGCGCACTCTCCGGGACCTGAGAGCAGATCGTGTACCCGTCTGATCTCACCGGCGCCGGGCAAGAACACCAAAATATCGCCTTCGGTTTCTCGTACGGCACGCTGTACGGCAAGCGCGGTGAGTCGTTCAGGGGAATCGATATCGCCGGGAAGTACGGGAAAGCCTTTCCCAAGATAATGAACATCGACGGGATACATCCGACCGGTAGAGGTGATAACCGGCGCGTGATTCATCAGCGTGGCAACGGCCTTGCCGTCGAGGGTGGCGGACATCACTAACAGCCTCAGATCGAGATCGAGTGTTTCGCGAGCATCGAGGCAGAGCGCGAGTCCTAAATCTGCCTGCAAGCTACGTTCATGAAACTCATCGAAAATGATTGCGGCGACCCCTTCGAGCGACGGATCCTGCTGCAGCATCCGGGTGAGAACGCCTTCGGTGACTACTTCTATGCGGGTTTCGCGCCCCACACGGGTGTCGAGACGCATGCGATAACCCACGGTCTCGCCCACCGCTTCACTTAGTGTTCTCGCCATTCGCTCGGCGACTGCTCTCGCTGCAAGGCGCCGTGGCTCGAGCATGATGATCTTGCGGCCTTTGACCCAGGGCTCATCGAATAGGGCCAACGGGACCACCGTACTTTTCCCGGCCCCGGGCGGGGCCTCGACGACCGCCGAGCGATGGGTCGCGAGCGCCGCCTGGAGCTCAGGCAGCACTTCGACGATCGGCAGGGAGGGGAGTGAAATCACGACGTGGACAGATCTGATGACGCGTCGTTGCCAGACGCCTCGGAATTGTATGCAATCGGGGGCATGAAGATCTTAAAGCGTGTCGTCGTCGGCCTGATGAGTCTTGTCCTCTTGCTGTGGGCTGGGCTCACCGCTTGGGCGTATTGGCCAGGAGAACCGGAAGTCCCGATCGCCACGCTCACGACGGCCAGCGATAAGTTTGTCGAGGTCGACGGCGTGCGCTTGCGGTATCGGGAGTGGGGAACTTCGACCGATGACAGGCCCTCACTTTTGTTGATCCATGGGTTCGGAAACTCTCTACAAAGCTTTCGAGAACTCGCGCCTCGACTCGCCGACTGCTGTCATGTGGTCGCCATCGATATGGCCGGATATGGTTTATCCGAAAAGCCGGTGGACTTTGATTACCACAATGGTCCTCAGGCCGCCGTGCTCATTGCGGCAGCCAAAAAAATCGGCCTTCGCCGGATCATTTACGTGGGGCACTCGTTAGGTGGTGCTGTCGCTCTTCAAGCGTCAGTCAAAGATAACGAGGCTCGTGGGTTAGTCTTGCTCAACCCAGGCATCATTCGTACCGGTGTACCCAAGATCGTGCAGATTACTCTGCCCCCTCTTCCGCGTATGTCCGCCAAGATGTTCGGTAGTAGGGAGTTCCGCGGAAACTTTCTCAAGAAGTCGTATGTGAATCCGGATATTGTGACTGAGTCAGTCATCGATGACGTGATGCTCGGTGCTCGAACCGAAGGCTACATGGCGGGTATGACCTCGCTGATGAAGCAGTATTCTGAAGGCGAGGAAATCGTTCTTGCGAGGCAGGTCAAAGTTCCGACACTCATTCCATGGGGCGATGCGGATAAGAACAAGCCGCGCGAAGAAGCCGATGAACTCCAGTCAATGATCGCAGGGTCTAAACTCGTGCGCTTTCCGAACGCCGGCCACTACGTTCATGAAGAGGCCGCCGAGGGCGTTGCAAACGCCATCAAAGATTGGCTGGCCGGAGTCTGAGCTTCCAACAGGTCACAGCGAACACCATCCACGCCACCATCAGCGACGTTCCGCCGATCGGCGCAACCATGCCGAGGAATCGGGGCGCACCGAAGGTAAGCGCGTATATGCTGCCTGAAAACAGCAGCAGTCCGACATAGATGAGTTTCACGCTCCAACGTAGACCCGCCGAGTCGGGAACACTCCGTTGCACGAGAGCGTGAATGAACTGATACGTCACGCCGATCTCGAAGCTATCAAAACGGGCGGGCGGTAAAACAGGTCTGAGGGCGTGCGTGCCGAACGCCCCGAGCGCCGTAGCGGTTGCGATAAGCACCCCGGCGATGGCGAGATGGGTGGCGGAGTCGTTCCTCATTTAAGTTCTCGGCTTGCAAGGTCCGTAGACTAGCGCGACACTCGTTCCAATATTACCGGCGGGAGCCGCTCGAATGTTCACCTCGCGATCGATGGCATCGACTCTGGTTTTTTTATCGCTGGCCTTGGGCACATACGCGGTGGCCAACGACACGCCCGCTACTGATCCCGCTCTGGAGAGAGCCAACCGCGTTCTACGATCCGGCATCCTCATCGATGGGCACAACGACTTGCCCTACGCGATTCGCGAGTGGCGCGATGCGCCTCGTGATATCCATGCCTACGATCTTCGAAAGCCCACGCCGGGAGACACCGACATTGCACGACTTCGTGCAGGCGGCCTCGGGGCACAATTCTGGTCCGTGTATATCCCGGGCGAAGGCTCAGGTCCTTACGCGAGACAGCAACTCGAACAGATCGATATCGCCAAACGAATCATCGCCCTCTACCCTGACACCTTCATGTTGGCCTTGTCGGTAGCCGATGTTCGCAAGGCCAAGCGCAAGGGAAAAATCGCCTCGATGCTCGGCATGGAGGGAGGCTACGGCCTCGAAAACTCCATCGGTGCGCTGCGCTCTTATTACGATCTGGGCGTGCGCTACATGGCACTCACTCACAACTCTCACACCGATTGGGCGGATGCCGCAGCGCCGCTACAACCTCGAAACAACGGTCTCACGCCTTTTGGCGAGGAGGTCGTTCGCGAAATGAACCGGCTCGGTCTGCTGATTGATCTCTCCCATGCCGCGCCGAGCACGATGGCGCACACGCTGCGTATTTCAGAAGCGCCGGTGATTTTCTCGCACTCGTCTGCCAAAGCGCTATGTAACGTACCGCGCAATGTACCCGACGATGTTCTGCGTGAGCTTCCGAAAAACGGCGGCGTCGTCATGGTCACCTTTGTCTCCAGCTTCATCAACTGTGAAGTCGGTAAGGTTCTGCAACCCGCCATGGCGGAAATCGGTCTTCGTGCACGGGCTGCGGCCACACCAGAAGAAGCCGCGAGGATTCGTGCGGAGGGATATGCAGCGATCAAGCTCCCACCAACCAGCATCGCGATGGTGGCCGACCATATCGAACACATTCGAAACATCGCAGGTGTCGCCCATGTCGGCATCGGTGGCGACTTCGACGGAAACGATTGGTGGCCTGAGGGTCTGGATGATGTCTCGAAATATCCGCTGCTTTTTGCCGAACTCATTCGCCGCGGATGGTCTGATCAAGATTTGAAAAAGCTCGCGGGTGAGAACGTTCTTCGCGCTTGGTCGAAAACCGAGCAAGTCGCTGCGCGACTTCAGCGCGAACGCAATCCATCGACCATGGTCTATACCGCCCCCAAGAACTGAGACGCGGCTTGTCTTGCGTACGGGTTAGGACCGCTCTGTCGTTTGCCACGCCAACTCGGCGAGCGGACCGACCTGTGCGGCATATTTCTTTGCCTCAGGGCTCACCGCCGTTCCACGCTGAACGCGCCCTGCGATGCCATGACAGATACCGGCAAGTCGGAACAAGCAGAAGGCCATGTAGTACTCGAGAGAGGGCAGCCCCTCTAACCCGAGGCGCGCGCAATATCGCGCGACATACTCTTGTTCGTTGGGAATTCCGAGTTCCGAAAAGTTGACGCCCAAGAGTCCGCGAACCCCTCCAGAGGGCATGCGATACACCATCAGGTGGTAGGCGAAGTCGGCAATGGGATCGCCGAGCGTTGAGAGCTCCCAATCGAGGACCGCCACCACACGTGACGCCTGCGGATCGAACATCATGTTGTCGAGTCGATAATCGCCATGCACTAAAGACGGTGTCGGCTCGTTCATCGGTGCATTTTTTGGCAGCCAGTCGATGAGTCGCTCCATGGCCGGAATACGGCCTGCCGCTTCAGCATCGACGACATACTGCTTCGACCACCGACTGATCTGTCGAGCGACATAACCTTCGGGGCGACCGAAATCTGCGAGCCCGATCTTTCGATAGTCGATGGCATGCAGATCTGCGAGGGTATCGACCATGCTCGAGAATGCCGCTCGCCGGGTGTCACGAGGAAGCTCGGGTAGCGTCGGATCCCAAAAAATTCGCCCATCGACGTACTGCATGACGAAAAACGCGGTGCCGATGACTGACGGGTCTTCACACAACAGTAAGGGCTTCGCGACCGGAAACTCGGTATAGGTCGCGAGTGCGTGCATGACGCGATACTCGCGATCGACGGCATGAGCCGATGGCAGCAAGACGCCCGGCGGTTTTCTACGTAGCACGTAAGAGTAATGGGGACCATCGAGGCGATAGGTAGGATTTGACTGTCCTCCCGGAAACTGACGCACTCGAAGTGGCGCTTCGAAGCCCGGGAGATACTGCTGCAGATATTGCTCGAGCATCGCGACGTCGAATTCGAGGCCACTTCGAAACTCGTGAGACTCACTCACGGACGACCACCCCGTCGCGGTCGTGTGTGCTGGGTACGAAACGGCTGCGCACAACGGGTGCCTTCTGCTTTTTGTCCCGTCCCCGCGGGCTGCCACGCAGGAACCAGATGCTGTTTACTCGGGCCGATCAGGTCGGCGCGCGCCATCCGACGCAAGGCTTCACGCAGCATCGGCCAGTTGTTGGCGTCGTGATAGCGCAAGAATGCTTTGTGAAGACGGCGGATCTTTAGGCCTTTTGGGATGGTCACTTCTTCGCTTTGACGCGACACTCGCCGTAGCGGATTTTTACCCGAGTGGTACATCGCTGTGGCCGTCGCCATCGGCGACGGCAAGAAGGCTTGAACCTGGTCCGCACGAAATCCGTTTTTCTTGAGCCAGAGAGCGAGCTCCAGCATGTCTTCATCTGTCGTGCCCGGATGCGCGGCAATGAAATAAGGAATGAGGTACTGCTCTTTTCCGGCCTCTTTGGAGTAACGATCAAAGAGCTCCTTGAATCGGTAGTAGGTACCAACGCCCGGCTTCATCATTTTGGATAGCGGACCTTCGCCAATCGCCTCAGGGGCGATCTTCAAATATCCGCCAACGTGATGCTGAGCGAGTTCTTTGACGTAGTCCGGCGACTCAATGGCCAGATCGTAGCGAACCCCTGACGCGATCAGTACTTTTTTGACACCCGGAATCGCGCGCGCCTTTCGATACAACTTGATGAGCGGCGTATGGTCAGTGTTGAGGTTAGGACAGACCCCGGGGAAAACACACGACGGCTTTCGACAAGCGCTCTCGATTTCACGACTCTTGCACGCGAGGCGGTACATATTGGCCGTCGGGCCGCCGAGATCGGAAATGACTCCGGTAAAACCCGGAACGGTATCGCGAACTTTCTCGATCTCGCGCAATACCGAGCCCTCAGAGCGACTCTGAATAATGCGCCCCTCATGCTCAGTGATCGAGCAGAAAGTGCACCCGCCAAAACAGCCGCGCTGAATGGAGATGGAGAATCGAATCATCTTATATGCGGGAATATCCGCCTTGCCATAGAACGGATGCGGCTGTCGCTGATAAGGCAGGTCGTAGACATAATCCATTTCTTTGGTCGTCAGTGGAATGGGTGGCGGATTGAGCCACACCTCCGTATTTCCATGACGCTGCACCATCGAACGCGCATTGCCCGGATTGGCTTCGAGATGCAGGATGCGCGAGGCATGCGCATACATGACCGGATCGTCGACGACCTGCTCGAATGACGGCAGTCGAATAACGCTGCGACTACGATCCGTGTTTTTGACGCGTCGGACAAACCGCACCACGGTCTCGCCAGCGGGAGTCGCTGTCGCGGCAGTAGTCGCCGCTTTGGTACCCCCGTTGTCGTCCATGGCATAAGGGTCGATAGGCGGGTTGAGCGGTCCCGGTGTATCGAGATGAGTGGAATCGATTTCGACCCAGCCTTCGGGTAGGGCCTTGCGGGTAAACGCTGTGCCACGCAAATCATTGATGGCATCGATCTTCTCTCCAGCGGCCAGCCGGTGAGCAATGTCGACGATCTGACGCTCCGCGTTGCCGTACACCAGCAAGTCCGCTTTGGCATCGAGCAAAATGGAACGTCGAACTTTTTCGGACCAGTAATCGAAGTGCGCAATTCGTCGCAGGCTGGCTTCGATGCCGCCGATGACGATGGGCACGTCTGAAAACGCCTCACGCGCCCGCTGAGCATAGACGATGACCGATCGATCCGGCCGCTTGCCACCCTCGCCGTTCGGAGTATAGGCATCGTCGCTGCGGATGCGCCGATCGCTGGTATAGCGATTGACCATCGAATCCATGTTGCCGGCGGTGATGCCGAAGAAAAGATTAGGCTTGCCGAGGGCCCGAAACGGATCGGCACTCTGCCAGTCGGGCTGGGAAATAATGCCGACTCGAAAACCTTGGGCCTCGAGTAGGCGTCCAATAATGGCCATGCCGAAACTGGGATGATCGACGTACGCGTCGCCGGTCACGACGATGACATCGCAGCTGTCCCAACCCAGCGCGTCCATTTCGGCACGCGACATGGGCAAGAACGGCGCTACGCCGAAGCGTACAGCCCAGTGCTTGCGATAAGAGTGAATGTCGCGGGCCTGTTCCATGGCGGCGACATTAGACCACAGAGAGGCGTTCTAGACAGGGACCGCCGCTGGGTTATAGGACATCAAACCGAGAGACTCGGCACTGACATGCTTGCCCGGCTTGAAGTTTTCCTCGCGCCCCGAGTGGTAATTGAGCGCCGTCTTGCGCGACTCGAGCATGACCCAATTGGCTCTCGGAAGCCGAGCCTCCACATAACGCCTCAGCGCCTCATCGACGGACTCTGCAGCGGCAAAGGCACGCGCGATCAACATGCCGTCCTCGATTCCCATGGCTGCGCCCTGCCCCAAGAACGGCAGCATGGGATGCGCGGCGTCACCAATGAGCGTGACCCGACTACGAGTCCATTCTGGAAGTGGCTCACGATCGAACAACGCCCACTTGTAGAGCCTCTCGGGCGGTGTAGCTGAGATGATGGCACGGACGCCTTCGTACCATCCGGCATACTCATCGAGCATTTCTTTGACTGTGGCCCGGATCGACCAACCCTCTTCTCGCCAGTCGTCACGCTCGGTGAGCGCCACGAAATTGACTAGCGAGCCGCCGCGAATGAGATAGCGCGTGAAGCTGCGTCCAGGACCCGTGGACAGACATGAACTCGGCTCGATCACCCCGGGCGGCAGACTGGCAAAAGGAACCAGACCTCTGAAGGCCATATAACCGGTAAATCTCGGGGTGTCTTTGCCGAAGAGTTGCTCGCGGATACGCGATCGCACGCCATCGGCACCGAGAACGACATCGGCTCTCGCCGAGTAGCCATTGTCGAAATGTAGCGTCACCCCCTGCGCGTCCTGCTCGAGTCCTTTGAAGGCATGTTGCGTACGGATCGCATGTTCGTCGGTGGTGACGACGAGATCGGCAAGCTCTCTGTGCAAATCGGCACGATGCACTTGGTAGTACGCTGCACCGTACTTCTCGCGCATCTGGTTGCCTCGGGCGATCTCCACCATGAGCTCACCCGTTTTCCAATGCTTTACGCCCCCGCGATCGGGTCGCATACCGATACGCTCCAGCGTACCTTCGAGCCCGATTGCATTGAGAACGTGTGTCGCATTCGGCGAGACGGTCAGACCAGCGCCCACCTCCCCCAACACCGGCGCCTGCTCGTATACGACCGGCCGAAAACCGAAAGTCTGCAGCGCGCGGGCGGCCGTCAGTCCGGCAATCCCGGCGCCCACAATGGCAATGTTCAACTGACCCATGCGGAGGACGTTGCCCGGGTTATCGCAGGAGTGCACGGTCCGCATGCCCGCCAATCCGCATCGTGGCCGAGCGACAGGCTGTTCCCGCAGAGCGGACAAAAAGCTAGGATTCGCTTCCCCCCGCCAGGTATTCACCCTCATGCGCGACTCCGATCAAGAGTCGATCGTCGTTCGCGGCGCTCGCCAGAATAATTTGAAGAATCTCGATCTCGAGATTCCGACGGGTCAACTCGTCGTCGTCACGGGCGTATCGGGTTCAGGCAAGTCTTCTTTGGTGTTCGATACGCTCTATGCAGAAGGTCAGCGACGCTACGTCGAGACCTTCTCGCCGTACGCAAGACAGTTCCTCGATCGCATGGACAAGCCTGCGGTAGATGCCATCGAGGGAATTCCGCCCGCCATCGCGATCGACCAGACGAATCCGGTGCGCACCTCGCGCTCTACCGTCGGCACGATGACCGAGCTCAATGATCACCTCAAGTTGCTCTTTGCACGAACGGCGCACCTTCACTGTCGTCAGTGCGGAGAGGCGGTGCATCGCGACTCAGCGGAGAGCATACGAACCGATCTCGATCGCCGCGCCGCTGAAGCAGGTGATCCCAGACTCCTCGTGTGCTTCGAGGTCAAGATCCCGAAAAACTTCAAAGATTCCGAAGTGGTCGCCCTGCTCGAGAAACAGGGCTATTCGCGCATACGCTCTCGAAGCAAGACTTCGCTCGAGGTGATTCAGGACCGACTTCGACTCGGCGGATCCGATCGTGCGCGAGTGGCGGACTCATTAGAAGCAGCGCTTCGGGTTGGTCGGGGACGCATGCATGTCCACGCCCTCGATGCGGAAAACACCGAGCTCGTTCGCGAAACCTGGCACTACTCCAGCACCTTGCACTGTGCCCGCTGCGATATTGCGTACCGCGAACCCACCCCCAGCGCCTTTTCATTCAATTCTCCCGTGGGTGCCTGTGAGGCGTGCCGCGGCTTTGGTCGAATTATCGGTGTGGATTACGGGCTGGTCATTCCCGATCACGGCAAGACTCTGCGAGACGGCGCCATTAGACCCTGGCAAACGGCGTCTTACAGTGAATGCCAAGACGATCTCGAGCGGCTCGGTAAAAAACGCGGGATTCCTCTCGATGTGCCTTGGAGACACCTGACCGATGCACAACGCGAGTGGGTCATCGAAGGCGAAGGAAAGTGGGCGCGCAATACATGGTATGGGGTCAAGCGTTTCTTTGCTTGGCTCGAAACCAAAGCGTACAAGATGCACATCCGGGTGCTGCTGTCGAAATACCGCGCTTACACCCCCTGCGGTTCTTGCGACGGCGCTCGGCTGAATTCCGAATCTTTGCTTTGGCGACTCGGTGACGGTCCGCTTGCAAGCACCACGCTCGGAGAACGCAGAAAATTCATGCCGCGCGGCGTCGAGTGGTCGAGCGAGACCCTCCATCATCTACCCGGATTGTGCCTGCACGATCTCATGTTGCTGCCCATCGAGCGATCACGCGATTTCTTCGACGGGCTGAGGCTTCTTGGTGCTCTCGATGAAGCCACGGAGCTGCTACTTGGTGAAATTCGGGGACGCTATAAATATCTTTGCGAAGTGGGTCTCGGCTACCTGACTTTAGACCGTCAGTCGAGAACGCTTTCCGGCGGCGAAGTACAGCGCATCAATCTCACCACAGCTCTCGGCACTTCTCTCGTCAATACCTTGTTCGTACTTGATGAGCCGTCCATCGGGCTTCATCCCCGCGACATGCAGCGGGTGATCGGGGTCATGCACCGATTGCGCGATGCCGGAAATTCCCTACTCGTCGTCGAGCATGATCCGCAGATCATGCAGCAAGCCGACCGACTGCTTGATATGGGGCCTGGCGCAGGCGAGCACGGCGGCGAAATCGTGGCATGGGGAATCCCGCGCGAAGTGTGTGCGACCGCAAAGTCCGTAACGGGGGCATACCTGATCGGAAAACGCCGCGTTGAACTTCCTGCATCTAGAGGCACTTCAAGACGCGACAACCAAGAATATCTCGAGTTGATGGGCGCGCAGCAGCACAACTTGAAGCGCATCGACGTCCAATTCCCGCTCCATCAACTGGTATGCATCACGGGGGTGTCGGGATCCGGCAAATCGACTTTGATGCAAGACGTGCTCTACCCCGCCTTGTTGAAGCACCTCGGTCGTCCCACCGAAGCGGCGGGCGCACACGAAGGCTTGAGAGGTGCCGAGCACATCACGGATGTGATGTTCGTCGACCAAACTCCTATCGGACGGACGGCACGCTCGAACCCTGCAAGCTATGTCGGCGCCTTTGACGTTGTTCGCGAGCGCTTCTCGAAACTCGCCGAGTCTCGTGAGCGCGGATATACCGCGGGTACTTTCAGTTTCAACTCCGGCACGGGTCGCTGCCCGGCTTGTACGGGTAGCGGCTTCGAGCACGTCGAGATGCAGTTTTTATCTGATGTGTATCTGCGCTGCGGCGACTGCAACGGTTCGCGTTATCGAACTGAAACGCTCGAGGTACGGCATCCGGGTCCCGATGGGGCATCAGCGAGTATCGCGGATGTTCTCAACATGACGGTCACCGAAGCACTGAGTTTTTTTGCGGATGTGCCTGAGCTTGCGACTCGTCTCGCTCCGCTTGCTGACGTGGGACTCGATTATCTTCGGCTCGGTCAGCCGGTGCCGACTTTGTCAGGCGGCGAAGCGCAGCGCTTGAAACTCGCCGGATTCCTCGCGGAGTCGACAGAGGGCGGCGGAACGGGAAAACTTTTTTTGTTCGACGAGCCGACGACTGGCCTGCACTTTGAGGATATCGCCAAACTTCTCAAGTCTTTCCGCAAGCTGCTTGATGCCGGTCATTCGTTATTTGTCATCGAACATAATCTCGATGTGATCCGTTCAGCCGAATGGATCATTGACCTCGGTCCAGAAGGTGGTGATCGTGGCGGCGAGCTCATCGCCTGTGGAACACCTGCTGAAATCGAAGCCATGCCGCACTCGCACACGGGTGTCGCACTGCGTCTCGCTGCAAACGAGGGCCCCACGAGCGCAGTCGTACGTGAGTCACGAGCTCCGCGTAAATCCGCGGCAACGGATCGCGCGATCGTCGTCCGCAACGCCCGCGAACACAATCTGCAAAATATCGACGTCGAGATTCCTCGGAATGCATTCACGGTAGTGACCGGCGTATCGGGGTCTGGCAAGTCGACGCTTGCTTTTGACATCATTTTCAATGAGGGACAGCGTCGGTATCTCGAATCGCTCAATGCTTATGCGCGGCAGTTTGTGCAGCCCGCTGCAAGACCCGAGGTAGATTCGATCCGCGGCATTCCACCGACCGTGGCCATCGAACAGCGGACAAGCCGCGGTGGACGAAAAAGTACCGTCGCCACATTGACCGAGATTTACCATTTCCTCCGACTGCTCTACGTCAAGCTCGGCACGCAGTATTGCCCGGACTGTGACGTGCCGATCGAGCCGCAGTCCGCAGACGCGATCGCTGCGCGCATCATCAAGGACTTCAAGGGCAAGACGGTCGATCTGCTCGCACCGCTCATCGTCTCGCGCAAAGGGCTTTATACAGACCTCGCCAAGTGGGCAGCGGGCAAGGGCTATCGGGAACTTCAAGTCGATGGCGAGCGTCTTCCGGTCAAACCCTGGCCGCGACTCGATCGGTTCAAAGAACACGACATCGAACTGCCGGTCGCTCGACTCGGAATCTCGGCGCGAGGCGAAGCCGATTTGCGCGCGAAACTCGCCGAGGCCTTGCAGCACGGCAAAGGCGTCGTTCAGGTGCTGCCGCTTGGCAGCCGGAAGCCCATCGTTTTTTCCACGAAAAGAGCTTGCCCAGGTTGCGGAACGAGTTTCGCGGAACTGGATCCGCGGCTGTTTTCGTTCAATAGCAAACAAGGTTGGTGCGGCGCGTGCTTCGGCACAGGGCTCGAGTTATCGGGCTTCGATGAAGAACAGACGGGCGAAGAAGCCTTGTGGAACGAGTGGCATGACGGCGAAGAGCACCCCTGCCGGACTTGTCAGGGTGAGCGACTCAACGCCGTCGCACGAGCAGTCCGCTTCCGTGGGAAATCGATCGGTTCTTTTACGTGTCAACCGGTCTCGAAATCGTTGGCTTCACTGGTGGGGCTCAAGCTCGAGAAGCGTGAGCGCGCGATTGCCCGCGACCTGCTTGTCGAGATTCGCTCGCGACTCGGGTTTCTCGAACGTGTCGGGCTTGGCTATCTGGGACTCGATCGTGCCGCACCGACACTATCTGGCGGCGAAGCGCAGCGAATACGACTCGCCGCACAACTCGGCTCCAATCTTCGGGGGGTCTGCTACGTGCTCGATGAGCCGACGATTGGTTTGCACCCTCGCGATAATCGCATTCTACTTGAGGCACTCGGGGAGCTTGCGGCTCACCACAATACGCTGGTGGTTGTTGAACACGACGAAGACACGATTCGGCGTGCCGACTATGTCATTGATCTCGGTCCTGGCGCAGGCGTTCGAGGCGGCCAAATCGTTGGGCGGGGAAAACTCAAGGATCTCGTCGCGAATCCCGATTCAGTGACCGGTCGCTATTTGAAGCATCCACTCAAGCACGGCACGACACCTCATCGTGCCGTCGATGCCAAGACGCCATCGCTCATCATCGAAAACGCCCGACTTCACAACCTCTCGGGTATCAACGTCCGTATTCCTCTCGGAAGGCTTGTCGTCGTCACGGGTGTTTCAGGATCAGGAAAATCTACCCTTGCGCGCGATGTGCTGTACACGAGCGCCAAAGTCATTGTTTCTCAAGATGGCGAGGCGATCGGTTGTTCGGCTATTCGCGGAATCCAAGCGGTGGACCGAGTGCTAGAGGTGGATCAAACCCCGATCGGAAAAACGCCCCGCTCCTGTCCCGCGACATACGTCGGCATTTGGGACGACATTCGGAAGATTTTCTCGAATACGAGCGAAGCGCGGCTTCGGGGATATGAAGCGGGAAGATTTTCGTTCAATACAGCGGGTGGGCGCTGCGAGGCCTGCGAAGGTCAGGGCGTTCAGACGATAGAGATGAGCTTTCTGCCTGATGTGAAAGTGACCTGCGATGCGTGTCGAGGCAGTCGCTTCAATGCCGAAACGCTCTCTGTGACATGGCGCGACCTCACGATCGGTGATGTGCTCGCCATGAATATTGAAGATGCCACAGCATTTTTTGAGCCGCACGCGAGCCTACATCATGTGCTCAGGCTGCTGTGCGACGTAGGGCTCGGATATCTCACGTTGGGCCAGGCGAGTCCGACGCTTTCCGGCGGAGAAGCGCAGCGCATCAAGTTGGTGACGGAGCTCGCGAAGGTTCGGGTGGACTTACGCGCGCCGCTACGCAACAAACCGAAGCACACGCTTTATGTCTTGGACGAGCCTACGGTTGGTCTGCATATGGCGGATGTGGAGAAGCTCATTCATGTGTTGCATCGACTCGTCGATGCGGGAAATACCGTCGTTCTCGTCGAGCATAATCTCGATGTCATTGCCGAAGCTGACTGGGTTCTCGATATGGGCCCGGAAGCTGGCAACGAAGGCGGGCGGATCGTCGCCGAGGGATCGCCCCAGTCGCTTGCCAAACGCTCGGTGCGCTCTCATACAGGGAAGGCGCTCCGGGAGTTTCTGGCAGATCGCCTCGAGAAACGCTAGCCTCCCGATCATGGCTCACGACTTGTCTTGCTGGAAATGCGACGCCTCCCTCGCGGCATTGTCTTTGCCGCTGCGACGGCTCGATGAATGCCCGAAGTGTCGGGCGGAGCTGCACGTCTGCAAGCTTTGTTTGGACTACCAGCCGAGCGTTGCCAAGCAATGCCGCGAACCCACAGCCGAAGAAGTCAGGGACAAGGAGCGCGCCAACTTCTGTGACCACTTCAAGCCGCGAGCCGGTGCCTACAAACCCGCGGATGTCGCGGCGATCGACGCGTCTCGCGCGGAACTCGAACGTCTCTTCGGAAAAAAGTGACGTCATTTGGATCCAACCGAACGCGTCTCGCACCGCAGGATCTGGCGGTCCGTCGTCTGTCGCTATGGCTGCTCGGGGGATGGATTGCGCTGATCGCGAGTGCTTCGCTTTACCCCTTTGACGGGCATTTACGACTGCTGCTCGATGCACTGAATTCGGGGCTACCCAAAATCCGCGAATGGCGAGAGCCCTCCCAGCGCGACACCATCGTCAACCTTTTGCTTTATTTGCCGCTAGGACTGCTCGGCTCGATGGCACTCGAGAAGAGTCAGTCGGCAATGCGTCGGATATTTTGGCCGACCGTCGCGGCTGCCGCGTTATCCATCACCATCGAAATGGCACAACAT
The DNA here is from genome assembly GCA_046080445.1 of Gammaproteobacteria bacterium. Lineage (GTDB taxonomy): Bacteria > Pseudomonadota > Gammaproteobacteria > Steroidobacterales > Steroidobacteraceae > UBA964. Next base: position 21,441 of record JBJTUA010000011.1, read on the forward strand.
GCGCTGCCCGCGCGTGATCCGAGTCTGGCGGACTGGATATTCAACGTCGTCAGCGCCGCGACAGGTACGTTAGTGGCCGCGCTGTATTCCGCTCTTCCCGTCCGCCCTCTCTCGCGACGTTTGCAGCGACTCTCCGTTGGACCTGCGCCTGCCTTACTCGTTGCGCTTTGGCTCGTCGCACACCTTGCTCCGTTCGTGCCGAGGCTACGGCCGGGACGAATCGAAACCGCGATTCAAACCAGCCTCGCCTTACCGTTCGAGGCGGGGAAGATGTTCGGCTTCTTTGCCTGCTATCTGGTACTCGGCGCGCTGCTCAATGCTCTTCTGCGCCGACCTTATTTTTGGTCGGCCCTATTTTTGTTATTCGGTGTTTCCCTGATCGCGCGTCTGGGATTCGTCGGCCAACATTTGAGCCCTGCCGAAGGCGTCGCGCTGCTGCTGTCCATATTGGTGATCGGATTGATGCGGAAAGTCTCGCCCGCACGATGGGAATCAAACGCTTTCCTGCTGTCTTGCGGGGCGCTGTTCGTCGCGGGAATCTGGCCTGCGTACGATTCGCAAGGCATCGGAACGGAGGTGATCCTTTGGCTCCCCTTCGCCGAACTCGCCGGTTTACGGGGCGACCCCGGCGCCCTGCCGTTGCTAGAGCGCTTGTTTCTCGGGATTGGTCTGTCTTGGCTCGCCCTGCAGGGGGGCTCGCGACGATTACCACCCCTCCCCTTGGTGATGCTGGTCGCCATCTCGGTCGAGTTCCTGCAACAATGGATCCCGGGGCGTCTGCCGGACACGTCCGATGTCGCAGCACTGCTGATTGGCGCTGCGCTCGCCCAAGCGGGTGCTAGAGTCGACCCGCGCACCTGATTTCTTTGGAGCGAGGTCAGATCCTGCATGCTTGCCATCATTCGTCGCCGGGTGGTCGACCCCATCCTCGGTCTACTTCGTCAGGGTCTTTCGCCTCGGGACCTCGCCCTCTGCCTGGCCCTTGGTGCCGGGGTGGGGATGTTCCCGGTGCTGGGCGTTTCGACGCCCGCCCTGACGCTTATCGCCCTATGGCGACGGCTCAATCTCGCGGCAATACAGCTCGTTAGTTGGCTCATCGCACCGCTGCAGCTCGTCATGATCATTCCGTTCATGCGACTCGGAGAATGGGTTTTGGGATCTGAACCGCAGCCCATGACGATCGAGGCAGGAATGGAAATCATCTCGCAGGGCGTCCTCCAGGCGATCATCACGATGTGGGATGCCATCGTCCATGCTTCCGTGGGGTGGATTCTTATCGGACCCCTGGGGATTTTTGTACTCTATCGGCTCTTGATACCCCTGCTTGAGCGCGCCCTACAAACCCTGAGTTTTTCATCGCCGAAATGACTGAATCTGCTTCGCTGCCTCTGGCCATGCGCCTCGTCGAACAGGACCGAATCCCGGATGCATTGATCCGTTGGCGTATTCGAAACTTGTTGGCTCAACGTCTTGGCGAAGAAGACAAAGGCGATCCCGAATCGCAGCAGGCCCATCTGATGCAGATGGTCCGCAAGCTTCGCGAGAGTCCCATCGCCATTCATACGGCCGAGGCCAACCAACAACACTACGAAGTACCGACCGCGTTCTACCTGAAGACCCTAGGCAAGCATCTGAAGTACAGCAGTTGCTACTACGATGACTTCAACATCGAGCGAGCTGCCGACCACCTCGATGCGGCCGAAGCTCGCATGCTCGCCCTCACCTGCGAGCGAGCCCGGCTGCACAATGGTGACCGCATTCTCGAACTCGGTTGTGGATGGGGATCACTCTCGCTGTGGATGGCCGAAAACTATCCGGACTCCCGTATCACGGCGGTATCCAACTCGCGTACTCAAAAACTCTTCATCGATGCGCGCGCCGCCGAACGCGGTCTGAAGAATCTCGAGATCGTGACCTGTGATGCAAACCAGTTGCAGTTCGGGCCAGAGATTCGTTTCGATCGCGTCGTCTCGGTAGAGATGTTCGAGCACATGCGTAACTACGAAACGCTGCTCGCACGGATCGCCGGATGGATGAATCCTGACGCGACCCTGTTCGTGCACATCTTTACGCATCATCGATTTGCCTATACGTTCGACGTGCGGGATGACACCGACTGGATGGCCAAGTACTTTTTTACTGGCGGCATCATGCCGAGCGACGACCTACTCCATTACTTCCAGCGACATCTCAAGTTGGCCGATCACTGGCAGGTCGACGGCCGACATTATCAACTCACTTCTGAAGCCTGGCTGCAGAAAATGGATGCGAATCGGACATCGCTGATGCCGGTGCTCGCCGAGGCTTACGGAGCGGACCAAGCACTCAAGTGGTGGGTGTATTGGCGGATTTTCTTCATGTCCTGCGCGGAACTTTTTGGTTATCGGAGCGGACGCGAATGGTTGGTTTCTCACTACTTGTTCGAGCGACGTTAGTCCTCGCGATAGGCACGCTTCCTCTGCGGCTCGCGGCGCAGTCGCCCGAGCCGCTGCAAATCTTTGCCAAGTTCAAATCGGCCATTGAGGCTAACGATCTCGCGAGTGCCGGCGCACGAGCCGAAGAACTGGTGTCAACCATCGAGGTCCGTAACGGCAAAAATGCGCGAGAACTCGTCAATCCGCTCACCAATCTCGGGACGGTTCAGTTCAGGCGCGGAGACTTCGCGCTGGCAGAGACGAGTTACCAGCGCGCGATCGCTCTGATCGAGGGTCAGCTCTCGGGTGCCGATCGCCAACTGATCCGTCCACTTCAGGGGCTCGGCGAAACCTGGCTTTCAACCGGGCGACCCGAAGAAGCGTCGGCGGCGCTCAAGCGCGCGGTCGATCTTTCCCGAAATCTCGACGGTCTTTACAACCTCGATCAGCTCGACAGTGTCGATGCGCTGATAGAGGCTTACGTTGCACTGGGCCGTGATCTCGACGCCGAACGCGAGCATCAATTCGCTTTCCGTATTGCGGAAACCAACTTTGGGAAACGCGACCTGCGACTTCTCGATCCGCTCGAAAGATTTGCGCGCTGGCACGAGAGTCTCGGGCGCTACTCGACGGCACGTGGGCTGCATGCCCGCGCACTACAATTGGCTGAAGAACTCTCCGTTGACAAGCCCACGCTCGGAGTGCCGGCGCTGCGCGGTCTGGCAAGGACCTGGATGCTGGAAGCCATTTACGGACCAGAGGTCGTGGACGGCGCCTCCGTTGAGAGTTCGGATCCAGGCGATTCGTTTTTCAATACTCCCGCTCAGGGTCGGTTGAACGCCGAGGGGCTGCGCGCGCTCAACTACGCCGTCGACACCATCAAGAAATCTGCGCCGATGGATTCCCGACTACTGGGCGAAACGTTTGCACAGATAGGTGATTGGCATTTATTGGCCGGTAACCTAGCGAAAGCCAATAATTCCTATGCGGACAGTTTCAAAGCGCTCGAGGCGGCAGGACCTGACGCGCGTCGGTTGCTTGAGACGCCGAGACGGCTGATCTATCGCCCGCCCGGCATTTCGATTATCCGAATGCGACCGCAAAATCCTGATGATTATGTGATCCGTACCGTCGAAATGAAGTTGAAGATCGGTCGGGATGGAAAAGTTCAGGATGCCGTGATCGCCAACTCAGCGGCCCCTGAAAACAGCAATCGAGCCGCCCTGCTGGCAGCGCGCAAAGCGCGCTTTGCCCCGCGGATCGAGAATGGCGAGGCGGTCGAGACCGACGGCGTGCTCATGACCGAGCAGCTGCTGATCAAGGTCCAGCGGGAAGCGACGACGGCGAATTGATTTCAGGTTTTTTGGGAACCCACGCGGGATCCGTCCGGCGCGAGACGCGTATCGGTATCGCCTCGATGCGCAATCCGCTCGCGGCAAGGGCGCGCATGGCATCTTCGGTGCTGACCTCCAGCTTCTTGCCCCCGCCCAGCGCGCGTGCCACTTCCGTTGCTGGAAACTGCGTCAAAAATCTTGCGGCGGCATCGCGCATCGCAGACTTCGATGCCTCTTCCAAAGACTGTGCTGAACCGAGTCCTTCGGCGGTGGCCGTTCCGTAGCCGGTGAGGGTCAGCGAGTCAAAGCGTTCGCCATTGGGAGCGTAGACGTTGATTCGGTAGCGAATCGTGACGGCCACGTAATCTCCGCCCGTCTCCTGCGCCGTGGCAAATGAAAACTGCTCGATCCGAGGCTCGAACACAGCCTGTAAATCTGCTGTCTGCCTGGCCGTTTCCAGATCAGGGAATTCATTGACTTCCCTGAAGGTCGATTCGAGTATTCGCCGCGCCAATTGCTGCTGTCCGCCGCCGAGCGCGATGGCGTACGTCATACCGGTGCGCGATTCTGAATGAGTGAAGTTGCGTTGCTCCGGTGTCATGACAAGTCCGACCTTCGCCGGAACCACTTCGATCAGCGCTTTTGGCAATGACGGCTCAGGGGCGATCTGCACGCCTCCGCAGGCAGCAAGCAAGAACGCCGGCAAAACTGCTGTGGTTAATCGCCACCCATGCATGTCGTGACGCCTCCAATATTCATGCTGACCGCACAACTTTTGGTATTGGTAAGCCCGACGAACGTACCGTCATTACGCTCGCACATGGCCCTCATTAAGGCGGAGAACCGGATGTTTGTAAACGGCGTCATGCCGGGGGCTTCCGGAAAGCCAACCGCATGGATGCGTACCCGGCGACGACCGGACGAATCCGGCCGATTGATTCGGTCGACGGCATCGAGAGCCTGCTGTATCGACTCACCAGTGAATTCGTCACCCAGAACATAAATACTGATCCGTCTATCGGCAGACCAGTAGGTCTTGATGGCCTGCTCGATGCCATCGGCAGGATTGGAATCGCTGAAGCTCCGCCAGCTACGCATCCGTTGAACGATATCGGTACGGAGGCCTGGGGTGTCCGTCATCCACCGTCCACGTGTGCCAGCAAACAGTTCACGGCCGTTGTCGTCGACGATTTGCAGGCCCTTGAGCCGAGGGTAGATATCGAGGATTTCCCGCATCACCTCCATGGCCGTTTCCCAGTGTCCGCCCTGCATACTGCCGGAGGTATCGATCAAAAAAATGACGTAGTCGCTGTCGACGGGAATGCCGCCGACCGCCTGCGTCGAGATGCGCTTCCGGGTTCTCGATGCCTGCATCAGACGTTTGTTCTCGGCCTCGAGCTCCTGATAGGCCGACAGAAGCTCGTTTTCCAAGATATTACTCACCGCAGCATTTTGACGTGAGGCGTCGAACTGACCTCGAAGGGTCGATACGTCACCAGCGACCTTGGCGAGGTTTTGGCGCTCTTTCTTCAAGACGTCTACCCGACCCTTGAGCTCGCGCTGCAGCTGCTCGCTTTCACCACGAATGACGAACAGTTCTTCCTGAAGCTTCTTGATCTGCGCTTCGAGATCTTGGCGAGAGCGTTCGATGACGATGGGCTGACCAAACTCCGACAGCACCAGCAGCAAAATGATGGCGCCGAAGCCACAACAAATGACGTCGAGGAAAGAAAGACTGAAAACCTCGGTATCGCGTCGCTTGAGTTTCATGGCCAGTCTGGAGAGGGCATGACGAATGCGCCCTTGGTCAGGCGAGCAAGTCCCCAAAATCGATGGGGAGCGGGTACGTCACCCTTCATCGGCATCAGGATGACGTCCACGGGAATATTTCGGTTGATTCCACGAACGGCCTCGTCGAACAGCTTGGCCCGGTCGCCCGCATCGACGAACCGTCGAAGCGCCGGCGCACTCGCGCCCTGGGTCGGCAGCCCGTCGGTGATCAGAATCACTTGATCGGGTGGGATGCGCATGCCACGTATCGTGGCAAGCGCGTTGATCAGGCTCGTTCCACCCGTCGGCGCGAGCTGTGCGAGGGTGCTTTGAATTTTGTCGCGCCGGGTTGAGTCGTTCCCCGGAATCCACTCTCCCGCTGTGCCATCGAGTAACGGAGCGGCGGCTGTGTTGAAACCATAGACCTGATACTGCGAAGACTCAGGAATTTCGTTGATGATCCAATTACTGATATCGGTTGTCCGCCGCCATTTTTCGGCAGCAAGCTGGGCCGCCGCTGGGGAATTTCTGAGGCGAATGATATTGACCAGATCTTCGTCCAACATGCTCGCCGACCGATCGATCAGCACCAAAATACGTCGGCCCTTCAGCGTGAGACCCGTGATGTAACGACGACTGGCGCGTGACTTGCCGGCGCCGGTCAACTCGCCTCGCGAGGTTTGCACTTGGGCGCTTGCTTCGAGTCGTCGCGTATTGACCTCCAGCGCCTGTACATCGGTCTTCAATTTCTCAATGCGCTCACGCTTTGCCAGTGTTTCTGCGTCATAAATGAAGCTGTCTTCACGTTTGCGCTGTAATTCTTCGATGAGCTGCGTGGCACGGGAGGTTGCTGATACGGTTTCGCTTTCTGTACGCTGAACCGAGTTGCGCAGCACCACCAAATTTTTTGCGCCCACCAAAACTTCTTCTTCCAGTTTTGACACCTGCGCGCTGAGATCTTCCGCTTTACGAGTACGTTCGATACCGCTCTGCGCGCTGATGATGGTGTAGAACAAGATGACGGCGCCGAACCCGCAGCAAATGACATCGAGAAAGGAGAGGCTGAAGACTTCAACCTTGCGGCGGCGCGCCATGAATGGCACCTCCGACGGCAATCAACTCTATGACGACTCCCGGGGTTCCGATGCGCAGGCGATCCCCAGAAAGCACCCGCACCCGCCCTTTTACCCGCTCATCATTGAGCCAAGTCGGCTGCGAGGTATACGGCACAAGCGTGACGCTGGAAGCCTCTCGCTCGAGAGCGCAATGAAGACGCGAAACCCCCGCCAATCCCTCAGGTAGGCGCACACCACCCATTGCCGGGCCGCGCCCAATCTCCAAAGAACCGACGGGTAAGGCGATGGCTTTTCCGTCGCAAAGCGCATGAGTGGGCGAAACGCCGACCGAGGTGATATTCGAGAGATCGATCTCTTTGGGTGATTCGATCGGGGCTCGTCGCGCGTAGCCACGCTGCATGATGACCGACCCATCCCCGTCTGCTGCCGCAACTTCCGCTGCAGCGGCTCGCGCCGCAAGGCCGGAAGAATGCGAAAAAATTCGGCACCCTCGTAAGCTTGCCAGGCTCTCGATGAATCCCGGCAGTTGCGTGAGACGCTCGTCGATCAAAATATTGACCCGCGCTCCGGCGGGTCGTAACTCGTGTAATACCGCCTGTGCCTGAGCGTAAATTTTCGAGGCGGCGTCTGCAAACTGGTCCCGAGTCAAAATGATGTGGAGAGCGCCTTGCGGCGTCGGTAGCTCGATGCTCGCCGACCCCAAGAACGTTGCCGCGGAATATGTCCGCTCGAGCTGATCGTACAGTCGTTGCTCACTCAGGCCATCGTGCAGAGGATCGAACCGAGTCTGCAGCACCATCGCTTCAGCGATCAGCCGCAACCAACGCTGCTGAAGTGCCAGCAGCCCGTATCCCTGCCAAGTCGCAGATGCCCGCCGACGAACTTTTCTATCGGTCTCGACTTTGTCGGTCTCGACTTTTTCCGTCTCGACCCGCGTTGCTGAGACATGACCGAGGCCCATCTCGAGAACGAGCGTGACCCCCTCGAGCCCGACGCTTGCGACGTTGAGTGCTGCAGCATCGTGGAAGCTCGCGACTTCCATGCCATCGAGTCTCATCAGCGCGAGCACAGTGCCCAGCGCTTCGGTACTCAGGACAGCTGGCACTGCGCATTGAACGGGAGTTTTTTGGGGACTCACATTGAGTCGATTTCGGAGCTCCGCGCGAATGATCGTCCGAGTGGCCGAGGGCGCATCCGTACCCAGTCGTGCGAGGACACTCCAATGCTCGGTACTGACCAATCGCGGCGTCAACCGCGCTGAGTTCAACGCAAGTGTGCCGAATGTCTGGGGTTGCGCGGGATCCGCATGAATGATCGAAGGCGAGACGACGACCGGCAAGTCTGTGCCGGCCACCGCGAGCCCTGCATCATTCAAGTAGACCCCGAGTGTCATCAGCCACGCGCCTGCAGATTTCTGATGACTTTTTGATCGAGCCAGGTCTCCGTATCGAGTACACGTCGTTCCTGTACTCGTTGGAGTTGTTGCATCAGAAACATCAGCAAAATGGAGAGAAGCAGCGCGATCAGCGTTGAGTTGAACGCTACGCCTAGCCCTTCCGTCACTCCGGAGATATCGCCGGTGACCGCCTTATGCGCTTGCGACAGAGCATCGCCGATACCACGGACCGTGCCAATGAATCCGATGGCAGGAATCGCCCATGCGATATAGCGCAGCATCGAGAGCTCGGAGTCGAGGCGATCCGCTTCCGTCTGACAAATGCCGTGGGCGACGGTCGAGGCATCTTGAACGTTACGCGTTGCTCCAAATCGCGCGAGTGCGCCGAGCAGCGCACGCGGTGCAAGGAGTCCTTGCGTCTCGGGCGGAAGGTTTTCGATCTGCCGCGCATACTCACGAGTATCTTCAGGCATAATTTTCATGCCGTCGGGTAGGCGAAGTAGATCGGCATCTAGCGCTTCTTGCTCTCGCCGATTCGCTCTTGCCATGTACGCCATGATCGCCATCGCCCACAGCATCAGGATGATCTCGGTTTCCTGCTCGTAGTCTTTGAGAACTACTTCGAGGGATCGCTGCGGAACATAATTAGGATCCGCCTGCATGCGTTCGCGGTCCGCTTGCAGGGTGGCTTCGGCAACGGGCCTCACGTGCAGCACGTAAACCGTATGCACGATGACAATCGAAATGAGCAGTGCGACGGCCGTGAAAAGAAATTCACTATTGGATTTTTTTTTCATAGTCAGATGTCTACCGGAAGGCTGATGTTGTTGTCGGCGGAATCGCGAAACTCTGGCGATTCTTCTTCGGAGTTTTTAGGCGGCGCAGCTCGTCGCTGAACTTCCTCGGCTTCGTTCGTATCCGGAGGTTCGCGATCCTGAGCCACGGCACGCAACATCACGACGGAGGCTCCCCAGCACACCAGGGCAGCCGTCGCTGTCAGTACGATCATTCGCCAAGTACGTTGATGGGTCGACATGAGTTCCTCACTCTGCGTAACGGGCGACTCGGAATCCCACATCCTGCGACGGTGAGTCCGCCCCCTCACGCCAGGCGGCGCGAAGATCGGCAAACACCGTGGTTCTCCAGTTGCTCCCCTTGATCACTTTGCGTGCACCCGTTGCGCCATTCGGACCCGTAGGGTCGGTGCCCCCCGCATTGACTTCGAACGACACATAGGCATCGTGCATCCATTCCGAGACGTTGCCCGTCATATCAAAGATTCCAAAAGCATTTGCGCGGAACTTGGCGGGCGGAGCCACGACGACATAATCATCGGACCATCCTTCAAGCACTTTCGTCATCTCGGTAACGGCTTCCTGGCCCGGAAGATTGCCGGCTCCGGCAGGCGGCGGCAACGCATCGCCCCATTCGTACCGCTGAGTGCGCGCACCTTGTCCAGGGTGGCGCGCGACAAACTCCCACTCGGCCTCGGTCGGCAATCGATATCCGGTCGTCGCAGGCCGCACCAAAACCCAAGCCCCATTTTTTTGTTCGTAAGCGAGCGGCAGCGCTTCCTGAGTCGACAACCAATTGCAGTACTGCACGGCATCGCTCCAGCTCACATTACTGACAGGCTGCGTATCAAGATCGAGCGTTCGCTTGCCGACGAACCCGGATGAATGCGCCGCCTTGAAGCGGCGGAACTCACCGTTCGTCACTTCACGAGTGCCCAAATAGAAGTGTCGCGATAGCGTCACGCGTCGTGGAAACTCATTTGCCCGCCTACCCTGTTCTCTTCGTTCGCTACCCATGACGAAGGAACCGCCCTCGATGAGGCGAAGCAAGGTGCCCGTCTGCGCGCGCATCGCCGGTGGAGGTGGCTTCCAGTCTTTCGCCCTGCCGATCGGAACCAGTTTGTATTCGACAGTGCGCTCGACCGCTGCAGACAAGTCGACATCGAGACGCTCGTTTTGCAATCCCGCCTTCCGAAGCTCTAGCGTATGGCGCCGGGCTGGTAACTCGAGCGTCAGTGGCGTCTTCCCACGGACAATTCCTTCGATGAGGACTTCCGAGTCGGCAGGGTCGCCCTGGACGGTGAGGCGAACGGGCACTGCTTGTAACGTTACGGGTAGTGCAAGGTCTCTGTTTGATTCGGCAAATAGTCGTCTCTGCGTCGGCTCATAACCTTGCAGCGAAACACTGATGTCATGATGGGTGCCTGCTGGCAGCGCGACAGTCATCGGTGTTCTGCCGCGAAACACCCCACCTACCGTCACGTCGGCACCCGAGGGCCGAGAGGTCACGCGTAACCGCGCATCGGGTGCGCCGAGCTCGACTGGACCGATCCGCTCAGTCTGTCCGGCCTTGAGCAATACGGCGCTTTGCCAAGTCTTTGCTCCCTCTGCAGAGATCGTCAGTCGATGTAAACCAGCGGGAAGATTGATTTTCGTCGGCAAAGTGACGGCATCACCCTCACCCACCACGAGCTTCGCGTTCGGGGTGGTTGCACTGACTTCGAGCGCGCCCCAGGAAGGCTGTAGAGTGACGCTCAATGGCTGTCGAACGCCGCGACCCTCAACCTTGAGTTGAGCGACATAATCGAGGTGCCGATCCGCTCGAAGCGTAATCGTCCGACCTCCGCTCATGCTCTGCACGGAACCTGGTGCACGTCCGACTTCGGCACCATCGACGAACACTCGTGCGGCAACGCGCTGAGTATCGATCTCGATAATCCCCGGTTTCTCTACAAGCCGCAGATCAAGGGAGATCGATTCATCAGGACGCACGGTAATCGTTTTTTCGATCGGCTCGTAGCCCTGCAACTTGGCCGTTACCTTTCGTTCACCGGGAAGCAGCAAGAGCGTGGCCGCCGATCGCCAACCGAATCCTGAGCCAGACACATCGGCTTCTGCTGGCGTCACCGTCACCCTGACGGGCTCGAGTCTTCCGAGTTGAACTGCGAACCACACAAATAAGGCGAGGCCGATGATTGCAGCAGCAATGGTCCATTTGCCAAAAGGTATGCGCTCAGGACCCGCCTTATCTTTGGCTGGATGGTCGGCATCGTTGTCGATCGACAAGTTCGCGGCGATGACGCGTCCGTCACTCGAGACGTCATTGAGCGTTTGCTCGTCTGGCGCTTCAAGTGGCGCAATGGTTTCGTTACCTTGAAGGTGACGAACATCGAGCGTCGAGCCTGCCTGGATGACGACGCGCGTCTCTCCCAAAGCCAGTACATCGCCGCACTGCAACAGTACGAATTCTGAAAATCGAACCGGAGCGCCGTTGAGAAGTACGCGTCCGCCCGAATCGACGATGCCGAGTTGACCCTCGACGATGTCGATCGAGACGAATCCGGATCCGGGACCGGGCACGATGACATCGTCGCCTTGGCTTCCCCCAATACGACACGGCAATGCAAGTTCGCGGTCACCTGTCGGTTCGTGAACACGGATCACGAGATCGTCTCCGTGCATCGGATCGAGATGACGATATTGGTCGAGGTGGGCGTCACGATGAACTCTTGCCGCACGTCACGATATCCCGCTCGACTACCGATCGCGACGTAACGGCCCGGCTTGAGCGACAACTCTCGCCTCGTGAATACACCGAAGTTTCCGATGCGCTGAACGCTGACCAGCGTCAAACCGTCTGATTCGAGAATGGCTAAGACGGGCTTTTCATAGAGGCGTAGCCCCTCGCGGAGGCGATCGCTTTGTCCCCGGAGTACGGGAGCATCGTCGATGACGGCAGCCGCTTGCGAAAGCAACCGCTCGGCTTCACGACGCACTTCCGGCGCAGACAGACGGGACGGACTACTGAGAAGCGCCTCGACACGGCGCGAGAGCTCGGCGCGAGGTGCCACGCGTACACGTCCATCGCGTGCAAATTTTAGGGTGGCGTCGCGAACGAGTAGCGCGTCGTAGCGCAGCAAGGCGGCGCTCCAGTTTTCTGCTTTCTCAAGCGCGAGTAGTTCGGCACGAACCAAATCGAGATCACGTCGCTCCCCTGCCGCTTCGATCTGAGCCAAGATCTGGGCAATTTCGGCGGCACCCGGACGCAGGGTCGACGCGCGTGTCAGCGCCGCGCGTGCCTCCTGGTTTCTTCCCGCGCGAAGGGCGATCAGCGCATCGCCAATCTCTCGAGCATAACGATCCGATCCGATGGCCGCTTTGGCTCGGGCAATACCGTCGCGCGCCACTCGATTCATCGGGTCCGCACGAAGTACCTCTTCGTAGCGCGTCAGTGCCCGTAGATGATCGAGGGTCAATGAGGCCGTTTCGGCTTCGACCAGTGCAGGCAGTACCGGGCCAAGAGCGACCACGCGAGCGAGTCCTTTACCTGCGTCCTCACTCGTCGGATCGATACGCTGTGCAAGCTGATACGCCTGCCTTGCGACTTCGAGTCGACCCAGACCGAGTGCCGCGTCACCCTCGCGCAGCTGCTGCGCGAGAATTTGCGGTCGCTCATCGGCAATTCGTGCGAGACGTTGATTAGCGACACCGATGCGATCGAGTGCCAAGGCATAGTCCCGCACGGCCTCAGCCTCCAGCGCCAGTGCGCCCAAAGATTTGGCTGCTGCAAATGCGGCTCCACCCCAAACACCGGCACCCTGTGTCTCCAGCTCTTCGAGCAGAGTACGGAACTTGGCATCCTCGCCTTCGAAACGGGCGATCACATCGGGATCGGTTTGAGCGGCAGGTCTTGTGGATGTGGTGGGACTTGAGGGGTTCGCGACGATCGTTGGTTTGGCGGGCGGAGTCACGAATGCGGGCAAGATCAAAAACACGGCGACGAGTGCGATGACCAGCGTCGCAAGACCAATCCATGCGCCGATCGACGGTTTGCGGTCGCTCGATGTGCCGATCTGCTCCGCTTTAATGTCCTCTGGCCGTATCACTTTTGCTGCGACGACGGGCGTCAGGCGCTTCGATTCGAACGAACCGAGCATCGATGCGACAGCGCGTAGATTTTTGGGGCGGGACTCCGGGTCACCATTCAGGAACTGCATGACGAGATCTATGAGCCCTGCGGGCGTTGCCACCGACGTGACGAGTTGCGGGGGCGGCAACCCCGCGAAGGCTCGTTCGGAGTCGGGGAAGTTTGGGGGGTATCCCCCGAGCAGTTCATAGGCGAGCGCACCGAAGCCGAATAGGTCATCTGCTTCCGATGCAGGCTTACCGGCGAGTTGCTGCGGGCTTGCGGAAAACGGCGACCCCACAACTGACGAAGAGGATTCGCCAATCCTCGCGGCGATGCCGAAATCGGCCAAACGTGCGCGACCGTCAAAGCCAATCAATATGTTGGACGGCTTGAGATCTCGATGAACGATACCGCGGTCATGTAGCCCTGCGAGCGCTTCAGCCACTTCTCGCAGTACACCGAGAATTTGCGTCCACGACTTGGCTCGCAAGGATCTAGCATCTGCAGAAACGAGCTCCATCGGCAGCACGGCATAGTGTGCGTCGGCAATCGGCTCAAAATATTCGAGGACGCCCTTCCCCGCGCCTTGATGCGCAAGCGCGTACTGCGTGCGCAATCCGAGCAAGCTGCTTGTCTTGGAAATTTTCAGGGCGATCTGAACTGAGCGCGTCTCATCGAGTACGCGCCAAACCTCGCCCTGACCTCCACTACCCAGCGAATCGATCAGAACGAAGCGATCTAGAAGCCTTTGCCCTTTTGAGAGTGTCGCCACGACACCTCAGGAGCCGGCAGGCACGGTTGCAGGCGCGACGGGAGTGGTCCCTATCTCTTCGGCGTAAATGGCCGATAACAAACGACGCCACTCGCGATACTGCTCTTCGGCGGTACCGACGAGCTTGAGCGAACGCCCTTCGACCTCGACGATCTGCGAACCCGCTTCATTTTCGAAGCTGCGCGCAAGCTCTTTCACTTCCTGAGCTGCCGATTTGGCGTCTTCGAATTTCTTGATACCGGACATCACTGCCGCCACACCGCCAATGCCCCCACCATAACGAACGGCGTCTTCAATACGCTGGCAGTTGTAGTCCGCGGAGCTGCACTGACTCGAAACGAAAATACTGGCGAGCACCGCCGCCGCACCGAGCACGGTTCGGGCCGTCGCTTGGGCGCGCGCTTTGTCTTCTTTCTCGATGGCCTCGCGACTCGTTCGGCGATAAGCCGCGTAAGAGTCGAATAATCCTTCCGAGAATTGCTCGTTGTAGCCGTCGAGGGTATCGATCACGACGGCATCACGCTCGCGGATCTTTTCGACGCGTGAAAGTGCGGGATCGTTCTCAGCCGGAAGGCGGGCGACCCTGATCAATCCAGTGCTATCTTTGACGAGATAACCGCCGAAAGAACGTGGATCAAGATCTTCGGCAAACCGCAGCGAAGCGACTTTGCGTAACTCGTGACGCTCCGCAGCCGACAATTGCTCGCGAGCCGCCAGCAGATCGTTGGCGATCTGCACGTAAACATTCTGGAAGGGGTCGCGAGCCCGAATTGCCGCGTCAGTCTTGTAGGAGCCGAGATCGGCTTCGCCGGCATAGGCTTTGTCGGTGATCCAGATGCGGCCACTCGCATCGACTGCACGAATCAGCAGCTTGATACTTCCGCCCGTCGACTCGAGAATTTTCCCCGTCACCAACACATCGACGAACTTGACGCCCTCCGGAACCACTCGAACCGCACCCCATTGGCCACTCGTTTCGAGCGTCGTCTTGAGACGCGATGCCAAGAGTCGAGACTCCGCTTTACGAACGTCAGGGTAGATACGCTGCTTATCTAACGCCTCTTCATTATCTTTGAGAGCCTCTGGAATATTGGCGTCGAATGCCTGAACGGCAATATCGAGGAGTTCGGCTTCTGCAATCTGCTGCTTGGCTTGAACAGCCTCGAGCTTGGGCAGCGGCCGCGTTTCATTAACGACGCATCCGCTGAGAAGCGCCAGCGTCGACGCTGCCAAAGCAAAAATCCGCAAGGTGCGGGATGCGGAGCGAATGTCAGCCCTTACCCTGAACATTGCGCTTGTACTCCATGTATTCCTTCCAAAGTTTTTCTTTGAGCTCTGGATCAGTCTCTTGCTCGGCGGCGCGGCGCAAACGACGAGCGACAATATCGTCGTCCTCTCCCGAAGGTCGGCTTCGATCGGGCGCTCCGCTACCGGCGCCCGCGATCACACCACGATCCTGATTTTCGCCGCTCGATTTATCGCCGCCACCATTGCCGGATTGACCGGTGCGCTCGGATCGCAAATCGCCTTCACGACGACCA
The DNA here is from genome assembly GCA_046080445.1 of Gammaproteobacteria bacterium. Lineage (GTDB taxonomy): Bacteria > Pseudomonadota > Gammaproteobacteria > Steroidobacterales > Steroidobacteraceae > UBA964. The sequence goes on from JBJTUA010000011.1 coordinate 36,667, forward strand.
ATACCGGCATCCGAACCTTGCGTCGATGCCGTGGCCGAGCGATTCGCCGCACGCGCATCGCGTTCGGCAGCCGTTTTCTGCTGCTCTTCCGAGAGCGTCTTATCGAATTCGCCAAGAGAATCGTCCAGCTTTTTGCCCAGCGCGCCGCTGCGCTCGTCGGCAGTGGTCGCACTGCCGTCGGCCTCGCCACGATCGACGGTGGTGGAATCGCTGCTGCCACTGCGACTGCTGCTGCCGGAAGTGCCGCCATCGGGACCGCTGGCCGTACCGCTGCTACCGCGCGTCTCGCCGCCCATGATGATTCCGCCTGACGAGCCGGTCGATGATCCGGTCGATGGTGTCGACGGAGTTGAAGGCATCGAGGGCATGGTCTCGCAGCCAGTGAGAACGATGGTCGACAACACGATGGACAGTGCGATTACTTTGGTCTTCATGTCGGATCTCAGAACGCTCAACCGCCGCCTACGAAGAAACTCTGCAACTGATCGGCGAGTCGATTGCAGGCGGTATTTTCGACGCGCGCGATGAAGGGCAGCGGCACAACGGCGCCCACGATGGCCGAGGTCCCTGAGACGTTCGTACCCACGCTGCCAGCGGACTTGGCCTGCTTCAGGTCCCAAATCGTGGCTTCGAAGTTCGACTCATTCTCCCACCAACCAAAGCCGATACAGCCCGCCGCACCCGGCGCAGCGCCGCAGGCGATGCTGCCACCCCCATCGGTTTTTCGGGTCCCCCCATCGAGCCAAACCAAATATCGAACCCCCGAAGCGGCAACACGCTCGCTCACCCCAGGCCTTGCCAGCAACTGGGTGACGGCTTCGGGTCGCGAGGGGGCTGTGGCGGGCTCAAACCAGGGGAAAAGGTCATCGACGAATCGATCGTTGTCATGAACCTGAATGCCCTTCGGCCCACTCGCGAGTCCCCGTCCGACACAGTCCATGAAATCGTCCTCAGCCGATGTCCCCTCGATCTGGGGTTTCGCCAAAATCACTACTACCTCACCTGAGGCAATTTGGGTTGGCAACTCGCGGGACTCCTCGATTCGGGCGCTCATGCAGCCGCCGAGACTTAGGGCCACGGCAGTGGTCAGAAGCGACAAACGGGCAGCTCCGCAATGCATTTCCGGGGACTCCCTAGGATTAAGGCGAGTATGCCACGCACCCCACCCCGGGTTGACCGGTCGCCGCTCGGGACGGTTCCCGGACTCGCATCCTTTGCGAAACTTTACAGCCGACCCCGACGTTATTGCGGCTTGGGGAACCGATCCAGGCGCCTCAACTCGGGGAAAAGCTTGAGGTACGCCGCCACCACGACGAGACAGGCCACACCACCGTACGTCACTGCACGGACAGCGCCCCACCAACTGGCCGTAAGCCCCGATTCGAACTCACCGAGCTCATTAGAGGCGCCGATGAACATTGCACTCACCGCGCTGACCCGACCCCGGATCTCGTCCGGGGTTTCGAGCTGGACCAAAAGATGGCGAACGAATACCGACACCATATCGCCCGCACCCAGACAGACGAGTGCGGCAACCGATAACCAGAACGAGGTCGAGAGTCCGAAGACGACGGTCGCGATGCCGAAAATCGCGACGCCACCAAACATCCAAGGACCGGCATGACGGGAAATCGGTCGTCGTGCGAGCAAAATCGCCATGGTTGCCGCGCCAATTCCGGGTGCCGTTCGCAGGATGCCGAGCCCTTCCGGCCCGACTTTCAAAATGTCTGCCGCAAACATCGGGAGTAAGGCTGTCGCACCGCCAAAAAGCACCGCAAAAAGATCGAGTGAGATCGCACCCAGAACAGTCCGCTCGCGAAAAACGAAACGCAGCCCCTCCGTCAATTCGCGCCACGTGGCAGGTGTTGCCGACCGGACCACGGGCCTGGGTTTGATCGCAGTAAAAAGCACGATGACAAAAGCGATGAGAGTCAGAGTCACGACATATACGAGCAGTGCACCGAAGTGTGGTTGTCGCGATTCACCCAATGCGTAGACGAGTCCACCGAGCGCAGGTCCTGCGATGACGGCGACTTCGAACAGCATCGAATTGAGCGCGACGGCCGACGGAAAGACGCTCGTCGGAACCAGATTGACGACCATGGCATGACTGGCAGGCATCCAAAGCGCACGCGCTGCGCCCAACAAGGCCATCGCGACGAATACCCAGACCACGTCCTGACTTCCGCTGAGAGAGAACGCGATCAGCACAGCAATGCAGGCCGCGTCGACGACGTAAGCGATGAGCATGACGGTACGACGATCGGTGCGATCCGCGAGCTGGCCCGAAGGCAGTACCAAAATGAAGAACGGCAGAAACTGAGCCAGCCCCACGAGACCGAGATCGAGCGGATCTCGGGTCGTCATGTACACCTGCCATCCAACAGCGACTCCGAGCATTTGCCAGACGATCGTTGCGACGAAGCGTCCCAAAGCAAACCGGCGGAAATCCGGGTATGCGAGAGCGGCTCGCATTTCTACCCGATCGTCAGGATCGGTCGATTGGTTCATGGCGCAGTGGTAATGTGCATCGGCGAATTCGCCCGTGGAGTGTCTCATGTCCGGCTCGGTCATCACCCGTCATTTTGCGACCATCAGCACAGGGCGATGGGGTGCGCGACAGGTGCACTATCGTCGCGTCGGCTCGGGACCACTCGTCATTCTTTTCCATCAGTCACCGCTCTCCTCGCGCGACATGCTCGCGACGATGGAGCGATGGAAATCGTATTTCACCTGCCTTGCGCCTGACTCTCCCGGCTTCGGCTTATCCGATCCGCTCGGCGTGAGCGCAGCTTCCATGGACGATTTTGCCGATGCCGCCATCGAGTTTATGGATGCACTCGGCGTCCGACGTGCCGCAGTTTACGGATTCCATACTGGCGCAATGATTTCGGGAGCCATAGCCGCCGCTCATCCAGATCGCATCGTATGCGCCGTCGCCAACGGCTACGTGATGATGTCGGAGGCCGAAAAGAAAGACATCGTTCAGCATTATCTGCCGCCATTCAAACCGTCCTGGGACGGTTCGCATTTGACTTGGCTGTGGGCACGGATGCGCGAGCAGGCGATCTTCTTTCCTTGGTACGCCAAGCGTCTTTCAAACCGACTCTTCAATGGCGTGCCGTCGCCGGAAGTGCTGCATGACGCCTCACTCGACTTCATGCGCTCCGGAGATCACTACCGCGTCGGTTATCGTGCCGCATTCCTCATGAAGTCGGACCGTACTCTGCAAAAAATGCGTGCGCCCATGCTGGTGACGGCGTATGCCACCGACGTACTTGCCACTCACCTGCCGAGAATAAAAAACGCAAGCCGTCGCGTGACTGTCCAACGCGGCGGCGATCTCGAAGAGACGCTCGAGCTTTGCCGTCATTACATCGCTGCGCATCGTCCGCCCAGAGCCCCTAAGCCTACGGCTTCGTCCACCTTGCCCGGCCAACTCGTCCGCGATTACGTCTCAGTAGCCGGTGGTCAACTACGCTTGCTCAAGAATATCGACGGTCGTGGTCGCCCTGTTGTCCTTCTTCATGATGCGTTGGGATCGATCGACACCCTAAAAACGATAGCCAAAGGTTTCATTGGACGGCGTCCGGTTTTCGCCATCGAACTACCGGGACATGGGGAGTCCGACGATCTGCTCCATTCCCGATCACCATCGACTGCGGGCTACGCTGCGATCGTCAAGCGCGCGATCATCGCGCTGAAGTTGACTCGTATTGATGTGGTGGGTGTTGGCTTCGGAGGTCTGATTGGTCTTGAGCTCGGATTGCGTGATCAACGACTAGTGAACGCACTCGCCATAATTGGCGTCGCCGATCTCGAAGGAAAAAAATCAAGGGAGTTCATCAAACACGGGCTGCCGCATATCGAGCCCGATTGGTTTGGTGGGCACTTTCTGGAAGCCTGGCATATGGTTCGTGATCAGGCGTTGTTCTCGCCTTGGTACGACCGACAGAGTCGCTCCGCCCTTCGGCAGGAGCCTGCGATCGATCCATCTCGCCTGCAACAACGCGTACTCGAACTGTTTCGATCGAACGGGTGCTGGCGGCGAGCGCTTGCGGCGCAAGCGTCCTATCCGTGGCGTCAAAAGCTTCAGTCGGCAGTGCATCACGCAAAACTTCCCATCGCACTCGCGGCATCGGAGGTCGATCCGCTACGCACATCGACCTCGCGGGTGGCAGAGGCCGTGCCTAGCACAGATAAAATATCCTTGAACTCGGGCGAGCGTCGCTGGGGTGCTGCGCTCGTCGCATTCTTTGATAAAGGAAAATGTGTTTGAAAAAGCTTTGTGTGTTCTGCGGGGCGAACGTCGGCAACGGACCAAGCTATCGTACGGCGGCCGAGCAGCTCGGCCAGGCACTCGTCCGAGCCAATATCGGTCTCGTCTATGGTGGTGGCAAAGTCGGGCTGATGGGAATCATCGCAGATACGGTTCTCGCGGCCGGCGGCGAAGTCATCGGCGTCATCCCGCAAACACTCTTCGATCGCGAAGTGGCCCATCGGCAGGTGGAAGATCTTCGCGTCGTCGATACGATGCATGACCGAAAGGCGCTGATGGCTGAGTTATCGGACGGATTCATTGCGCTACCTGGCGGTGTCGGGACCCTCGAAGAACTTTTCGAGGTTTGGACCTGGGGACATCTGGGTCTGCATGGAAAACCCTGCGCTCTACTTGATGTCGATGGCTTCTATACTCGGCTTTCCCAATTTCTCGATCATGTTGATCGCGAGGGTTTTTTGCGACAGGGCGTACGCGACATGCTGTTGATCGATGACGATGCCGAAGCGCTCATCGCGCGGATGAGGCTGTACCAAGCGATCTAGCTCATTGAGCAGTCGTATCTTCGATGATCGACTGTGATCGCTTCTCGGCGATCCATTCGCGCCAAATGGCCATCAGTACGGCGAGGATGACCGGGCCAATGAAAAGCCCGACGAGTCCGAATGCGGTCAAGCCACCGAGCACACCGAAAAGCACCAACAGGAACGGAATACGTGTTGCACCACTGATCACGAGTGGGCGAACGATGTTGTCGATCCAACTCACCGCCGTGAGGCCCCAAATGGCGAGGCCGATCGCTGCGGTGGTTTCGCCGGTCAGATACAACCAAACGCTGGCCGAGCCCCAAATGAAGGGCACGATGAACGGAACCAACCCGACGAGAAAGGTGAGAATTCCGAGCAGTAGCGGGACCGGAAGTCCTGCAAACCAGTAACCGATACCGGCCAGCGTGCCCTGCGCGAGCGCCGCAAGCACGATGCCGTACACCACGGCCTTGACGGTATTGCCAATGGCTTCGAGATAGTGCTGCACGCGCACCTTGCCGAAAAACTGCTCGAGCATGCGCCCCACTTGTGAGGCGAAATGCTCGCCATCTCGATACATGAAGAACAACGACACCATTGCGATGACGAGCTTGACGAGATTACGTCCGACACCACCGAGCATCGTACTGATCTCGCCGGACGATTGAGCAAAGAATTGGCGAATCGTGGCATCGAGAGCGCCCGGGTCTCGCGCGACTTGCGCAAGAATCTCCTGCAGGCGCGGGCCGAGGAGCGGAATCTCCGCAATGAACTCCGGTACTTGAAGTTTTGAGAGGAGCGGAACGATCTCACGGTAAAACGGCAAGGCCTCGGCCTTGATGAGTAAGGCGAACCAAAAAATTGGCAAGATGATGGCGGCGCTAAGCAGAATCGTCATGCTGAGTGCTGCCACTACTCGTTGTCCGTTACACAACCGAACGAGCCGCTCGTGCACAGGCCAAGTGACATAAGCAAGAATCGCCGCCCAGATCACCGGAACGATGAAAGGCTGCAGTACCTGGAACGCCAGCAACACCAGCACTGCGATGAAGCCGACGACGGTCAGGGGCCGGAGCCATTTGCCTTCGGTGAAATCTTCTAGGATCACGAATGAGCTCCTGAGCCTGCGAAGGCGGTCAGCACCAGCAAAGTACAGACGCCGATGGTCAGCATCCGACGCAGCTCAAGGTAATCGGAAGGCAGCTCGGAAGCGAGCGCTTGGTGCTCGAACAACCAAAATAATCCGAACCCTGCGACGAGCAGTGCAATGCCTTTTTCCCCACCGAGAAGTACGGCTGCGGCACCTACGACGGACGGCAGCGTTGCACTGACGACGGTACCCATCGACCACGGTAGCCGTCCGGCCAGGGCGTAGCCCCAATGGACCGCGGCAATGAAGCTGAGAATAACGGCACCCCAGGTGATCGCGATTTGTACGCCGAGAGGCGCCAGCCCACTATCAGCTCCGGCGGTAGCCAACAACAACGCGAGCACAAAGGGCAGCAAGCCGAGGAATCCGGCCCAGCGCGCGGCGGTATCCAGAGATTTCGAGTGATCGTGTTGAAGGGTATCCGGACTCATCGGTGTTTTATTTTGACAGGACGATGTAACCGTCGTCACCCTTGCCGATGTAACCAGTCCGCCAGTACGGTCGCGACCGCCACCGGATCTTCGTGATGCATCATGTGCCCGAGACTCGGAAAATCATGAACCTCGAGTTTCGAAAAGCAGGTTTTGAAGCGCTCCAATTCCTCGCTGCCATCGTGCGTACCGAGACGCTTTCGGTACTCGGAGTCTCCCGCCAGCAAGACCAAGGTCGGAGCCTCGATGCGTCGCCAGCAGGCTTCCGCTTCTTCGCGGCGATACAACACCGGATTGACGAGTCGGTGCCACGGATCGAAGCGCAGAATGAACCCACCCTCCGCGACCGGGCGCGTCCAGGATCGCGCAATGAACGCCGCTCGTTCGTCGGTCAGTCTCGGGTTACGGTGCTGCAATACTTTGGCGAGACGCTCCCACGAGTCGTAATGGGTTTCGCGAATACCTGCTCTGATTTCATCTAGCCACCGCGACAGCCTTTCCGGCGCAGCCGATGCATCGACACGCGGCAAGCCAAATCCTTCGAGCGACGCGATTCGACGAGCGCGGGTCGGACGTACCCCGGAATAAAGACTTGCGATGTGCCCGCCCATGCTGTGCCCGACGAGCGTCGCATGATTGATCGAATAATGATCGAGCAAGCCCTCGAGGTCGGCGAGATAGTCCTGAAACCAATAAGGCGCATCATTACGTTCGCTACCGCCAAATCCTCGCCAATCGGGGGCAATGAAGTGATAACTGCGGGGCAGCGCATCGACGAGAAACTGGAAGGTGTCTGAGCAGTCTTGGAAACCGTGGAGCAGAAATACGGGGGAAGAGCCTTCTTCTCCCCAATGCACCACGCGGTGACTCAATCCTCTGACGGTAACCGTCTCCTCGCGCGGGGGCACGACCGCTTGGTAGCACTGCATACCGACCTCAATGACCCAAGAATAAACGGTAGGCTGGGTTGGCGCTTTCGTCGATCCACGGATATTGCAGTTCCGCCAGATGCGCGAGGAACTCTTCTCGCGTGTCATTTGGCACTTGAATACCCGCCATCACGCGACCGGCATCCGAGCCGTGATTTCGGTAGTGGAACAAAGTGATGTTCCAGCGTGAACCCACAGCCTCGAGAAAACGCAGCAACGCACCCGGTCGTTCCGGAAACTCGAATCTGAAGAGTCGTTCGTCGACGATGGTCGCGTGTCCGCCGATCGTGTAGCGAACGTGCAGCTTTGCCAGCTCGTTATCTGTCATGTCCGTGACGACATAACCCGCGTCGGTCAGTGTCTTGATCATGAACGAACGCTCATCGCCATCACCCGACATGCCGAACCCCAGGAAGATATGCGCGACACCGGGCTTTTCGTAACGGTAGTTGAACTCAGTTACGCTGCGACGACCGAGCGCTCGGCACAACTGAAGAAAGCTTCCGGGTCGCTCCGGAATCTCGACGGCCAGCAACGCCTCACGCTTTGCACCGATTTCGGCTCGCTCTGCCACGTGTCGCAAGCGATCGAAGTTCATGTTGGCACCGCAGTTGATGGCGACAAGACGCTTGCCTGTACAGCCCTCACGCGCGATGTATTTTTTGATGGCTGCCACGGCGAGCGCACCCGCAGGCTCGACGATGGACCGGGTGTCTTCGAAGATATCCTGAATTCCTGCGCAGATTTCATCGGTATCGACGAGGAGCATTTCATCGACGAACGCACTCGTGAGACGGAGGGTTTCGTCGCCGACTCTACGCACCGCAACGCCATCCGCGAAAATGCCCACGCGCGATAGCGTCAAACGCTTGCCAGCCTGAAGTGAATCGTGCATCGCCGTCGAATCTGTGGCATTCACGCCGATGATCCGAATGCCGGGATGCGCATGCTTCAAAAAAGTAGCTATGCCCGCAATGAGTCCGCCACCGCCCACAGGCACGAACACCGCGTCGATCGCGCCGCCGGTCTGACGGGATATTTCGACACCGATGGTGCCTTGGCCCGAGATCACGTCTGGATCATCGAAGGGGTGAACGAACACGAGATCTCGTTCTTTAGCGAGCTTGAGAGAGTGCTCATAAGCGGAGTCGTAGTCATCACCATGCAAAACCACTTCGCCGCCCAAGTCGATGACCGCCTGAACTTTGATTTGAGGCGTCGTCACCGGCATGACGATGACCGAGGGGATATGACGTCGAGTTGCGGCGAGCGCAACACCCTGCGCGTGATTACCCGCCGAGGCACAGATAACCCCCCTCGAGGCAACGTTGTCGGGGAGTCGCGAGATCTTGTTATACGCGCCCCGTAACTTGAACGAGAACACCGGCTGCAGATCTTCGCGCTTGAGAAAGATGTCGTTGCCAAGACGACGCGATAATCGACCCGCTATCTCGAGCGGAGATTCGATGGCTACATCGTAGACCTTCGCATCGAGGATGCGCTGGACGTATTCGGATGCAGAAATCGTGCTCATTTGAGCGCAGCATAACTGAGGCGCAGCCAAGAGATATACTGCGCCCGTCATGCGTCATGTCTGGACTCTCACGCTCGCACAATCTTTTGCGGCTTGCAGCAGCATTACCCTCGTGACGTTCGGCGGAATCGTCGGCACCGAGATGGCCCCCACTCCCGCGCTCGCGACGCTGCCGCTCTCGATGTCCATCGTCGGATTAGCGGTCATGTCCATGCCCGCGGCGCTACTGATGCAGCGGATTGGACGCAAGCCTGCCTTCATCGGCAGCGCAGTGATGGCAGCGCTTGCCGCTTTGCTCTGCGCTTATTCCATTCTTCAACGAGAGTTTGGCCTGTTTTGTCTCTCGGGGTTGCTGATCGGCAGCAACATGGCTTTCGTGCAGCAATACCGTTTTGCAGCCATCGAATTCGTCGATCGCGCGCAGGCTGGGCGTGCGACGTCGACCGTGATGATCGGTACGCTGGTAGCGGCGTTCGTGGGACCCACCTTGGGCGGTGCGGTCAGCGAGCTCCGCGATTGGCCTCAATACACCACCTCGTTCGTCGTGCTTGCCGGGTTGTGTTTGTGCGCTGCAGCGGTATTGACCCGATTACCGTCCATACCGCCGACCCGGCGCACCGAAACCGTCGGCGAGTCTCGAAGCGTTGCCGATCTGCTTCGTGATCCGCGGTTTCGGGTCGCGGTGCTCGCTGGCTTGTCGTCGTATGCCGTGATGAGTTTCATCATGACGGCGACGCCGCTCAGCATGCATGTGCACGACGGCTACTCGACGGGCGAGACCACCGCTGTCATCACCGCACATCTACTCGGCATGTACCTGCCCTCTCTGGCGACACCATGGTTTGTTTCGAAGATGGGTATTCGCGGAATGATGCTCGCCGGCGTCGCCATCAATGTGCTCTGCGTCGTCATTTGCGCCTTCATCGGCAAGCACTTTCTGCACTACTTCTCGGCCTTGCTGCTATTGGGAGTCGGCTGGAATCTTCTGTTCGTCGGTGCCACCACCCTGCTCGCCTCAACTTATTCGGAGTCCGAGAGATTCCGTGCACAAGGATTCAACGACTTCATGGTATTCGGCTCTCAGGCGCTCGCTTCGCTATCGGCGGGGGCAGCCATCGAGACGCTCGGCTGGGAAACGCTCAATCTCGTCACCCTGCCGCTACTGTTGATCGTGCTGTGGTCGATGAGACGAGTAATCACTCTGCAAAAGTGATGATGACTTTCCCGTCTCGATCGCTGCCTGTCATTGCTGCTTGATCGCAGGCATCGAGAATACGCTCTAACGGAAACACACCCGCGATTCGCGCCTCGAGCGTTCCTTCAGCGATCAGCGCGGCCAGCTCTGCGTAAATCTCTCGAACTTGCTCGGTCGTTCGCTGTCGAAGTTGTCGAACGAAGCTGATGCCCTGAAGCGCAATGTTCTGTCTGAACATCAGATAAAAATCGATCTCGCAGAGCTTCCCGCTCATTGCTCCGTAACACACCAGCGGCGAATCGGGGGCAAGGCACTCGGCGAGTCGCTGTGTGGCCGATCCGGCAACGGCATCGAGCCCTAAGCGAATGGCTGTAGGGCCGACGGCCTCCCTGACCCGAACAGCGAGGTCGGGGCCATCCAGCAACACGATGTCGGCGCCCAAAGATTTCAGCTCATCGATCATTTCAGGACGACGGACGATGTTGATTGTTCGCAGGCGGCGTCGATGAGCGAGTTGGATGACATAACGGCCGCAACTCGAATTTGCGGCATTCTGAATTAACCAGTCGCCGGCTTGGAGTTTGGCGAAATCTTCGAGCAGCACCCACGCCGTGGGTCCATTCACGGTCAACAGACTCAGCTGGCGCGCATCACCTTCCGGCGCGGGCATGCAGGCGTCGGCGAGACAGCGCACTTCTTCTCGGAACGTTCCGCTACCCAAGGCGGGAAATACTCGGTCGCCCACACGTACTGAAGTGACTCCGTGCCCGACCCGTACGACACGGCCGATACCCTCATATCCTGGCGTTCGCGGCAACGGATAACGAAACCCCTCTGCGCCCGACATGGTGCGAAGGTCAGCGATATGCATCGCTGCCGCCTCCATTTTGATGACGACCTCATCCGGACTCGGTTGTTCGGCGGGCACCTCGAGGAGGCGAAGAACCTGGCGTGGTTCTCCGTATTGATCGTGTATGGCGCGTCTAGGCATGGGCCCGCAGGCCTTCCAATACGACTAAATGACGCCGCGCTCAGCCATGCGGGCGATGGCATCGGCCTGCCGCTGCTGGAAGTACGCCCGATCGGGAATCACGAGCTTGCCACCCTGCAATAGTCCGTTGCGTCGGCGAAGATCGGCGTTGGCAAACGAGTCGGCAAACATCTCGAGTGCCTGACGCGACAGCATGTTCGCCATCGCGGGCCGTCGGCGGTATGACCGCAACCCTGCCATATCGAGAAAACCGGAAGCGACGGAGGAGTTCCCGGCACCGGCGACGACCATTTGATTGCCGTGATAATCGATGAGATCGGAGCAGCCGTTGCTGGAGTCGACCGGCACGTCGATACCGAGCAATGCCGCCGTATTGGCCGAGACGACGTAAGCGAGATTCTCCAACGCTCTCGCACGTCGGGCGATTTGTTTGATGGTGAGATTCGGCGAGGCGACTTCGCTCGTGGAGTGCAGAAACACTTCAGCGCCGCGAATGGCGTGAGCTCGGGCAACTTCCGGATAAAGAATTTCTTCGGAGGCGATCGCGGCAAGTTTTCCGATGGCGGTGTGGGCAATCGGAAATACGCCTTCAATGCCGTAGAGATCGAGATATTTGTCCCAGACATCGTGTGGTGTCGGCGCGAAGATGGAAATGAGTCGTCGATAGGTGAGTACCCGATTTCCCGAGGGGTCGAACACCCAGCACGCCTGAAAATAAATTCCCGGAAAGTTCTTATCGGTCTCGTAGCCGTTGCCGGCAAGGAAAATGCCGTGTTTCTGTGAGATGGCTGCCAGACGCTCGTACTCCGGGCCTTCGGGGGTCAGCGCACCCTTCGCCGCCCATTCAGGAATGGTTTCGCCCCATGGCGGTCCGGACAAAATATATTCCGGTAATACGATGAGCTTGAGGTCTGCTCCAATCCAGCGCTTTGCGCCCGCAATGGCTTGATCGATACGACTCAATGATGCGGCCATCCGCGCCGCGGCAGCCTCTCGATTGTGATCGGGGTGAACACCATCGCAATCGATTTGCAATGCCAAAGCGATGTAACGATCGAGAACTTGAGTGGTCATAGGTTAAGCCCTGCTGCTCGAGCCTCTGCCAGATCGCTGAAGGTCTCGATTTCGATGATGGCGCCCGCCTGAACCAGAAATCGATCGCACCAGCGGACGCGCGCGAAGTTCTTTCCGTCTTTCCATGCGCCGCTCATTTCGCCGCGCACATAAACCGCGAACCCGCCGACTGCCTCACAGGCTTCGAAGCTGTCGCACTGCTTGCGAGCTTCGCGATAGCGATCGGAGACGAAGGCTGAGAACTCGCCCAGCGTTGAGAATCTGTGCCCACCCGAAATCGTGATGCGCTGGCCCGGAGCCATGAGACGGGATGCCGAGTCGAGGTCTCCAGACGCCATCGCGTCGAACCAGCGACGCACGAGGTCGATCGCATCGCCGCGCTCACCGCGGGCGGTACCGACGACGATTCTGCCTTCACCCAAGGTAGACATAGGACGCCAGTATGCCCGACCCACCCGCTTACTGACGACCGGTAGCCGTAGCACGGGCAATGACTTAGCCTTTAGGCCATAGATCAACCAGGGAATCTTCCATGAAGACTGTTTACCTCCGGAAATTCGCCCTTCGGCTACTCGTGCTTTTCGCGCCTGTCTCGGTCGTGGTGCCCGCCCTCGCCCAACCCGCCGCTACGGAGAGCCTCTCTGCAGAACGGATGTGGTCGCTGGTTCGGCTTGGCGATGCGGATATTTCTCCGGATGGACGCTTGGCCGTGGTGACGGTCACCCAGTTCGACATCAAAGAAAACAAAGGCTCGACGGATCTCTGGTTGTTCTCAACGGATGGCCGAACCTCGCGTCGACTAACCAGCGATCGCGCCACCGATTCCTCGCCGAGATTTAGCCCCGACGGATCAATGATCGCGTTTATCTCGAAGCGGGGTGACGACGAAGCCACGCAGATCTATCTCATCCCGGTCGATGGAGGTGAAGCTCAACGGTTGACCAATGTGCCGACGGGCGCCAACGCCCCCAAATGGTTTCATGACGGGAAAAAAATCGCTTTCGTCTCGCCGATCTGGCTCGACCTCGTTCGCTGGGAAGACCAAGGCAAGCGTCTCAAGGAGCGCGAGAAGAGCAAGATGTCGGCGCAAGTCTGGGATCGAGCGCCCATTTCTTACTGGGACAGATTTCTGGATGACCGTGAACCTCATCTGTTCTCGATTGATCGAGCAGGCGGTGAACCCGTCGCCATCACTCGGCAGTCGGGCTTTCATCTGCCGAAGTCGGAGTACTCCGACTCAACGTACGATATTTCGCCAGATGGCCTGGAGATCAGCTTCTCAACGGATGTCGATAAGACGGGTATCGACTCCAATTACGATTTGATCGCGCTCGATGCCTGCGGCTGCAAACCACCGCGCAACCTCACTGAAGCGAACCGGGCGGATGATCGCTCCCCCGTCTACAGTCCCGATGGCAAGTGGCTTGCTTACACCGCACAAGCCATTCCGGGTTTCTACGCTGATCGAGCGAAACTTCTGTTGATTGACCGTGCAACCAACGAGCGTCGTGATTTATCCGTCGATTTTGATCGAACGATAACGGGGCCGATCTGGCGCGCAGACTCGAAGGCGATCTTCAGCGCGATCGACGATGCGGCCACCAATCGCGTCTATCGATTCGACCTTGCTACGCCGGGAAAACCCAAAGCCATTACCGGATCCAGCAGCTTCAGCAATCTCGCAGTGTCTGCCGCAAGCGGCAAACGGTCGGCCGCTATTGCACTCCGCCAGTCGTTCAGCGAGCCGCCGACGCTGGTCCGCCTCGATCTGGGCAACGGGGCCGCAACGCCGCTCTCGAACTTCAACGACTCCACGCTCGCTGCAACGAGCCAAGGTCGCGTGGAGAACGTGACCTATGCCGGTTCGGGTGGCGCACCGATCCAGATGTGGGTGGTCTATCCCCCGAACTTCGATTCCTCAAAAAAATATCCGGTGTTCATGCTGCTGCACGGCGGGCCGCATAACGGTATTCAGGATGCCATTCAGTGGCGCTGGAATGCGCAGGTGTTTGCGAACTGGGGCTACATCGTCACTTGGCATAATTTCCATGGCTCGAGCGGCTTTGGCCAAGCCTTTACCGATGCCATCAACCCCGATCGCATCACCAAGCCTTACGAAGACACGATCAAGGCTGCGGAGTGGCTGGCCGCCAAACCCTACGTCGATGCGGATCGGATGGTTGCTGGCGGAGGCAGCTACGGCGGCTTCCTCGCGAGCACGCTGCTCGGTCGGGCCCATCCTTTCAAAGCGCTGATCGCCCATGCCGCGGTGTACAACAACTTCACCCAAATCGGTGCGGACTACGGCGCAGAGCGTGATCGATTCTTTGAGTTCTGGGAGCGCCCCGAAGAGTTCGCGCGGTACTCTCCGCATACCGCTGCCGGAAACTTTGCGACGCCCACGCTCGTGATTCATGGACAACTCGACATGCGAGTCCCCGTCAATCAGGGCATCGAGTTATTCAACACCCTGCAAAAGCGGGGTGTCCCTTCAAAGTTTGTCTACTACCCGGACGAGAACCATTGGATTCTGAAGCCACAGAACTCCCTCTTCTGGTACAAGACGGTCAGAGAGTGGATCGAAACCTATGCGCCTCCAGGCGCTCGCTGATCGGGAGAAACGGCCATGAAGAAGTTGCTGCTCGGCATACTCAAAGCAATCGGCGGGCTAGTGCTCGCCCTCGTGTTGTTCGTGCTGGCTTATTTCTTTTGGCTAAGCGGCTCCTCGCATGAAGCCGTCAATATTCGCGCAGCGGCCAACTACGTCTCGCCCGGCGGCCCGGTCCTCATCTTCGGCGGTACGCGCGGAACAGGCCTCGAGATCGTCCGCAAGCTTCGCGAACGCGGAGAGTCGGTCACCGTCGCCGTACGCAGCACGTCGAACACGAGCGAACTCCAAAAATTAGGTGTCAATACGGTAGTGGCCGACGCGCTCGACGCCGATCAAGTTAACGCGGCCGTCGCCTCGGGAAATTTTGCAGCCGTGATCTCCACGCTCGGCACCGCGCGTGGCGAAAAACACAAGCGGCCGGATTTCGTCGGTAATCGTAATGTCATAGACGCGACGAAGGCTGCAGGGGTCAAACGCTTCGTGTTCATAACCGTCATCGGCGCAGGCAACTCGGCCGAAGCGGCGCCCGGTTTTTCAAAACGGTTTTTGGCAGAAGTGATCGCGCTGAAGACGCAAGCCGAAGATCATCTGCGCGCAAGCGGTCTCGACTACACCATTATTCGCCCGGGCGGGCTCGGTGATGTGCCGACGACCGGCACGGCCGTGCTGGCAGAAGACCCCGAAGCCTTCAGCTTCATCGGACGAACCGATTTGGCCGATCTTGCGGTACAGGCCCTGGGTGATCCGGCGACCGTAGGCAAGACCTACTCCGCCTACGATCCGAGCCGTAAGACCATGTCGACGATGTATTTCTAGGCGCGTGTTACCACGGCAGTTCGCTGCCGTCGTACACCCAAAAACGGCCAGCCGACTCGAGGGTCAGCGCAGCGATCACCTTGCGCATGCCGGCGACGCTCGTCTCGGCATCGATGTCGGCTCTTGGACCGCCCAGATCGGTACGCACCCAGCCGGGGTGTAATGCGGTGGCGGCAATCCCATGCGATTTTGCGAGGTCGATGGCCATCGACTTCATCATCGCGTTGACGGCTGCTTTGCTCGCTCGGTAGGCATAGAGACTGCCGATGCGGTTGATGGCTACCGAACCCAGCATGCTAGTGAGCGTCACGATCTTTTTTTGCTCCGATCGCGCCACGTGACCGACGAATGCTTCGGACATTTTCATCGGACCGATGACATTGAGGCGAAAGAGTTTTTCCCAATCCTGGTAGTCAGAGTGGCCAAAGCTGCCGAACGCCAGGCCATCTTTTGCAAAGCTGCCACTACCCATCGTGCCGGCGGAATTGAGTAGTACGTCGATGGCGGTTCCATCGAGATCACGAGCAAGTTTGTCGATGGCGGCATGATCTTCGACATCGAGCGGCAAGAGCTTCACACGCCCGGCATATGTGGTGGCCAAGGCCTGCAACTCGGCAGAGGCCGCGGGGTTTCGCGCGCAGGCCAGAACATTCCAGCCAGCTTCCGCGTATTGACGGACGCACTCGAGCCCGAGTCCGCGTGATGTTCCGGTAATCAGAATGGTGGGCACGATGACGATCTCCGTGGGATAAGCTTTGCCCCACTCTACGCGGCTCTCTCAACCGGCGACAACGAACATGACCGATACGACCCACCCATCGGACTACCGAAAACTGGTCATCCATCAGATCACCGGAGATTTCCGTACTTCGACCAAGGTGGTCACGGAAAAATGGCGCGCGCCTGCCGAGGGGGAAGTCGTCATCCGCAACGAATTCGCAGGCTGCAACGCCATTTTCGACAAGAATCTTTGCCGAAACGCCGTTCGTTACGTCAAGGTCGAGCCGCCATTCGACATGGGTATCGAAACCGTCGGCCGAATCGTGGCTGTCGGACCGGGGGTCTCTCGTTTTCGCGAAGGTGATGCGGTCGCGGCGAGTCGACTTGGCTCGGGCTACCGTGAGTATCAGCTCGCCAGCGCGAGCAAGGTGATCCCCGTGCGCGAACCGACCGCCGAAACACTTGCGCTCATTCCTACCGGCGTTTCTGCAATGGTGGGACTCGAGCGGATCGGCGAAGTTCGACCAGGTGATGTCGTGGCGGTATCTGCTGCTGCAGGCGGCCTCGGACACTTTGTCGTGCAATTTGCAAAGCTGCACGGCTGTCACGTCATCGGAATTACGGGTAGCGATAAAAAGGTTGCCTTGCTTCGCGAGCTCGGCGTCGATCGCCCCGTAAATTATCGACGAGAGAATGTTCGCGAAGTACTCGAGCGAGAGTACCCGAAGGGTCTCGATGTCGCTTATGACTCGGTAGGTGGCGAAATCTTTGATGCGTTTGTCGATCATGTTGCCTTTCGCGGTCGCGTGATCGTGAGCGGCCATACGTCGGACTTCGACAAGGAAATAGAGCTCGTGCCCCAGGCGCGGGCTTACCGAAAGCTCTACTGGAAGTCCGCCTCAATACGTGGCTTTCAAAATCAGGCGTTTCCCGAGTACTTCGATGAGGCGGTCTCTCGGCTGCTCACGCTGTTTCACGACGGTAAGCTGCGGGCGCTCGTCGATCCGACGCCTTTCATCGGGCTCGACCACGTCGCCGACGCCGTCGAGCATCTGCTGGCCGGGCGGAATACCGGCAAGGTCGTCGTGCAATTACGCTGATTCGGCCGTCTGCGGCCACGCACTGGTCGCGCCTGGCCCGGACCGATAGTGCCGCGGTTTCAGAGCCTTAGGATTCGGGGATAACAGTCCGGGGGTCAATATGAGCGCCAATACCACTGCCTTGTCGAACTACACGCTATCGAAGGCGACGCTGGATTTTCTTGCGCGCTCACACGGGCACTTCATCAATGGAAAGTGGGTACACCCCTCCTCCGGCACGTCCATAGATATTCACGACCCAGCGACGGGTCTCAAGATTTCGAGTTGCGCCGCAGGTGGTGCAGCCGAGATCGATGCGGCCGTGAAGGCTGCGCGTGCCGCGTTCGAAGGCCCTTGGTCGAAATTCACGGCAGCTCAGCGCAGCGCGGTGATCTGGAAGATATCCGATCTCATCGTCGCTAACTTCCAGCAGCTCTGCGAACTCGAGATCTTGGACAACGGCTTGCCGACGCCGCTCGCGCAGTATGTTTGCGGCATGGTAGTACCGGAGTTCTTCCGCTACTACGCGGGTTGGCCCACGAAAATCGAAGGCGCCACGATCCCTGCAGCTCCCCAAGGCAAATTACCCGGTGAAGCCCTCTCATTCACCTTGAAAGAGCCGATCGGTGTGGTCGGCGCGATCACGCCTTGGAACTCCCCCCTGCCGATGGTCATGCTCAAAATCGCGCCAGCACTCGCGACCGGTTGTACGCTCGTGTTGAAGCCCGCCGAACTCACGCCGCTCACCGCCATGCGACTCGCTGAAATCTGCCAGGAAGCGGGTGTACCGGACGGCGTCATCAATATCGTCAACGGTTACGGCGAAGCGGCAGGCGCTGCACTGGCCGCCCATCCGGGCGTCGACAAGATTGCGTTCACCGGCTCTACGGAAGTCGGGCGGCTGATCGTCCAAGCTGCTGTCGGTAATCTCAAAAAAGTCACGCTCGAACTCGGTGGCAAGTCGCCGGTCGTCGTCTTCCCCGATGCCGACCTCGAACAGGTCATTCCGGGTGCTGCACGCGCCTGTTTTTTCCTGCAAGGACAGAACTGCATGGCGGGCACGCGGCTATTCGTGCACGAAAAAATTCACGATAAGGTCGTCGACGGAATTGCCGCCATCGCTCGCGCGATGAAGCTCGGCCCGGGACTCGATCCTTCATCCGAATTCGGGCCGCTGATTTCGTTGCAGCAGCGCGATCGCGTATCGGGTTTCGTTGAAGCTGGTCGAAAGGAAGGTGCAGACGTCGTTTGTGGAGGCCGATCGCCGACGCGACCGGGCTATTTCTTCGAGCCGACGGTGCTCACTCGCACGTCTAACGACATGACGCCGGTCAAAAACGAAATCTTTGGCCCCGTCCTCTGCGTGCAGCAGTTTGGCGACGGCGACCTCGACGCCGTCGCGCGTGCCGCTAATTCCACGATCTATGGACTATCCGGCAGCGTCTGGACGCGCGATCTCGGAATCGCCATGCAAATGGTTCGCAAAATCGACGCGGGGCAAGTCAGCGTCAACATGCATGCCGCCATCGATGCGGCGATGCCTTTCGGTGGCAATAAACAATCGGGCTGGGGACGCGAGTTTGGCAAGGAAGGCCTGGAGCCCTATCTCAAGACCAAAGGCATCTCGATGACCTGGTGAGGCGCTACGGTGTCCTTTTTTTCAGCGATTGCAGGAGGCCAAGCCGCTTGGCGTTCCGGAAAGATCTCGTAGCAACCGCTGGTAGTCCGGCGATTCCAGAAGCAAACGACGAGTCGCGCAGCGTAAAGCCAAGACGTCTGCACTCGCGAGGGTAAAAGAGGTGGGAAGCTCCACCAGGCGAGTTAGAGCGGGATCGCGTCGCAGCGTTTCGAGCTCTATCTCGACATGATACAGATCGGCGTTCTCGGATTTTGCATGCTGCTTTAACGCTTCGTCGAGCAACGCTCGACTCTCGGCAGAATATCGATCCATGGGGACTGTGCCCATGAGTCTCAGCATTTGCAGCGCATCGGGGGGATTTCGACTCAGACCGACCGGCGTCGATTTCCAGTCGCCGGCATTGACCGAGACATAAACTAATTTACGGCGACTCCGGGCGGCGGGCATTTCCCCCCATCGCATCCATGGGCTGCCGTCGACCAAGGCATCGAGTAGTGCTCGCGCTCCAAGATTGTCACTGAGCGCGCCGTCGACCAAATGCAGATATCGGTATTGGGCGGCATCACTTCGAGCCTTGAGGACAGAGGCACGAAAATACTCGCGTGAGCTGTGATCGTTCTGTTCGAGGGTATGCGACACCCAATTCGGCAATCCATAACCGCAGCGCCCCGCACGATTTTCGATGGTGATGGGCGTCATCAGTGCAGGAATCAGGGTGGATGCCGCGATGGCTCGCGACAGAGGGAATCGAGAAAGATCAGTGCAGATCAAATCGAAGCTGTCTTGGGTGAACTCGAAGCGACTGGCAAGCCCCACGTCGGTGGCGTTGATGATCAGAAAGGGACGATCGCGACGCTCACTGAGATCTGCGAATGTGGCTCCGCGAAACAGTCGACGATCGAAATACTCGGCGTAAAGATCACCGCGGAAGTAATCGCTCGATGCCATACGAAACCAGTTGCGCGGGTCGAAGAGCAGCCCACGCTGAACCGATACCGAGAAATCCCTGTTCAGAAATTTCGTTTCGAAGTCTTTGAAGATGCGGTCGCCATACAGCGTGAGATAGGCCGCGGGAACCGCTCCACCCGAGACCGCTGAAATGACGTCGATCTCATCGAGCATGCGTGAGGGGTTCGTCCCGCTACCCACGCGATCGAGGGCCAATTGTTCGAAGAGGCCGAAAGCCATTGCGGAGGCGCGCATACCGCCGCCCGAAAGACTGACCATGAACAGCACATCGTCGTTCTGGCGCGTGGGTACGATGCGGGCACCACGATAGCCCTGATCGACTGTGGCGGCAGCGATCGGCTCGCCAAGATAAGCCCGCGGTGCAACGCAACCGGTCAGCAGCATGAGGACCAGCGCGAGCGCAACGACCCTTCGATGCAAGGGTTCGCTCATGGCACCGATTTACCAAGAACCCGTGTTCGGCATCGAAAGCCAGGGTTCTTCGGGTGTTTTCGCACCGCCCTGCTGAAGCAACTCGATGGAAATTCCGTCCGGGGATCGAACGAATGCCATACGTCCGTCGCGTGGCGGTCTGAGGATGGTGACGCCGTGATCCATCAAGCGCCGACAGGTGGCGTGAATATCCTCTACGGCATACGCCACATGACCAAAGTTTCGACCTCCGGCATAGGTCTCAGGATCCCAGTTGTAGGTCAATTCGATCTGTGCCGAATGATCACCAGGCGCCGCAAGAAATACGAGCGTGTAGCGGCCTTTGGGAACCTCTTTGCTCGAGATTATCTCGAGACCCAGGGCATCCCGATAAAATTGCAGAGAGCTCTCAAGGTCCGACACGCGGACCATCGTGTGCAGGTATTTCATGAACCGGAGTATAGGATGCGAGGGTGACGTTGTCTGATACGGAATGGCTGGCCCTCCTGACGAGTCTGAGCGTTGCCGCACGGGCTCTCCTCATTACGCTGCCGACGGCGATAGCGCTCGGGTGGGTATTGGCCCGTAAAAGATTTCCGGGTCGCGCCTTGCTCGATGCGCTGGTGCATTCCCCGCTCGTCCTTCCCCCGGTCGTCGTCGGCTACGTCCTGCTCATTATTTTTGGTATTCAGGGTCCGATCGGACGTTGGCTGGATGCGAGCTTCGATCTGCGCCTGGTATTCACCACGAATGGCGCTGCACTAGCGGCGGGTATCGTGGCGCTACCCATCATGGTCCGAACCATCCGCTTGTCTCTCGAGGCAATCGATCCGCGGCTCGAACTTGCCGCTCGCTGTCTCGGTGCAGGCCCATTCGACAAATTCATCTCGGTGACCTTGCCGCTCGCTCTCCCGGGTATTTCAGCCGCTGCAGTACTCGGTTTTGCAATTTGTCTCGGAGAATTCGGCGCGGTCATCACCTTTGCCGCTAATGTTCCGGGCGAAACACAAACGCTGGCGCTCGCCATCTACGGTGCCCTGCAAACACCGGGAGGCGAAGACACGGCCATGAAGCTCGCTTTGATTTCGATGACGATCGCCTTGATCGCGCTGCTTGCGGCAGAGTGGCTCGGTCGTCGCGCACAACGCTGGAGCGCTCGATCATGATCTCGGTCGACGTCTCCTTGCGGCGAGGAAGCTTCTCTCTCGATGTTCGATTCGACTCACCATCACAGGGGTGCACCGCTGTCTTTGGCGCATCGGGCTCTGGCAAATCCACTCTGCTCGATCTCGTCAGCGGCACTCTGACTCCAGATCGAGGACACGTTCGTGTCGGCGAAAGGGTCTTCGTCGATATCGATCAGGGCGTTTTCTTACCGCCGGAACAACGCGCCATCGGGTGGGTGCCGCAAGATGGGCTGCTGTTTCCGCATCTGACGGTATCCGCGAATCTCGATTTCGGTACGCGACGATCCGCGCATCGACACGGGCCTTCGCGATCTCAGGTCATCGACACCTTAGGACTCGAATCCCTGCTAGATCGATGGCCGCGTCAACTCTCAGGAGGCGAGCGTCAACGGGTTGCGCTCGGTCGTGCTCTGCTCGCTAACCCCTCTCTGCTGCTGCTCGATGAGCCACTTGCCGCGCTCGATGCTCCGAGAAAAAGCGAAATCCTGACGCTACTCGACCGAGTCAAACACGAGTTTTCGATCCCGTCGATTCATGTGACGCATAGCCTCGCTGAAGTGTTGCGGCTGGCGGATCAACTCGTCTTGCTGGAATCTGGGGCGGTCGTGGCAAGCGGCGCGGTACAGAGCCTGGTCGGGCGAGCCGATACCCCCGTGCTCTCGAACCGAACCGACATCGGCAGTCTGCTCTCGCTCAAAAGACGATCGAAGATTTCGGCGGATGGCAGCTTCGAAGCCGAGCTCGACGGACAGACCGTTCAATTGCCCTCGCTGCCGGATCGAGCCGGCGAAGTCTTCAGGGCTTACGTTCCTGCAAATGAAGTGATCATCGCCACACAACGACCCATCGGGCTTTCAGTGCGCAACGAGTTGCACGGAAAAATCGGACGCATCAAAGATCGTGGCGATGGAACCGTGCTGATAGAAATTGAGCTCGGCGTGCAGACGCTGCTTTCTGCCGTGACGCCGGCTGCCGTGAAATCGTTACGCCTCGAAACAGGTCTTGAGGTGTTCGCCTTGGTGAAGTCTGTCGCCCTCGACGCCCCTGCCGGTCTGCGGCTGATCGAGGCCAGCTGACGTCAGAACATCTCGGAGGGACCTGGCGCAGAGACCTCTTTGATCTTGTGGCGTGCGGTAATGAAGTCACCGGTGATCATGGCATCGTAAGACTGTCCCGGACCCACCATCGGGTACACACCCGCATCGGGATCGATAATAACTTCCAGGAATGCCGGTCCTGGATAGCGAACGAATTCTTCGACGACGCGAGGCACATCCGCTTTTTTGTCCAGCCTGACGGCGTAACCGAATCCGTCCGCCTGAGCGGCCTTGACGAAGTCTTTTTTATGCAGCGACTTGTCACTCGCCGACATTCGGCCTTTGAAAAACAGTTTTTGCCACTGCTTGACCATGCCGTCACCGAAGTTATTGAGCACCACCACTTTGATGGGCAGATCATAGGTGGTCACCGTCTCGAGCTCGCCGAAGTTCATGCGTATCGAGGCGTCGCCGTCGATGTCGATGACCAGCGCTTTAGGGTTGGCGAACTGCGCTCCGATCGCCGCAGGCAAACCGAAACCCATCGTGCCCATTGATCCTGACGTGAGCCAGAGTCGTGGCTTGCGAAAGTCGAAATACTGTGCAGCCCACATCTGATGCTGGCCAACGCCCGTCGAGATGATGGCTTCGCCACCAGTTAGCCGGTTGATTTCTTCGATGACATAGTAGGGCTGAATGAGTTCGCTCTGACGGTCGTAGTTCATAGCGTGCGTCTTGCGCAGCTCGGCGACCTCCCGGTGCCAGGTAGCGAAGTCGGCTCTGAAGCCGGTCTTGCACCCGTACTGAATCAGTGACTCCAAAGCCTCGCGTAATTGGCCGACATGACTCCAATCGACACGCTTGACCTTGTTGATCTCGGCGCGATCGATGTCGAAGTGAGCGATTTTTTTGGCGTTCGGAGCGAACCGATTCGGAACACCAGCGACTCGATCGTCGAATCGTGAACCCACGGCAATCAGCATGTCGCAATCGTCGACTGCGTAGTTTGCGAATGCTGCGCCGTGCATGCCGAGCATGCTCATTGAAAGCGGATGGGTCGTATCAAACGAGCCGATGCCCATTAAGGTCGTGACGACGGGTACGCCGAACGTCGTCGCAAACTCGGTCAGTGCAGCAGACCCTTCGCCGTTGACGACACCCCCGCCGGCATAAATGAGCGGTCGCTTAGCCGAGGACAACATCGCAAAGAAATCAGCGGCTTCGTCATCTTCGATTCCGGCGTGCGCCGTGGCAAAGAGTCGCTTTCGATATCCCGGGATGGGTAGCACACCCTCGCCTTTGAAGACACCGGACCAGTTCTGTACGTCTTTCGGTACGTCGATGACTACGGGGCCAGGGCGTCCTGTCCGCGCGATTTCGAATGCGGTGCGAATGGTGGCTTCCAGTTTTTCGGGATCCGTCACCAAAAAAATGTGTTTTGCGACAGAACCCATGATGGCCGGGACAGGCGCCTCCTGAAAGGCATCGGTACCAATCGCAGCGGTCGGAACCTGACCACAGATCACGATCATGGGGATGGAGTCGGCCATGGAGTCGCGAACAGGCGTGACCGTGTTGGTTGCGCCCGGTCCGGAGGTGACGAGACAGACGCCAACTTTTCCGCTCGCGCGGGCATAACCCGCTGCCATGAACCCGGCGCCTTGCTCGTTTGCCGGGACGATCAACGGCATTTGAGGCAGCCCTCGCTCGACCTGTGACTGGTTATAGAGGAACACAGCGTCGTAGGTCGGCAGGATTGCGCCGCCCGAGTAGCCGAAGATGGCGGTCGTGCCTTCGTCGGCCAGCACCTGCACAATCATTTCAGCGCCCGAGAGGGTCGAGCCGGCTCGCGGATGACGTGCGTGAGACTGTGACATGCAAAACAACCAATTTACGGGCAGGGGTTCAAGCAGACTACCAGTTCAATCGCTTCGTGCAATATGCTCTAGCCGTCATGCGCCACATCATCGCCATCAATCTGCAAAACGAGGCCGGAGCTCTGACTCGAGTTGCGGGTCTGTTTTCGACGCGGGGTTACAACATCGAATCTTTGTCGGTGGCCGCCACAGACGACGCCACGGTCTCCCGAATTACCCTCGTGACTCGAGGTTCTGACTCTGTCATCCAGCAAATCGTGAGTCAGCTCAACAAACTCATCGATGTCGTATCGGTCGAGGACATGACCCAGGGCGAGCACATTGAGCGCGAGCTCGCCCTGCTCAAGCTCAAGGTGAGGCCCGAACAAGTTGATGCGGTGAGAGGCTACGTCGTGCGCGCAGGCGGCAGAGTCATCGACCCTGCGAGCGACGGCTTCATCGTCGAGCTCACCGCCAACGAATCAGAGATAGACAAATTCGTTGCCGATCTCGCCAAAGGTGCACAACTTGTGGAAGTGGTGCGTAGCGGCGCTCTTGGCATCAGCCGCCTGGGCCGTGCGGCCCGGATGCGACAGTCGTAACGCGGCGAACCGGAAGCGGCGCACTACATAAATCGATTTGACCGGCGGGTACCTTGTACCACTCGTCGCGTCGATTGCGACGGGCTTCCACGACTTCCGCAAAACTCTCGGAATCGGTTCGCAGCAATTCGAGCTCAGTGCGCTCTGCCGGCGGAATATCTGCGGCGACACGGAAACGTCGAATGGGTGTTCGCTCTGCTGCGGTTTTGTAGAAACCCAGTGCCTCCGTTCCGCGGGGCAATGAGGCCAGCCATTCCATTCCACTGACTGCGCGCCCTGCTACGGTGATGTTTCGATCGAGTTGGCGAGGTGCTTGCCCGATCGCCACATAGAGCTCTGCTCCGCTACCCGAATCCGCTGCCGTGTCACGGCCCACGCCTAGCGAGCCGTAACAGTGGGCGAGCCAGATCCGTCCGGTCTGACGATTGCCTGCCGCCCAAAAACCGTCGACGAAGCCCGCCTCCGGCGCGAAAACATCGCCATCTGGCAAACTGTTGAAGGCGATATCGGGCGTCCAGCTTCGTTCAAATTCCGGCGGCAAGCGCGAGGCCGCGCCGACGATCGGTTTACTGCCCGTGGGATCGCCCCACTGGGTTACAAAATTATCTTGGACGCGATTGATGCTGAGACCGTCAAACCAACCGGATCGCGCAAGCGCACGAATATTTTCGACGTGACGCGGGGCGAACGTGGGCGATAGCTCGAAGATGACCCGACCAGCATCGAGATCCATGTAGATCGTTCGCTCTGGATCGAGGCGTCGCCATTCTTCCGGCTTCGATGCGGCGAGGACCGCAGCGACCGTTGAAGGCTTGCGCGCAACCGTTAGCACGCCTCGCTGCGGAAATAGCGACTTGCCATTGGCTGCAAAAAACGACTCCTCGACACCTAAACTTTCAGAGGTCACGCGGTAGGTCATGGAAGCGGAGATGCGCTGCCGAAATATCGCGCTGTCGTAACGACAATCTTCACGACGAACGCGGGCCACGAAGGCGGATTCGGCTTCGCGTGACCAAAGAATACGGCAGCCGTCCGGAAATCCTTGAAGCCCTGCGGCTTCTGGAGACGCCGCGGATGCGAGCGTCTGGAAACGAACCGGGTCGCCCTCGAAGTTGGCCAAACCGAGTGTCGCCGGAATCACGAACGATCGCATGGCGTTTTGGCGACGCTTGGGGTTCTCGTCGAAGACGTAAATTTTTTGCTGCCATGGCTCTGACGAGTCGAGGCGGTCGCGCGAGATTTGGTGATACAGCACGTATTCACCGAAAGCCGGAAGATCGATCCGCACGATCTTGTGGTGCAGCATCATGCGACGTTCACCGGCTGGGTCAGTGGGGTCGATCACTTCCCCCGAATAGCGCCCCACGAACGACTCGATGAGGGCATCGCGTTCGACTGCGAGATCCGGCGTATTCGCCTTTTGCGCCTCGAGCGTCGACACACAACATGCCAGTAGGCCCGAAACCAGCAGAGTCATTATGCGTTTCATGAAATCATTCTAGCCCGACCGACCTTTGTCGAACGCGAGATCTTTGCCTAGACTTCACGCCATGAACATCGACGCCAAAAGAAAGGCCCTCGCGGGTACTCTGGTCGCACCTCACAAGTCGAGTCGCAAAGACGCGATGGTCCGCGTCGGACGAGAGACCCAGGGTCGTGGCGGCAAAGGCGTGACCGTCGTCACGGGCCTGCCCTTGCCACCCTCTGCTCTCGACGATCTCGCCAAACAATTCAAGAAACGGTGTGGTAGCGGTGGTACCGTCCGCAACGGAAACATTGAGATCCAAGGAGATCATCGCGATCTTCTCGTCGTAGAGCTGATACGGCTCGGCTGGGCCGCCAAGCGCTCAGGTGGCTGAGGACTTCTCAGTCGAACCAAACGGCAGTCACTGGCGCGCCGACGGCGCAACCAGAGGAATCAGTACTTCGTTACGCCGCATGAACCAAGGCATGAAGGGCGCGTCGTACCGCGCAATGATTGCGCTGTCACCCGGTTCGGCTCGCAGACCCTTGCGGGCGAGCAACGCTCGAAGATCCCGCTCATGTTCCCGAAAGTTTTCTTCGGTCCAGCGCCCCGAGTATCGCCATACGGCAACCGTTCGTGGAGCCACTTCACGAATCGAGACACGCGAATCGATCGGCTTCGGAACGGTCTCACGATTGAATTTTCGGGGGACGATGAATCCCACCCGATAGACCCCGTCGACATTCGCTTGTTCGACGGGCGCCGTCATGGCGATTTTTTGGCCGCGCCCTTCCCGGGACTGCTCGACGGGCGCCGTCATCGCGATTTCGGTCTGACTCGTGTTCGCTCCGCTGATGTAACGGAACAGACGGCCGAAGGCGATATTTCCCGCATTCATGAATGCAGCCTCCACCTCCGTTTCGGCGATCAAGTACGAGGAGTACTCACGGAGTTCGTAAGACCCCTCCCGCTCGATGACTCGATACTCTGGAATTTCGATGGCCATGACGGGTTTCGCTGCGATCGTGAACAATAACACTGCGCTCAACGCAGCCATCGTACGTCGCATCAGAGCACCTCGAAGAGTCCTGCCGCGCCGATGCCGCCTGCCACGCACATCGTCGTCACGACGTATTTGACTCCGAGTCGCTTACCAGCGAGCAAGGCATGGCCAACCAGTCGCTGACCACTCATGCCGTAAGGGTGGCCGATCGCAATGGCACCACCATCGACGTTCAATCGATCGTCGGGAATGCCGAGTCGATCGCGACAGTAAATGACCTGGACGGCGAAGGCTTCGTTGAGCTCCCAGAGTCCGACATCCTCGAGCTTCACGCCAGCACGCTTGAGCAACTTCGGCACAGCGAACACGGGACCGATACCCATTTCATCGGGCTCGCATCCCGCGACAGCGAATCCGCGGAATACTCCAAGAGGTTTCGCGCCGCAACGCTCCGCTTCGGCTGCGCTCATCACGACGCAAGCGCCGGCCCCATCCGAGAACTGACTTGCATTACCGGCGGCAACCGTTCCACCGGTTGATGCCGATTTGATCTTGGCGATAGCCTCGACGGTGGTGCCATCGCGAAGACCCTCGTCTTGCGCGAGCGTCACTTCGCGCGTGTAGAGTTTGCCGCCCGCCGCTTGATCGACGCCGGCCATGCGTACCGTGATCGGAGCAATCTCGGCATCGAAGTGTCCGGCGGCTCGCGCGGCGCAGGCGCGCTGCTGACTACGTGCGCCATATTCGTCTTGGCGTTCGCGCGAAATGCCGTAGCGCGCAGCAACCGTTTCGGCGGTCTGCAGCATCGTGTGGTAGACCGCTGGCTTATTTTTGAGCAGCCACGACTCCGTCATCATGTGCCGGTTCACCTCGGCCTGCACACATGAAATCGATTCGAGTCCACCCGCCACGAAAACATCACCCTCGTCGGCGATGACGCGCTGCGCAGCAAGGGCGATGGCCTGCAGCCCCGACGAGCAGAAACGGGCGACCGTCAGTCCCGGTACGCTGACCGGCAGACCGGCACGCAACGCCGCTTGCCGGGCGATGTTGAGACCCGTCGCGCCTTCGGGATTTCCGCAGCCCATGATCACATCGTCGATGGACGCCGGATCAATGGCGGCACGGTCAACGACTGCCTTGATGACATGTGCACCCATGGTGGCGCCATGGGTCATGTTGAGAGCGCCCTTCCAGCTTTTGGCGAGTGGCGTGCGCGCAGTGGAAACAATAACGGCCTCTCGGCCTTTGATAGCGCGGCTCATGCGGCACCTCCGGTGAAAGATCGACCCTCTGATGACAGGCGCTCGATGAGCGCCGCGGGTTTCCAAAACTCGGCGTCACCACCGGGTTGATTCGCGAAACTCTGCATGCGTCGCGACACTTCGTAGAGTGTTTGAGAGTCTGCGTAATGCATCGGGCCGCCGCGCCAGATCGGGAAGCCGTATCCCATCAGATAAACGATGTCGATGTCCGAGGCGCGCTGGGCAATCTTCTCTTCGAGGATGCGCGCGCCCTCATTGACCAGTGCGTAGACCAGGCGGTCGACAATTTCGCGATCGTCGAGTTTACGTAGCGACGTGCCTGCAGCCTTGCGGGCCTCATCGATCATCGAGGCCACCACTGCAGAGGGATACGCTGCTCGATCGCCCTTCTTGTAGTCATACCATCCGGCGCCCGTCTTTTGCCCGAACCGTCCCAGTTCGCACAGCTTGTCGGCGATCACTTGCCTGACTTTGAGCGAGCCCTCTGCATACTGGCGCTTGCGGATGTGCCAACCGATGTCGTTACCCGCCAGATCTCCCATGCGGAATGGTCCCATGGCAAATCCAAACTTCTCGACGGCGCGATCGATTTGTTCGGGACTCGCACCTTCGTTGATCATCTGCATCGCTTGTGCAGAGTAATGGTGAATCATGCGATTGCCGATGAAGCCGTCGCAAACTCCCGACACCACCGCTGTCTTCTTGATTTTCTTGGACAGCGACATGGCGGTGGCGAGCACATCGTGCGAGGTCTTTGCACCTCGAACCACCTCAAGCAAGCGCATGACGTTTGCCGGACTGAAAAAATGCAAGCCGATCACATCCTGCGGGCGCGCCGTAAAGCCTGCGATCTGGTCCACATCGAGCGTCGAAGTGTTGGTAGCGAGAATGGCGCCCTGACGTACCGCGGCATCAAGGGTCCGAAACACTTTTTCTTTGACGCCCATTTCTTCGAAAACCGCTTCGATGACGAGATCGACGTCCTTGATGGCGGGATAGTCCAGCACCGGAGTCAGGAGCCCCATTCGAGATTCCAGTTTTGCCGCGTCCAGCTTGCCCTTCTTCAGCTGGCTTTCGTACACCTCGCGTATCCGAGCGACACCACGATCAAGCGCGTCTTTATTAAGCTCGAGTAGACGGACTGGAATACCGGCGTTCAAGAAATTGATGGCGATACCCGTTCCCATGGTGCCCGCGCCGATGATCGCCACGCTTTTGATCTCGCGAGACTTGGTGTCAGGTGCAATGTCATCGACACGAGAGGCAGCGCGCTCGGCGAAGAATACGTGGCGCAAAGACGCCGACACGGAACCGTCCATCAGTTGCTTGAATAGACGACTTTCTTCTGCCAAGCCCGCGTCGAAGGAGTTTTCGGCCCCGAACTGCACGGCATCGATAATGGACAGCGGTGCCGGGTATTCTTTGAACGCAACTTTTGCGGTGTTGCGTGCAAACTGACAAAGCGCTTGGACATCCGGTTCACGAACCTTCATGTCTCGGGCACGCGGTAGCGCCTTGCCCGACTTGAGTGCCGCAGCGGAAGCTTCGGCCACCGCGACGGCCGCATCGATCACGCCAGACTCAACGACCTGATCGAACAGAGGCGATTTGGCAAAGAGCGGTACCGGCAGAGGCTCGCCAGACAACATCACGTTGAGCGCGCCTTCGACGCCGATGAGTCGCGGCAGGCGCTGAGTGCCTCCTGCTCCAGGGAGCAAGCCGAGCTTTACTTCGGGAAGACCGATTTTTGCGGTCGTCAGCGCTACACGATGATGACAACTCATGGCTAACTCGAGTCCTCCGCCGAGCGCCATGCCCTCGATCGCCGCCACTGCAGGCTTTTTCATGTTCTCGAGGAACGCATTGAGCGTCCAAAGCGACGGCCCGCGACGCATATCGGCGCCGCCGAATTCGCGAATATCTGCACCGGCACTGAACGTCGAATTTGATCCGGCCAAAACAACGCCATCGACTGAGTCGTCGGCGACCGCGCGCTCGAGTGCTGTCAACAGATCGCGGCGCAAGGGGAACCCAAGACTGTTCACCGGCGGCGACTGGAAGGAAACCATCGCGATTCGCCCGCGGACTGAATAATCAACTTTGGTCATGAGCCATCTACCTCTTATTTATCTTGCAGCCCACCCGTCAGTACGATACGCATGGCCGCCTCGACGGAAAGATCCGTCGGCTGGATGCGATCTCGAGGCAGGTAAAGCGTGTAACCACCAATCTGATAACTCATCGGCAGATAAACCGCGACGAGAGAGCGATCCGTACCGATGCCGGGCAAGCGTGCATTCTCTTGGGTGACGAAACCAATCACTCGCCCCGGGCCAAAATCCACCAAAACCACTCGCTGCAGGTCGCCGCCACCTTCACCAACCCGAACGAGCTTGGTGAGATCGCGGAGCGCAGCAAAGACGGTTTTGACGACGGGCACCCGGAGCAGCAGATTTTCGCCCAGTTCGAAAATCCGGCGAACCACATACGCATTGACCAGCAAGCCGACGACGATGAGAAGAATGAACCCCGCCACCAGCCCCATGCCCGGGCGATAAAAGGCTTGGGGTACTAGCCACTTGATCGGACCGGAGAGCAGGGACTCGGCCGTCACCCCCAACCAATAGACGAAATAGAGCGTCAGGCTGATCGGCAAAATCGTCAGCAGGCCCTTGAGCACGATTCGGCCAAGCGTCTTCATGAGGGAGATCTCCTGACGGGCAGTATACCGGGAGGTATGATCGACCGTCGTCTCTCGGCAAGCCGCTGCGGTACTCTTCAAAAGAAATGTATCTTCCGTCCGTTTTTTCCGAAACCGACCCCCAGACGCTCGAGGTCTTCGTCGATGAGCATCCGCTTGCGACAGTGGTTTTCGTCGCAGAGGACCGCCCTCAAGTCGACCATATCCCTTTCATGAGGGTCGCAGGCTTGGGTCGTGGGGAACGTCTGATCGCGCACGTCTCAAAGTCCAACCCCATGTGGAAACTGATCGATGGCGGTGCATCGACCGTCCTCGTCTTTACCGGTGCCTCGGCGTATGTGACCCCTTCGCTCTATCCAAGCAAGGCGATCACTCATCAGGTTGTTCCAACCTGGAACTATGCGAGCGTCCATATCCGAGGCACGCTCAGCTGCTCGCACGATCTTGATGAGAAGCGTCGAACGGTCGATCGCCTCACTCGAAAAATGGAATCGGGTAACGCCTCACCTTGGTCGATCGATGATGCGCCGACTCAATATATTGAAAAGATGCTCGCAGGCATCGTCGCGCTATCTTTCGAGATCGATTCGATCGAAGGAAAAATCAAGGCGAGCCAAAATAAAAGTCGAGAGGACAGAAAAGGAGTGATCGATGGATTGTCTCGTCATCCCTCCTCTGTCGAAGCTGCCGCGCTAGCCGCGAAAAAATTTGATCAAGACTCATAGACGAGGAAATCAATCCACTGAATCGGTAGGCAGATGCGTCGCCAAAATCTTGTCGATGGCGTTGCCGTCCATATCGACGACTTCGAATCGCCAACCGGCCCAGATCACCGACTCCCCCTCTTTGGGAACCGCGCCATGAAGCAAGAGAAACATGCCGCTCAAGGATGAGTAGCGGTTTCGTTCTTCCTCCGGTAACTGCCTGATCTCGAGGAGATCCTTCAGCTCCAGAACAGGGGTTGATCCTTCGAGTAGCCAGCTCCCGTCATCCCGACGGATACCCCACTCCAGTTTTTGCCCGGCAGATGTGAACTGTCCGGTGATAGCCTCAAGAAGGTTCTGGATCGTGACCACACCGAGTACCGCTCCGTATTCGTCAATGATCAGTGCCATCTTCGCGTCTGATTTTTGCAGCTGCATCAGAAGATCGAGCGCAGAGCTCGATTCAGGAACAAAGATCGGCTCGTCGAGGAGGTTTTCGATCGAATTGCCACTCCCTTCGACAAGACTCTGCACCAATGACTTCGTGCGCAGTACGCCCAGCACGTGATTCCAGTCCTCGCGGATGACCGGATAGCGTGAGTGACGAGACGATGAGATCGTCTGAAAGTTTTGGGCGAGTCCCTCATTGACATCGAGGTAGGCAACATCAGCGATGGGAACCATCAGGGACACGAGCTTGCGCTCGTCGAGTCGGAACAGGTTCTGCATCATCGCCCGTTCTTCCGATTCGAGAACGCCCGATTCCGCGCCCTCTTTCAACACGGCGTAAATCTCTTCTTCGGTCACATCGGATTCGCGTTTTTCAGGAATCGACAATAGCTTCAAGAGAAGCTCCGTCGAACGCGAGAGCAAGTTGACGAACGGGCGAGTCGCCACCGACAGTGCGGCGATAGGACGGGAAATGACTCGCGCCATCAACTCCGGATAAGTCTGCGCGATTCGCTTCGGAATCAACTCACCGACCACGATAGAGAAGTACGTGATGGTGACCACGACCAAGCCGGTGGAGAGATAGCCCGCGTATTGGGGCGATAGCCCGGCGTACTGAAGCAGGAGGTTAAAAGGTTTTGCCAGCGTCGCTTCACCGACGATGCCACTCAGTACGCCGATCGACGTAATACCGACCTGCACGGTCGACAAAAACCGATTGGGGTTATCGGCGAGCTTGAGCGCCTGGGCTGCACCGAGATCGCCCCGCTCGGCGGCCGCCTCAAGTCGGATACGCTTGGCGGTGAGAATTGCGATCTCTGCCATGGCAAAGACGCCATTGAAGAGAATCAGCCCAAGTAAAAATACGATTTCCATTCTTGGTGGTTAAGCACCACTCACATCCTATTCTTTGAAAAAAGCCTCGACGGCGCCTTTCCGGGTAATCGTCAGCGGCTTTCCTCGACGGTCGACCGTGTTGCCGATCGTCGTACGAATCCAACCTTGAGAAATGCAATATTCCTCGACGTTGTGGTACTCGACGCCGTTCAACCGTATTCCAACATGACGCGCGAGGATCGCCTCGTCGTAAAAACGACTATTCGGATCGATGCTCAATCGGTCGGGTAGATTTAGCGGCAGTGATGGCTGGTTCATAGGGTGAAAGATACGGGCATCTAAATCGAATGTCACAGGCTTAGCCCGAATTCGATCTTTCGGATACTGAAGGCTTAACTGACATTCGAGCCTTATGGTATCGAGTGCGATAAACGATCACCCCGGCGAATATCGACCAACCCACCCCGATCAAACTCCAAGCCGTCAAACGCCATTCCGGGGTTGCAAAATTTAGACGGTAGCGAGTCAGGATAAAGATGGTGCCACCCAACATGACTAAAATAAACCCGACGCGGCGCCAGCCTTTACAGAGAGATCGAAGTTCTTGCCGATATGCCATCAAGCCTTCGGGTGATGACAGATCAGCAGGCGTGTTATGTGGCGTCACGGAGGGATTATGCACAACTCTTTTGTTTTGATGTATCGCAGCACCCTCACCCTAACATTCGTCTGCGAGAATCCTCAAAATTCTTGTTACTGCTTAGTACCGCTATGAAAATTCTCGATCTGAAGGCTTTTCTACCGTCTAAATTTTGCAACCCCGGAATGGCGTTTGACGGCTTGGAGTTTGATCGGGGTGGGTTGGTCGATATTC
>JBJTUA010000012.1:0-14567 GCA_046080445.1 Gammaproteobacteria bacterium
ATCACCGAGAATCTCGCAAGCTCTAGCCCCGCGCCTTGCAGGCGGCGCGAAAGCTCGGTTTTAGACTCGTCCCATCTCGCTTGTTGATCGGCGGTATCCGTGAGTACGGTCACGCCTACTCCCGATCGCCCGACCTGCTCGATGCGGATATCGATATCGCCAAAGGGAAGCGACACCCCCACGAGCCTCGTTCGCCACGGTCGTTGCTGGTCGTCACGCCGTCCATCGCCGCCCGCGTAATCGAGCGGCTTTCCTGATGAATCCTGCTGCAGCGTGATCCACCATCCGCCGAGGCCGTCGGGCGAAGGCGCTACAAATGAATACACCGTACCGCCGCTGCGATTGGCTGCCGTCGCGGCGCTTTGCAATCCCACGAGGTCATCCAGTGCAGCCCAGGCTTTCGCCGACGAAGAACCCTCTCGCTGCGTCTCGATGTACTCGAGTAATCGTCGCTTCAGATCGGCAACGGGTACGGGTCGGTGCTCACGTAATTGGGATTCGAAAAACAAACCGGACTGCGATAATGATGCCGCCAAAGATTGCATCCAACTCGAGAGCGTCGGAAGCGTCGGGACCGCCGTGCTCGCCGAGGGACTCGCCACACCCTCGGGCCCCAATAACCACTGGCTCAATGCGCTCGGCAGATGCAGTCGTGCCGATAACGATCTCACCGGATTTGCGCCTAGACGCGACGGGACCGGTGCGGGCAGCGAGGGAACCGTCGACTCAACAATCGGCGCGGCTTCGTCCGGCGGTGCCGACCCGGGTGCCATGACTCGCCCTGCCGGAGACGGAACACCACCGATCCGCGCGACGGACGTTCCGGCCAAAGGCAGCAAGGGCACCAAGGTGAGCGCGCCGCTCATATCGCGGGCGACTTGCAAAGAAAGTCGAGAGTACTCAGAAACGCCCGGGATCGGTCGACTTGAGAAGAAGTGATCGCCGACTTTGAGGAGCATCTCGTCGTCCTGAAAGCGGACGGAAGCGGTGAGCACCGAACCGACTTCCCATCGTGCCGAGGCGCCAACCGATGCGGGTACCGCAATCGCGCGCTCGGTCGCAGCGACCAACTCAGGGTCGCGCGGCAAAGGCAGCGGTGGGGGAAGTCCGACGGGGCTAAGCATCACTTCACAAGTCGTCGCGCGACTCCTCGGCTTGAGGGTCGCGTGGAGTATAGTGGCAGTTGAGTTTTGACCGGGATTTTCACATGAGGACTACGGACATTCAGAGGCCGATCATCGCCGCCCTGCTGGCACTCATTTTGGTCTCCTCCACCTCATGGGCCGCCGAGACCTCCGAAAAAGCCCGGCGTCCGACCCCCAAACCCGACCCCCGTGCGCGTGCTATTCCAGAACTTGTGTGCACGGGCGAGCGGGCCGCCACGGTCACGAATGACTCTCTCGAGACCAAAATCGAGGAGTCGCCGTTGCGCTTACGCCTCGACGGCAATCTGCTTTATCTCGGCGAAACGGCAACGAGCGAGCGATTCTTTGGTCTGATCAATCGATCGGACCGACGTCGCTGGACATCGGGTACCGCGACCCTTCTGCTCGATGAAGCCCTCGAGCAGGGAGTGTGGACACGACTGACGCTCGGCAGCACCCGAATTACCGCTGTTCATTGCGTACCTTTCGATCAGTTACCGAAACCGAGATGAAGCCTCGTCGAGATCGTCTCGTCGCGATCGCCTCTCTCACGGTACTGTTCGTCGCCTGCGGCGGCGGTGGCGGCGGCACTTCACCGACGACTCCCTCTAATCCTGTGCTGACCGGATCACTCGTCGACCTGTCGCTCTCCGGTGTCGCCTACACGACCACGACCGCGTCGGGCACCACGAGCGCAACCGGTGGCTTCACCTATCGCTGCAATCCAACTTGCGAAACGCTGACGTTCAACATCGGACCGATCACACTCGGAACGGCAACCGGTGCCAGCGCGCTCTCACTCAAAGATTTTCAGGGTGGGCTCGAGAATGGCTTGCTCTCGACTCTCACGATTCGTCGGATGCAATTTTTGATGGCCGTCGACAGCGACGCCAATCCCGGCAACGGGATCGCGATCCCTTCCGAACTTGCGCCTTCCCTCGCCAATCGCTCCCTTAACTTCAGCGCGCCCTCCTTCGATGCGGACTTGCTATCTCTCATCGACTACCTGAAGGGCGATGCTCGGCTGTCATCCACCTATCGCAACGGCATGCAGATTCCGACCGCGGCCGTAGCTCGCGCGATCGCCGAGCAAGCGGAGGCCCTCTCACGGGGGGTCTTGATCGAGTCACCTTCTTCTACGCTGATCCCTGTCAGCGAATTGCGTAAATACGTGCTGCGAGTACCCGATTCTTTGTTGATGCCCTACTCCGGCACCTCGACGATTTTGCGAAGCACCTACGCACGAGGCTTGCGTCCAGCGCTCGGAGCAGGTCTCTCGGTCGTTTCGGGAACCCCGGCGACGACCTTGCAATTACGTACCGTCACCACGCGCGGCATTTCAGTCGCAGCGCCCCGCTACTCGGACGGCGTCTCGGTTCGTCCCGCCGAAGTCCTGCTCAGCAACGATACGAACGGTACACCGTCTCTCGGCGCGATTGCGTTGACTCCCACCGCAGCCGATCTGAGTGCGCTCACGGTCATGAAGGCTGCCGACGGAACGTTCTATTCGGGACGTCCGACGCCGACCGAATCCTCGGGCAGCGATGGCGCGCGTAATTTGGACGAAGCCCTGCAGCCACGCCTGCCGGAATTTGATCAACGGGGTCTTGATCCAGCGGGCGTCACCGAAGGTGAGTCTGGATCGATCTGGCTCTGCGATCGGCGTGGGCCGTTTCTCGTTCAGCTCGACAGCCAGGGTCGCGCGACACAAAGTTTGGGACCTGCTGGTAATGCCGGTGCCCTACCCGATGTGTCGCGACGATTACCTGCCATTCTCGAATCGCGACAATCGGCACTCGGATGCGGCGGCATTGCGGTCAGACCGACGAGCGGTGAAGTGGTCTTTGCGCTCGGCGCAGCGCTCAACGTAAACGGCCGCACCGCCAATACCGCTCGATTGATTCGACTCGTCGGCCTCAATCCCCGAACGAGCGCGGTAAAACAGTATGCAATGACCATCCGCAGTACCGAATTCGCGCTGCGCGTCCTCGATCTCGAAACTTTGAGCGAAGATCGAGTACTCGCGCTAGTTCGTTATCGTGAAGGAAGTACTTCAGGGCCCTATCGATGGGAGATTCGGACGCTCGATCTCGCCTCTGCAACCGATATTTCTTCGAAATCATTGAGCACGGGACCCAATTCCGGACTACCTCTCGAATACGGCACGGCAGCAGAAATCGAAGCGAGCAGCGTGACTCTCGCAACGTCAACGACCCTTGTAGAGCTCAGTGCGCTCGGCTGGATTGCCGAGTCGGTCGAAGGGCTTGCGCGAGGCAATGCGCAGACGCTGATCGTGATTGGTCAAATGAACGGGGGCGTCACAAGCCGTATCGTGGGCGGCGACTCGGCGTTATCGGTCGCCGAACATCAGGTCGATCGCAATGGACTCATTACACCGAGAGCGAGCGGCAGCAGCACTGCACCAACATTTGAGTTGATTCCGTCGGCGATCGAGTCACGCCAGATCGTGATTTGGTCGATGCAACTGCGGAACGCAGTGAACTAAACGCCCTACGGCTCCATCTTGATACACTCGGCGCCGCCGCGCATGAGTACCGCGCAGAGCAGATCGGCTTCTTCTTCACTATCGAGGCGTAATCGCAATCGGTAGAGCGATGAGCCTCGAAGCGGTTGTGCATCAATAGTCGGCGTTCGATTGGCGAGTTCTTTGAAGGACTTCTGCAATCTAGACCAACCCTTGCGTGCCGAAGGCGCCGAAGAAAACGCGCCAAGCTGAACATACTGCGCGCTCGCGGTCGTGACGGGCGGTGGAGACCCGACTGCTGGAGTGGCAATAGGCGTCGGAGCAGGCGCGACAACGGGTGTCTCGGTCGTCGTCAGTGCTTTAAGTCGCCGAGTGGCCAACTCGCTCCATACCCCATCAGAGTGTACAGAGAGGTATTTCGCATAAGCGGCCGCCGTATTTTCACGACGTGCCGTATTCCAATCGCGCTCGTCGATGAGCGCATCGCGCCGGGTGCGGGCCTGTTCGGCATATTCGCTTTTGGGATGGCGCTCGAGAAAGGACGCGTAGGCATCTGGAGTGTCGGTTTTCTTGGCGCTTTCCCAAGCGTCATCGGTCTTGGCGCATGCTGCAACGGCCAGCAAGCACGCGACGGCCACCCCGACCCGCCACCCACGGGAAATGACCCTGGTCACGGCAACACCCTCGTATTAAAGGCATAAAAAAACATGGCCGGCAGTATAACGAAGCCCGAAGTACTGTCGACTAATACACTCGATGAAAACCGACTTTTCAACGTTAGGCGGCCTACTCGGCACCCTGGTCGTCATTGGCGTCGCGGTCCTGCTCGGGAACGGTAATGCGGCGTTCTTCGATCCTGCGTCGTTCCTGCTCGTGCTGGGCGGCACCCTTACGGTAATCGTCGCACGTCGATCAGCCGACGATTTCATCGGTCATCTACGGGCATTGCGCGTCACCTTCCTGAACGATACGCAAGGTCTGCAGACGCTCGCGACTCAGTTGCGCGATTGGGCGAGTGTTGCCCGCCGTGACGGCATTCTCGTGCTCGAAAATGAACTGCCCTCGATTCAGAAGCCGTTCCTACGGGACGCGTTGATGCTGCTCGTCGATGGTGCAAATGAAGAATCACTGAAAAGCTCGCTGCAGGCGCGGATCGCGGTGATGACGGCACGTCATGAACGCATTATCTCGACTTGGGAAGATTGGCTGATCGTCGCCCCGGCGATGGGGATGATCGGCACTTTGATTGGGCTGATGCAGATGCTCGGCACGCTGCAAGACACGGCTGCACTCGGCCAAGCCATGGCGCTCGCATTACTCACCACGCTATACGGCGCGCTGCTCGCGAACGTGGTCGCCGGGCCCATCGCAAGTCAGCTTCGCATGAAGCACGAACAGGAATTGCAGTGGTGTGATGCCGTGATCAGCGGCGTATCACGCATCGCGCGTGGCGAGAGCCCACGCCGAATCGCCAACGCGGTCGTCACGCCCTTCCCGACGACTCGGGCACGCAAACCCGACGAAGCGGCATGATCCGCCCTCGACCGACGGCCCCGTCCGTCCCATGGGCCATCACGTTTGCAGATATGGCCCTGCTTCTGCTGTGCTTTTTCATCATGCTGTCGGCGATCTCGCCAAAAAGTGTGGAGAAATCGGCCCCCGTCACCGCTACAGCGCCAGAACCCCAAGCGGCGGCTGATGCGGCTACGCTGCTTCGCAATCAGTTCACGACGGAAATCGATCAGGGTTGGCTCGCCATCGACCAAACGGACTCCACCCTGCATCTCCGCTTTGGTACGGCCGATGCCTTCGATCTCGGTAGCGATCACCTGACACCGCTCACGCTCGCTCTGATCGATACGCTGGCAGTCGCCCTACAAGACGAGCAGGTACGCGTCGTGGT
Organism: Gammaproteobacteria bacterium; assembly: GCA_046080445.1. Lineage (GTDB taxonomy): Bacteria > Pseudomonadota > Gammaproteobacteria > Steroidobacterales > Steroidobacteraceae > UBA964. The sequence continues at coordinate 5,534 of JBJTUA010000012.1, forward strand.
AGCGGGTCATACGGACGATCTTCCGATCAGCACGGGACGCTTTCGTGACAACTGGGATCTGTCGACCGCGCGTGCGGTCTCCGTGATTCGTGAACTCATCAATCGACACGGCATAGACCCCACTCGCCTCGAAGCGAAAGGCTTTGCCGACACCCGCCCGCTCGCCAGTAACGACTCGGTCACCAATCGCGCACGTAACCGTCGTATCGAAATCGAGATCACCTGGGCGCGTTAACGCTCGATGGTGAGGACCGCGTACTGTCGAAAAGTCGACAGTGCCGCAGTGAAGCGTGCTCCCTATACTGCGCCCTAACCATGCTGCTCCGACTGCTGCTTGCGCTGCTCGTTCTCTCGTGTGCAAGTCCGGCATTCGCGGGGCGCGCTGAGGAGCCTTCTCTCACGGTCATCAGCTACCACGAGATCGTCGAACCGAAAGACGCTCTGATCCCCTCCTATGCCGTGTCACCGACGATGTTCGTCAGGCACATCGATTGGTTGCGGAACAACGGCTTCCACTTCGTCAGCGTGGATCAAGTCATCGCCGCCCAGCAGGGCGGACACCCATTGCCGCCTAAAGCGGTATTGCTGACGTTTGACGACGGTTACACATCGGTCGCCACCCATGCCTGGCCGATGTTGCAGATGCTGCGAATTCCCTCCGTCCTCGCCGTGGTGACCAGTTGGCAAGAGGCCTCGGAGTCGGTGAACTTTGACGGAAAGATCATTCCGCGAAATACCTTCCTGAGTTGGGAGCAGCTCCGGACGATGCAGGCCAGCGGCCTCGTCGAGATCGCCAGTCACTCCCATGATCTCCATAGAGGCGTGAGCGGAAACCCACAAGGTAATCTGCTGCCTGCGACGACGACGCGAGTCTTTGACTCCTCGTCACATCAATACGAATCCGAGAGTGCGTTCAAGCGCCGACTTACTTCGGATCTCGAACGTAGTGCGTCATTGATCGCGAAGCGAACCGGCCGCAAACCTCGAGTCATCGTCTGGCCTTACGGAAAATACAATGTCATCGCTGAAGAGGCTGCGCGTTCAGCGGGCATGGTGCTCGGCCTGACACTCGAGGACAGCGGCAACTCTTCATCGGTATCACCGCTGCGTCTTCGCCGAATACTCATGGACCGCACCATGGATATCGGTGATCTTCGCTACGCGATAAACGTTCGCAATGCCGGGCTTACCGAGAATGATCGCCCTCAAAAGATTGCGCACGTGGACCTCGATTTCATTTACGACGAAGACGTCGCACAACAAGAGCGCAATCTCGCTCACTTACTCGATCGATTGAGTTGGCTTGGCGTCAACACGGTTTACTTGCAGGCCTTCTCAGATCCCGATGCAAACGGATCGGCATCGGAGGTTTACTTCCCGAATCGTCATGTCCCCATGCGGGCAGACCTTTTCAATCGTGTCGCCTGGCAAATTCGAACCCGAACACCCGTTCGTCGCGTGTATGCCTGGATGCCTTTGCTTGCTTGGGAATTACCCAAAAATCATCCTGTCGCCGCACAAACAGTCAAAGCGCTCGCAGGCGCCTCCAAAGCCAGCGTCAACATGGGTTACCTCCGCCTGTCGCCTTTTTCAGGTGAGGCACGACAGGTCGTGCATGAAATCTTTGAAGACCTCTCTCGTTACACCGCCTTCGATGGAATCATCTATCACGATGACATCACGCTGAATGATTTCGAGGATGACAGCGCCTACGCCAGAGCCACCTATCGTCAATGGGGGCTCCCCGATTCAGTCGAAGCGATTCGGGCGAACGAGGATCTCGTCGGTCGGTGGACCATTCTCAAGATCAATTTTCTTGATGAACTCGCCAGAGAGACCTCCGAGATCGTACGTCGCGAGAAGCCCGCGCTCTTCACGGCCAGAAATCTCTATGCACAAGTCGCCCTGAATCCTCGTTCCGAAACGTGGTATTCGCAGGCCCTCGAAAACTCGCTCCGTCATTACGATTTCACGGCCATCATGGCGATGCCTTACATGGAAGGCGCCGTCGACCCCATGCAGTTTCAGCGCGATCTTTTCGCGGCCGTGGAGCGCTTTCCGGAAGGACGCCGAAAAGTAGTGTTCGAGTTGCAGTCGGTGGATTGGCGACACGATCAACGACCCATTCCAACGCGCGAGCTCGTCGAATCCATCGAGATGCTCTACGGGCTGGGGGCACTTCATGTCGGTTATTACCCGGACATGCTGTTTGACTCGCATCCCGATCCCGCGAGCATGCGGCGCGTATTTTCGCTGCGCAGCAACGATGCCGAGCTCGTCTCGCCATGACCGACATCGATTTCTTTCTGTTTGTGTTTCCGGCGCTGATGTCGCTGCTTTGGACGAGTGGTGCGATTTGGCAGTACCTCAGGCGCGAGGCGCGTCAGCCCCGTCATCAACGCCCACCTGATGCATTTCTGGTGGAACCCGTCAGCGTTTTGATCCCCTGCTTTAACGAAGCGCAGCAAGTGACCGACACCGTCACCCACGCACTGTCGATCTCGCAGAGAACGTTTGAAGTCATCGCGATCGACGACGGCAGCACCGATGACACGCTTGCCATTCTCAAGGAACTCGAAAGAGACCATCCGTCATTACGTGTGTTGTCTCTTGGGTCTAATCAAGGAAAGGCGGCAGCCCTGCGGGCTGGAGCGAAAATTGCGAAGTTTTCGATCTTGGTGTGTATCGACGGTGATGCGCGGATCGATCGCGATGCGCCGGGTTGGCTCGCAGGTCAGTTCATCACGAACCCTAAGCTCGGCGCGGCAACAGGCAATCCCAGAGTTCGCAACCGTCACTCGATGCTGACCCGACTGCAAGTTGGGGAGTTTTCGGCGATCGTGGGCACGATCAAACGAGCGCAGATGCGGCTCGGTTGTCTGTTTACGGTGTCTGGAGTGATCGCGGCGTTTAGAAAAATCGCTGTCGAGCAAGTCGATTATTGGACGGCTGATGCGTTGACCGAAGATATCGATATCACGTGGAAGATTCAGCGCGCGGGATGGCGGGCCTGCTTCGAGCCTCGAGCCTTGGTTTGGATTCTTACACCGGCCACTTGGTCTGGATTATGGCGACAACGACTCCGGTGGGCGATGGGCGGCGCACAAGTGATGCTGCGTAATGCCGATGTGCTGGTCCGCTCGCCTCATGTCGGGCTTCGGGTGTTGATGCTCGAAATGATGGCGAGTGTCGCGTGGTGTTATCTGCTCGCAGTCGTGAGCATCATCGCGCTCGTCAATATCATGAGCGCACTATTCATGACAGGCTCCCTCACCCTCACGGTCGGCAACGGCGCGTGGATCCTACTCGTACTTTGTCTCCTGCAGTTCTCGGTCGGTACGCTGATGGATCATCGCTACGATCCGACTGCATGGCGTTCGGTGATGTTGATCCCGCTCTACCCGGCTGCGTTTTGGGTCCTGCAATGCGCCACGACGCTGGTGGCTTACCCCAAAATCCTGGCGAGGCGTCGAGGCCGGCCAGCGACTTGGATCAGTCCCGACCGGGGACATCCCTAAATATTTTGGTTTTCAAACGACCGTATTGACGACCAGCCAGATCGAGAGCCCCGTAATGACGAGCAGGGTGCCGATCGAGCCATAAAACCGGCCCGCTGATCGGCCCAACGTGGCGGAAATGCCGTGAGCGTGCGCGATGCGCGCCAGAACAAGCGCTACTCCGAAAGCATGCACGTAGAGAGGATCGGGACCGGTCTGCTCAAGCAGATAGAGCATGACCAAAGCGATCGGAACCGATTCGATGAAGTTGCCGTGAGCGCGGATGCGCTGCTCCAGAACCGCATCTCCGCCCGTACCCATTCCGATTTTGGTCGCCAGTCGTCTCTGACTGACTCGAGCGTACAACCCGACGAGGATCAACCCGCAAAGCCCTGCATAAAGACCTGTAATCATGAGTATCTATGCCTCACAGCAGAAAGTTAAAACGTTAAGGCCGCAGCGATTCCGGTCACTGTCAGCACAATCGCTGAGCAAATTGCATAGAGAATAGTCAAAGCGGACAGTTTGAATACCGCAAGCCCACGCGAATCACCGTAGAAGACACGCAGGCCACGCCAGGTATACCAGAGCAGATAAAACGGAAGAATCATTCCGAGTCCGCCTCTTACGGCCTCGGGAACAATGACGTCGAAGATCAGATTGATCGACAAAACAGCAAATACGGCGCTGTGGTTATGAATCAGGAATAAAACGTGTTCGGCATATAACCTTCTGGGTTTCCACCAAAATAACAGCATGAACATCGCAAACAGCGGCAAGAGCACCCACATCGCCTTCGGAACATTCGCCAAAAACGCCTTGCCGAGCGCATCGATCCCACCGGTGCCTTTCAGGCGCTCGCAAGCATGTTCGAGCTGCTTTCCAAGGCGCTCGGAAAATGGTCCGTCATAATCGATTTTTTTGCAGTCTAGATCGATGTTGATCGTCCGCTCCGCCGTTAGCGCTGCTGACTGATTCGACTCGACAGTCGCTTGGTCAGGAGAGAGTGCGAGGATCAGGAAAAACGCGACGCTCAGAACGATGTACAGCCGTATTGGCGGCAAGTAGCGAGACCGCCTCCCCTCAAAAAACTCCTTGGTCAAAAATCCGGGCTTCGACAACAACAGCCAAAGCGTCTTCCACAGTCGCGAGTCCGCGTGCGTCAAACTCTCGATGGTCTCGCTGAAAAAATGCCCGAAAGTTGACCGGCTCGAATCGATTTTCTGCCCGCATTGCGCGCAGTAGCGCCCACCCAGAGGCGACTCACAGTTAGGACAATTTCCTGAACCGGACATGAGGTAGGTTTATACCTGACAAAAGAAATCGTAGACAAGTATGGCATTGGGTACTATTAGATCTCTGGCGGGATCCGTATCGAGGAGACATTCAATGAGCAGTCACAACGGAAAACTTCACGGCAAGGTGGCCATCGTCACTGGCGCGGCCAGCGGTATCGGCGAGGCGATTGCGACGCTTTATTTGAAAGAAGGTGCCCATGTGGTCGTCAGTGACTTACCCGATCGCGGGCTGACGAAGCATTTCTCGAATAGTGCTCAGGTCCGCGCCGTAGAAATTGACGTGACCGCCGTCGACGCCCCACATCAAATCGTCGATACCGCGATACGCGAATTTGGCAGCCTTGATATTTTGGTCAATAACGCCGGGATCGCGCTCGGCAAGCAGTTCGAGGAGACCACCGACGAAGAATTCGACCGAATCATGAACGTCAACGTTCGGTCGGTGTTCCGCATGACGCGTGCTGCGGTGCCGCATCTTCGGGCACGGGGTGGCGGCAGCGTTATCAATCTCGCCTCCATCATGTCATCCACTGGCGGACCGCAGCTTTCGGCCTACGCCACCTCGAAGCACGCGGTGCTCGGACTGTCGCGAGGTATGGCGGTCGATCTCGGTAAATACGGGATCCGCGTCAACGCGCTGCAGCCTGGCTCGATCTGGACAGGCATGTCGAGACCGTTTTTCGACGACCCGAACTTCCGTAACTACTGGGAAGCGAAGGCTCCGATGGGTCGTATTGGCGACCCGATAGACGTGGCGGTTGTCGCGCTATTCTTGGCGACGGATGAGGCGAAGTTCGTGTCCGGTGCCGGAGTCGCCATCGACGGAGCGGCGGGCGTTAACTTCTAATCAGCACACTACGGGACGCCTCGTTCAGCGCCGATTCATCTCGAAGCAGGATCTGAAGAAACCGAGGATCGTGGCAAGTGCCCGATCCTCCTCTGCGCGTTGGATATCGGTTTTGATACCGCGTCCTTGCCGGGCGCCGAATTCTCCTTCGCGCTGCCAATAAAATCCGTGCAGGCTTTTGTCGACGGCAAGGACAGTTGCCGGATTCCCAGCACGAGATAGCTCATCGATCAGCCCCTGCACCATGACGTCAGGAACCTGTTCGTCGGCTCGGCTCGTGAGCAGTAGCACACGCGCCCGAATTTTTTCGGCGCTCGCCTGCGAAGAGTGTTCGAGCATCAGTTGCCCTGGCGTTAGGCCAGCGCGCGCGGCTGCTACGCGTATCGCAATCCGCAGTCGCTCCCGCGTTGCCGACATCCAAACCGTCGCACCGGGTGATAGCCGAGTCCACGGCGGTCGCGATTTATCGCCAAAGAAATCCGGCGGATGAGTCATGAACGGTGAACCTGCGCCTACGCATTTCATCAATGTCGGATCAAGAACAGCGGCACGCAACGTCAAGCGCCCACCATTGCTGCCACCCAATACGCCGACACGATTGGAATCGGCTTGCGGAAGCTGTGCTGCATAGCGAATGGCGTCGACGAGATCGGTTTCTTCGGCGCCGAACCATTCGTTGCGATAGCCTGGGGCGATGATGATCCAGTTCTCGAGGTTAAGCGCACGTACCGTCGGGCTGTCACTCGTCGGATCAGCGACATTACGCAATACCGCATAACTTCGATCACCGAGTCCACCATGCACCGTGACCAGCACAGGGAACGGACCCGGGCCCTTCGGCATGGATAACACGGCTTTGAGTGGTCGACCGTCTCGCGCGGGTAAGGTGATTTCGGTGACGATGCGCTCGATTGGAATCGAGGCTGCCGCAGCGGCGATGAACAGCGTCAAAAGGGGCAACAGACTCAAGACGGTAAACTTGATGAAGATCAAACGGCGCATATCGGCGTTTTTATCCATCGGCTAATAAATGAGTGGCCGATTGTATTGGCCCGCAGCCCGTCATGGCACGGTTTCACCATGCTGTGGGCACAGGCCTCCGGCGCGTTGCAGGACATGGCCGACCGGCGCAGAGTCTGTCGATGGGCGTATCGTCTCGATTTGCAACGGAGTCTTCGGCCATGCGTATCACCACTTTTTTGCTACTCGCCGTCTCCACTCTCACCTTTGCACCACTGCGGGCGCAGGCAGATGAGAACAATGCCATCCGCTCCACCGATGCGCCTGAGCAACCCTTCAAGGTCGAGCAGGCGTCGACTCGAGGAGCCGTCGTCATCGGCGGTAAGCGCATCGACTATGAGGCCGTGACGGGAACGGTCCTCGTACATCCGAAAGGATGGGACGACGTCGCCGCCAACCGCGAGGTTGATCCGAAGGCGCCTGAGCCAGTAGCCAGTATGTTTTACGTAGCCTACTTCGCGAAACCCGATCCAAAAGCACCGCGTACGACCAGACCGGTCACGTTCTTTTTCAATGGTGGTCCGGGCTCCTCGACGGTATGGCTACATATGGGTGCGTTCGGGCCGAAGCGCGTTCGCACGGCTAGCGATACACATACGCCGGCAGCGCCCTATGCCGTGATCGACAATGAATTCAGTCTCCTCGATGCCACCGACATGGTTTTCATTGACGCGCCTGGCACAGGCTTCAGTCGCGTCGCAGGCAAAGAACGACAGAAAGCATTTTATGGCGTCGACCAAGATGCCCACGCCTTCGCGGATTTCATTCGACAGTTTCTCGGACGTCATAATCGGTGGAACTCGCCTAAGTTTTTGTTTGGCGAAAGCTATGGCACCACTCGATCAGCGTTGCTTGCCTATTTTTTGCAGCAGCAAGCCATCGATCTCAACGGTGTGATGCTGCTCTCGCAGATCCTCATGTTCGATGGCAGCGTCGACGGTCCCGAGCAAAACCCCGGTGTAAACTTGCCGTATTCATTGGCGCTACCCACCTACGCGGCAAGTGCGTGGTATCACCGAAAGCTTCCTGATCTACAACGCGATCTGCCCGGTCTACTTGCGGAAGTGGAGCAGTTCGCTACTCATGACTATGCCGTCGCGCTGATGCAGGGCGCATCGCTCAGCGCCGATAAGCGTCAAGCGGCTGCCGAGAAACTACATCAGTACACCGGCCTGCCTATCCACTACATCTTGAAGTCCGATCTGCGCATCAACGGCGGCACCTTCTCGCAGCAACTGCGAGCCAGTGAAGGCGTGACGATCGGTCGCCTCGATACCCGCTTTGCAGGTCCCGCCATCGATCCGCTGTCGAAGGAAGCGTTTTACGATCCGCAGGCCTCGGCAATCAGCTCTGCCTACGTAGCCACCTTTAATGACTACGCCCGCAACGATCTCAAAATCGCAGCGGATCGGCCGTTCAAGCCGAACGCCTACGCAGAGCAAAGATGGGACTTCCGCCATCGTCCGCCGGGAGCGAGTGAAGCGTCCGTCGAAACCAATGTCATGCCCGACCTCGCCGTCGCGATGAAAAACAACCCGCTGCTCAAGGTGATGGTATTGGGCGGCTACTACGATCTCGCCACGCCATACTTTCAAGCAAAGTACGAAATGGAGCAGTTGCCTATCACGACGGCGCTACGCAGCAATATTGAGTTCAAGTGGTTCGAGTCGGGTCATATGATTTACGCCCGCGAGGCTGACATGCAGCCGCTACACGATAGCGTGGCGGACTTCATCCGTCGTAATGGCGCGACGATATCGCCTCAACGATAACGTTTCGCGTTTTCCGATATCACCGCGGGACGCTAAACGCCTCGCCATCGAACGCTTTTCCATAGATTGAGTTCGTCCATGTACGATCGCTTAATCCAGGATTAACATTCGCAACTGGCGCGCTTCAGCTCATCGATGTTGCGGATATGGATCGTCCCGCGACTCGACTCGATAAGCCCTGCTCGGATCCACTCAACCAAGATCTCCGCCGCCCGCTCTCGTCTCACCATCAGCATTTCTCCCAGGGCTTGTTGAGTGAGCGTAATAGGGTGTTCGTTATCGAAGCAGTCTTGTGCCTGTAGCAGTAACTTCGCTAATCGCTGAGTGTTGGTGTGTGAACCCACGCATTGCGCGATCATGAGCCCGCCTTTCGTGGTGCGTGCCATGGCGCTCGCCTGCGCTTCACCAGATAGCGGCGGGGTGTCGATACTCTGTATCAGCACCTCAGAAGGATTGGTCACTGCATACCCGGAGCCACAGACGACTCGATCAAAGACCAGGTCATCCGTCGCGAACATGTTCACGAGGCCGGCGGCGAAGCTCGGCCCCACGAAGCGCATAAAGGTTCGTCGCCTGACCTGACCCGGTATTTTTGGTCCA
>JBJTUA010000013.1:0-9355 GCA_046080445.1 Gammaproteobacteria bacterium
GGGCTAAATCCATTCTGTTCAATCCCCGAATGCGCGAGTCTTTCGCTCAATTCTTTGCCCGTCACGAAACGTTCGCACTCGGTATTTGCAATGGCTGTCAAATGATGGCGCAGCTTGCGCCCATCGTCCCCGGCGCGGCGCATTGGCCGCGCTTCGTGCGCAACCGCGTTGAACAATTCGAAGGACGTGCGACGCTCGTCAAAGTGATGCCGACCCCCTACCTTTTCTTTATGGGTATGACGGGCTCCGTACTGCCGATCGCTGTGTCGCACGTCCTTCGAATTGTTCAACGCGATTGCGCACGAAGCGCGGCCAATGGGCTGCGCCGGGGACGATGGGCGCAAGCTGCGCCATCATTTGACAGCCATTGCAAATACCGAGTGCGAACGTTTCGTGACGGGCAAAGAATTGAGCGAAAGACTCGCGCATTCTGGGATTGAACAGAATGGATTTAGCCCAGCCCTCGCCTGCGCCGAGTACGTCGCCATACGAGAACCCGCCACAGGCGACGAGACCACGAAACTCCGCGAGATCGCGGCGACCGGCGATGAGGTCGGTCATATGGATGTCGTGCGCTTCGAAGCCTGCGCGATCGAACACCGCCGCCATCTCTGATTGGCTATTGACGCCCTGCTCACGCAACACCGCAATTTTTGGACGCGCGCCGCGGCTGATGAAAGGCGCAGCGATATCTTCGTCGGCATCGAAACTGAGCACCGACTGCAACGGCAGCGTCGCGAGCGAAGTCGATGCCTCGAACTCTTCTTGTGCGCAATCGGGGTCGTCACGCAAGGCGCGCATGCGCTGACTCGTCGATGACCATTCGCGCTTCAGCGCTTCCCAGGATTCGTCGATGACGAGCTTGCCTGCTGCAATGCGAATGCGATCGGACTGGGTCTCCACGCGACCAATCACCGCACTGCAATGTCCGACGCCGTGCTTGAACAAAATACCGAGCACGTCGGCGCAATTCTCGACATGAACCTGCAGCACGACACCCGGCTCTTCGGCAAAGAGCGCAGCGAGTGCGGCAGCCTTGTTGTTGAGTTCGCTCGAGTCTTTCGTGCCGATGTTGACGTCGATCCCGCAGTGGCCGGCGAAAGCCATCTCGATGAGCGTGACCGCGAGGCCGCCATCTGAACGGTCGTGATACGCCAATACGGCATCGAGTGCGCGCAATTCAGCGAGCGCCGCGGCAAGGCCTTTCAGAAGTTGCGGGTCGTTGAGGTCGGCGGCCGTATCGCCAAGCCCACCGTAGACCTGCGTCAGGACCGAACCGCCGATACGATTTCGTCCTTCGCCGAGATCGATGTAGATAAGCGAGGTGTAGCCGCGGTCGGTGCGCACTTGCGGCGTCCAGCATCGACGGACATCGCCGACGGGCGCGAACGAAGACACGATGAGCGAGACCGGCGCGACGACGGATTTTTGATCGCCCGACTCGTCCTTCCACGCCGTGCGCATGGACAGCGAATCTTTACCGACCGGAATGGCGATACCGAGCGCCGGGCAGAGTTCCTCACCCACCGCCTTCACGGCCGCATAGAGCGCCGCATCTTCGCCCGGCTCGCCACATGCGGCCATCCAGTTCGCCGACAAGCGAATGTCGCCGAGGCGGCGTACGTCGGCAGCGAGAATGTTGGTGATCGACTCCGCGACGGCCAATCGCGCCGCTGCGCTCGAATCGAGGAGGGCGACCGGTGTGCGCTCGCCCATCGCCATAGCCTCACCCGCATGACCCCAATAATCGGCCGTGGTGACACCGCAATCGGCGACCGGAACCTGCCACGGCCCGACCATCTGGTCGCGGGAGATCATTCCACCGACCGTGCGATCACCGATGGTGATGAGAAAAGTCTTGTCGGCAACGGCCGGGAACCGCAGCACGCGGCGCAGCGCTTCGCGCGGATCGATGGTCGTCACGCCGAAGTCGAGCGTGCGCGGTGCGGCCGAGGTCACGTCGCGCAACATCTTGGGCGGCTTGCCGAGCAACACCTCAATGGGCATGTCCACCGGCGTGTCGTTCAGCAAAGAATCTTTGACGAGCAATCGGCCGTCGTCCGTCAGCGTGCCGATCACGGCATGCGGACAGCGCTCGCGCTCACAAAGAGCCGCGAATTCTTCGAGCGCCTCGGCGCCGACCACGAGCACGTAGCGCTCCTGCGACTCGTTACACCACAGTTCCATCGGCGACATACCCGGCTCGTCGCTCGCGATGGCGCGCAAGTCGACGATGGCACCTCGACCGCTGTGAGCAACGGCCTCGGGTACGGCGTTGGAAAGCCCACCTGCCCCGACGTCGTGAATGAGCAAGATTGGGTTGCGATCACCGCGGGCCCAGCAGCGATCGATGACTTCTTGCGCGCGGCGTTGCATCTCGGGGTTGCCGCGCTGCACCGATGCAAAATCGAGATCGGCACTCGAAGCGCCTGCGCCCACCGAAGACGCCGCACCACCACCGAGCCCAATAAGCATCGAAGGACCGCCCAAGACGACGACCTTCGCGCCGGGCGGGCAATCGCGTTTCTCGATATGCGATCGACGCACATTGCCGAGACCGCCGGCGATCATGATGGGTTTGTGATAACCGCGGAATCGGGTTGCCGGATCGCCCGGCGCTTGAATTTCGAGTGTGCGGAAATAGCCGTTGATGCCCGGACGACCGAATTCATTGTTGAAGGCCGCCGCACCGATGGGACCTTCGAGCATGATCTCGAGCGCCGAGACGATGCGATCTGGTTTGCCCGGTACCGGTTTGCCGGGCAGTGATTCCCAAGGCTGCTCGAAACCCGGGATTCGCAGGTGAGACACCGAGTAGCCGACGAGTCCCGCTTTCGGCTTTGCACCGATGCCCGTCGCGCCCTCATCGCGAATTTCGCCACCCGAGCCCGTGGAGGCGCCGGGAAACGGGGAAATCGCCGTCGGATGATTGTGGGTCTCGACCTTCATGAGAATGTCGATCGGCTCGACTCGCGCGCCGTAAATACTCGTCTCGGGATCGGGGAACCAACGACGTCCGTGGGCGGTGCCCTCGATGACCGCCGCGTTGTCCTTGTACGCACTCAGCACGCCCTGCGGAGCCTGCGCATGGGTGTTGCGAATCATGGAGAACAGCGACTTCTTCTGCGGCTCGCCGTTGATGATCCAATCGGCATTGAAGATCTTGTGCCGGCAGTGCTCGGAGTTCGCCTGCGCGAACATCATGAGCTCGACGTCACTCGGATCGCGACCCAACTCGCGAAATGCTTTGAGGAGGTAGTCGATCTCGTCTGCCGAGAGCGCAAGCCCGAGCTCGGCATCGGCTGTCTCGAGCGCCGTACGACCCGCCTTCAAAGATATTCGTCGCAACGACCGCGGCGATTCGACGGCGAATAGCGCCTCGGCTTTCGCGGCGTCGTCGATCACGATCTCGGTCATGCGATCGTGCAATAACGGCGCGATCGCCTCGAGCGCGGCAGGATCGAGCGGCGCCGCGCAGGTGAGTCGGTATTCGATGCCTCGCTCGATGCGACGCACAGGCTCGAGACCGCAGACCTTGGCGATATCGGTGGCCTTGCTCGCCCACGGCGAGATCGTGCCCGGACGCGGAATCACCCAGAGCGTCTGCGCGCCCGCACCTCGCGATGCCTCGTTGAGAGGGGCTTCATTAGACGGCGCTTTACTGCGAGAACCGTAGTGCAGCAGCGACTCGAGCGTGCGGGTTTCTTCGACGCTGAGCGTGCGCGAGAGATCGACGAAATGAACGAATCGAGTGTCGATGGCCTCGATGGTGCCGACCACGGCGCGCAGGCGCGGAAGCAACTTGCGTAAACGGAAACCGGAGAGCGCGGGGGCGCCGCGTACGAGCATGGTGGCGACGCGGCCTATTTCTTGGACCCGTCACCCGCCGGCGGCGGAAAGACAGGCATCGGGAACTGGGCCACGTTCGAACCTTCGTAGGTGCTGATCTTGCTGACGCCCTGCTTCTTCACTTCGTCGATGCGCAGCACGGAGTGCAAGGGCAGATAGCTGCGCTTGACGCCCTCGAACTCGGACTTGATGCGCTCCTCGCCCGGGTCGAGCACCACGGTCGAGCGCTCGCCGAACACGAGCTCTTCGATCTCGATGAAGCCGAACAGGCTGCCGTGATTCACCTTGCGGGCATAGACCTCGTAGATCTTGCCCTGGTTCACGAACATGACTTTATAGATGTGGCTGGCAGGCATGGTGTCGGTGTCGTGAGGTGGCGGAGAGGGTGAGATTCGAACTCACGTGCCGGGATTAACCGACCATCCGATTTCGAGTCGGCGCCGTTATGACCACTTCGGTACCTCTCCGGAGCCGAGTATTCTACCCGACATGACTCGGACCGGGACAGTCCGAAGGGTGCTCCGGACCCTTCTTCCGCTCGTGGTTTTGCTGGCGCTTATCGGCTGCGGCCGCAGCGGCGTGCTCGAGGAAATCCGCGAACGCGGCGAACTGCGCGTGGCCACCCTGAACGGGCCGACTACCTATTTCATCGGTCCGGAGGGCCCGGAAGGCCCTGAATACGCACTTGCCGAAAGATTCGCAGCCGAGCTCGGGGTCAAGCTCACGCTCGTGGTCGAACCGGATCGCGCCGGCTTGCAGCAGGCGCTCAAAGACAAGCGGGCCGATATCGTCGCCGCGCAGCTCTCCCCGAGCCCGAAGTGGCGCCAAGTCGCCCTGCTCTCGACGACCTACTCCGAATCCCCCCTCTTCTGGATTCACGACAAAGAAAAGTCTCGCCCCAAGACCCTGAAGGACATCGCCGCACTGCGTGTCGTCGTCGCCGACGAAAGTGCTGAGCTCGCCGTGCTCGAGAAGCAGCCGGCGGTTGGTCGGCCGCGGATCCGCTACACCGTCGTCCCGCGTAACGTGGGTCGAGATCCTTTGGAACTCGTGTCATCGGGCCGCGCCGACGTGACGCTGATGGATGGACGCGAGTTTGCGGCCGAGCGTCCCTTGCACCCCTCGCTCGAGGTGGCGTTCGCGCTGCCGGAGCGGCGCGAGCTTCATTGGATGCTGCGCCGGGATGGGCGCGACCTTCTCGAGCTTGCGAATACTTTTCTCGCTCGCGAGCGCGCCAAAACGCCTCCGCCCACGCTCGAAATCGAAGCGCTCTCCAAGCTCTCCGTACTGCCGCGTGCGAACTCGGATCAGCTTATCGTCGATATCGAGGTCAGGCTGCCGGTACTTCGCGAATTCTTTGATGAAGCCGCAGAGCTCTCCAATCTCGATTGGCGTCTGCTTGCCGCCCTCGGGTATCAGGAGTCGATGTGGCAGGCCGATGCCGTCTCGCCGTTTGGCGCGCAAGGACTCATGATGCTCATGCCGCGCACCGCAAAATCGCTCGGCGTGCTCAACCCCTTCGATGAACGGGAAAACATCCTGGCCGGGGCGCGATATCTTGCCGAGCTGTACGCGATGATTCCCTCACGCATCGGTGAGCCGGATCGGCTCTGGATGGCGATCGCCTCATACAATATGGGTTACGGACATCTCGAAGATGCACGCGTGCTCACCGCCAAGCAGGGTGGCGATCCGGATTCGTGGATCGACGTACGCGAGCGACTGACGCTGCTTTCCGAAGAGTTCTGGTATCTACAGGCGAAAAACGGGTATGCGCGCGGCTTCGAAACCAAGCAGATGGTCGATCGAGTTCAGCAGTACCTGACGCTGATGCGGGACAAATTCCCGCAAGAGGACAATCAGGTCGGCGCGCCGACTCGCATCGTCGCCGAGCGCCAAGAACCGGCGAGATAGTAAGCGCTCGACAGCACCGCTGCGACAATGGCAGCCAGCGAGAAGCTCCACCACAGACCATCGGCTCCCCAATGCGCCGAACCGTACTCGGCGAGGGGTTGACGCACGACCAGCATCGCAACAACCAGCACCGCCAGCGGCACCATCACCGCACCGGCGGCTCGCACCACTCCCGACAGCACCATCGAAATGCCGAACAACGGGTAGGACCAAAGAATGATGTGGTTCATGTGCACGGCGATTTCGATGGCGGGACTATTGGCCGGCAGAAACAAACCGACCGCTTGAGTCTCGACCAAATAAATGAGCAACACGGGTACGCCGCTCAGCAGGAAATTGAAGAGGAGACCATAGCGCGCGATATCGGACACGCGCTGCCATTGTCCCGCGCCGATGTTTTGGGCAGCCATCGAGGACACCGCCGCACCAAGCGCGAGCGCCGGCATCTGGATGTAGGCCCATAACTGCATGTCGGCGGCGAATGCCGCAGCGGTGTCGGAACCAAACCGGTTCACGACACGCAAGAACAACACCATGCTCGAGGAGAGCACGATCATCTGCAGCCCCATTGGAATACCTTTGACGATCAGGCTACGCAGGATCGTCGTGTCGACCCGCAGCAGATGAGTTTCGGTTGAGCGGATCGTGAGCGGATGCCGCTCGCGATAGACGAACGCGAGCAACGCACTTGCACTCAAGGTCTGCGCGACGAGGGTTGCGAACGCAGAGCCGGCGATCCCCATCGCGGGTATCGGTCCGAGACCGAAAATGAACAGCGGATTGAGGACGATATCGAGCGCGACCGACATAACCAAGAAACGAAATGGCGTTCGCGAGTCGCCGGCGCCACGCAGCGCGCCGTTGATGAAGAAGAAGGCATACGACACCGGCAGCGAGATGAACATCACCCGCAAATAGGCAACACCGTACGGCGCGGCGTCGGCGGGTGTTCCCATCCACCCCAGGATGGTGGGCGCAGCAAAGAATCCGCCGATCGAAAAGATCATCGACAACCCGAGGAAGAACGTGGCGCTCGTCCCCGTGACGCGCTTGGCGGCTTCCATATTGCTCGCGCCGACGTTCTGCGCGATGAGGATGGTCGACGCCATGCTGATGCCGAACACGGCACCGATGAGCAGGAAGATCACGATATTCGAGTTGTTGGCGCCCGTGAGCGCGGCAGCGCCGAGGAACTTGCCGATCCAGATGGAATTGATCGAGCCGTTGATCGACTGCAGCACGTTGCCGAGCAGTATCGGCAATGCAAAGGTGAACAGCGTTCGAGGGATGGAACCGGAAGTCAGCATCGGCACGGGTTTCATGAGCGTCTCGACCGAAAAAACTCGGTGAGCAGGCTACCGCATTCCTCGGCGAGAACGCCGCCGAAAACGTCCACCCGGTGGTTCAGCGCGGGAATGCCGAAAACATCGGCGATGCTCCCTGCTCCGCCCGCCTTCGGGTCCCAGGCACCGAACACCACTCGACTGACGCGCGCATGAACGAGCGCCGAAGCACACATGATGCAAGGCTCGAGGGTGACGTACAGCGTCGAATCAGTGAGCCGGTAGTCGCCAACGCGTTTTGCTGCATCACGCAGCGCCACGATTTCGGCGTGCGCGGTCGGATCATGATGGTGAATGGGGCAGTTCGCGCCCTCGCCGATCACGGCAGAACCACGAACGAGCACCGCGCCCACGGGCACCTCGCCGCGATCGGCCGCCTGACGCGCCAAGACCAAAGCCTGTTGCATGAAATCCGTGTCGGAGGGCATCGGCATAAACGGATTAAACACTAATCCGCTCAGCGCCTGAAATCTGCGCGCGTCGAGCTACTCGGTTGATGTCTGCGACGAGCCCGATGAAAACACCTCGCTACCCGCAAAATAGGTAGCGTCGACTTTCAGCGTTCGGAAGGAAGGGTTCATCGGCTGAGGCACGCGCCCACTCAAGAGGACGAAATCCGCCCACTTACCCGGACTAATCGAGCCAATCTCGCTCGCCCAATCGGTGATCTCAGCCGGGGAACGGGTATATGCGAGAAGGGCTTCTTCGAACGATAGCGCCTGCTCGGGAAACCAAGGCTTACCGTCGGCAAAACCAAAAGGGCTAGTACGAAACATCGCATCGGCAATCTGAGTCAACGGATCGAGGGGCGAAGTCGGGTAATCAGCGCCGAAAACAAGGGGCACACCCGCCGAAAGCATGGTACGCCAAACATAGGCGTCCCCCTGTCTCCGTGGCCCTAGGCGAGTCGGTACGTAACCGACCGCATTCGTACAATGGTTGGGTTGCATTGAAGCCACGACGCCAAGTTTTTTGAATCGACGAATATCCGCCGGCGTGACCACCTCGATGTGCTCAACGCGGTTAGGTCGCTTCGGGTGAGATCCCACCGCAGCTTCAAATGCATCAAGCGACGCGCGGACTGCGGCATCTCCGATGGAATGAATCGCAACGGGTAGCCCAGCGGCGTTGATGGCTTTCACTTTCGCTTTCAGTGAGTCGGGACTCATGATGAATTCACCGCGCCATCCCGGTTGGTCGGAATAATCGTCCAACATCACGGCGGTTCTCGCGGAAAGCACCCCGTCGTTCATCAGCTTGACGTATCCCACTTCGAGTAGCGGACCCAAAGAAATCGTTTTCCGGGTCGCGCTGACACGCTTCGTCACGCTCTCTTGAAGATCGATGATGTCCCGAACTGCGACAACCGGCTTTACGTCCTCTCCCGCTGACCAAACTTGTCCGTACCACACTCGGATCGAAGGTCGGGCGGTCTCGAGCAAATGAAGGTAGTCTGCAAGATCGCCCATCTGATGCAGTCCGGTGATCCCGATGCTGTTTGCAAACGCCTGCATCTGAGCAAGCCCCTCACGTCGTCGCGCCGCGTTACGCTCCGGAATTACTTGTCTCACCAAGCTCATGGCGCCTTCGAGCAAAACACCGGCGGGCTTTCCAGTTTTCGCATCGAGCACGATTTCGCCACCCGGCGGCACAGCAGAGGACTCGTTCACGCTGGCGATCTCGAGCGCTTTCGAGTTCACCCACGCGTAGTGACCGTCGATATGTGTCAAAAAAATAGGTCGATCTGGAGCGATGGCATCAAGCATTTCACGGGTTGGGTACCGCCCGTCAGAGAGCGTGTGATCCCAATACCCGCCCGTGAGCCACTCGCCTTTGGGGAGTCGTCGATCTGCCGCTTCGATCAGGCGCAGCCACTCTGCTTTTTCAGCGATGTACGAAAGGTCGACGCCTGCCACTCGAGGCGCGTCACCGCTGACATGAGAGTGGCCGTCGATGAATCCGGGCGTCACCGTACGACCACCCGCATCGATGATTCGAGTGTCACGACCTGCAAGTCGCCGGACTTCAGCTTCATCGCCCACTGCGATGAACCGACCTTGACTGACCGCGAACGCTTTAGCTCTCGGACGCAAAGAATCGGACGTATAGATATCTGCGTTGACGACGATCAGATCAGCCGTTGGAGACGTCTGACCGACCAAAGAAAACGGAAGAGACAGTACGGCGACTGCGAGCGCGACGAACAATCCACGCATCAATGGATGCCTCATAACAGTCAAACGAGAGCC
>JBJTUA010000014.1:0-49943 GCA_046080445.1 Gammaproteobacteria bacterium
TACGATCCGTACTCGCCGTTCCTGTTGGGCGATCTCGACATCCGTGTGAACGGTCCGACGGCTTTGCCGACGGGTAATCGAAAATCGATCAAGCAGGCCGAGTGGACGTACTCACTCATGGTGCACATGTCCAATTCTTTGGGCGTGAACTGCACGTACTGCCACAACAGCCGCGCCTGGGCAGAGTGGGAGCAGAGCACGCCGCAGCGAACGGTCGCGTGGCATGGCATCCGCATGGCTCGAGGTCTGAACAATCAATATCTCGTCCCGCTGACCGAGGTGTTCCCGGCGAATCGCAAGGGACCCCTTGGCGACGTGGCGAAGATCAACTGCCAGACCTGCCATCAGGGTGTGTACAAGCCGTACTTCGGCGAGAGCATGGCGAAGGCGTATCCGGAATTGCAGGGTGTGAAGGCGCCGCCCGTCGATCCGAACGCGGCGCCCGCTGACGCCACGAGTGCACCGGCGGGTACCTCAACACCTGCGGCGACGCCGGCGGCAGCGCCTGCGGCCGAAGCGAAGCCAAAGGATGGCTCAAAGATGGCGCAGCGCAGCGGTCCAACGACCGTCGCTGCCGTCTTCGATCGGTAAACGATGATGGACGTCTTGCTTGCGCAACCCCGCGGCTTTTGCGCGGGCGTTGCGCGAGCGATCGAAATCGCCGAGCGCGCGCTCGAGATGTACGGCGCGCCGGTCTACGTCTATCACGAGATCGTTCACAACGGTCACGTGGTGGGTGATCTGGCTTCACGCGGTGCGTTGTTCGTCCAGAATATCGCGGACATTCCCGAGGGGGCCGTCACCGTATTCAGCGCCCATGGCGTGTCCACTGCAGTCGTCAATGAGGCGCGTGAGCGCGGGCTGCAGGTCATCGATGCGACGTGTCCGCTCGTCACCAAAGTGCATTTGCAGGCGCAGCGCTACTCGCAGCGTGGCTTTACGATCGTGATCGTGGGGCATGCGGGCCACGAAGAAGTCGAAGGTACTCGCGGCTCCGTGACGGGCCCTGTTCACGTGGTCGGCCGACTCGAAGAGATCGATGCCTTACCGATGAATGCGACGGATCCGGTGGCCTATGTCACTCAGACGACGCTCTCGATCGACGACACCCGCGGCCTGATCGCGGCGCTCGAAGCGCGCTACCCGGATATAGTCGGCCCTGGTCTCGACGATATCTGTTATGCGACCTTGAATCGTCAGCGAGCCGTGCAGCAGTTGGCTCGCCGGGTGGATCTCGTGATCGTCGTCGGTGCCCATAACAGTTCGAATTCCAATCGTTTGCAGGAAGTCGCCGCCGATCACGGGGTACCGGCGTGGTTGGTCGAGGACGAGACGGACCTTCAGCCTGTCTGGTTGGAGGGTGTGAAGACGGTGGGCGTCACGGCGGGGGCGTCGACCCCTGAGTATCTCGTCCGCAAAGTCTGTGATCGGCTGAAAGAGTTCGGAGCGGGATCGGTTCGAGAGCTTCCAGGTCTCGCAGAGACCGTACGATTCCGTCTGCCCGAAGCTCTACGACAGATCGCCTGAGGGCGGGTCAGTCGATTTGACTGCGAGTCAGCAGTCGCAATACCCCGTTGAACATCGCGTTGTCGCGCATGCGGAGTGGCTTGCGTCCGCGGCTACCTTGCGCCTCGACCAGGGCGCAATGTCTGGCGATGGCGTCGAAGATACCCGGGATGTCGAGACCCGCCTCGTTCAAGCATTGGTCGCGGGTACCGTGTTCGATCGGACGATCCGGTAGCCCAAGTCTCAAAACCGACGTGTTGATTCCCTCGGCGTTCAGCAGTTCGGCCACCGCCGATCCCGCGCCACCGGCGATCGCGCTTTCTTCGAGCGTCACCAGGATTTCGTGTTGGGCGGCAAGCTCGAGGATCAAAGATTCATCCAAGGGCTTGACGAAGCGCATATTGGCGACACTGGCATCAATGATTTCTGCCACATCATGGGCGGTATCCAGCAAGGTGCCGAAGGCGAGCAGGGCGATGCCGGAGCCCCGGCGCACCCATTCACCCCGGCCTACCGGTAACGCCCGAGGCAGAGGTTCGCCGGCGGCGAGCGATCCGATCGCTGCCGTGCGCGGGTACCGGACTGCGCAGGGTTCGCCAAGCTCCACGGCGGTTCGCAGCATGGCGCGTAGCTCGGTCGCGTTCGAAGGCGCCATGACGGTGAGATTCGGGACACAACGTAAAAAACTATGATCGAGATTACCGTTGTGCGTGGCACCGTCGGGTCCGACGAGTCCGGCGCGATCGATCGCGAACGTGACCGGCAGACGCTGGAGGCAAACGTCGTGAATCAGTTGATCGTAAGCGCGTTGTAGGAATGTCGAGTAGATCGCGACGACGGGACGTAACCCGCGAGTGGCGAGTCCTGCAGCGAACGTGACGGCATGCTGTTCTGCGATACCGACGTCAAAATAGCGTTCCGGAAAACGCTTGGCGAAGCCGACGAGTCCCGAGCCTTCTCGCATCGCAGGCGTGACTGCAACGATGCGCGGATCGGCTACGGCGAGTTCACAGAGGCTATCGCCGAACACTTGGGTGTAGGTGGGGGCCGCCGGAGCGCCCGCCACGATACCGCGGCTGGGATCAAACGGCGTCACGCCGTGATACTTGATAGGGTCCGCCTCGGCCGCGGCGTAGCCTTTGCCTTTCGTCGTGATGACGTGCAGCAGTCTCGGACCCGGCTCATCGCGCAAGCGTTCGAGCGTCGCGATGAGTCCCTCGACATCATGTCCGTCGATCGGTCCGTGATAGGTAAATCCCAGCGTGCGGAAAAACGCGGCCGCATCGGAGGTCGGCTCACGTCCTTGGGTCGTGAGGCGTTGGGAGAGAGCGCCGACGTTTTCCGAGATCGACATCCCATTGTCGTTGAGCACCACAAGCAGGTTGGCGCCGATACCGCCGGCATGGTCGAGCGCTTCGAAGGCAAGCCCGGCGGTCAGCGCGCCATCGCCGATCACGGCCACTGAGCGACTCGATCGCCCCTGGATCGTGGCTGCAGTCGCCATCCCGAGCGCGGCGCTGATCGAGGTGCTGGAGTGACCCGCACCGAAAGCATCGTGATGACTCTCATCGCGTCGAAGGAAACCTGAAAGACCGGGGCGCTTGCGAATCGAGCGCAGCTGATCACGTCGACCCGTCAGTACTTTGTGTGGATAGCACTGGTGTCCGAC
The DNA here is from genome assembly GCA_046080445.1 of Gammaproteobacteria bacterium. Classification (GTDB taxonomy): domain Bacteria; phylum Pseudomonadota; class Gammaproteobacteria; order Steroidobacterales; family Steroidobacteraceae; genus UBA964. Next base: position 3,176 of record JBJTUA010000014.1, read on the forward strand.
GTCCCAGACGAGCGCGTCGCGAGGGGTGTCGTAGCAATAGTGCAGTGCAATGGACAGCTCGACGGTGCCGAGCCCCGAAGCGAGATGACCACCGCTCGCTGAGACGCTCCGGATCAAGAAATCACGCAGTTCGTCTGCGACCTGTCCCAAGCTCTCGCGAGGCAGTGCGCGTAACATCGACGGATCATCGAGGGTGTCGAGCAGGGACGGGGTGACGGGTGATCTCATGTCTGTACTCCCGGCGTCATGGCGAGGTTCGCCGGTTAGAGAGGCTCCAGCGCCACAGCGCTTCGGCCGGTAATGGCAGCACCATGAGCAGGTGCTCAAAGGCCGCCAGCACGGCAAGCGTGGCGACGATGGTCGATGCCGCCGCGTGATGCACGGTCTCCGCGGCGAGGGCACTCATACCGAACCATCCCGCGATCGCAAGTCCGAGCAAGATCGACAGCGGCAACAGCGGGTTCATCCGGCGTTGACGCATGAAATCGAGCAGGTGGTGCAGATGGGCAGGAAAAAATGCCTCGCCTAGGTTTCGCACACCGAGAAATAGATTGAGCTTGGCGCTGCTGCGCATCAGCCAGAGCAGCACGAGCACCTGCAAACCTAAATCATTGACCTGACCGAGCAGAGCGATCGCGACGACCAAGACGGTCGCGGCAATGAGCAGCTCATGCCAAAGAATTGCGATGAACGCGGCTCCCGCCCGAGGTAGCAACGCGGCGTCGCTCGCTGGCCTTGCGACCGAAGGACCCGTGATCTTTCCCGTGAGAAACGTGACTTCGATCCAACCCCAAACGGCCAGCGCTGCGAGGAGCGATAGCAGGGCTGAGCTCAAGGAGGTGACTTCGCGCAGTGCAATCAACGTGACGAGCCCGACAAGCCCGATCAACGAAGACAGGGCAATCAGTCGAGGATAGGTACCCGGCGCACGGCCGACGAGTCGTGCGATCACGCCGGTCGAGCCCCACCACAGGACGACCGTCAGAAGCATCGGGATCAGATGTTGCGACCAGCTCATCGCCCCGCCTAGCGTGCCGCGCGCTCAGGGCGCGACACGTTCTGCTCTCGCCTCGCCCTGTTCCCAGAGTGCGGCGAAGGTCTTGGCGTTATCCGTGCCAAAGACGTCGAGATTGATGGTGGTGCCCGTCGCAGTGTCGGTCAGCAACAGTCGTCCGTCGCGCAGGCGGGCGAGGCGGTACGGCGCATCGGGATCGCTGCCCGCCAGTTTTCGTCCCCGAGAGAGTCCGCGCATGACACCGCTGACGAACCCCGCTTGTTCCGCCTTGATGGCAGGCAACCTCGTGCCGTCAACGAGGACAGGCTGAATCGCGCCATCCTCGAGAGTACGCAGACGAATATCGTGACTCGAGACCACGATGTCTTCGGACAAAGGCGCCGCTTGAGGCAACTCATCACCGATGATGACGAGAGAGACGGCCAGCAGAATGAGCAGGCCGGCGGACACCAGCAGGGGTTTCGGCAGATCTTGCGAGTGCTCGGCGGTCACGCGGAAGCGCCGAGGACAGAGCCTGTGGCCGACGCTTCCTGCGAGCCTGAGTGCGAGTGGCCGAGCATCGTGCCCGGGGTGTGATCGGCATAGGCTCGTCCGAGAACCTCACCCGCATACGAGGGATTCGGGAGGCTGCGCAGCGAGGGCTGCGGACGAGTGATGAATCCGGGACGAACGTGAGGCCAGAGCCAAAGATACGACACACGTTGTTCCCGATCGACCGTGAGGGCGATATCGCCGGTGCCGTCGTTACGCATCAAAATTTGCGCTGACTCGATCGCCTTAAAGGGCAGGTTGACTGTGCTCGAGAGCGCGATGCCTTGCCGAATGACCACCCGGCGAGTGGTGATGGTGTAGATCGTCGAGCGCGCCGAGAGCCTTGCGATACCGGCGACGATGGCGAGACACACGAGCGAAAACACCGCGGGCCCCACGCAACCGCGAAGCGCCTCGAGTAGTGAGCCGCCGGTGCTGATCAGATACGCGCCCCGAGCGAAAATGATCAGGGCGAAATACAGCGCCAAGAGCTTTACGCGGTATGCGTGCAGGGCGAGAGAGCGCCAAGACGGCGCTCCCTGCCACAACACGTATTCACCCGAGGGAAGAGCCGAGGGCAGCCCTCGGACTGGCTCATCATCGTGTTCGCTGAACGTTGCTCGGATAGCCATGGCGTCAGATCAGCGATTCGCTGCGGGAAGGCGTCGCAAACAAATGACCGCCTGCGTAGTACGCACAGATGCGATCTTCCTCCAGCTTCGTGATCTGCTGGTTGCTCGCGATACCCGGTACGCCCGCAAATTGGGCTGCGGTGATCGAGGCGACTTTGACCTTCCGATTGCTCGCGTCATAACGCACGAAGCCCGAGGGCAGCATGACGTGACGACCGCCTGACAATTCGACCTGAAGGTAGCGGATCTGCGGTTCGGCCTTATCGACCCAGAGCTCGATGACCTTTCCTGCCGCGGCTCCGTCGAGACCACATACTGTCATCCCGCGCGGATCCGGATCGCGTGATTCAACGCCCCAGCCCGACACGGAGCTCATCGGTACGATCATCGGCGAGCCGTCGACCATACGCTCTGGCTGGTTGGCGCGGGCCGCATACGCTGAAGGTCCGACGGCATCGAGCATCGGATCGCCCGTCGGCTCGAGCGGTGCGCCCACATCGGGGCCATATCGATCATCGGAGCCGACTTGACGTGCAGCGATCGGCCTACGATCGGCGCGAGCCGGATCCGGCGCGACGACGGTGCTGCCGTCGGCGAGTTTGAAGGTTTTGGGGCAGGGTACGCCTGGCAATCCTTCCACGGTGATGGGATTACCGTGACGATCGACTCGATGCGTATCGAGCGGATAGCCCTCTCGCTTGTCCTCGCGATGCAGATACCAGATCAGGCCTGCGAAGAAAGCCCAAAAACCGTAGAGCGCGATCTGCGCCGTATCCAAGTACTCAAGAAATGCGTTCGACTCCATGATGCCGTCCTCCCTGAAAAACTAAACCTCAAAAAAAAGTTTCAACGTCTGCGAAATCAGCCCGGTAGCTCAGCCAGCCCGAGACGACCGTTGTGGTCTGCGTGTTTGTCGTCGGCGCGTTTCCGTGTCAGCGGACCGACCGCGACGAGCGCAGCGAACAACAGCGCGATCTCGAAGTGGTAAACGAAGAGATATCCGGTTGCGGGTGACTCGAGTGCCGGACCCATTTGGCCGCGTACGGCGAGCTCACCGATGAGATTGCAGGCTGCGCCACCGAGGGCGATCGATACGCCCGCCGCGGTGGCTTGAACGGCGCCCCACGCACCGAGCGCGAGACCGTTATCTGATTTTCTGAGTGCCATGGCGGCGAGCAACGTCCCGACCGAGAAGAGTCCGCCGCCGAAACCGATGAGTAGGGCACCGATGCGAAAGAGTAGTGCGGAGTCAAGGGGCTCAGCGAATACGACCGCTGCAAACGCGAGGACGCCGACCAATGCACCGACTGCCGCGACTCGCAGCGGATCCGCGCCGCGTTTGAGCGCGCGCGCCGCAAGACCGAAAGCGATCAAGGCGCCGCCTGCCGAGAGCGCGGTGAGCTGGCTCGTGGCGCCCACTTCCATGCTCAAAATTTGGCCGCCATATGGCTCGAGCAGCACATCTTGCATGCTGAAGGCCGCCGTACCGAAGCCCACCGTCGCCAGCAGGCGCTTCGTATGGGTCGGCGCGGTGAAGCTTCGCCACGCGGTGGCGAAGCGTACGTCGGATTTCGGCTGTTCGAGACGCTTGAGGTCTCGGGGCTCTTGTTTCCAGAGCGCCACGACGTTGAGGAGTAGCGTGACGACTGCGGCACCCTGAATGGTCTGGATCAACCGTAGCGGTGAGAACTCTCCGCTCAGCAACCAGCCGAATACGAGCGAAGAGCCGACCATCCCGAGCAGCAGCATCACGTACATCAGGGCCACCACGCGCGGGCGCGTGTGATCGGGTGCCAGGTCGGTCGCGAGCGCCAGGCCCGCGGTTTGAGTCGAGTGCAGTCCTGCACCGACCAACAAAAATGCGACGGCTGCGCCGATCTGACCTACCTCGGCCGGACCGCGACCCTCGCCGCTGAGGACGAGCAAGGCGAAGGGCATGATCGCGAGGCCGCCGTACTGCAACAACGTACCGAACCAGATGTACGGCACGCGGCGCCAGCCGAGGACCGAGCGGTACTGATCGGAGTGGAAGCCCATGAAGGCGCGCATCGGCGCGAAAAGCAGGGGCAGCGCAATCATGGTCGCAACGAGCCAGGCGGGCACGCCGAGCTCGACGATCATCACGCGATTGAGCGTACCGTTGAGCAGCGCGAGCGCGATGCCGACCGAGACCTGGAACAACGACAGACGCAGCAGTCGAGTGAGCGGCAGATCATCGCTCGCAGCGTCTGCGAAAGGCAGGAAACGCGGATCGTAGCGGAGCCGTCCGGGTTTCATGTGGAGGTGACCCATCGTCGCGTGTCTTCAGCACCCGATTCGCGTCGCGCCAGCATCAGTTTGAAGAAAAACTGCGCTGCGTTGAGGACGTACGCGGCGTACGCGACGAGCGCGAGGAGCATTTGGTTACGCAAATCGAGCGCGTCGGTCAGGAATGCGTACAGGTAGGCCGAGTGCAGGGCGATCACTGCCATGCTGACCACGTCTTCCCAGAAAAAGGGCTTGGCGAACAGCCAAACGCCAAAGACCTCTTTTTCCCAGATCGCGCCCGTCACCATGATGGCGTAGAGAAAGGCCGTCTTGACGATGACCGAGACCGTTGCGGCCTCGGCGCCTTCACCGGTCCTTAGAAACTGGAGCACCAACCAAAGGCTGACCAGAAAAGCGAGCAACTGCAGGGGTGCAAGCACGCCTTGGACCACGGTCCATCGAGAGCGGTCCCGACGGTCACGCTCCTCAGGGGTGTAAAGCTGGCGGCCGACAACCGCCGGCGGGCGTTGGGGCATGGGCCTGAGTCCCAGTAATAGAAGAATCACCCTCGAATCTAGAGAAGGGGGAGGGGGATGTCAATCTAGATTTACGTCCATATTTGTTGACACGTAGCGGAGGGGGCTTTATATGTGCCATTCTGCGGCGATATAGGGGTTGAGACTTGGACTCATCACCCCCTCCACGGGTACACGGAAGTCGTCGCGCAGGGCCTTTTTGAGAGCGATCAAGGGGTCGTTTTTGAAGGGCTGAGGTAGGCCGATGACTGATTCGCTGTCTAATCGCGACGCCGAGGGTGATCACTCGGCTCTGCTCCGAACCATCGAGGGCGAGGTCATCCCGCGCCTCATTCTCGCGCACCGGACCGTTGTAGAGGGAAACCACTGCGACGACCTCTCGAGCCCGCTCCGACCGGGATCCACTGAAGTGTTTGAGCTCGCACGTATCGTGCTGCGGGGCAGCATGGTCGAGGCCTTGGCGTATTTGCGAGGTTTGCAAACGCTGGGGATGAGCACCGAGACGATTTATCTCGAACTTCTCGCGCCCGTCGCGCGTCATTTTGGGGCTCGTTGGGAAGCCGAGACCAGCGATTTCGTCGAGGTCACGGTCAGTCTCAAAAAGCTTCAGGATCTCGCGCACCAATTGAGCGAGGCCAACAGCGAGTCACAAGCCCCCACCAAAGTGGGTCGTCGTGCGTTGTTTGTGGCGTTGCCCAAAGAGCAGCATGTCTTTGGCGCTCAACTCGTCGGCGAGTTCTTGCGTCGAGCGGGGTGGGATGTATGGGATGCGCCCGGCGCCAATGAGCCGGATATACTTTCACTCGTTGGCAGGGAGTGGTTCGCGGTGGTTGGCTTGTCGATCAGTACGGCCTCGCAATTACCCTCTTTGGCCGCGCTCATCCGCAAGGTGAGACGTTCCTCGATCAATCGTAATGTTCGAGTCATGGTGGGCGGTTTGCCCTTTGCGGGGCACCCCGAACGGGTGACCAAAGTCGGCGCCGATGCGACGGCGATAGACGGAAAAGACGCGGTGGAGCGAGCTGAGCAATTACTGGATTTGCTGGGTCGAAGGAACTGACGCGGTCATCATGTGAACACTTTCAAGGCGCCAAGGAAGGCCCTGACCGGACTCGATGCTGAGACGGTTGCTGGTCTCATCGTTGCTTCCACTGACATCGCTCTCGTCGTCGATCGTCGGGGAATCATTCGCGATCACGCCATCCCAAATCCCGAACTGCTCGATGAGCTTGCCGGTGACTGGGTCGGAAAATCTTTGATCGATACGGTCACCGAGGACAGTCGCCCCAAGGTCGAATTGTTGCTTGCCGACCGTGCTGCCGGTGAAGTCCGTGCGAGGCAGGTCAATCATCCGCTTCGTGACGGACGCACGATTCCCATTGTTTACGCGCTCTCGCCTCTCGACGAAGAGGGGCGCTGCCTTGCGCAGGGACGAGACCTTCGCGCCGTCGCTGCGTTGCAGCAAAGACTGATCGAGTCCGAACAAGCTCTCGAGCGCGACTACACCAAGCTACGCTTGGCCGAGACGCGGTATCGCCTGCTGCTGCAGTCGATCGGCGATGCAGTGCTCACGGTCGACGCGGGGACGCAGAAAGTCGTCGAGGTCAATCCTGCTGCCGCGCGGCTCTTCGGCGAGGATGCGAAGCGACTTGTAGGTCGCTCTTTCGACGAATTTTTCAGTGCACAAACAGGTCGGCTCGTCGGGGACTGGCTGACGGGCCTACGGACCTCGGGTCGAGCGGATCCGTTGCGCGTCAGACCGCCCGGCGCGACACGCGATTTCCGTCTCAACGGAATCTTGTTTCGCCACGAGAATGCCTCGCATGCGCTGCTGCGCCTCGAGCCGCTCGGAGAGCTCCCCTCATCGAGTGGGTTCGCTCTCGGGCCCGGCGCACTTGCGGAAGTTGCGCTGCGTCTGCCTGATGCCATCGTCGTTACCACGACCGATGGTCGTATCGTCACGACCAATCGAGCCTTTCTCGATCTCGTCCAGTTGGCCACCGATGATCAGACGCGAAATGAAACCCTCGAGCGTTGGCTCGGAAGACCGGGCGTCGATCTTGGCGTGCTGGTCGCCAACCTCAAACAGCACGGCAGCGTCCGATTGTTCGCGACGACCCTGCGCGGTGAGTACGGCACCGTGACCGATGTCGAGATTTCGGCGGTCGCCATCCACGAGGGCGCCGAGGCCTGCCTCGGGTTTTCAATTCGCAATGTCGATCGTCGTCGGCCGAGCGAGATCCGCCCGGGTCGAGAATTGCCGCGGTCGGTGGAGCAGCTCACCGAACTCGTGGGTCGGGTGTCCCTGAAGGAACTCGTCCGGGAGACCACGGATGTCATCGAGCGCCTGTGTATCGAGGCCGCGCTCGAACTCACCCGCGATAACCGGGCCTCAGCCGCAGAAATGCTGGGACTTTCCCGTCAAAGTCTCTACGTCAAGTTGCGTCGTTACGGGCTCGGAGATCTCGACGGACCGGGTTGAGCGGGCGGGGCAGGGCGTCGCCCGGCCGGGTGAATGGACTGCGTGTAATCTTCAATTGACACTTCAAGGTGTCATGGCTATTTTCCAGTCATGGCACGGCCCGCTGGCAGGCTGATTTTCGAACGTCGCCCCGCATGGCCGGCGATGCTGGAGCTGCTCAAGCCCGTGACTTGGTTTCCGCCCATGTGGGCGTTTCTGTGTGGCATCGTCGCCTCCGGCGCTTCGCCCGCAGGCCACTGGCCCCTCATCCTCTCGGGCGTGATCCTCGCCGGTCCGCTCATCTGCGGAACAAGCCAGGCCGTCAACGATTGGTTCGACCGTCACGTCGACGCCATCAACGAACCGCGTCGACCGATTCCCTCGGGCCGGATGCCCGGACGCTGGGGCCTCTACATCGCGATCGTCTGGACGGTCATCTCGCTCATCGTCGCTGCACTACTCGGCCCGTGGGTGCTTGCCGCGTCGGCGCTTGGGATGGCGCTCGCCTGGGCCTATAGCGCGCCTCCGTTCCGCCTGAAGAAAAATGGTTGGTGGGGTAACTCTGCGGTCGCGCTCTGCTACGAAGGCGTGCCTTGGCTGACGGCCGTCGTGGTGATGACGAGTGTGCTCCCGCGTTTCGAAACCGTGGCCATCGCCTTGTTCTACAGCGTCGGCGCGCACGGAATCATGACGCTCAATGATTTCAAGTCCGTGCAAGGTGATCGGCGCATGGGTGTCAGCTCCCTACCTGTCCGACTCGGCGTCGAGAATGCCGCGCGAGTCGCTTGTGTGGTCATGGTGCTCGCGCAAGTGGCCGTGATCGGACTGCTTGCACTCTGGGATCGGGAGTTGTTCGCTGGTCTGATCGCCGCGCTCCTGATCGGACAAATTTTGATGATGGGGCGACTGTTACGTCGGCCTGCCGAGCTCGACGTTTGGTACAACGCCCTCGGTGTGCCGCTGTACGTGCTCGGCATGATGGTGAGCGCAGTCGCACTGAGATCGCTCCCGTGAGTACGCCCGAGGTGACCACCATGAGAAAGACCCCTGCGATCACCATGGGCTGGCTCGGTATTTTTCGATTGGGTCTCGTTCAGGCTGCGATCGGCGCGGTGGTGGTGATTACCACCTCGACGCTCAACCGGGTGCTCGTAGTCGAGCTCGCGCTCCCGGCGATGTTGCCCGGTGTGTTGGTGGCCCTACATTACTTCGTCCAGGTGCTCAGACCCCGACTTGGTTACGGCAGCGACGTCGGCGGGCGACGCACACCCTGGATCATCGGCGGCATGGCCGTGCTCGGTCTCGGGGCTCTCGGTGCCGCGCTCTCGACGGCTCTCATGGTCTCAAATCTTTGGTTGGGAATCGCCTGTGCCGTCGTGGCCTTTCTATTCGTAGGGCTTGGTGTCGGGGCTTGCGGTACGACGATGCTCGTTCTGTTGTCGAAGACGGTTGTCAAGGAAAAACTCGCGGCTGCCGCGACGGTGACCTGGGTCATGATGATCGTCGGTTTCATCGTCACCACAGTGATCGCAGGCAAAATGCTCGATCCGTTTTCTTTGACTCGACTCGTCGAAGTGACGGCGAGCGTCGCCGCCGGCGCTTTCCTGTTGACCTGTCTGGCGGTGTATGGAATCGAACGCCCCTTGATCGCAAATGCCGCCGGCGCGGCAGGTGCGTCGACGCCGACTGCGCCGACGACCGATTTCATGACGGCCTTGCGCGAGGTGTGGGCGGAGCCCCATTCGCGAAGACTTGCGAGCTTCGTGTTCGTATCGATGTTGGCGTACAGCGCGCAGGATCTGGTCCTCGAGCCGTTCGCCGGCGCTGTATTCGGCATGACACCCGGCGAGTCCACCCAACTCTCGGGGATGATGAGCGGAGGAACGCTCGTCGGCATGCTGCTGGTGGCCCTCATCTGCACCGTCGGCGCGCGAGGCCGAATGGGCGCGCTACGACTGTGGACGATCGGCGGATGCGTCGCCTCGGCACTGATGCTCGTCACGCTCGCCGTGGCGGGGTTCGTCGGGCCGGCCTGGCCACTCAAGCCGACCGTGTTCTTGCTCGGACTCGCCAACGGCGCTTACGCCGTTGCTGCAATCGGCTCGATGATGGGGCTCGTCGGTCGAGGCCGCGAGTCACGCGAAGGCACCCGCATGGGGCTCTGGGGGGCGGCTCAGGCCATCGCCTTCGGCATCGGCGGTATCGCTGCCACGGGCGCGGTCGATCTCGCACGTGCGCTGACGGGTTCGCTGCCCGCAGCGTACGGTTCGGTGTTTGTCGCCGAAGCGGCGCTCTTCGTGGTGGCGACGGCGTTTGCGGTGCGCCTCAGTCGCGAGGACACACAGTCATCGGTCCAAGTGGATCTTCAAGGTGTTTCGGCGACCTATGTGGCCGAGGCGGGAAGGGGATAGCTCATGCATCAGCTCGACTCGTCGGAGTTGGTCAAAGAATTTGACGTCGTCGTGGTCGGTGGGGGACCGTCGGGTGCCACGGCCGCCGATGATCTCGCACGTATCGGATGGCGCGTATTGCTGCTCGATCGCGCAGGGCGTATCAAACCTTGTGGCGGTGCTATTCCGCCAAAACTGATCGAGGAGTTTGAGATACCGGCGCACTTGTTGGTCGCGCGTATCTCTTCGGCTCGTATGGTGTCGCCTTCGGCACGGTCCGTCGATATGCCGATCGACGGTGGTTTCGTCGGCATGGTTGATCGAGAGGTGTTCGACGAGTGGCTTCGCGAGCGTGCTCGTCACGCCGGCGCGCTGCGCGTGGATGGCACCTTCACGCGAGTCGAGCGTGATGCCGATGGCGATGCGATCGTGATCTTCGAAGAGCGTGGCGGTGCATCTCGACAGGTGCGCACGCGTATCGTGCTCGGCGCCGATGGGGCGAGATCGGAAGTGGCGAGGCAATGCATCGCTGGTGGTCGCGAGACCCCCTTCGTGTATGCCTACCATGAGATCTTGCGTACACCCGCTGCGCCGCCGGCGAACTACGACCGCGCGCGCTGCGATGTGTACTACGACGGTCGGCTCTCTCCCGATTTTTACGCTTGGGTGTTTCCGCACGGCGACACGATCAGTGCGGGGGCGGGCACGGCCCATAAGGGTTTTTCGATACGCAATGCGGTCGGTGGCCTGCGTCGAGCGACCGGGCTCGAGCATGCGGAAGTGGTGCGCCGCGAGGGAGCGCCTATTCCGCTGAAGCCGCTGCGCCGTTGGGATAACGGCCGAGACGTGCTCGTGACCGGAGATGCCGCCGGTGTCGTCGCGCCGGCATCGGGCGAAGGAATCTACTATGCGATGGCCTGCGGGCGCATGGCTGCGCTCGCGGTCGATAAGTGCCTGCTCACGCGTAACGCCCATGCCTTGCGCGAGGCACGACGCGACTTCATGCGGGCTCACGGGCGAGTGTTTTGGGTGCTCGGATTGTTGCAGCGGTTCTGGTACGTGAGTGACCAGCGACGCGAACGTTTCGTCAAAATGTGCCGGGATCCGGATGTGCAGCGCCTGACTTGGGAGGCGTACATGCACAAACAGCTCGTCCGCAAGAGCCCGATGGCGCACCTCCGAGTGTTTTTTAAAGACGTCGCTCACCTGCTCGGTATCGCCAAAGCCGCTTGATCCTGCAGTGATCGACTGGGTTATCAGCGGCATCGAAACCGGCAGTCTGCCTCGGCTCATTGCGGGACTCGTCGTCCTCGAAGGCGTTTTTCTCGTTTGGCTGTGGCGCGTGCGTAATCTCGGCATTGCTCCGCGGGCGATCCTCGGCAATCTCGCTTCAGGTGCCTGTTTGATGCTGGCCGTGAGCGCCGCGCTCGCGAGAGCCCCCTGGTGGGATGTGGCGATCTTGTTGCTGCTCTCGCTGGTAGCGCATCTGGTGGATCTGGCGCTGCGGTGGCGGGGCGGTAAAACTCCGCCGACGGGCTAGCCGTCACCAAGTCGAATCCGTTGTAAAACTCGGTTAGTATCGGCCTCGGTCCGGACTGATCAATAAAGACTTTTGGAGGGTCCTTATGTCGTTCAAACGCAGAGCAGCGGTCGGCGCGTTCGTCGCAAGCATGGTCCTGAGTAGCGCGGTGTGGGCGCAGCAGACCGCAGGCTCATCCGGGGCGGAGGACGACCGTCGTCTCGAGACGGTCGTCGTGACGGGTTCGAGCATCAAGCGCAAGGTCACCGAGAGTGCCCTGCCCATTCAGGTGTTGAGCACCGAAGACATTCGACGCGAGGGCATTAACAGCCCCGAACAGCTCATCAGTTACCTCAACTCGAACGGCAACGGACTCGACAACCTCGCCTCCAATGCGGACGTTGTCGGTGGTGCGCAACGCGGCAACAACGGCGCCTCATCGGCCAACCTGCGTGGTCAAGGCTCGGCTGCGACGCTCATCCTGCTTAACGGTCGGCGCGTTGCGGCGCACGGCCTTAACGGGGGTGCGGTCGACATCAATCAAATTCCGCTCGCAGCGATCGATCGAGTCGAAATTCTCAAAGACGGCGCTTCTGCCATCTACGGTACCGATGCCATCGGCGGCGTCATCAACTTCATCCTCAAAACCAACTATCAGGGCCTCACGGCCAACGCCTTTGGCGACGTGACGGATCTCGGCGGCGGTGCGATTTATCGCGCCTCGATCACGGGGGGACTCGGTGATGTGAAATCCGATGGATGGAACGTCATGGCCACGGTCTCGTATAGCGATTTCCGCGAGCTGCGCGGCGACGCGCGTAGCTTCGTGAATACGTTCCAGCCGGAGCGCGGCGTCTCGGTCGATACGCGCGGCACGCCGTCCGCCACGATCCTGCCGCTCGGTGTGGGTCCCAATACGCCCTTGGGTACGATCATCAACTCGAGTGGGACGGCGCCGTTCTTGCCGGGTAGCACCACGATCCGTGCCTCGGGCGGTATCAATCCGCTCGATCTGCCGGGCGGGGGTGGCTGTAACCAGATCGATGGCATGCAGGCTTACGACACCAAACTCTGGAATTTCCCCGAAGCGGAATTTGCCTGTGCGTGGGATACCGGACGTGCGGCGGTGTTGCAGCAGCCCATCGAAACCATCAATTTCGTGAGCCGCGGCGTGTTGCAGCTCGGCGCGCACCAAATCGCGGCCGAGATCACCGGCTCGACGGCAGACTCGGCCAAACGCTTCTCGAACCTGCAGCTCACGCCGAACACGAGCACGCAGAACTACGCCTTCCCGCGCAATGCGGCCTCGCAAGCGGTGTATGACCGCGTCTTCAATCAGCTCGTGGCGGTTTTCCCTACCCTCGAGGCTCGACGCGGACTGCCGATGTCCTATCGCTGGCGCTGCATCGAGTGTGGTCGTCGTGAAATCGAGACCACGACGGATACCGGTCGCGTTTTCCTGGGTGCGGACGGTCCGATCGGTTTCCTGAACGACTGGGAATACCGTACCGGCGCTTCGTATGCGTATAGCGAAGCCGAGTCACAACTCGGAACAGGCTACTACTACCGCAACACGACGCGTGATGCGTCCGGCAGCATCATCGCCAACGGCATCATCGACGCACTCAACACGGGCGTGATCAATCCCTTCCTGCGTCCGGGCGAGTCGCAATCGCAGGCGGCGCTCGATCTCTTGAAGGGCGCCTCCGCCGAAGGTGTGATCCTCTACGGCGGCAAGTTCTCGGTCACGCAAATCGATGCGTCGATGTCCGGTCCGCTCTTCTCCATGGGGACGGGCGATGTGCTCGCGGCCGTGGGCGTCGATTGGCGTAAAGAAGAATACCGATTTAACGGTGACCGACGCGCCGCTGCCGCTCGTCCGATCATCATCGCCGCGCCCTTCGACGACGGCAACGCGCTCGCGGGTGTCTCGCGTAACGTGAAGGCCGTGTACGGTGAAGTGATGGTGCCGCTGGTCACTGGAATGGAGCTCACCGCTGCCGTGCGTCGTGACGAGTACGACGGGTTCGGCTCCACCGTCAATCCAAAGATTTCCGTGAAGTATCGTCCTGCGGATTTCGTGATGTTCCGCGGTTCCTACAACGAAGGGTTCCGCGTTCCTTCGTTTAACCAGATCTTCAATGCCTCCTCGCAGGCGCCGTACTCGGGCCGCGACATCGCCGATCCGGCCAAGTGCGTGGGGGGTCGCCCGGATGCCACGAAGCCTGAATGTGCGGTCGTGCAGCCGACGATCATCCAGGGGGGCAAGCCCGATCTCGGACCGGAAGAGGCGAAGCAGGCGAGTTTTGGCATCGTGCTCGAGGCCAACGACAACTTCAGCGTGTCGGCGGACTGGTGGCGCGTCAATCGCATCGGCACGATCCAAATCCTCTCGTTGCAGCAGCTCGCCGACAACTACGCCACCTTTAGCGATCGCTATAGCCGCGACGCCTCGGGCAACCTGATTTCGATCGACCAGCGTTGGGTCAACGCGGGTGAATCGAAGACGCAGGGTCTCGAACTTGCGATGCGTCTGCGTGGTGAGGCGTGGGGCGGCAACTGGAGTGCTGGACTCGACGGCACGAAGATGCTCCAAAAGCGCTCGCGTATCGCGCCGAGTCTGCCGTTCGGACGCAGCGAAATCGGACTCTTCACGTTCGCCGGTGATCTCGGGCTCGATTGGAAGCACAACGCGTACTTCACGTTCACCCGCGGTGACTGGAGCGCGTCGATTTCGCAGATCTATCGTTCGAGCTACCTCAACCAGGAATTGCCGGGCGTGACGGCCGGCATCGTGTCGCCGCCGAATCTCGACCGTTTCGTCGACACGTACATCACCTACAACGCGTCGGTGACGTGGAAAGGCTTCGACGGTCTGACGGTGACCGCCGGCATCAAGAACCTCCTCAACGAGGATCCGCCGTTCGCCATCACCTACGACAGCAACTTTGGTTCGGGCAGCTCGTGGGAGCCGCGTGTGGCCGATCCGCGTAACCGCAGCTTCACGTTGCTGATGGAATACAAGTTCTAAGACGATCGAACGTCGAAACAAAAAAACCGGCGTGTCCGCGAGGCCACGCCGGTTTTTCTTTGGTCAACTCTGATCAGGGAAGAACGAGCGTGGTCTCGAAGACCATGGCGGCGCTGCCGATGATCCACACGCCGGCGAGCGTCTCGCCGTCGAACTCGAGATCGACATCCACACGACCCGGGCGATTCATGAACTGTCCTTGCGCGCCGGAGAAATGCGCATGATTGCCCTGGCGCATCAGCAGCCCGTGATGCAGCAGATAGGCGCCGAGCAGGCCGTGCGCGTTACCGGAGACGGGATCCTCGGGAATGCCCATGGCCGGGCAGAACATGCGTGATTGCGTCAGGCAGCCCTCCACATCCGACTCGAGGGTGAAGACGAAGTGACCCGAGGCGCCGAGCTGCGCCGACAAAGTGTTCAGACGATTGAAATCGGGCTTCAGTTGCCGCAGTTGTGGAGTCCCGCGAACACCGATGAGCAAGCGATTGCCCGCTGAGCCCACAATACGCATCTCGCATCGCGGATCGAGATCGGCGCTCGAGAGGGCCAAGGCATCGAGCACGGCGAGTTTCTCGCGTCCGTTGAGCTCGCGTCCGAGTACGGGCGCGGGCTGGCGTACGGCGATCCGGCGATCCGGTCCGTGGCCACGAATCTCGACATCGACGAGTCCGGCCTTTTGGCGCTGACGCAATCGTTGCGCCGAGCCTTTGACCTCCGAGAGCACGTACTGCGTGGCAATCGTCGCGTGACCGACGAAAGACGACTCGGTCCGCGGCGTGAAAAAGCGGACGCGCATGTCATGGTCGTCGCCGTCCGGCGGCAGCACGAAAGCAGTGTCGCCGTTGTTGAGCTCGCGGGCGATCGCCAGCATTTCGTCATCGGTGAGTACTTCGGCGCCGAGCACGACACCCGCGGGGTTGCCAGTGAACAGCGTTTGCGTGAACGCGTCGACCTGGAAAATTTTGATCGGTCTCGGCATTGGACGTTTGCCCCCAAAGGCCTGCGGGGTTCCGGGTAACCCGCCTACGAGGGGCGCGATTGTAGGGAAGCGGGGGGCGTAAATCACCCCCTTCGTCGGCGGATCGAATCTGGTCTTGCAAACCCCTGATTCACATGGAAAATACGCGGGACCTTGGGGTGGCCCGAAAGGGCCTGAGATGCCGCCGCCTGCGGTGAACCCGTTGAACCTGATCCGGTTAGTACCGGCGGAGGGACTAGGTGAGAGTCGATTCGCGAGTGATTTTTTCTTTGATCGCGGCCGTTTCAACGGCCGGCGTCGCAGCATCAAACGAGCTGGAAGAGGTCGTCATCACGGCCACGCTGCGTCCGCAGTCGGCGTTGGAGTTGGCCGCGAGCGCGACGGTCATCGACTCGACCACGCTGCGTGAAGCGGGTGTGCAACACCTCCAAGACGTGCTTCCCCTCATCCCCAACCTTAACTGGGCAGCGGGCTCATCGCGTCCGCGTTACTTCCAGCTGCGCGGGATCGGCGAGAACGACCAGTGGCAAGGCGCGCCCAATCCGTCGGTCGGATTTTTGATCGACGGCATGGATTTCTCTGGCATCGGCATGCCGGCGACGCTCGTCGATCTGGGGCAGGTCGAAGTGCTGCGCGGACCTCAGGGCACGACGCTCGGTGCCAATGCACTAGCCGGACTCATCAACGTCCGCACGCGTGCGCCGACGGTCGAAGAGACGCTTCGCCTTGAGGCGAGTGCCGGTGATTTTGGCGTGAACTCGCTCGGACTCGTGGCGGGCGGGTCGCTTGGCGAGGGTCCAGACTCGTCGTTCAGACTTGTTGCGCAAGGCTTTCGCGGCGATGGATCGCGGCGCAACGTGACGCTGGGTCGCGACGATACCAATGGCTTCGATGAGCGAACGCTGCGTTTTCGCAGTCGGCACGCGCTCAACGCACGATGGCAAGCGGATCTATCGCTACTCGCCGTGGACCTCGATAACGGCTTCGACGCCTTCTCGACGGACAATTCGCGTACGACGCGCTCCGATGATCCGGGTCGGGACAGCCAGCGTTCACGCGGTGCGTCGATGACGCTTGGGTATGACGGTGACCGATTCGAGTTCAAAAGTCTCACCGCCGTAGTCGATGCCGACATCGTCTACGCGTTCGATGGCGATTGGGCCGCCGATCCGGATTACGACTTTACCTCGCGATTTCTGCGGGGTCGACAAAGTGTGTCGCAGGATCTGCGTTGGTCGGGCAAGACGACAGCGTTCGATCTCGTGGCGGGCCTTTACGCGCAGGCTTTGACGGAAGACAACGATCAGCTCGATCTCTACGGCGGCGAGGTGTATCGAGCCCTCGTCAGTCATTACGCGGCGAACTCGCTGGCGGGTTACGCAAGCGCGGGCTATTCATTAAACGAAGCTTGGCAGGCGAATCTCGGTTTGCGGCTCGAGCGACGCGATACCCGTTATCGGGATACCGACGGCAGCCGTCTCTCGCCGGCTGAAACCCTGTGGGGTGGCAACGCCTCGCTCGAGTACCGTCCTGAACGTAAGCGTATGGCTTATCTCGCGTTCGCGCGCGGCTACAAGGCGGGTGGCTTCAATATTGGTTCGGTGGTGCCAGCCGATCGCCGGGAATTTGATGCGGAGTTACTGCACAGCCTCGAGCTCGGCTACAAATTCGACGATATCTCGAGCGGGCTGCGTTACGACCTCGCGATCTTTTACATGTGGCGCAGCGCGCAGCAGGTGAGTACGTCGGCTCAGCTCGATCCGGGTGATCCGCTCTCGTTCATTTACCTCACCGACAACGCAGCGCGCGGTGTCAACTATGGATTCGAAGGCTCGATGTCGGCGAGACTTTCGGAAGCATGGTCGATCGGCGCGACGCTGGGTCTCTTGCGTACCGAGTTTCGGGATTACGTCGTGGCGGGTCGTGATCTCTCAGGGCGTGGGCAGGCACACGCGCCGAGCCATCAGGTGTCGGTGTCGCTCGACTATCGCAAGCCCTCGGGTTGGTTCGCGCGACTCGATGCACAACGCGTCGCCGCGTTCTATTTCAGTGACAGTCACGACCAGCGCTCCACGCCGTATTCGCTCGTCAGTGTGCGTGCGGGTTTTGATGCCGGGCGCTGGCGCCTCGATGCTTGGGTACGCAATGCCTTGAACGAGCGCTACGCCATGCGCGGATTTTTCTTTGGCAACGAACCGCCGGATTACCCCGACAAACTTTACGTCCAACTCGCCGATCCGCGCGCCATCGGCGTCTCTGCGGTGTGGCAGGTGCGCTGAGTGAGCGCTTGGATCGAATACGTGGCGGTGGCTGCCGGTATCGGCTATGCGTTGCTGGCGGTGCGACGCATTCGCTGGGCCTGGTTCTTTGGCGGCATTTCTTCGGCCTTGTTGGCGTGGCTCGCCGCGCAATCTGCGCTGCCACTGCAGTCGGCGCTGCAGACGGTGTACGTCGGCATGGCGGTATACGGGTTCATGCAATGGGGCTCGGGGACGACGACGGTCGGTCCGCAAATCGTGCGCTGGTCGTGGCGTGCCCATCTGCTCGCGCTTGTCAGCGTGGCGCTGGCCTCGCTCGTACTCTCGCCCATGTTCGCGGAGGCGACGGGCGCCCGTTGGCCGCGCCTTGATGCGGCCGTGACGGTCGCGAGTTTGCTCGCGACCTGGATGACGGCGCGCAGCGTGATCGAGAATTGGCTTTATTGGTTTGCCGTCAATGCAGCTTCGATTTTTCTTTATGGCATCCAGGGGCTTTCTTTGGTCGCGGGTCTTTACGCGGTGTACTTCATCATTGCGATTTTCGGTTGGCGCGAGTGGCTCGCGCAGTATCGTCGCCAGTGAGCACGGTCAATCGAGTATTCGAGGTTCAAGATGCGCGCGGACGACTCGTCCGTCGTGAGTGGGCCGCGCCCGAGATCGCCTGCGAGCTCGGAATCGAGCCTGAGACGGAGGTCGCCGCGCAACGCTTGGCGGCTCGTGAAGGGCTCGCTCCAGTGGTGCTCGAATACGATCGCGCATCGAGATTTTTTCTCATGCCATTCGTCGACGGCGTACCACTCGAGAGGGACTGGATCACGCGCCCCGAGCGTCGTGCCGCCATGCAGACGCTGATCGCGCGCTTGCGTTCCATCGATGCCTCATCGTTGCCCACCCTCGACTTGTCAGCACGAATCTCCGAATTACATGAACGACTCGCGCGACGTGCGCCCGAGCGCGCGGACGTTTATCAAGCCGAGCTCGAGGCCTGCCTCGCCGGACTCGCCAACGTGACCCGTGGGGCAGAGGTGTTGGTCCACGGAGACCTGATCCCGGAAAACATTCTCGTCCGCGACGACGGATCGCTGTGCCTGCTCGATTGGGAGTACGCGCACCGCGGACAGGGCGATGAGGATCTCGCTGGTCTTGCGCTTGAGCATGCTGAACTCGGCGCGTGGAGCCTCGCCCCTGACGACTTCGAGTGTCGCGTGAGGGCGAGGCGACTCCTGAATGAGCTTTGGCATGCGCTCGCCACCACATGGGTGGCATCGGGTGCCGGACCCGGGCAAACTACGCGCATGCCCACACTTAAAGTCATCGATCGCGACGGTCGCGAACACGACGTTCCTGCTCGCAGCGGCGTCAAAGTCATGGAAACCCTTCGGGAGCTCGACTACGGCATCGCAGCCATCTGCGGCGGTATGTGCTCCTGTGCCACCTGCCACGTCTATGTCGACTCGGCCTGGACGAGCAAAATTCCGGCGCCCATGTCCGATGAGCGTGAGTTGCTGCAAGAGCTCGCTCACGTCAAAGACGGCTCGCGCTTGTCCTGCCAAATCGACATGACCGACGCGCTCGACGGCCTGAGCGTCACGATCGCACCAGACGAGTGATCGAACGACGCCTCGCGCGTCTCCGCGTGAGCGTCTCCAAACCCGGAGGGGCGTATGGATTGGTTCGTGATTTTTCTGGTCGCCGGCGCCGCCATCGCGGTCTGGCGCATCGTCTATAACATTCGCAACGCCTCGAAACCCCGCACGGACGACTGGGACACTCGCATGATCGAGCGCCTGCGTCGTAGCGGCGTCGATCCGTTCAAGCCCGTCGACGTCGATTTCTTTCTCGCGGTGCCGACGCGGGACAAGGCCGAGACCATGGCTTCGCGATTGCGCTCGGAAGGCTTCGAGACGGACATCCGCGAGCTACCCGACAGCGTCGATCAGCCCTGGAGTGTGCATGCCCTCAAGAGCATGTCGCTCAATGTGCAGGCGGTACGCGAGGCCTCGACGCGGCTTCGACAACTGGCCGATGAGACAGGGGGTCGGTACGACGGTTGGGCGCCGGGTCCGGGAAAACCCGTCGAAGGACTCTGACTCAGCGTTTTTCCGTCTGACGACGGACGGCCTCTGCGGCGGCCTTGATGGCCTCGGCGTCACCGAGATAGCGACGGCC
Organism: Gammaproteobacteria bacterium; assembly: GCA_046080445.1. Taxonomy (GTDB): domain Bacteria; phylum Pseudomonadota; class Gammaproteobacteria; order Steroidobacterales; family Steroidobacteraceae; genus UBA964. The sequence goes on from JBJTUA010000014.1 coordinate 22,944, forward strand.
CTTCGGCTTCAGGTCGGCGTCCAGATCGTAGAGCAGCGGTACGCCTGTCGGGATATTGAGTTCCACGATTTCATTCTCGGGAACGCTATCCAACATTTTGACCATCGCGCGCAGGCTGTTGCCGTGAGCGGCGACGAGCACGTTGCGCCCGGCGCGCAGTTCCGGTGCGATGCGTGATTCCCAGAAAGGTTGTACTCGCGCGAGCGTGTCTTTCAAAGATTCGGTAGCCGGCAGTAACGCGGGGTCAATACCCGCGTAGCGCACGTCGAAGCGTGGATGACGCGGGTCGCTGGTCTCGAGCGCCGGCGGTGGAATGTCATAACTGCGGCGCCAGATCTTGACCTGCGCCTCGCCGTGACGGGCGACCGTCTCGGCTTTGTTGAGTCCCTGTAGCGCGCCATAGTGACGCTCGTTGAGTCGCCAGCTACGCTCGACCGGAATCCACATGCGGTCCGTTTCATCGAGCATGATGCAAAGCGTGCGAATGGCTCGCTTGAGGAGCGAGGTGAAGGCGATGTCGACGGCGATCCCTTCGCGTAGCAGTTCTTTGCCTGCGGTGGCGGCTTCGAGCCTTCCCTGCGGCGACAGATCGACATCGTGCCAGCCCGTGAACAGGTTCTCGACGTTCCAAATACTTTGACCGTGACGAACGAGGACGAGTTTGCCGGGCACGATGGACTCCTTGTGCAGGGGGCTATTTTCGGGGCGCGAATCCTAGCACGCAGCGGGCAGGATGATGCGGATCCGCAGACCGCGAGGCTCGGCCGCCTCTGCCGAAATCCGCCCGCCGTGCGCCTCGAAGACACGTCGCGCGATGGTCAGGCCGAGCCCCGAGCCCTGACCGTCGTCGGCATCGGCCGATAGGCGGGTATAGGGTTCAAAGATTCGTTCGAGCATCTCGACCGGGACGCCCGGACCGCGGTCTTCGATGGTGACGACGATTTTCGTGTCGTCCTGTGCGTCGAGATGCGCGTCGATCTCGATGGACGACTGCGGGGGCGCATAGCGGATGGCGTTACGCAGTACGTTCTCGAATCCGCTACGCAGCCACTGGGGATCGGCGACGACATCGAGTTTTCCGGTGCTGCGCAAATTGAGCGCGACGTCGCGAGTCATGGCTTCGTCGCGCTCGTCAGCCGCGAGAGTGCCGAGGTATTCATCGAGTCGCAGCAAATGTTTGGTGACGATGGGTTCCGACTCGAGTCGCGTCAGACGAAGCACATCGCCGATCGCTTGGTTCATGCGCTCGAGCTCCGTCACGATGCGAGCATGCTCGGCCGGAGGCAGCGGATGTTTACGCTCCGCGAGGGCTATGGCAGCCTGCAGTCGCGCAAGCGGCGAGCGCAGTTCGTGAGACATGTCGCGCATGAGCTGTTGTCGAGAGGCGAGCAAGACTTCGATCTGCGAGGCCATCGCGTCGAAATCGCGGGCGAGCGCGCCGAGTTCGTCGCGGCGGGCGATCAGCGTTTGGGGTACGCGCGAAGCGATGCGTCCGTCGGCCAAAGCGCGAACGACGGTTTGTAATTCACTGATCGGTCGCCCGAGGGCGCGAGCGATGAGTGCCGCAACGACGGCAATGACGATCAGGGCTGCGACGATGAGCGCGGCGAGCGCGGCCGGGCTTCCCCAGGGGGCGATGCGCTCAGGCAGTAGCAGGAACGCGTAGCGTTGGCCGTCGGGTGCCACCAAAAGCGGGGCGAGTCTGATGGGGCGAAAATTGTCATCGTCGTCGCGGACGGCACCGAGCACGAACCGATCGACGAATCGAACATATTGCGGTGGCAGAGCGCGGCCACCGAGATCACGACCTTCGCCATCGAGCACGTAGACGGTCACGCCATCGGGCAACGTGCCTGGCGTGGTCATCCATTGCCGAAGCGCCGGCCGGCCGCCGCTTGCGAGTACTTGCGCGGCATCGCGACCGAGATTGCCTTCGCGAGCGACGAGATAATTTTCGAGCTGCTTCGAGGCGACGATCACGAGGCTCGCCAGTCCGAGCAAGACGAAGCCCACGATCGCAGCGCCGATGTAGAGCGCCATTCGCAGATAAAGCGGTGAGGGGCGCGGGGTCATGGCCGGGCGACGTCGAGTACGTAACCATGCCCACGCAGGCTGCGGATCTCCGCGCCGCGTACACCGGCCTCGCCGAGCTTGCGCCGCAGTTTGCTGACCAGCGTGTCGATGCTGCGGTCGTACGCCTCGAGGGGGCGCCCGACGGCTGCCTCGGTGAGCTGGGCGCGGGAGAGCACCTCGCCGCGGCGATTGAGCAGCAGTTCGAGAATGCGCAGCTCCGTCGCCGTCAGGGCGACCGGTTGTCCCTCGACCTGCACTTCACGGCGCTTGATGTGTAGCGCGAGATTGCCAAAGCCGATGATGGTTACCGCAGGTGCCGGCGTAGTCGGTGCAGCGGCGCTGCGTTTGAGCACAGCCCGAATTCGAGCCGCCAACTCGAGCGGGTTGAAGGGCTTTGGGAGGTAGTCATCGGCGCCGGCCATGAGGCCCGCGATCCGGTCGCTGTCTTCGCCTCGAGCCGTCAGCATGATCACGGGCACGGCGTATTGCACGCGCAGGCGACCGAGCGTCTCGAAACCGTCGATGCCCGGCAGACCCACGTCGAGCACAATGAGATCGGGACATTGGGTTTGCACGCGTGCGAGCGCGTCTTCGCCGCTCGGGGCGGAGACCACCTCGAAGCCCTGCAGGGTGAGGTACTCGCCCAGCATCGAGGCGAGCGCGCGATCATCATCGACGAGCAGCAGGGAGGTCATGTCCCCACGTTTACCTTCTGTTGACCCACGGGTGCAAGTGCGAAGCCTAGACTCGATCAACCCACGGCAATGGGTGGAGGGGTCACATCATGAATGCGAATGTCGAGAAGGGGCTGCCGCCGGCAGCGGGCGGAATGAAGGGTTTTCTGGCGCGGCCGCCTTGGCCGGGGTTGATGGCGTTCATCATCGTTTTCGTCGTGCAGGCACTCGGCCACACGGTGATGATCATGATGGAGGACATCTGGCCGGGTCCGGGCTACGTCTTCGAATCGGCCATCGCCATGGGCTTGCTCGGCGCGGTGCTGCTATGGCTCGGCATGCGCAACACCAATGAGGTCGCTGCCACCTGGTACGGCTTCTGGGCGGGTACTTTTCTTTGGACCGGATGGGTGGAGTTCGCGTTCGTCTGGTCGGCGCAGGTGCTAGGCGTTCCCGATCTCATGGACAAATACAACCCGGGCTCGATTGCGACCAAGGGCGAGTATCTCGTCATGATGTCGTCGATCGGCGTCATGGGCGCAACGCTCGTCTACTTCCTGTTCAACAAAGAAACGAAGTGCAATTTTTTTGTTTGGTTCCAGCGACATCTTGGGCTCAAGACCGGCAAGCCGAACCCGTCGCATGAGCGTAACTTCGCCGCCATCACGGCGCTCGAGACGATCTACGTGATCTGGTTCTTCTACTTGTTCCTGCTGTTCCTGTACGACGAGTCGTTCTTCGGCGATCGTCATCCGGCCGCCTATGTCGTCTTCGGCCTCAACATCATCTGGGCGGTGTACTTGTTCCGTCGCCTGATGCTGTTCTGGAAGGTGACCACGGCCATTCGGTACGGCATTCCGACCGCCATCGTCGCTTGGAATGCCGTGGAGATCGGCGGACGCTGGAAGCTTTTCACGGAGTTCTGGGAATACCCTGAGAAGCACGCCCTCGAGTTGATCGCCATCACGGTGGGTGTGGCGCTTGCCGCTTGGTTTGCGGCACGAACACCCATGCACCAGAAGGCAGAGCTGTCGAAGCAAAAGCTCGCCCAAGCGAGCGACTCGTCATCGAATTGACTTTGACCTGAGGCCGCCGCCGATGATTAGTCGGCGAGCGGTCTCAGGGCATCGAGGCAGACGGAGAGCGAGGCGAAATCGGACGCGCCGTGACCCGCAATCTCCGTCACCGTACGCGCCCATTCTGCGAGCGCTGAGGCGCGGCTTGCACTCCAACGTTCGAGACCGCCGCTCGCCATGATCCGTTCGACGATCTTGCGCTCGAGGGTGCGGCCCGCTTCGCGCAGACCCATCCGAGCGGTCGCCTGCAGCGTGGAGTCCACCGCGAGTGCGGAGATTTGATCCTCCAACCAATCGAGCTTGAGCGCTGCCGTGACGGCAAACCACGTCTTCGCGGTCTCGCCAACGCTGCGACGCAAGGTCGATGCGCAGGCGAGGATGTCGAGGGCGTTATCGAGCACGCGAAGCTCAGCGAGGATGGCGCAGAGCGGCGCGGGCAGACCCGCTTGGGTGAACTCTGCGACGGCCGCGCCATGCCGTGCGGCCGGGCTGCCTGCAAGCGCAGCCGGGATCGCCGCACGCAGCGACTGCATGGGTGCCGACAATTCGCGCACGGACTGATCGACGTTGAGCGAGCGGCGACGATGGCGCAGCAACCACAGCGTGATGTGCCGCAGCAGTCGCGCCGTATCGGTGTACGCCACGTACTGGGCGCGACTCGGCACGCGATTGTCGAGGGCCTCGAGCTTGCCCCAGACCTCGCGCATGCCGAGGATCTCGCGGGCGATGCTATAGGCGCGCGCCACGTCGGCCGCTGCAGCGCCGCTTTCAGCGCAGGCCCGCAGCACGAAGCTCGGTCCCATGCGATTGACCAGGCTATTGGTCACTGCAGTCGTGATGATCTCGCGGCGGAGCTTGTGATGGCCGATGTCTTTTTCGAACCGACGTCGTACGGCGATCGGGAAATAGCGCGCGAGTTCCGCGGCGAAATAACGATCTTCGGGGAGCTCGGACTCGATCAGCTGCCGATTGAGCGAAATCTTTGAGTAGGCGAGCACCACCGCAAGCTCGGGTCGGGTGAGGCCGATGCCTTGCTTACGACGGGCCGCAAGCGTTTCTTCGTCCGGCAGATACTCGACGACCCGATCGAGTTCGCCGCCGCGCTCGAGTTCGCGGATGACGCCGCGTAGCTCGGGCAATCGTTCGGCGGACTGCAGCTCGAGGGTCGAGAGCGCCTGACTCTGTAGGTAGTTGTTGCGCAAGACGAGCGCAGCCACTTCGTCCGTGAGGCTCGCAAGCAGACGATCTCGATCCTTGCGACGCAGACGTCCGCGCGCCTCGATACCACTGGTCAAAATCTTGAGGTTGACCTCGACGTCGGAGGTGTTGACGCCGGCGGAGTTATCGATGAAGTCCGTGTTGATACGGCCACCCGTCAAAGCGTATTCGACCCGTCCGCGCTGCGTGAACCCGAGGTTTCCACCTTCGCCCACGACGCGCGCACGAAGCTCGCGACCGTCGACACGCACGGCGTCGTTGCCGCGATCGCCCGCGGCCGACTGGGGCTCGAGCGAGGATTTCACATACGTGCCAATGCCGCCGTTCCACAAGAGATCGACGCGCATCCGCAGGATGGCGCGAATGAGTTCGGTGGGCGTCAGAGTGTCGGCGCTGAGGTCGAGCAGGGCTCGAGTCTCGGCGGATATCTTCAAAGATTTCGCGCTGCGCTCGTAAATGGCGCCACCGCGCGACAGGAGCTTGCGGTTGTAGTCGCTCCAGCTCGAGCGGGGCAGGGCAAAGAGCCGCGCGCGTTCGGCGTAGGACTTTGCGGTATCCGGATCCGGATCGATGAAAATGTGAGCGTGGTTGAACGCCGCCACGAGCTGGATCTTGGGCGAGAGCAGCATGCCATTGCCGAATACGTCTCCCGACATGTCGCCGATACCGGCGACCGTGAAGGGTTGTGACTGGATGTCCATGTCGAGTTCACGGAAGTGTCGCTTCACGCACTCCCACGCGCCTTTGGCCGTGATTCCCATCTTTTTGTGGTCGTAGCCTGCCGAGCCGCCGGAGGCGAAGGCATCGCCGAGCCAGAAGCCACGCTCGACCGCGATGGCGTTGGCCGTATCGGAGAACGTGGCAGTGCCCTTGTCGGCCGCGACCACCAAGTACGGATCATCGCTGTCGCGTCGGCGCACGCCGCTCGGCGGAACGACTTTCGTGCCGACGAGGTTGTCGGTGACGTCGAGCAGCGCGTGGATGAAGGCACGATAGGCCGCGACGCCTTCGGCTTGAACGGCTTCGCGGCTGCCGCCGACGGGTAATCGACGGGCGACGAATCCACCTTTTGCACCCTCGGGAACGATCAGCGTGTTCTTGACGTTCTGCGCCTTCATGAGGCCGAGGACTTCCGTTCGGAAATCTTCGCGTCGATCGGACCAACGAATGCCGCCGCGCGCGACATCGCCCATGCGCAGATGCACGCCTTCGACCTGCGGCCCGAACACGTAGATTTCGTGGCGGGGTCGCGGCAACGGGAGGTTCGGGATCGCTTGCGGGTTGAGCTTGAAGGCGAGCGTTGGACGGCGTGTGCCATCGACGTTGCGCTGATAGTGATTGGTGCGATCGATGGCCACGATCACGGCCAAGAAGGCGCGCAGGATGCGATCCTCATCCGCGCTCGCGATGGCTTCCAGACGTCGATCAATCCGTGCGAGCAAGCGCTTGTCGCCGGCGTTACGCGTACGTTCGGGTGACAATCGTTCCTCGAACAGCGCATGCAGATCCGCCGCGAGATCCGCGTGTGCAGCAAACGTACGTTCCATGTAGCTCTGACTGAACGGAATACCGGTCTGCAGCAGGTAACGACAGCAGGCTCGCAAGGCGTTGACTTCGTATGCCCCAAGTCCGGCCAGCAGCACCAGTCGATTGAAGCCGTCGCTTTCGAGTTCACCGCGGCGAACGAGTCGCAGCGCCATGAGCAGACGATCGCCGTCACGAGCGACGTCCAACGTGGCCCCATCACGGAGTTCGAGAGAGAAATCCTGCAGCGATACGACGAGCCCACCCTCTATACCGGCGAGCGTCCAGGGTCGTTCGGCCAGCATGCGCAGACCAAAGTTTTCGAGTAGCGGCACGAGCTCGGCGATCGGTAGTGCCTCCGAGTGTCTCGCCACCCGCAGGTGAATGATGTTCTTCGGCGAGCCTGTCGGCCGGTGTAATCGCAAGTGCGGCAGATCGGGTGTTGCGATCAAGCTCTCGAGTGCCTCGAGATCGCCCATCGCCTCGGACGGCATGACTTCGCTTTGGTAGGCGAGCGGGAAGCGCGCGCCGTGACGCTCGAGCAGTTCCATCGCGCGGGCGGTCGCCATCGAATCGAGCAGTAAGCTGCGCAGGTTGTCCGACCAGGTCGCCACGACGGCCGCGACCGCGTCTTCGATCTCACCCGCATCGAGACGAGGCGGAAGTTCGTCGCCACGAACCGTGATGTGTAGGCGCGCGTGGTTCGAAAGGGCGATTTGCACTTGCGACTCAAGATGGCTGCCGCCGCAGCGCTCGAGCAGCAGACGTTCGATGCGCAAGCGCACTTCGGTGGTGTAACGATCGCGCGGCACGAACACCATGCATGACCAGAACCGCCCCAAGGCGTCGTGACGCATCATGAGACGCGTCGTGCGACGCTCGTAAAGGTTGACGACACTACGGACAAAGTTGACGAGCACCGACACGGGCGACTGAAAGAGTTCGTCGCGCGGCCAAGTCTCGAGTACGGCGAGCACGGCCTTGCCATCGTGACTCTGGGGGTCGAGGCCGAAGGTCTCGATGACCCGTTCGACTTTCCGGCGTACCAAGGGAATTTCCGTCGGTGAGGCGAAGTAGGCCGTCGAGGTCCATAAGCCGACGAAGCGATGTTCGCCACGCACATGGCCTCGCGCATCGAAATCTTTGACCACGATATGATCGAGATGACCCGCGCGATGCACAGTCGAGCTCATCGGCGACTTGGTGATGAGGAGCGGGTCTGTGTTGCGCAGTGCCTCGCGCAGCGCGCCACTCAGCGTTTCAGGCTGGGGCGTGCTGCCGTGACCAGAGCGCAGCAAGCCGAGTCCGCTTCGAGAAACCGGCAGGAGTCGGTCGGTGCTACGCCCGCGGCGCAGGGTGTGATAGCGATATCCGAGAAAGATGAAGTGCGCGCCCTCTACCCATCGCAGCAATTCGATCGCTTCAGATCGAGCGGCGCGGTTGGCGTTGCTTTCGCGCTCGCCTTCGCCGGCTGGTGATTGCATCGCCACCAGCACGCCGAGCACCTTGGCGCGCATGGCGCGCCAGTCGTCGACGGCGACGCGTACGTCCTCGAGCGTCGCGCGCAGCGAGGTGGCGAGGCGCTCGAGTCGGGCGTCACCAAACTGACGATCGATTTCGTAGAGCTGCCATGACTCACGTCCGTTCGCCTCGGTGCCGGTCGCCAGAGAGGCGCTCTGCAGTCCGCCGTCGCGTCGACGCGAGGTCTGCAGCACCGGGTGAATGAGCATTTGGACGCCGACGCCTGCGGTGGCGAAGGCAAGACTGATGGAGTCGACGAGGAACGGACGATCGTCCGTGACGATCAGCGCGTAGCTGTGGCGGTCGCCGATCGGATCATCAGCGGCGGGCGAAAAGACGTGTACGAGCGTCTCGCCGAGTCGGCGGCGGTGGGCGAGTTCGTAATGACTCTTGGCGAGCAGAGCAAGCATACGCGGATCGTGGTTCGCGAGGTCTTCCTCGCCGACACCTAGAAAATAATCGCGTAGCAGCGCGGCAGGCGGGGCGCCACGCAAGCTGCGTGCGGCACGGGTGATCTGGTTGATGAGAGCAATTCGTCGTCGCGGAATCCGGCTCAGCATGATGTTTCGCGTCTCCGTGAATCGTTCAAGTGTGATCGCCGAGCGCGCGTGCGCGCCCGAGCAGCGTGTCAAGGATACGTTCGAGTGCTTCGCGGTCGGCGGCATCGAGTACGTCGATCAAAGATTGTTCGTGATTCAAGGCGAGCGGAACCACCTCGCGATAAATGCGCGTGCCTTCGGCGGACAGCTTGAGGATCGATCGTCGCCGATCACCCGGCGATACGCTGCGCTCGATGCGGCCTTTGTCGAGCAGGCTCGAGACCGCGCGACTGACGGCGACCTTGTCCATCGCCGTGCGTTCGGCCACTTGCGCGGCGGAGAGCTCGGGCTGCATGGCGAGCACTGCCATGACACGCCACTCCGGAATGCTGATACCGAAACGCGAGGAGTAACTCCCGGCGATGGCGGAGCTGACGAGATTGCTCAGTACCGACAGGCGGTAGGGCAGGAAGCGATCGAGTTGCAGGCGCGGCGTATCGCTCATGACGGCGTGTTACTCATTGAGGCGTATTGGCGTGGGGATGTCGCTGCGGATGGGCGATTAGGCGACTTGTTGATCGATGGCGCCGAAAATCGAACGGCCATCATCGCCGTGCATGTCGATGCGAATGCGATCGCCGGAGCTCATGAAGGGCGTACGAGGTGCGCCTTGCGTGAGGGTCTCGACGGTACGCTGCTCGGCGATGCACGAGTAACCCACGCCACCGTCCGATATGGGTCGACCCGGACCACCGTCTGTGCCTCGATTGGATGCCGTACCTGAGCCGATGATCGTGCCTGCGGCGAGCGCGCGTGTTTTGGCGGCATGCGCGATGAGCGTGGGAAAGTCGAAGGTCATGTCGACACCCGCGTTCGCGCGTCCGAAGGCTTGACCGTTGTAGTCCACCACGAGGGGTCGATGCAGGCGACCGCCATCCCAATGCGCGCCGAGTTCATCGGGCGTGACGGCGACCGGCGAGAAGGCGCTCGAAGGCTTCGACTGGAAGAACCCGAATCCTTTGGCCAGTTCGTCCGGAATGAGGTTACGGAGTGAAACATCGTTCACGAGCATCACGAGTCGGATGCGCGTGGCGGCCTCGGCGACCGTTGCGCCGCGCGAAACATCGTCGGTCACCACGGCCACCTCGGCTTCGAAATCGAGACCCCACGACGCGTCGGCGAGCGGGATCGCGCCGGTGGGTGCGAGGAACGTGTCGGAACCGCCTTGATACATGAGCGGATCGGTCCAGAACGAGGCGGGCATCGGCGCATTGCGCGCCTTGCGGACGAGTTCGACGTGATTCACGTACGCCGAGCCGTCTGCCCACTGGTAAGCCCGCGGCAGAGGCGACAAGCAGGCCCGCGGATCGAACGGCTGGCCTTCGCCCGATTCGACCTTGGCGGCCAGCGCGCGCAATGGGGCTTCGAGACGCGCCCAATCATCGAGCGCCGCCTGCATGGTCGCGGCAATACCCTCTGCGGACAACATGCGAGAGAGATCTCTGGAGACGACGACGAGATGACCGTCTCGACGACGCGCATCTTCGCTGCGCAGCGTCGCCAGCTTCATCGCGATGCCTCGTCGGCGAATTCTGCGGCGTGCAGCCAGGCGGCATGACGCGGCGCGCGCTTAGTGCGACTCCATTCCTCGAGCATTGCCGGTGCGACCTCGCGAGCGAGGCGTTCCTGCTCCGGCGTACCGGTGTTCACCGTGAGCTCGAGTCGATGACCATTCGGGTCAAAGAAATAAATCGACTTGAAAAGACCATGGTCGGTGGGTCCGACGACTTCGATGCCGCGCTCGATGAGTTTTTGACGAGTGCTTTCGAGCGCAGCGAGATCGGCCACTTCGAAGGCGATGTGCTGCACCCAACTCGGCGTATTGGGATCGCGTCCCATCGGATCGCGGGTCGGCAGCTCGAAAAACGCCAACACGTTACCCATGCCGGCATCGAGGAACACGTGCATGTACGGGTCGGGCTCATGGGTCGAGGGCACGCGATCCTCGGCAAAGGCCGTCGTGAAGGCCATGCCGAGCACGTCGCGGTAAAACTCCACGGTTTCTTTGGCGTCGCGGCAGCGGTACGCCACGTGATGAATTTTTTTGATGAGACTCATCGCTTGAGCACTCCGCGTCGCATCTGGTCGCGTTCGAGGGATTCGAACAGCGCTTTGAAGTTGCCTTCGCCGAAGCCTTCGTCGCCCTTGCGTTGGATGAACTCGAAGAACACCGGTCCGATCAGGCATTCCGAAAAAATCTGCAGCAGCAATCGCCGCTCGCCGCTCGTCGTTCCGTCGAGCAGGATGCCGCGTTGCTGTAGCGCTGCCGTCGGCTGACCGTGTCCGGGCAGCCGCTCCTCAAGCATCTCGTAGTAGGTGTCGGGTGGTGCCGTCATGAGGGGTACGCCACGCTTGCGCAAGGCGTCGACCGTGGCACACAGGTCCGCCGTCGACAGGGCGATGTGCTGAATGCCCTCGCCATTGAAACGCAGCAAATACTCCTCGATTTGTCCGCCACCCTGACCGCCTTCTTCATTGAGCGGAATACGAATCTTGTCGTCGGGCGCCGTCATGGCGCGCGATTGCAGTCCGGTGTGCTGTCCGTGGATGTCGAAATGACGGATCTCGCGGAAATTGAATATTCGCTCGTAGAAAGCTGCCCAATGGGCCATACGACCGCGGTAGACGTTGTGCGTGAGGTGATCGATAAGTTGCAGGCCGACTCCGGCGGGGTGGCGCTCTACGCCCGGCAACCATTCGAAGTCGATGTCGTAGATGCTCGCACCGTCGGCGTAGCGATCGATGAGGTAGAGCGCGGCACCGCCGATGGCCCGAATGGCGGGCAGGCGCAGTTCCATGGGTCCGGTCGGCAGATCGACCGGCTGCGCACCGAGTTCGAGCGCGCGGGCGTAAGCCTTTTGCGCATTCTGAACGCGAAAGGCCATGCCGCAGGCGCCGGGACCGTGCTCTTCGGCGAAATAGCCGGCCTGACTGCGCTTCTCGCGGTTGACGATGAAATTGATGCCGCCTTGCCGATAGAGCGTCACGTCTTTGGAGCGGTGATGCGCAACCGCCTCGAACCCCAGCTGCAACAGCACCGGATCGAGCACGGCGGAGTCGGGGGAGGCGAATTCGACGAACTCAAATCCGTCCAGCCCCATGGGGTTGGCGCGGGGCGTTGCTTTCAGGACCGCATTCATGGGCGAACCCTTTAGTTACATCTGAAACAGTTGCGAATGTAACTTTTGTGATCTAGCCCGTCTAGGGGGTACGATAATTGTAGTGTTGCGAAATTCAGAAATTCGAGCGGATGCTGAGACGTTGTCGCGGATTCTGCGTGCCGTCGCAGATTCGGCGCGGCTGCGTCTGCTGCGGCTGTGCGCCGATCGTCCCACCAGTGTGTCGGAGCTCGCTGCGGCCACCTCCGACAGCGAGCCGAATGTTTCTCGCCATCTGAAACAGCTCGCGCAGGCGGGGCTGCTGCGTCGTGTGCGTCGTGGGCAGCGCGTCGAATATCAGCCGGCGACGGAGTCCGGGTTCTCCGCCGATCTGCTCGGGCTGTTGCTGTCGCGACTCGCGGCGGATGACGCGCCCCTGCGCGAGGCGAGGGCGCGACTGCATGCCATCGAAGCGGGCGCTCGCGCGAGCTTGCGTGGCTCGGCGGCCGATTGGGTGGTGACGAGCCGGCTTGGGCGCAGTCTGCGCGGCGCGCTGGGCGGCGAGTTCACTCGCGACATCGCCGGCGCGCGCGTGCTCGTGCGCAGTCAACATCGCGAAGTGCTCGAGGCGTTGCTGCAGGACGATCAGCGCGATGCGGTGTCGGGCGGCGCACCCAGGGTCACCTTGCGCGCAACCTCCAAGCCCGAAAAGAACGTGTTGCAGTCCTGGCTCGAGGCCGAGGGTTTTCAAGCCGAGGTGCTGACGAGCGGCGAAGTGCGTAGTGGCGGAATCTTTGACGTGTGTCTCGAAGCGCCGCTTCACGACGAGCTTCGCGAAATCGACCAGCTTCCCGCGCTCCTGCAGCGCGCGCGTACGCGCCTCGGTGATGCCGGCGTGCTCTGGTGCGTGATTCCCTACGACTTGCTCGAAGAGCAGGGTTCGCCACCGCTACGTTTGCGTGCGCTGCTCGCCGAGTGCGGCATCGACTGTCTGTCCATCGCGCCCGTCGAGGCCGAAGGGCGCCATGTGCTCGTGGCCCGCGGCCGCGTCCGTCATGCGCGATCGAGCGCCGATGTTGCGGCGCTCCAGCCCGCTATGGCGCGCGGCTAAACCCATCGAATTCGTCCGAGGTAATCGTCATGTCCGCCGAACCCATCCGCGTCTCCTTCGAATTTTTTCCGCCTGCCGATGCGGCGATGGAGGCCACACTTTGGCAATCGGTGCAACGCCTCGCGCCGCTTGCGCCACGTTTTGTGTCCGTAACCTATGGGGCGGATGGTTCGACGCGCGATCGCACGCATGCGCTCGTGAAGCGGATTCAATCCGAGACGGCGCTCACGGGTGCGCCGCATCTCACCTGCGTCGGCGCGCCGCGCGGCGAGGTGCTCGATATCGCCCGGAAGTATTGGGCTGAAGGCGTTCGTCACATCGTCGCCTTGCGCGGCGATGCGCCGCAGGGCGTGACGAAGTACGAGCCGCACCCGGACGGTTTCGCCTACGGTGCTGATCTGGTCGCCGGACTGCGCTCGGTCGCCGATTTCGACATCTCGATTGCGGCCTACCCTGAGACTCATCCGGAGGCGAGTTCGCCCGAGGCTGATTTCGAAAATTTCCGTCGTAAAGTCGATGCTGGCGCCACTCGGGCGATCACCCAGTTTTTCTTTGATACCGACGACTATCTGCGCTTCCGCGATCGCTGCGTAGCCGCCGGAGTCGGCATCAGCATCGTGCCGGGCATTTTGCCGATCACGCGCTTTCCGCAGGTGACTCGGTTTGCCGCGCGCTGCGGCGCGAAGATTCCGAACTGGCTCGCCGAGCGGTTCGCGGGCCTCGATGACGACCCGGATACTCGTCGGCTCATCGCGGCCAACGTCGCCATCGAGCAGGTGTCGCGGTTGCGTCGTCACGGCGTCAATGAATTCCATTTCTACACGCTCAATCGTGCCGAGCTCACCTACGCCATCTGTCACGCACTCGGGCTGCGTCCCCAGGCCGCAGGGGGCAGCACATGAGCTGTTGTCCGGCTCATCTGCCGCGCCTGACCCATGCCGGCTCGCCGTTAGCGCTCGATGACCGGACCGTGAGTGCGAAGGCCTCGCCGTATTCGGTGGTGCCTGTCGACGTGAAAGCCCGAGACAAACGAGTCAAGAAGCTTAGGGAGCTCATCGAGCAGCGCATCCTGATCATTGACGGTGCCATGGGCACGATGATCCAGCGACACAAGCTCGATGAAGCCGGGTATCGCGGCGAGCGTTTTCGCGATTATGGTCGTGACATCCGCGGCAACAACGATCTGCTCACGCTCACCAAGCCCGAGATCGTCGCCGACATTCACCGCGCGTACTTCGAGGCCGGTGCAGACATCATCGAGACCAACACGTTCAACGCCACCACGGTCGCGCAGGCCGACTACGGCATGGAAGCCTTGGTGCCCGAGCTCAACTATCGGGCAGCGCGCATCGCGCGCGAGATTGCCGATGACGTAGCTGCCGCAACCGGTTCGCCGCGGTTCGTTGCCGGCACCCTGGGCCCGACCAATCGCACCGGCTCCATTTCGCCGGACGTCAACGATCCCGGTGCACGCAACGTCAATTTCGATCAGCTCGTCGTCGCCTACGCCGAGGCGGCCCGCGCGCTGGTGCAGGGCGGGGCGGATATTTTGTTGATCGAGACCATCTTCGACACGCTGAATGCCAAAGCGGCGCTGTTTGCCGCGCGGCGGGTGCAAGCCGAACTTGGCATCGATCTTCCGGTCATGGTGTCGGGCACGATTACCGACGCATCGGGTCGAACGCTCTCCGGTCAAACCACCGAGGCGTTCTGGAATTCCGTTCGGCACGGCGAGCTTTTCGCCATCGGTCTCAATTGCGCACTCGGTGCGTCGGAGATGCGTCCGTACGTCGCTGAGCTTGCGCGGATCGCCGATTGCCACGTCTCCGCTCATCCCAATGCCGGCTTGCCCAATGCCTTCGGTGAGTACGACGAAACGCCTGAGCAAACCGCGGCGATCCTCGCCGAGTTTGCGCAGTCGGGTCTGCTCAATGTCGTGGGTGGATGCTGTGGCACCACGCCCGATCACATTCGATCGATCGCCAAAGCCGTACGAGGCGTGAAGCCCCGACCGCGTGCAACGGTCGAGGTGAAGTGCCGACTGTCTGGGCTCGAACCGCTCAACATCAGCGAAGAAACCCTGTTCGTAAACGTGGGTGAACGGACCAACGTCACGGGCTCGGCGAAGTTTCGCAAGCTCATCGAGGCCAATGATTACGGCACCGCCGTCGATATCGCGCGTCAGCAGGTCGCCGCCGGCGCGCAGATCATCGACGTCAACATGGACGAGGGCATGCTCGACTCCGAAGCGGCCATGGTCCGCTTCCTCAATCTCATCGCCTCCGAGCCCGACATCGCGCGCGTGCCCGTGATGATCGACTCCTCGAAGTGGACCGTCATCGAAGCTGGACTCAAGTGTGTTCAGGGCAAGGCCATCGTGAACTCCATCAGCCTCAAGGAAGGCGAGGAGGCGTTCATCGAGCAGGCGCGCAAAGTCAGGGCCTACGGTGCTGCGGTGGTAGTGATGGCCTTCGACGAGAAAGGTCAGGCGGATAGCATCGAGCGAAAAGCGGCGATCTGCGCGCGCTCGTACGAAGTGCTGACGAAGAAGGTCGGCTTTCCGCCGGAAGACATCATTTTCGACCCGAATATCTTTGCCGTCGCCACCGGCATCGAGGAGCACGCGAACTACGGCGTTGATTTCATTGAAGCCACCCGGCTCATCAAGGCGCGCTTGCCGCAGGCCATGGTGAGCGGCGGCGTCAGTAACGTGTCGTTCTCATTCCGCGGAAACGATCCGGTGCGCGAGGCGATGCACAGCGTGTTTCTCTATCACGCCATCCGTGCCGGCATGGACATGGGTATCGTCAACGCGGGGCAGCTGGCGATCTATGCCGACATCCAGCCGGAACTGCGCGACGCCGTGGAAGACGTCATTCTCAATCGTCGCCCGGATGCCACGGAGCGACTGCTTGCCATCGCGGGGCGCTACAAAGGGGAGGCGGGCGTCAAGCTCGAAGCCGATCTCGAGTGGCGCTCACTACCCGTCACGAAGCGACTCGAGCATGCGCTCGTCAAAGGTCTCGACGAGTTCATCGTCGAAGACACCGAGGCCGCGCGGCTCGAGGCGGATCATCCCATCAAGGTTATTGAAGGCCCGTTGATGGACGGTATGAATGTCGTCGGCGATTTGTTCGGCGCCGGCAAGATGTTCCTGCCGCAGGTCGTCAAGAGTGCGCGAGTCATGAAAAAGGCGGTCGCTCATCTCGTGCCGTTCATTGAGCGCGAGAAGTCGGGTGCGGCGCGCAGCAACGGCAAAGTGGTACTCGCAACCGTCAAGGGCGACGTCCACGACATCGGCAAGAATATCGTCAGTGTCGTGCTGCAGTGCAACAACTTCGAGGTCATCGATCTGGGCGTGATGGTACCCGCCGAGCGCATTCTCGACGTGGCGCGTCGCGAAAACGCGGCGCTGATCGGGCTGTCGGGTTTGATCACCCCATCGCTCGACGAGATGGTGCACGTCGCGCGCGAAATGCAGCGGCAAGGATTTTCGGTGCCGTTGTTGATCGGGGGCGCGACGACCTCACCGGCCCACACGTCAGTGAAGATCGCGCCGCAGTATCGCGAGCCCGTCGTCTACGTCAAAGACGCTTCGCGTGCGGTCGGTGTCTGCCAATCTTTGGTCACGCCGACCTTGAAACCCGCTTTTGCGGCCAAGGTCGCTGACGAACACGAGCGTCGACGTGAGCAACACGCCGGCAAGACCGTGAAGCAACCCGAGGCCAATCTTTCGGCCGCGCGTGCGAATCGTCGGCGCATCGATTGGCAGGCGTATCGCCCGGTTGCACCGCTGCGCCCCGGCGTGCAGGTGTTCGAAGATTATCCACTCACCGATCTGCTCGATTACATCGACTGGATGCCATTCTTCAACGCTTGGGAATTTGCGGGCAAGTTTCCGGACATCCTCACCGACCCCATCGTTGGCGAGGCGGCGAGCAACCTCTATGCCGATGCGCGTCGTATGCTGAAGCAGATTATCGCTGGCAACTGGCTGACGGTTCGCGCAGTACTCGGATTCTTCCCGGCCAACTCCGTCGGGGATGACATTGAGGTCTACACAGGCGAGGATCGTCGCGAAGTGTTGATGACGCTGAATCATCTGCGTCAGCAAAAGGGTAAGCCCGCCGGGCAAGCGCACGAATGTCTCTCGGACTACGTGGCGCCCCGCGACAGCGGTGTGCGCGATTACATCGGCGGCTTTGCGGTCACGACGGGTATCGGCATCGAAGAGCACGTGGCGCGCTTCGAGGCGGCGCACGATGACTACTCAAGCATCATGCTCAAGGCGCTGACCGATCGTTTTGCCGAAGCGGCAGCTGAGCATTTTCACGAGCGAGCACGTCGTGAACTTTGGGGTTACGACACCGCCGAGCAACTGACGAACCAGCAACTGATTCGCGAAGAGTATCGCGGCATTCGTCCGGCGCCAGGCTACCCCGCTTGTCCCGATCACACCGAGAAAGCCAAGCTTTGGCAGTTGCTCGATGTGGAGCGCAACACGGGTACTCGGCTGACCGAGAGCTTCGCCATGTATCCGACGGCTGCCGTGAGTGGCTGGTACATCGCGCATCCGGAGTCCCATTACTTCGCCATCGGTAAGATCGATCGCGATCAAGTCGAAGATTACGCGCGTCGCAAGGGGCAGGCCGTGGATGAAGTGGAGCGCTGGCTCGCGCCGAACCTCGGTTACGACCGCGCTTGAGCGGGCGTCTCGAGAGACGAGAGCGGCGAGGGCAGAAAACCCTCAGCGTTTGCGTGTCGCGGTGGGATCATCGTCGTCCAGTTGTTTGAGGAACGATGGGCCGCCGAGTGCCCGCATCTGTCCCATGATGCTCTCGCACCGTTTCTGAATGTAGTTCGACGGCCGATCAGCACGAAACCGCTTCGGATTGGGCAGCACCGCCGCGAGCGTGGCCGCTTCGCGGCGTGTAAGGCGAGCCGCGTTTTTGCCGAAAAATCTTTGGGCGGCAGCTTGCACGCCGTAGGTGCCCGGCGCGAATTCGGCGACGTTGAGATACACCTCGAGGATGCGCTCCTTGGGCCATACGGCTTCGATGAGTACGGTGAAGTACACCTCGAGGCCCTTGCGCACCCAGCTGCGTCCCGACCAAAGAAAAAGATTCTTGGCAACTTGCTGAGAGATCGTGCTGGCGCCGCGCTTGCGCTTGCTCTTCGCATTGTGCTGCACCGCTTTGCGGATCGACTCGAAATCGAAACCCGCATGGAAGGGGAACTGCTGATCCTCCGAGGCGATCACCGCCATGGCGGCATGCGGAGAGATGCGCTCGAGGGGCTCCCAATCGTAGGCGTTGGAGTAACCAAAGTTGCCACCGGAGAGCGCTGCCGCTCGCGTGGCGATCATGAAAGCCGAGGTCGGCGGCGGCACCCAGCGCAACAGTACGACGAGCGCGATCGAGGCGCCGATCGCGATCAGCGCACCGCGCAGTAACCCGCGACCGACTCGGGCGAGACTCAGGCTGCGCTCTCGCGAGTGACGGAAATGATCACCACCTCATCGACCGGTACGTCGCCGTGCCCACGGTGGCGGGTGGTCGGCACGGCGGCGATGGCGTCGATGACGTCCATGCCCGCGGTGACCCGTCCGAACACGGCATAGCCGTAGTTGCCGGGTTGATGGTTCAGGAAATCATTGTCGACGAGGTTGATGAAAAATTGCGCGGTGGCGCTGTGTACGTCGCTGGTGCGCGCCATGGCGACCGTACCGCGAAGGTTTTCGAGACCGTTGGTGGCTTCGTTACGGATTGGTGGGCGAGTATCTTTCTGTTCCATGCCCGAGGCGAAGCCGCCACATTGAATCATGAAACCCGGAATCACGCGATGGAAAATCGTACCGTCGTAGTGTCCGTCATCGACGTAGCGCAGGAAGTTGGCGCTCGACTCGGGCGCTTCTTTATCGTAGAGCTCGACCGTGAAATCGCCGGCGCTGGTGTTGAACTTGAGCATGAGTGGATTCCGTTGAGGTCAAAAATTTGATGGCCGAGCGTTTTAGGTCCAGCGACCCTCGGTGACGCGTTCCAGCCCTGACAGGTCGGGGTGGGAGACTACGTGACTGAAACCCCGGGCGACAAGTTTTGCGCGTAGCGCCTCGCCCTGGCGTGCGCCATGCTCGAGCAGCAGTGTGCCGCCCGGCTCGAGATGACGAGGCGCCGTCTCGATCAGATGAACGAGATCGCGTAATGCGTCGGGGCCCGGCGTCAGTGCCTCCTGCGGTTCGTGCCGCAGCGAGTCGCCACCCAGCAGCGGATCATCTGCGCCGACATAGGGCGGATTGGACACCACGATGTCGAAGCGCCGATCGGTCACGGGTTCGAACCAATCACCCTGCATCCATTCGAGGTGGGTCGTGGCGTGCCGGGAGGCATTGCGTCGGGCCATGGCGAGTGCGGCGCTCGATCGTTCGATGGCGGTGATCCGCCAGCCGGGTCGCTCGTGTGCGATGGCGATGGCAATGGCACCCGAGCCGGTACCCAGATCGAGCACGGTCGGCAAGGCGTTGCCCGCGCGCTCCAGATGATCGCCTACGCGGAGTACGCGCTCGACCAACAATTCCGTTTCGGGTCGCGGTACGAGTACGGCTGGGCTCACTTCGAACATCAGCGACCAAAACTCCCGCTCGCCGATGAGATAAGCGAGCGGTTCCCCGTCGCAGCGCCGCACGAGCCATTGCCGAAGTTTATTTTGCTCGGCCGTCGAGAGCAGTCGATCCGGATCCGCGTACAGCGTGCTGCGCGGCAAACCGAGGCAAGCCAAGACCAAGGCCTCCGCCTCACGCAACACATCGCGGTCGGCGACGTCGGGGGCGGGCGCCTGGGCGGCGGGCGACAGTGCAATGGCGAGGGCGGACGCGGCCACTTCGACAGTCTCGCGGAGCCGCGAGGGGAGGGGGTCGGTGAGCGAGGATAGGGTCAGGTGCCCGAGCGTCATGGGCGTAGTTTGGCACGACCGGGTGCGCGCTCTGCTAGATTGCGCGCGTGAACGACAGTCGCTTCCCCTCCGATCGTCTCTTGCCGCCGCGTGCTGCGACCCTGAGTGAGTCTCTGGACGCAGGGTTCACGCTGTTCAGGCGTTCGCTCATTGCCTGTCTTCCGCTGTCGCTGTTTGCGGTGCTGCTCGGACAGTTGCCGTCGGTTTATCTGCTCTCCAAAAATCAGTCGTTGTCTTTCGGTGATCCCAAAGATTGGTCTTGGTGGTGCCTCATGCTGCTGTCGGCGCTCGGCACGCTCTGGTGCTGGATCGCCATCATGCTGCGCCAGCGTTCGGTGTTACGCCCCGCAGCGCTCTCATCCGATCTGCGTTTCGCCGTTACACGACTACCCTCGGCGCTTGGTGCCCTTGCGCTCGGATTAATTGCCGTCGCAGTAGGACTTTTTTTGTTGGTCGTACCGGGTGTTTATTTCTTGGTCGCGCTCTGGCCGGTGCTCGCCCTGGTCGTTTTCGAATCGGCGAGTCCACGTGCGGCGCTCGATGGCGCGCTGCAGCTCGTGCGCGGCGCGTGGCGTTCGCTGGCCGTCAATCTGCTCGTCGTCGTCATGACGCTGCTGGGTCTGTTCGTGATGGGTGCGTTCGTCGGCTTGGTGATCGTCGAAGTTTTACGCTCCGTAGCGCCGGGCGCGGACACTTGGGTGCAAAGCCTCGTTACGGGTTTGCTGAGCGCGTTGTTTCAGCCGCTCTTCATTGCCTTTGGCTTGGCGGCTTACGCCGACCTGTGCAATCGACGTGCTCAGATGCCTTCTTCGGCGAGCAACTCGGCCTGATGTTCTTGGGACAAGGGCTCGACGAGATCCTCCAGTCGACCGTCAATGATTGAGTCGATCTGGTAGAGCGTGAGATTGATGCGGTGGTCGGTGACGCGGCCCTGTGGAAAATTATAGGTTCGAATCCGTTCTGAGCGATCGCCACTGCCCACTTGCAGTTTGCGCTCGCGCGCTTGCGCCGCGTCTCGCTTCTCCTGTTCCTGGGCTTTCAGTCGCGCTTTCAGCAATGACATCGCTCGGCTACGGTTCTTGTGCTGCGACCGCTCGTCTTGGCACTCCACCACCATGCCGGTTGGCAGGTGCGTGATACGGATGGCCGAGTCGGTTTTGTTGACGTGCTGACCGCCCGCGCCCGAGGCACGAAACGTATCGATGCGCAGATCGGCGGGATTGATCTCGATGTCCTCAACGTCATCGAGCTCCGGCAGGATGGCGACCGTGACCGCCGAAGTGTGAATGCGCCCCTGCGCTTCGGTTGCCGGCACGCGCTGCACACGATGAGTGCCCGACTCGAACTTGAGTTTCGAAAAGACACCCGCGCCGATCACGCGGCAGATCACTTCGCGATAACCCCCGTGTTCGCCCGGGCTCTCGCTCAACGTTTCGATCTGCCACCCCTGACGTTCGGCGTACCGACTGTACATGCGCAGCAGATCGCCTGCGAAGATCGCGGCTTCATCGCCACCCGTGCCCGCTCTGATTTCCAAATACACATTGCGGCCGTCGCGAGGATCGGCCGGTACGAGCAGACGGCGAAGCGCTTGCTCCTCCTCGGCGATCGAAGATTCCAATCGTTTGGCTTCTTCCTCGCCGAGACTGCGCATCGCGGGGTCCGCATCCTTGGCGAGTGCTTGGGCGTTATCGAGTTCGCGCGCGAGATTTTTGAACGCGGCATAGCGCTCGGCGAGGGGGGTCAGCCTCGCGTACTCCATCGACAGCTCCCGAAACTGGTTGGACCCGCCGTCCATTTGCGGATCGGCAAGCAGGCGCCCCACTTGTTCGAAGCGGTCTGCTTGGCGATCGAGTCTGAGGCGAATGGAGTCTTTCATGGGTGGGCGACCCCGCGAGCCGAGGCGGGGTGGCGCGATTCTCGGGGTGCGGACGAGTGCTGACAAGCGGCTCTCTTCCGATATAGTGGGTCCCGATGTTCCGATCTCCCTTTTCTCTGGCTCTGATTGCCCTCTGCCTGATGCCTTTCCCGGTGCTCGCGGCGCAGCAGTCCTCCGTGGTCACGGCGGCCGACCAAACCCTCATGAACGGCGATTGCCGCGGTGCCGTGCAGGGGTATCTCACCGCAGGCTTGTCCGAGCGCGATCCGCGGGTGATCGAGCGCGCGCTACAGGTTGCTCGGGCCTGCCGAAATCTGCCCGCCGCGTCGAAGGCGGCCGATCGACTGCTCGAACTCGATAGCGAAAACGTGTTCGCGCTGCGTCTGGTGGGTCTCGTTGCACTCGAGACTTGGCAACTCGACCTCGCGCGCAAAGTCTATGGCGCGTTGCTCGCCAAGCCTGACGTCGAGCCCGATCGCGCGCTGGCCGATCTGTTACCCGAATTCGCCGAAGGCGATGCCACGCATGCGGCTTGGCTCGTGTGGCGCGACATCATCGATCGAGACACGGTATCCGGTGAGACGCTGGCCGCGTTTGCGCGCATCGCTTGCAATGCCGATGACCTCAAAGCCTGTCTCTCTCTCATCGAGACCGCACGAAAGAAAGGAGCGGGTAATGATGCGCGAACCCTGCGTATGGCGTCGGCCGCTCTTGCGGCACTCGGTCAGGGTGAGGCGGCGCTCGCTGAGGCTGATTTGCTCGTGCAGGGCGATCCCGAGAATTATCGTTTTGCCAGAGTCGAGACGCTGACGGCACTCGATCGACTCAACGACGCACGCGACGCCTTGCTCGCGATCGAGCGCGAGTCCACACCCGGCAACGAGCGCATCGCAGCAGAGGCCGATCGTCGACTGGCCTTGCTTGCACTCGCGACAGGTGATGATCCCGAAGCGGAACGTCGGTTTGCCGCGCGACTTTCGGCCGATCGAAACTCCGGGGAGTCGCTCTATTATTTGGCGCTGCTCGCCGAGCGCCGTGCGCTGCCTGATCTGGCCCTGCAAGGCTATCGACAGCTCATTTCGGCCGGAGCGGGTTTGCCGCCGCGCATACGCGCGGCGCATTTGTTGCTTGCGCGAGGCGATCGCGAAGAGGCGATGGCGATCCTCGATCAGGCGACGCGTGGCGGACGCGTCGATGCGATCGAACTCGAGATCGTGCGCTCTCGCGCGCTGTTCGATGCGGGCCTTGCCGACGTGGCACTCGAGGCGCTCGACAAGGCGCTCGGGCGGTTTCCCGATCATCCGCAGCTCGTCTATCAACGCGCCGTGCTGCTCGATGCTGCCAATCGCACCAACGAGGCCATCAAAGTATTCGAGGCGCTTTTGAAGGTGCGGCCGGGAGACGGCAATATCCAAAACGCGTTGGGTTACACGCTCGCCGATCGCAAGCGTCAGCTGGCTCGTGCCGAGACCTTGATTCGCGAGGCGATCGCGCAACGCCCCGACAGTGCAGCAGTCGTCGATAGTCTCGGCTGGGTTCGTTTCAGGCGCGGCGATAAAGCCGGTGCGATCACGGAACTCGAGCGGGCATGGCGACTGTCTCGCGAGGCCGAAATCGGCGCGCACCTCGGCGAGGTGCTATGGGCTGCGGGTAACCAGGCAAAAGCGCGCGAAGTATGGGCGCGATCGCTCGTTATCGCGCCGGACTCCAAACCGTTGCGTGCGACCATCGAGCGCTTGACCGGCGAGGCCTCTTCATCCGGATCGCGCTGAATGATCCGCAACCTTCGCTCGCCGGTTTTTGGATGTCTGCTGAGCGTGATGACCTTGCTGGCAGGCTGCGCGAGTTTCCTTGGCGTCACCTCCTTGCCCTCGGCTCTGCCTGTTGGATGGGAAGCTCGTCGAGACGCTTTGCAGTCTTGGACAACATTCGAATCGCGCGGGCGAGTCGCGGTGGCGAATAACGGTGAGGGGTTCTCCGGCGCTTGGCGGTGGGCGCAGACGGCCAAGCGCTCGAGGCTCGAGCTTGAAGGTCCGCTGGGGGTCGGCGGTATGCGGCTCGATTTTGACGGCGGTGCAAGCAACGATGCGTCGCGCGCGGCGCTCGAGCAGCAACTCGGATTTACGCTGCCCGTCGAGTCGTTGCGTTACTGGATGCTCGGCGTACCGGATCCCCATTCTTTGGTAGAGGAGCGTATCGCAACCGATGCCCCGCGCCTCGACAGTCTCACGCAGCAAGGCTGGACCGTGATCTTCAAAAACTATGCGCCGGTGGTCGGCGCAGATTACGAACTGCCGCAGCGGATCGAAGTGAGTCGGGAGGCGCTGCGCGTGCGTCTCATCATCGAATCTTGGGGCGGGGGTGCACCGTGAGCGGGGCGGGGTGGTCGACGACGGGTCATGCGGCGTGGTGGCCTGCGCCCGCGAAGCTCAATCTTTGTCTTCACGTCACCGGTCGTCGTACCGACGGCTACCACGAGCTGCAGACGATCTTTCAGCTCATCGATCTCTGCGACGAGTTGGCTTTCGAGCTCGCCCCGCCGGGGGTGATCGAGCGACGGGACGACGGCCTCGCGCGATCTGGGGCGCTCGCGGCCATTCCCTCCGACAAAGATCTCTGCGTCCGCGCGGCGCAGGCCTTACTGGCTGCGGCGAAGCAGAAAGGCTTGCCGGAGGCTCAGTCCGGAGTTTGCATTCGGATCCGCAAGCGAATCCCCATGGGCGGCGGCCTCGGGGGCGGTAGCTCCGACGCCGCTACGACCCTGCTCGCCCTTAACCAGCTATGGAACTTGGGGTTTTGCGAGGACGAGCTGGCCGAGATCGGCCTTTCCCACGGCGCGGACGTGCCGGTCTTCGTCCGGGGGCGCTGTGCGCTCGGGGAGGGGGTAGGCGAGCGGCTGCAGCCGGTGGAGCTTCCGGAGCGATGGTTTCTGGTGCTGCATCCCGGCGTGCTGGTTCCGACCGCCGCGGTGTTCCAGGCGCCTGAATTGACACGAAATTCCCCCATCCTCACAATACCCGCCCTTTTGGCGTCGGGGGGTCGAAACGACTGCGAACCGGTGGTGCGGCAACGCTACCCCGAGGTTGCAGAAGCGATCGACTGGTTGGCGAGGTTCGCCCCGGCGCGGTTGACGGGAACAGGCTCCTGCATCTTTGCGAGTTTCGACTCCGCGGCTTCGGCCGAGCGAGTCGCAGCTCGAGTGCCGGATGTCTGGCGGGCTTGGGTCGTGCGCGGTCTGTCGCGCTCACCCGTGTTCACCCGACTACAGGATCGTGCCCCGCCGGGATGATTTTTTTGGCACCGCGTCTGCTGGGGTGTCGCCAAGTGGTAAGGCAGCGGGTTTTGATCCCGCCATTCGGAGGTTCGAATCCTTCCACCCCAGCCACTCGGTGACGCCACCGTCGCATGATGCGTCAATGATTTAGAGGCACGATTGGACACGCAGAGCCAGACCCTCGCTCTCTTCACCGGCAACGCGAATCCCGTGTTGGCCCAGGAGATCGCGCGTCACCTGATGGTGCCGCTCGGACGTTCCGTCGTCGGTCGCTTCAGCGACGGCGAGGTCAACGTCGAGCTGATGGAAAACGTCCGCGGTCGCGACGTCTTCCTCGTGCAGCCGACCTGTCCGCCGGTCAACGATCACCTCATGGAGCTGCTCGTGATGTCCGACGCCTGTCGTCGCGCATCGGCCAAGAGCGTGACGGCCGTGGTGCCGTACATGGGTTACTCGCGACAAGATCGTCGTCCGCGCGCCACGCGCTCGGCCATCTCTGCAAAGCTCGTCGCCAACATGATGGCCGAAGCGGGCATTGACCGCGTGCTTACGGTCGATCTGCATGCCGAGCAGATTCAGGGATTCTTTGACATCCCCGTCGACAATGTCTACGCCTCGCCCGTACTGCTCGGCGATGCGTGGCGACAGGGTTACGCCAACATGATCGTGGTCTCGCCCGACGTGGGTGGCGTGGTCCGCGCCCGTGCGCTCGCCAAGCGTCTCGACGACGTCGAGCTCGCGATCATCGACAAGCGTCGGCCGCGACCCAATGAATCGAAGGTGATGAACATCATCGGTGAAGTGCACGGCAAAACCTGCGTGCTTATCGACGACATGGTCGACACCGCCGGCACGCTGTGCCTGGCTGCGCAGGCGCTCAAGGACGAGGGCGCCGTGCGCGTCGTCGCCTACATCACCCATCCCATCCTCTCCGGCAGCGCCGTTGAGAAGATCAGTAAATCAGTGCTCGATGAGCTCGTGGTGACCGACACCATCCCGCTCTCCGAGTCGGCAAGAACGTGCGGGCGGATCCGTCAGCTTTCGGTGGCGGGCCTGCTCGGCGAGACGATACGTCGAATTCGGGACGAAGAGTCCGTGAGTTCGCTGTACGTCGATTGAGTCCGTTCTGGTCGCGGAACGGAAAAACATCAACTAGGAGTCAGTCAATGAAAATCTCGTTCGAACTCGCTGCGGAATTCCGCAACGACGAAGGCAAGGGTGCGAGCCGCCGCCTGCGTCGTGACGGAAAAGTCCCGGCCATTCTCTACGGTGGCAAGCGCGATCCACGCATGCTCTCGCTTAACCACGAAAAACTGATGACGCTCGTCGAGGACGAAAAGTTCTACTCGACCATCATCGGTCTCAAGGTCGGTGACGAGGTGCAAGTTGCAATCGTCAAAGATCTGCAAATGCACCCGGCACGCAATCAGGTCCTGCACCTTGACCTGCAGCGCGTCATCGAAACGGAGAAAATCCGTATTCGTTTGCCGATTCACTTCAAGGGTGAAGCAGCTTCGCCGGGCGTGAAGACGCAGGGCGGTATCGTCTCGCACCGCATTGCAGACATCGAAGTGCAGTGCTTGCCGAAGGACCTGCCGGAAGAGATCAGTCTCGATCTGTCGCAGATGAAGTTGAACGAGACGAAGTACGTCTCGGACATTCCGCTGCCGGCGGGCGTGGTCGCCACGGCCGTGGTGCAGGGCAAGGACCAGGTGGTCGTTTCGATCCACAGCCCGCGTGCCGAGGAGCCGGATGCCCCGGCGGCCGAGGCGGCTGCGGCGGCGGCTACGGCCGCTCCGGCGGCAGCGGGTGGCGATGCCAAGAAGGAAGAGCCGAAGAAGGACGCCAAGAAGTAACGGGCGTGATCGGTTCGCGTGCCTCGCACGGCGCGTTGAAGGAGGCCGCCCTCGTGGCGGCCTCCGTCTTTGCGCGGTGCGACAACGCCAATGCAGCAGTGAGGGTAGGTTGTGGCTGAGGCAGCGATTCGGCTGGTTGTCGGGCTCGG
>JBJTUA010000015.1:0-2487 GCA_046080445.1 Gammaproteobacteria bacterium
CGATTTCTCGACTCTCGCATGTCGTCGACACCAATCTCGAGACGACCCGTGCGGTTCGTAACGCGCCGGCGATTTTCGGTGCCATCATGATGAGTGTCGGAATCGTCATGGCTGTCGTTGTTGCGATGGTGTTCTCGAAAATGAATGAGCGAGCAGCGGCCCTCGATGCGGCGATCATCGCGCAAAACGAGACGCTCGAGAAAGTTGAAGAGACGCTCAAAGGTCTCTCTACACTCGAGGGTAATCTCGAGAAGTTTCAAAAAATTGCCGATGACACCACCCAGCGTGCCATCGTCACCCTGCGCGAGCAGGTAAAGACAGACCGCGTTGCATTGCAGCAGCTAGAAGCGCGTCGTCTGAACGAGATGCTGGCGTCGTTGCGCGGCGCGATCGATGCGGCACCTCGAGCAGGCGCATCGCGGCAAAGCGAAGAAGGAAAACGATTCTCAGCGATCGAAAAGTCGATGAGCGGCCTCGAAGGTAGTGTGACGCGTATCGATCAGCGACTCGCGACCATGGAAAAGCAGGGCGAAGATCGGCGGAGCGAGACCAGCGGCAAGCGCCCAGTCGCCGTGCTCTCCGATGCTCAGGCCAAAGATATGAAGGCGACCGCCGCGGAAGTCGGTCGTCTCAAGTCGGAAATCGCTTCTTTGCGCGAACTGATCGAACGTCGGCGAAGTGAATTGCAGTCTGGAGAGCCTGCAATCCGGAAGGAAGCGCGTTAGAGCGGTACCGCGCGGCAGCCGGCTTCGCAGAGCTCGGATGAGCCTCGGATAATCTCGAGCTCAGCCGAACTTCCCTCTGAAAGATTGCGAATACGAGCGATCGGCCAGCGACTTGCCAACGCGGAGTCGGCAGTCGGTACGAGAAGTACGGAACGCCCTTCACTTAGGCCGAGATATTGTCCGCTGGTCATCCACAACTTGCCGCGGTCGACCGTGACATCGAGCCACGGCGTTCCGCAGCCCAGCGGAGAGATGATCTCTCTGGCCGACGCGTCGATCTTCTCGAGCAGCTGAGTCATCCAGCGCGTACTCGAGTTGGCCGCATAAGCGTCGAGAATCTGTGGAGTTTGTTTCACCGTCAGGACCCGACTGGCGACGACGCGCTCGGCCTGACGAAGGTCAACGAGCGACAGCGTCACGACGAGTTCGCGAGGCCCGCGTACCCAGTCTGCAAGATCACGTTGCCATGCAGACATTCCGCGATAGTCGAGTCGGACTCGGAGCACATCGGTTGCCGCTTTGCTCTGACGCGAGCCAACAGGCTGAACACGGACGCTGCCCGGAATACGAAGCAGGGTCGCGGGAATGAGATCTTCGAGTCGAGCACGATCATTGGCCGACCACGCGGCATGCGCTTCGCCCGGGACAAACTCGAGCGTAACGATCCGCTGCAGGTCGTTGGGGGTATTGCAGCTCGCCTGCCCGGACATCGATTTAGGCATGCACTGAGTTTTGGGGCCGTTTCCAAAGCGCGTGAGACGGACCGAGTCCGTGACGCGTCCTTCGGTACTTACCGTGGATTCGATCTGCCAGGGCGTGAGCTGCGACTCGAGACAGCGTTGCAGTTGCTCGGCTTCGCGCTGCAAGGAGGCATCGGCGTGCGAGGGCAGGGCGATGAGTGACCCGAGTAGACCGATGAGGAGGTTGAGGTGAAGGCGCATGACGTCCTCTCAGCGACGATTATCGCTGTAGCAGGGCAGCAACTTTCGAAGCGGGGAGCTTCACGGTCGCCTGATACGAGTCGTTGCCGAGGGGTTCGAGCAAAACGAGCTCGGCACCGGCGATCACTCCCGAGATGCGTACACGAATATGATCCTCGCGAACTCGGGTATCGGCGACGACGGAATCACTCGCAAACTCCACGCCGTATAGCTGTTCTGCAAGATTGCGGTACGCATCGAGCTTGGCGGCTCGCGCGGCTTGCAGTCGCCGCTGTGCGGCATCGCCGCCGGATTGCGCCGTGATCGATGCAAAACCGGTCGCGGTGATGTCGGTCAGGCTTTCAAGCGCCACCGGCGTGGGCTCTTCCAGCGGACGGACGGTTGCGACGGTGACATCGATCTTCTCGGTCACTCGAGTGCCGCGGGCGACCGATCGCGCCGAGGGTCGATGCCATACCTTGCTACCGACCTTGAGCTTCACGATCTGCTCGGGTGGCGCGAGGGGATCAGTCACGGACACGGAGGCACAGCCCGCCAAAAAAAGGCCGGCTGAGACGGTCAGTATTGGTGCGATACGACAGCTCATGTGTGCAGAGTCGACCCGTCGGGCTGCGCCTTGAGGGCTTCCTCGAGTCGCTGCCGAAAATCCGTATGGCACGGTGGTTGCAGATCTAGGAGGGTCGGTACTCGTTTGCCGGGTATCGCTCGAGAGCAACCTACGTAACCTACTGATTTCGTTGAAATAAAAATGGCTGATATCCCGTTCGACTTGATGTCGAACCTTCGACAATTCGGCAAGAAATTGCCGCTGGGGGCTGTGG
>JBJTUA010000016.1:0-22022 GCA_046080445.1 Gammaproteobacteria bacterium
AGCTTCAAACAAAAAGAGTAATCAAATTAGGCCCATTGCTGGACAAAAATTTAGTTACTCGGTCTATGCACCCAATGGACACATCGACGCGAGTCCCCACACAAATTACCTGCCAAATTTTTAAAAAGCGCTTGCGCCGCTAGGGCGACAGAAGACCGGGAAGTATAGCCCTGCGGCTACTTCCGTCAACCTGTATTCAACCTGATAAGCCCCGCCGGAGATCCCGGCCGAGCCGTTAGCTGAGGGCGCGCATTATAGGCGGGTAAAGCCGGCTGTCAACGTATTGAAATGAAAAACCCAAAAATAAATTAAGTTATTGAATTAATTGGATTTTTCAACCTTGACGCGCGCGAATCTGCGGGGTCCGACCTGCAAAATGTGTTCCGCACCGGGGGCAAGTTTGAGGGCGCGGTCGGTCACTTTCTCGCCATCGATGCGTACCGCACCCTCGGCAAGCTTCCGAACCGCCTCGGAATTGCTGCTCGCGAGCCCGGCTGCCTTGAGGGTCGCAACCAAGCCCTCGCCCTCGGGGTCGGCCGCCTGCAAAACCTGCAGCGGAAGGTCGGTCGGCAGACTCTTATGGGAAAATCTTGCAATGAATTCAGCCTGAGCACGCTCGGCCGCCGCGTCCCCATGGAAGCGACCGACGATTTCTTTGGCGAGCTCGAACTTCACATCGCGTGGATTACGCCCCTGTGCGATGGCCGTCCGCAGCGCAGCGATTTCTTCGAGCGGTCGGAATGACAACAGCTCGAAGTAGCGCCACATGAGATCGTCGCTGACCGACATGAGCTTACCGAACTGCGCGTCTGGAGCTTCGGCAATACCGACGTAGTTGCCCAAAGATTTGGACATCTTGTTGACACCGTCGAGTCCTTCGAGCAGTGGCATCGTTAGGACGCACTGCGGTTCCTGACCGTAGGCCTCCTGCAACTGACGACCGACCAGAAGATTGAATTTTTGATCGGTACCGCCGAGCTCGACGTCAGCCCGCAGCGCGACGGAGTCGTAGCCTTGCGCGAGCGGATAGAAGAATTCGTGTACGGAAATAGGCTGTCCGCTCTTGTATCGCTTGGCGAAATCGTCGCGCTCGAGCATGCGCGCCACGGTGTATTGGGCAGCCACCTCGACGAACTTGGGCAGCGGCATGCTGCTCAGCCACTTCGAGTTGAACTCGATCACGGTGCGGGACGGGTCGAGGATCTTGAAGATCTGCTCCTGGTAAGTCTGCGCATTCGCTTGCACGTCTTCCGGAGTGAGGCGCGGTCGGGTGGCATTACGGCCGGTCGGGTCACCAATGAGTCCAGTGAAGTCCCCGATGAGAAAAATGACTTCGTGTCCGAACTGCTGGAACTGCCTCATCTTGTTGATGAGCACGGTATGCCCGAGATGCAGATCGGGAGCGGTGGGGTCGAAGCCTGCCTTAATGCGCAGCGGCGTACCGCGACCGAGTTTCTTGATGAGCTCGGCCTCGATCAGCAGCTCGGCGCTGCCTCGACGAATTTCCTGGAGTTGTTGCTGAATGCTCACCATGTTGCAGCGATGCCTCTATCTTCGCCCCGCCCGAGACCGCTCTGCGAAAACCCCCGCCCCATGGGTTGACCCTATGTGCGGTCGCGGGTACCGTTCGCCGCTCTCCTGGCGGCGAAGTGTAGTCCATGACGCTGGAAGTCGGCTCGAAAAACCGCGTCCTCGCCTTGCTCAAGGCCCGTTGGCTGCAATGCACTGTCGTTGCGGTGTTCGCCATCACTTGGTGGCGCGGTGAGTCATGGCTCGCCGATCTCGGTCGATTGGATGAGAGCGCAATCACCACCCTGCAGGCCGCCGAAGCCGAGGCCTCGACGAAAGCCTTCCTCGTTCCCCTCACGGTCGACGTCATCGTCGGCACCAACGACACGCTCGAACGAATCTTTCGAAAGCTCGAGTTGTCGGTGACGGACCTTGCAACGCTGCGAGCACTGCCGGATATCCGCAGAAGTCTCGATCGTCTCTATCCGGGCGAGACCCTCAAGTTCGGCGTGCGCGACAACCAGTTGGTCAGTCTCGAGCGTCAACTCAGTCCGAGCGAAACCCTGCAAGTTCGTCGGGACGAAAATGGGTTCGATAGCGCCGTCATCGTCAACCCACTCGAGAAGACGGTGCGCGTGGGTGAGGCGACGATTCAGAACTCGCTCTTCCAAGCGGCCGGCGAAGCGGGACTCAGCGACTCGCTGGCGATGAAGATCACGAATATCTTCCGCTGGGATATCGACTTCGTCCTCGACATCCAACCGGGCGATCGCTTTCGCGTCATTTATGAAGAGCTGAGCCAAGACGGCACGCCTCTCGGCGAAGGTGATGTCCTGGCGGTGGAGTTCATCAATCAGGGCACGGTCTACCGCGCGCTGCGTTTTGCTGATGGCACCGAAGACGACGATGCAGAGGAGGGTGACTTCGGTTACTACACGCCCGATGGACGCAGCCTGCGCAAAGCCTTCTTGCGTGCGCCACTCGAGTTCACGCGAGTCAGCTCGCGATTCAATCTCTATCGTCGTCACCCGATTCTCAATCGGATGCGTGCGCATCGCGGCGTCGACTACGCCGCGCCGATCGGCACGCCGGTCAAAGCGTCTGGCGAAGGTCGCGTACGTTTTGTCGGTAACAAGGGCGGCTACGGCAAGGTCATAGAAATCCAGCACGCCAACAATGTCCGTACGGTCTACGGACACCTCTCGCGATTCGCCCCGGGTCTTCGTCAGGGCGAGCGAGTCCGGCAGGGCGAAGTGGTGGGCTATGTCGGCATGACCGGTCTCGCGACCGGCCCTCATCTGCACTACGAATATCTGCAAAACGGCGTCCACAAAGACCCGCAGAAGGTTCCGCTGCCGAATGACCGTCCCATCCCGTCATCGTTGATGGCCGAGTTCCGCGCGCAGGCTGCCCCACTGCTCTCGAGTCTCGAGGCCGGGCAGGTCACACCGGCTTTGCTGACCGCCACGACGGAAACTCGCCCAGTCCCGACGGCCAGTACGCCACCGACCAAGCCCTCGACCGACGTCGCTGGCGCTAAATCGACGGCTCGCGGAGCGTCGTTGTAACAATTTCTTCGAGCGTTCGTGGTCTACTAAAGGCCATGGACAACGCAGCGGCCATGGAGGCCTCCGCGCCGCCTCCCCTAATCAACCGTGAGCTCTCTCTGCTGGAGTTCAACCAGCGTGTGCTCGCCCAGGCGCTCGATGCCTCGGTTCCGTTGCTGGAACGACTTCGATTTCTCTGTATCTCGTCGAGTAACCTCGATGAATTCTTTGAAATTCGCGTCGCCGGCATCAAACAGCTGCAAGAAAGCTCACCAAGCACGCTAAGTGCCGATGGCCTGACGCCAGCTGCGCAACTCGCTGCCATCCACCGCAGGACCACGCCGCTCGTAGCCGAACAATACGCCTGTCTGCGGAATGTATTGTTACCGGCGCTGCGCGATGCGGGAATCGAGCTCGTCCCCAAAGGCGATTGGCCAGAGTCGACCCGGAAGTGGCTCGCCGCGTATTTCGAGAACGAGGTGGAGCCCGTGCTCTCGCCGCTCGCTCTCGATCCATCGCGTCCTTTCCCGCGTATCCAGAACAAGAGCCTCAACTTCATCGTCCGATTACAAGGCGAAGACGCCTTCGGTCGGGAGGCTGCGCTCGCCATCGTTCAAGCGCCGCGATCGCTGCCGCGAGTCGTGCCCCTGCCCTCAGAGGGCGGCGAGCCGCAAAGATTCGTATTGCTCTCGACGATCATCGAAGAATTCGTTCCGCGACTTTTCGAGGGGATGAAAATCATCGCGTGCCATCAGTTCAGACTGACCCGCAACAGCGATCTTTTCATCGACGAAGAAGAGGCCGACGATCTTCGGCGCGCGCTCGAGGGTGAGCTTGCCCAGCGTCGATACGGATCGGCCGTGCGACTCGAGACTGCGGACGATTGCCCACGCGATCTCGTCGACTTCTTGGTCAAGCAGTTCGGCATTTCTCCTTTAGACGTGTATGCCGTGCCTTCTCCAGTCAACCTGCACCGACTGTCAGCGATCTATGAGCTCGCTCATCGCAGCGATCTCAAGTACCCCACCTTCCAGCCGAGTCTCCCGCGACGTCTCAATGACGGACCGGATCTGTTCGCCGCGATCCGCCAAAGCGATTTGCTGCTACACCATCCGTTTCAATCCTTCGCTCCGGTGGTCAATTTTTTGAGGCAGGCGGCGCAAGATCCGCAAGTGCTCGCCATCAAACAAACCCTTTATCGGACGGGTAACGATTCGGCGATCGTTGATGCGCTGGTGGCGGCCGCCCAGGCCGGAAAAGACGTCACCGTCGTCATCGAACTGCGCGCCCGTTTCGATGAGGAAGCCAATATCGAGCTGTCGGATCGGCTACAGGAAGCCGGCGCGCACGTGATGTACGGCGTCGTCGGTTTCAAGACCCACGCCAAACTCGCCCTCGTGGCGAGACGAGAGCGCGGCGGCATCCGGCGCTACTGTCATCTCGGCACAGGTAACTATCACTCGAAAACCGCAAGAGCCTATACGGACTACGGGTTGTTCACCTGCGATCCGGAAATTGGGCAAGACGTTCACGAAGTGTTCTTGCAGTTGACCAGCCTGACCCGCACGCCGCGACTGTCATGCTTGCTGCAGTCGCCGTTCGAAATGCATCGCGCGATGCTCTCTCGTTTGGAGCGTGAATCGGCATTCGCAGCCGCCGGCAAACCGGCGCGGGTCATTTTGAAAATGAACGCTCTCGTCGAACCGCTATCGATCGCGGCACTCTGCAAGGCGTCTCAGGCGGGCGTGAAGATCGATCTCATCGTGCGAGGGGTGTGCGCGCTTCGCCCCGGCGTGCCGGGAATGTCGGAAAACATTCGGGTTCGATCCATCGTGGGACGATTTCTCGAGCACTCCCGTGTGTTTTGGTTCGATAACGGCGGCGAGCCGGAAATTTATTGCAGCAGCGCCGACTGGATGGATCGCAACTTCTTTCGACGCGTCGAGATCGCCTTTCCGATCCGCCGCGAAAAATACAAGAAGCGAATTCTCGAAGACCTCGAGACCTATCTGCGCGACGACACGCAAGCTTGGGAGCTCGATCACGAAGGCCATTACCGTCGAGTGACGCCGCGCGGCGCGTCGTCGATCTGCGCGCAGAACGAGCTGCGGGCCGCCTACACGGCGGGTAGGCCCCTCGAAGAGTAGACCCGCAAGCGAAAGTCTACGGCCTTGAGCAGATCGATCTCCTGGCTGAGATCGTCGATCGTGAGCGGATGATCGCGTAGCCAGCGAACCGGAAATCGCGCTTCCAATACATTACGCCCGCGCGGGATGAGCGTGAGCTCCGGCAACGGCGCGCGTCCGCGTCCACGATGCAGCAACACGGCAAGCCGGAGCAGGACGATGAGATGAAAAATCCTGCGATCCCAAGGCGGCAACAACTTGTCGAAGCCTTCCACTGAAACCTTGCGGCGATGGCCGCCGACCAGACGCGAGAGCAGTCGCTGCTCCTCTCGCGAAAATCCGGGCATATCGGCGTTTTCGAGCAGATAGGCGCCATGCTGGTGATAGCGCGAGTGCGACACATCGAGACCGATTTCGTGCAGCCGAGCCGACCACGAGAGCAATTGCTGGGCGACGGGATCATCGAGTTGCCACGCGTCCGCCACCTGCTCGAGAAAATTGACGGCGGTCGTTTCGACGCGCTCGGCCTGCGCCATCGACGTGGTACCGCGCCTGCATCGCACGGACCGTGCGATCACGGGCATCCTCGTGAGTCATTCGTCCGACGAGATCGTAGAGCAGACCGTCACGCATCGCGCCATCGGAGACATCCATTTTTTTAATGCCAAGACTCGCGAATACTTCTGCAAGAATCGCAAGTCCCCCTGCAAAGACCGCGCGACGATCTTCGCTCAGTGACTTGAATGGAACGTCTCGAACATTGTCTGCACGCAGCGTGACATCGAGTACCACCTCGATCGCCTCGGCGGTGATCCCCTGCGCCGTGGGGTCGAGCTCCCGCACCGCATCGGCGACGGATTTCACCGTGCCGGAGCTGCCGATCGCCGCCTGCCATCCCAACTTTCGATAGGCGTGCTCGACGGACTCGAGCTCGCCGCGAGCCACCACCCGTGCGCGGGAAAACCTTTTGTCCGACACTCTTCCGCCGGCGAAAAAACGCTCACTCAGCGTGACGCAACCGAGCTCGGTACTCGCAAGTCGCAGCGGGTTGAGCGATTCGCCAATGATGAGTTCGGTGCTACCGCCCCCGATATCGACGACGAGACGACGTCCTTCGCCCATCGGTGAGGTGTGTGCTACGCCCGAATAGATGAGCCGCGCCTCCTCGAGACCGGAGACGATTTCGATGGGCGCTCCGAGCGCTGCGCGGGCTTTTTCGAGAAATGCCTGCTTGCGGTGAGCGCGTCTCAAAGTATTGGTGCCGACGACACGAATCTTGTCGGGATGGATTTCGCGCAGTCGCTGACCGAAACGCTCGAGGCATGCCAGGGCGCGTATCGCCACGTCGCGATCGAGTCGGCCTTCTTCGTCGAGTCCGGAACCGAGACGCACGCTCTCGCGCAAACGATCGATGACCGTCAACTGCCCGTGGATGTAACGGGCGACCACCATATGGAAGCTGTTGGACCCGAGATCGACCGCAGCCAATAACTCCGGCGCAGCCCGGCCATTCCCCCGACTCACGTCACTCCTTGGCGAGCGCGAGGTGGATCACGCCGAAAACGAGGACCCGCAACCACAGGTCGTCGTGGCGTTGGGGTTGCGGATGACGAACTGCGCGCCCTCGAGACCTTCACGGTAATCGATCTCAGCGCCAGAGAGATACTGGAGGCTCATCGGATCGACGAGTAGTTTGACGCCCATATTTTCGACCATGGTGTCGCCATCCTGAGCTTGCTCATCGAACTCGAACCCGTATTGCATCCCGGAACAACCGCCACCCTGCACGAAAACACGCAGCATCAACGACGGGTTGCCTTCGCTTTCGATCAGCGAACCCACCTTGCGCGCAGCCGCGTCGGTGAACACCAGCGCGGGGGGCATATCGAGCGGTAGATCTTCTGCAACAGTGGTCATCGTCGGATCCTCAAAAAATTTGGCGCCGTGTCGCGCGCGAATGCTAGTTCCGACCCTGCCTCAGGTCAAAGGGGCGCAGCACGTTGTCGCTCCGAGGCGCTTCGGCAGGTTGCGCCGCGCTCTCCCCTTGCGACATCGAAGCGAGCGGAACCAGCTTGCCTTCGATGCGGGCGCCGAGTGTCATTTCGATGATGCCGTACGACACATCGCCGGTCACACGAGCCTTGGCGCCGAGCACCACGCGCTCGCGACCGCGTACGTTACCGACCACCTCACCGTTGATGACGGCCACCGCTACTTCGATATCGCCATGAACCTTGCCGGGCTCACCCACCCAAAGCGTAGCGGGCGTCGAACCCTCGAGCCCACGGATGTGCCCGTGCAGCGAGCCATCGACATGGAGTCCGCCGGAGAATTCGAGGTCACCCTTGAGCGACGTTCCTCGCCCGAGCAGCGTATCGATGCGACCCGACAACCGGGGCGCCTTGCCTCGTCCAAACATTCCGAACCCCCCCGGGCGATTTATAGCGGCCAGAGCAGGGATTGAACCACGGGACGGCTCGGTCTGCCAGACGGCTCGATCTCAATCTGCAACCGCTCCGGCGAGACCCCGGCCGGGATGGAAAGTTCACGGTCGATGTTCTCGAAGTACCTAAAGTTGTAGGGCGTTTCGAACAACTGAACACGAACGGGGCCCCCTGACCGCGCGCCCTCGAGAATGACCTTGACCTGGCCGGACACCAACGACTGCGGATTTCCAGGCTGCACCAGCGAGAGCCGTAGCTGCGCCCGTCCCTTCGTCGCGCTCGGCTCAACTCGCAAACTGCGGATGGCCACGTTCGGCGCAGGCTCGGTGCTCGCGACGACACCTTTGTAAAACTCGAGTTGCTGCCGTTGTCTCGCGACCTCCGCCTGCAACTCGCCTATCGTCCGGGAGACTTCCTCTCGCTCCGGATTCTGGGCGGCCTTCAGTGTGTCGAGCTCGGCCACAGACTGACGCAGCGACTCGATCAGTTCGTCGCGCTCACGAATCGCTTGGCGCAAGGTCGCTGGGCTGCTTGCCGGTCCTGTATCGCCCGCGCCAATCCCGGCGCGTCCTAACGCAAAAAGCCCCCATCCGCCGAGCACGATCAGCACGAGCGCGAGAGCCGCAAACACTCGCAGACGCAGCGGACTTACGCCGCGCAACACCACATGACGGTGCGGATCGTTTGCGCTCATGACGTCAGCCCTTGCTCCACCAATCGGGATAGGGCGGCAACCCTGTGGGGAATGCGAATCGACCGAGCTCTTGCAAGGCGCGTCGATATACCGGCCGCTTGAAATGAATCACCTCTCGTACCGGCTCCCACCAATCCGACCATCGCCATTCGCAGAATTCAGGTTCTTCGGTGTGGTCGAATCGGACAGGAGGACTCTCGTGTCGACTCTCGAGCAAATACCACCGCTGTTTTTGACCAATGCACAGCGGCAACTGATCGCGACGCTGGTAGCGTTGCGGAAGTCGATAACGGAGCCAGCGTCGCGTGACTCCGACGATGCGGACATCGGCGGGACTCAAACCGATTTCTTCGGCGAGCTCCCGATACATTCCCTGCTCGACCGACTCGTCGATGTGCAACCCGCCCTGCGGAAACTGCCAGCCTTTGCCGCCCGCACGCTTGCCGAGAAAGACGCGCCCGTCCTGCTGCATCAGCACGATACCGACGTTCGCGCGAAATCCGTCTTTGTCGATGAGATCGGTCATACGCAGCGCAACCTGCTCAGGCACGGCGTTCCGTCATGGATTTTCGATCTTCGAGATACTCGCGACCGCGCTCCATCAGTGCCGTAAATGCGGCGGCATCTTGGGACAACACAGAGCGTCTCAACGACTCGACCGCCTTGACAAGCGCCTCGAGCGACTCCGCTCCGTAATCATTGAGCGACTGTATCTCGTAGTAGAGCTGCGGGCTTTCCTGCGCGACACGTGATGCGACGTCGAGCTGTGCATCGAAAGTGGTACTCGACAGTTTCGCCAGTCGAGGCGCAGCCTCGCCACTGTCTGCAAGCGCCGTGAAGAATGCGATGTTTAGAGCGTGCGAAAGACCCAGCACATAAGCAATGAGGCGATCGTGCTCGTCGAGGCCCATCACCACCTGCTCGACCATCGTCGGCGCGAACAATTCTTTGGTCTTCGCGAGAGCTTCTTCATGTCCGAGATCCACGAAGATCACGTGCCGGCCAGACAACAACTCCGTGTCGGG
This sequence comes from Gammaproteobacteria bacterium, assembly GCA_046080445.1. Lineage (GTDB taxonomy): Bacteria > Pseudomonadota > Gammaproteobacteria > Steroidobacterales > Steroidobacteraceae > UBA964. The sequence continues at coordinate 9,346 of JBJTUA010000016.1, forward strand.
ACCGAACATCGGATGCACGGACGTCACTCGACAGCCGTGCGACTTGAGCGTCATCAGCCCGCCGCGAAGCGGCGACTTGAGCGAACCTACATCAAAGATAACGCCGCGCGGCCGGCGCATCGCGAGCTCGCGCAATACGGTATCGGTGTAGCCGAGCGGCGTGGCGACGACGATGTAATCGTGCTCGAGCTCCGCTTGACGATAGTTGCCGATATCGCGTGTACCCTCGGGCGCGCCGGCGGGATCGCTCACGTCGACGTCGAACCCTTGCGAGGCGAGGAAATCGACGAACCACCGGCCGAGCTTGCCGGCGCCACCGATCACGAGTGCGCGTCGACCCGTCCCCTGACCGGCAGCGGCCACCCTCGAGCGCTCTTGCGTGGTGAGCGAACTGCGAATCAGCATGCGCATGAGATCTTCGGCGATGCGCGGCGATACGCCCTGAGCCTCCGCTTCGGCCCGCGCACCGATAATGACTTCGCGCTCGCGGCCGTAATCGCGAGTGGCGTGGCCTGTCGAACGCTTGACCCGCGCAATCTCACCGCTCGTGCGCTGTCGATCGGCGATCAGTTCGATCAATTTACGGTCGATGGCGTCGAGATGTTTTCTGAGCTCGTCGAGGGTGGTCATGAACTCGGACTCTGAATTCTAAGGGTCGGTGCTCGACCCGCACTGACCCTACTATAACTGCCGAGCGAATGGCCGAGCGTCGGCGGCTCGTACGCAGAGGCACCACAAGGCGGTAACATCTCGGCCATGCCGGTACCTGTCCAATTCCTGCCCGACCCCCTTCCCGCCGAACCCCTGGCGATCGCCGCCTCGTGGCTCGAAACGGCCCGCTCGAGGCGAGACCAGCCGAACCCGAATGCCATGGTGGTCGCCAGCGTTAGTGCGGACGGTCAACCCTCGGCCCGCGTCGTCCTGTGCAAGGAAATCGTGACCGATCCCGGGTACGTCTGCTTTTTCACGAACTACGACTCGCGCAAAGGGCATGAGATCGCGACACATCCCCGCGTCGCCATCGTCATGCACTGGGATCACCTTTATCGACAGGTCCGCATCGAGGGGCGCGTGGTGCGTGCTCCCGCTGCGGAGAGCGATGCCTACTTCAAGACGCGTCCGTGGCAGCGTCGAGTGGGTGCTTGGGCGAGCGATCAAAGTAAACCCGTGGGTTCTCGCGCCGATCTCGAGGCGGCGGTAGTCGCCACTGCGCAGCGCTTCGGTGTGCCGGTACCGGGCCCCGAAGATACGCCCGCTCCTGCCGGACTCGGCGATCACATTCCTCGTCCTCCGCATTGGGGCGGTTATCACGTGTATGCGGAGGCTGTCGAATTGTGGGTCGAGGGCGAATCGCGTATTCACGATCGCGCGCGATGGAGCCGGAAATTATTGAGCGGATCGGATCCTCATCAGCCACCGCAAGTCGCTAGCCCGTGGAGCGTGACCCGGCTGCAGCCTTGAGACAACGGATCAGCTCAGTGCCGCGAGCACCGGCGCATGCAACACGCCGTTGGTCGCCAGTACCGAAGTTGTCGACAATCCGATGGGCGCGCCATCGAGATCCGTGAACCTGCCGCCGGCTTCTTCCACGATTACCGTGAGCGCGGCGATATCGAGAATATTGACGTCCGATTCGATCACCGCATCGAGCGCACCGCGCGCGAGCAAATGGTAGTGAACAAAGTCGCCATAGCCACGGATGCGATTGACGCGTGCGACGAGCTCGCCGTAGCGTGCCCAGCGCGGGCTCGACGCGAGCGTCTTGAGATTGCCACTCGAGACGATCGCCGCGTCGAGGGTCGCGACACTACTCACGCGAATTCTTTGCTGGCCCAGCCACGCGCCCTCACCGCGCTCGGCCCATGCCAACTCTCCATACGCCGGCGCAGACGATACGCCGAGCACGAACCGACCGCCGCGTAGCAACGCAATCTGCGTCGAGAAAAACGGGCACTCACGCACGAACGATTTGGTGCCATCGATGGGATCGACGAGCCAAACACTCTCTGCACCCATCTCGTGCTGGCCCGTCTCCTCACCAAAAAATCCGTGCGAGGGGAAATGCCGCGACAACACCTCGTGAATGGCCTCTTCCGCGCGAACATCGGCTTCAGTCACGGGCGATTTGTCGGCCTTGGTGACGACCTGCAGGTTGCGTTGATACAGACCGCGGATGACCTGAGCAGCAGCCTCGGCAGCCTCGAGGGCGGCCTTCAGTTCTACGGATGGCACGATTTGATCCCGGATCGGAGAGTCTGGAGTGGTATCTTAAACGTCATGGGAAACCGCTTGAGCAAGATCTACACCCGCACCGGGGACGACGGCACCACCGGCCTCGGTGACGGCAGCCGCGTCGCCAAAGACGACCCCCGGGTTGAGGCCTATGGCACGGTCGACGAGGCCAATTGCACCATCGGCCTGATCCTCGCCGTCCCGGGCCTTCCTCAGGCCGTCGTGGACTGCCTCGTCGAGGTTCAACACGATCTTTTCGATCTCGGGGGCGAGCTCTGCATCCCGGGCATGACGCTCATTCAGTCCTCGCACACCGACCGACTCGAAACGGCGCTCGACGCGTTCAACGAGCCGCTGCCGCCCCTCAAGGATTTCATTCTGCCGGGGGGAGGTCCTGCCTCCGCGGCTTGTCACCTCGCGCGTACCACGGTCCGCCGGGCGGAGCGCCGTGTGTGGACGCTCTCCGCACACAGCCCCATCAGCCCAGAGCCTGCGCGTTACCTCAACCGACTTTCGGATCTGCTCTTCGTCATGGCACGAGTCCTCGCCCGTCACGAAAACGGCAGTGAAGTGATCTGGAACCGCGACCGAAAAAAGACGCTCTGAGCGCACGACGCTAGTCGCGGCTAGTCGCGACTCGCGAGCACTCGCTCGTCCACTTCACTCTTGATCTGCGTGCCAATCACGATTGAGAGCGCCAAGGCGCAGGCGAGCCCCAGAAAAGCCACCTGGTAGCTGCCGTACACGTCGAATAGCTTGCCGGTGATCCAGCTGCCGAGTCCGACTCCGATCGACTCCATGAAGCTGATCGAGCCGTTGATGCGACCGATCTCACGCAAACCAAAATTATTGACGGCGAGCATATTGTAGAGCGTGAACAACCCGCCCCAGCCGAGACCGATGACGATGGCTGAGATGGTCACCCATTCGCGCTTCATGCTGGCAAGACCGACGAGTCCTATGAACATGATCACGAGACAGGCCATGAATACTTTGTGTCGGTCGATTCGGTCAGCGACGGCACCGTTCGAAAGCTTGGCGAACATGGCCACCAAACTAAACAAGAAAAGCTGCAGTCCCGCTTCTTTGAGCGTGAACCCGAAACCCTTGTTCAGATGCAAGACGTAATGCTGCACGAAAGAGAAGATCGCAAAGTAAGACAAAAAGCCTGACAACCCGATGGCCCAGAAAGTACGGGTACGGATCGCTTGTTGGAACGTGAGCCCGTGCTGCTTGAGATCGCCAAGCGCCTCGTTTTGACCGACCGCTTTGTATCCGGCTTGCGCAGGCGTTCCGCGGATGACCAAAAAAATGAGCGCGAGCAACACGATCGGCATCAGCGAGTTGTAGAGGTAGGCCTGTCGCCAACCGAAGGCCTCGATGAGATAAGGATTGACGAAGGGCAGAACGGCGCTGCCCAAGCTCGTGCCCATCAGCGCAATACCGATCGCGAGGCCGCGATGCTTCACGAACCAGCTCGAGACCAAATAAATGACCGTCATCGAGCCCGCCGTCGACAGGGCAAGCGAGAACATCAGATGGATGAGGTACACCTGCTTCAGCGCGACGCCCATCCAGTTCTCGACGTAGAGCCAAAGACCGAGTCCCGCAAGCACCAGGGCGATGACGATGGCCACACTACGACTGAGACTGGGCGCGACAGAGCCGAGGGCGACGACTACGACGCCAGCGAGGCCGAGTGCCGTGGTCGCGGCGATGGCCTCGATGAGCGGCACCGGTCCACCGTTGGCGATCAGGCTGTATCCCACGTAGCCCAGCGTCAAAAGTCCGCAGCCGGTCATGAGCAGGTGACGCGGATTGACCCGGTCGATGAGGATGCCGATGAAGGGCGCGATGGTCGCGGTCACCGCAAAGTTCAGGAAGTCGCGGAATTTGAAGTCGCCACGCGCCCAACCAAACTCGTCGAGTAGCGAGGGATCGAAAATGGTGATGCCGGTAGCCGTCATGCCGTTCGAGAGGAAGAGCGCCAGCATCCCCATCACGGCGACGACCCACGGATAGTATCGGGGCGCTTCGCGCCCGACGGCTGTGTTGTTCATGATCAAGTACCCCCTCCGCCGGATCATACACGCCACCGGAACGTGCCAAAATCACCGCATGATCCACTCCTCGAACGCCGAGCTGCGCGCTATGGACCTCGCGCATGTCTGGCACCCCTGCACCCAGATGAAGGATCACGAGGCCACCATGCCGCTCGTGCCGATTCGTCGTGGGCAGGGCGTTTGGCTCGAAGATTACGACGGTCAGAGATATCTCGATGCCATCAGTTCTTGGTGGGTCAATCTTTGGGGTCATGCGCACCCAGAGATCAATGCTGCGGTGCGCGAGCAACTCGAGCGCCTGCCTCATGTGATGTTTGCAGGCTTCACCCACGAATCTGCCGCGCAGCTTGCTGCCGAACTTGTGGCCCTCGCGCCGCGCGGACTCGACCGGTGCTTTTTCGCAGACAGCGGATCCGCCGCTATCGAAGTCGCCGTGAAGATGAGCTTTCACTTTTGGCAAAACACCGGACGTCCACGCAAGACACGATTCGTGACGCTTACCAACAGCTATCACGGCGAAACACTGGGTGCGCTCGCTGTGGGCAGCGTCGAACTCTATAAATCGATCTATCGACCGCTCCTGATGGACGTCATCACCGTGCCATCACCCGACGCCTTCCTCGCGGAGCCCGGCGAATCGGCAGCGGATGTGGCCCGTCGTCGCGCGGCCGAACTCGAAAACGTATTGGCGACGCAGGCCGAGGAGATCGCTGCGGTCATCCTCGAACCCATCGTGCAATGCGCGGGTAACATGCGCATGTACGATCCGCTCTACCTGACACTGGTGCGCGAGGCCTGCGATCGTCACGGAATCCATTTGATCGCCGATGAGATCGCAGTGGGCTTTGGTCGGACAGGTACGATGTTCGCCTGCGAGCACGCCGGCATCACGCCGGATTTTCTTTGTTTATCGAAGGGTCTCACGGCTGGATATATGCCGATGTCGGTCGTGCTGACGCGCGAGTCGATCTATCGGGCCTTCTATGACGAATACGTGAAACTCAACGCCTTCCTGCACTCGCATAGTTACTCTGGCAATCCCCTTGCCTGCGCTGCAGCACTCGCCTCGCTGCGTCTCTTCCGGGAGCGCGATGCGCTTGCGGCGAACCGCAAACTCGCCGAGCATTTGGGCGCTGCGACGCGGCGGGCATTCGAGGGTCATCCGAACGTGGCGGAGATTCGTCAGCGAGGTCTCATCGTGGCGGTCGAGTTCGTGCGGGACCGCACATCTCGACGCACCTTCGACTGGCGCGAACGCCGTCATCTTCATATCTATCGACACGCTCTCCGTCGCGGCATGTTGCTCAGACCACTCGGGAACGTCATTTACTTCATGCCTCCGTATGTCATTTCCACAGAGGAAATCGATCTCATGGTTCAGGTGGCGCGCGAAGGCCTCGACCTTGCCGTGCAGTCGGAGGCGCCAAGATGAGAGAAATCCGTGTTCATGTCGAGGCGACCCTGAGCTCGGGCCGTCGGGTCACGCTCAGCCGTCAGGCGGCGCAGCATGTCACCAAGGTGCTGCGGCTGCGCGACGGCGCCAGTCTCATCGTCTTCGACGGGCGAGGCGGCGAGTATCCAGCAACGCTTCATCTAGCCGGTCGAGAGGTACACGTCGAGGTGGGTAATCACCGTGCGCTGGAGCGAGAGTCGCCCGTTCGGCTGACGCTGCTGCAAGCGTTGGCTCGAGGTGAGCGCATGGACTTCGTCGTGCAAAAAGCCACGGAGCTCGGCGTGCATCGCATCATCCCGGTCGCCGCTGCACGCAGCGTGGTCCAGCTCGATGCGGACCGCGGCGACAAGCGAACCCTCCACTGGCAAGCCGTGGCCGCAGCCGCCTGCGAACAAAGCGGTCGTAATACCCTCCCGCTCATCGACCCGCCGGTCTCATTCGAATCCGCCCTCAACGCCGTGTCGAGCATCGATCACCGCCTGGTGTTGCTCCCCGAGTCCTCGGCCTCCCTTCCCGAGGTCCTAACCGGCCCGGCGCGCCCGCTCGAGGTGGCGCTGCTCGTGGGTCCGGAAGGCGGTTTCGAGGAAACCGAGGTGGAACGGGCCCTGGAACTCGGATTTCGGGCGGTACGACTCGGTCCTCGGGTCCTACGCACGGAAACTGCGGGGCTCGCCGCGCTCGCCGCACTACAATGTCTCGCAGGAGACTTTGCATGACCCGACCCACCCTCGCCGTGGTGATGGATCCCATCGCCGACATCAAATACGCGAAGGACTCGACTCTCGCCATGCTGTGGGCCGCAGCGGCCGATGGCTTCGATCTTCTTTACCTCGAGCTTGGCGATCTATGGCTGCGTGACGGCGTCGCCTGCGGTCGCGCACGGCCGCTCAAAGTATTCAAGGACGAGAAGCGCTGGTTTGAGCTGGGCGAGCCGTCCACGCTGCGCCTCGGCGACATCGACGTCATCTTGATGCGCAAAGATCCACCCTTCGACACCGAGTACATTTACAGCACCTACATTCTCGAACGCGCCGAAGATCAGGGCGCCCTCGTCGTCAACCGACCACGCGGTCTGCGCGACATGAACGAGAAGGTTTATACGGCATGGTTTCCACAATGCTGCGCACCCACACTCATCACCCGCGACATGGGCGATATGCACGCCTTCCTGGCGGAGCACTCAAAGATTGTTTGCAAACCTCTGCATGGCATGGGAGGTCGCTCGATCTTCGTCATCGAGCAGGGCGACAAGAACGCCAATGTCGTGTTCGAAACACTAACCCAGTACGGCAGTCAATTCGCCATCGTGCAGCGCTACCTGCCTGAAATCGTCTCGACCGGCGACTCGCGCGTCCTGTTGGTCGACGGCGAGCCGATGCCGTTCGCGCTCGCGCGCATTCCGAGCAGCAGCGACAATCGCGGAAATCTCGCGGCGGGTGCAACCGGCGTCGGTCGTCCGCTCAACGATCGCGATCGCTACCTCGCGGTGCAGATTGGTCCGCGCCTTGCCGAACAAGGCATGCTGTTCGTGGGTCTCGATGTCATCGGCGACTTTGTCACTGAAATCAATGTGACTAGCCCTACGGGTATCCGCGAGCTCGATAAACAGTTCGGCATCGATATCGCATCAGCGCTCATCGCCGCCATTCGTCGCCGTCTCGAGGCTCATCGCGCATGAGCAGCGAAAACAGCCTGACCAATCATCTGCTGGTGGCCATGCCGTCACTCGCTGATCCAGAGTTTTCACAGACGGTGACTCTGGTTTGCGAACACAGCCTCGACAAAGGCGCGCTGGGCATCGTCATCAACAAACCGCTGCCGATGACCCTCGGCGAAGTATTCGAACAGATGAGCCTCGAATCGGCGACACCGGAGCTCGCCGGGCGCGCCGTGTTGCGAGGCGGTCCGGTGCATCGCGATCGGGGATTCGTCGTCCATCGTCCCGTGGGACGCTGGGACTCCTCACACGCCGTGTCGGAACATATCCAAGTCACGACCTCCAAAGATATTCTCGCGGCCATGTCGCGTGGCGAAGGCCCGGCCGATGCTTTCATCGCGTTGGGTTATGCCGGCTGGGAAGTGGGTCAACTCGAACGCGAAATGCACGACAACGCCTGGATTTCTTTGCCGGTCGATGAGCGCATCCTGTTCGAGATGCCGTTCGAAGATCGTTGGCATGCCGTATGGCGTCAACTCGGTATCGATATCGGTCGCATTAGTCATGTCGCCGGGCACGCCTGAGGGCGCGTTTCGAATTCCGGAAGTCGTTTTCGGCTTCGATTTCGGCTTACGACGTATCGGGCTCGCCGTGGGCGATACCTTGACCTGCACGGCACGACCTCTGCCCGCTCTGGAGCGCGACAACCCGGCGTTGTCGGAAGCTGAGTGGCGGTCGCTGGAACGCGAAGTCGTCAAAGCCGGAGCGCGTCAGCTCGTGGTCGGCTGCCCGTATAATGTCGACGGCTCATCGAGCCCGATGACCGGACGAGCCCAGGCCTTCGCCAAGGCGCTCGGTGAGCGGCTCAAAATGCCGGTACATCTGGTAGACGAGCGCTACTCGTCGCTCGAGGCCGAGGCGGCCTTGCGCGATCGACGCAGCACGCGCGATCGAAAACGCTACGACCGTGGCGCCATCGACAGTGCGGCTGCAACCGTGGTGCTGGAACGCTGGCTCGCCGGTGAACGCTGAAGGACAACAACGAATGCCCGACTCGAACCGCAAGCCCACAGTCCAGTTGAGAGCAGATGGCTCATTGCGACATCTGCTCACGCTGGAGGGACTGCCCTCGCACGTCGTACGCAGCCTCATCGAACGATCCGAGCACTACGCGCGACCCCTCGCAGAGCCTGCAGCACGCAGCGACGCGCTGACGGGCCGCACGGTCGCCATCATGTTTGCCGAACCCTCCACACGGACCCGCGTGTCCTTCGAATTGGCGGCGCGGCGCCTTGGTGCTGATGTCGTCAACATCGAAGTGCAACTCTCCTCGCGCCTCAAGGGAGAGAGCGTGCTCGATACCGTCGCGACGCTCGAGTCGATGCACGTCGATGCCTTCGTGCTACGCGACGCCGATCCGTCAGTGCCCGATCTCGTCTCCTCGCATGTCGCGCCGCATATCAGCGTTCTGTCAGGTGGCGCAGGGAGTCATTCGCACCCGACCCAAGGCTTGCTCGATGCGCTCACTGTGCGCCAGCACAAGGGACGCATCGAGGGACTGCGTATCGCCATCGTGGGGGACATCCGCCACTCGCGCGTTGCGCGCTCATCGTGGCACGCGTTCGCTGCACTCGGCGCCGAAGAAATTCGCATCGTCGCACCGCAGGGCCTGATGCCCGCAGACGACGAGTTCGCGCGCTGCACGCGTCACCACTCGCTCGAGTCGGGTATCGCAGATTGCGACGTGGTGATGATGCTGCGCATTCAAAAAGAACGCATGACAGCGGCCTCGATTCCCGACGAAGCGACTTACTTCGCCGAATGGGGGCTTACTGTGGCACGGCTGCGCACGGCCAAAAAAGACGCCATCGTCATGCATCCGCAACCGATGAATCGCGGTGTCGAAATCGCTTCGGATGTCGCCGATGGTCCGCAGTCCGTCATTCGTGATCAGGTTCGCAATGGCGTCGCCGTACGCATGGCCGTACTCGAAGCCGCTCTCTTGGGAGGACGCCGATGAGCGTTCAGCATCCCGCGCATCGCGGCAGCATCTGTCTCGAAGACGGCAAGGTTCTCGCGCAGCAATCGTTTCCCGGCGATCAGTTTGTCATTCGTATCGAGGCGCCGAAATGCGCCGCGCGCGCCCTGCCGGGCAGCTTTGCGCACATCACCGTCGATGACGACATTCCCATGCGCAGACCGCTTTCCATCATGCGCACCGACCCGCGCGAAGGTTGGATCGACATCCTCTACAAAATCGTGGGGCCGGGACTCGCTGCCTTGTCGCGACGCCGAGTAGGCGATTCGCTTTCGGTACTCGGCCCCATCGGACGCGGTTTTGAATTGAACCCCGAGCGCCCCCGACCGCTGTTGATCGGCGGCGGAGTCGGCATTCCGCCCATGGTGTTCCTGGCCGAAGCACTCGCCTCCGATCGCCGTGCAGAGTGGAAACCTCTCGTGCTCATGGGCTCGGAAATCCCATTCCCGTTTCAAACTCGGCCATCCACCATCCTCGTTCCGGGCGTCCCTGAGGGTGTCATCGCCGCGATGCCGCTGCTCGATGGCTGGGGCATCCCGTCTCGCTTGGCAAGTCGCAGTCACTTTCCAGGATGCTTCGACGGCTTTGTCACCGAACTTGCCGCAGCATGGCTATCCTCGCTCGACGAACGCGCACTCCGTGAAGTCGAAGTGTTCTCCTGTGGTCCCACGCCCATGCTGGAAGCTACCGCCAAACTCGCCGCGCGTTTCGGCGTGCCCTGCCAGATCTCGCTCGAAGAATTCATGGCTTGCGCCGTAGGCGGTTGTGCGGGGTGCACGGTTCGCGTCAAGACGCCGAGCGGGCCCGCCATGAAGCGCGTCTGCGTCGATGGCCCCGTATTCGACGGTTACACCGTCTTCGAAGTCTGAGTTTTCGGTGACGGCGACTCTCTCCTCACCTTCTGAGCGACTGGCTGCCGTGCGCAGCCGTATCGCTACCGCTTCTCGAGAGGCGGGTCGTGCACCGACCGATATCACGCTCATCGCAGTGAGCAAACAGCAATCGAGTGAGGCGGTAGCAGCGCTCGCCGACCTCGGTCAACGTGACTTCGGCGAAAATTATTTGCAAGAAGGACTCGATAAGATCGAAGCCCTTCGTGACCATCGCCTCATCTGGCACTTCATCGGACAACTGCAGTCCAACAAAACTCGCCCCGTCGCCGAATATTTCGATTGGGTGCACACCGTCGACCGACTCAAGATCGCCGTCCGACTCTCCGAACAACGACCCTTCCACGCACCGGCGCTGTCCGTCTGCGTTCAGGTCAAACTCGGTGACGAAGACAGCAAAGGCGGTGTTCTTCCCGCCGATTTGCCCGACCTCCTCGATGACATCGCCAGACTACCTCACCTTCGCCTGCGGGGCCTGATGGCCATACCCCCAGCCGAGACCGACCCCGCTCGACAGCGACACTGGTTCGCCGAGCTTCGTCGGCTCTTCGATACCGCCCGCGATCGCCACCCCAACCTGGATACGCTCTCGATGGGAATGAGCGCAGATCTCGAAGCGGCTGTCGCAGAGGGCGCGACCCATGTTCGGATCGGCACCGCGCTCTTCGGTCAGCGTCTACAATCCCCGGCATGACGGCTCCGCACCCGTTTCGAGGCCTCGGTGTCCTGGGCGGTGGACACATGGGGCGCGCTTTGATCGAGGCCTTGATCAAACAGGGCGTTGGTCGATCGCGCATCAAGATCGCCGAAACCTCCGCGGCAGCGGCTCAGACGCTCCGTGACGACTTAGGCGTCGAAGTCGTCGCCGATGGCGCTGCGTTCTTTCCGGGCGTCGACAGCGTTGTGCTCGCGGTGAAGCCGCAAGATATGGCTCAGGCCCTAAAAAGCATGCGGCCCGAGTTCGAGCGCTATCGTCCGCTCGTGATCTCGATCGCAGCGGGTCTTGCCGTGTCGCAATTGCAACAGTGGTGCGGAGCCGACGTTCCGATCATCCGCGCGATGCCCAATCGCCCGGCGATGGTGGGCGCTGGAGCGACGGGCCTCTACGCGCCGAGCGGTCTGGACACTCACCTCAAGACGCGTGCCGAGGCGATTTTGGGTGCAGCTGGAAGCGTCGTTTGGGTGGACGACGAAGCGCTGATGGACGTGGTCACGGCCGTCTCGGGCAGCGGTCCGGCCTATTTTTTCCGGCTGGCCGAGGCCTTGGCGGCTGCCGGTCGTCTGCAGGGCCTGCCTGAGTCCACCGCCCGGCAGCTCGCCCAAGCGACCCTTCGCGGCGCGGGAATGATGGCCACTTCGGATGCTGATCTGGCAGCGCTCCGTGCGTCGGTCACCTCAAAAGGCGGAACGACTGCTGCAGCCTTGGACGTATTCGAAACTCGCGGTCTTCAGACCATGGTAGAAGCAGCGGTCACCGCAGCCGTTGAACGCGGTCGCGAACTGTCCGCCGACGCTGACAAGAGGGGTTGAACGTGCACCAAGTGGTTTTGTTCCTCGCAGAAACCTTTTTCTCTTTGCTGGTTTACGCGTTTCTCTTACGGTTGTTACTGCAGTGGGCGCGCGCGAATTTCCGCAACCCCATCGCTGATGCCATCTTGCGCGTGACCAACTGGCTCATCCTGCCGCTGCGCCGGGTACTGCCTCCCATCGGACGGGTCGACACCGCGACGGTGGTTGCGGCGTACGCGATCTCGCTCGTGCAGACCGCGGCGCTCAGCGTCATTCTGGTTGGGGTCCTCCCTGACGCCCTGCCATGGATGCTCGCGGCGGCCATCGAGCTGCTCAGATCGGCTTTATGGCTGTATTTCTGGGCTATTTTTATATATGCGCTGGCTTCGATGATCGCGCCAGGGGTCCGTTCACCCTTGCAGGACTTGCTCGAGTCTTTGTGTGAACCGGTACTTGAGCGCATCCGCAGTGCCGTACCTGCGATCGCCGGGCTCGATCTGTCGCCCATGTGGGCCGGAATCATCATCCAAGTGTTGCTGATCCTCATCCGTTAAACGCGTGGTGCATCATGCGACGGTGATGAACGCAAGTCGAAAACCCCGCTTTTTCAGCCGAAAATATCGCAAAAAGTGTTTGCTAGTACGAAGCCGTATGCTATTTTTCGCTTCGTTCGCAACGCGCAAAACAACGCGCAAAACCTAAAAAACCAGGAGTATTCCAAGATGGCGAAAAAGGGTGGTCCTCCGACCAAGTCGGAAATCCTCAACCAGATCGCAAAAGAAACCTCGCTGTCCCGCAAGAACGTGGCGGCGGTGTTTGATTCTCTGAACGGTCA
>JBJTUA010000017.1:0-10528 GCA_046080445.1 Gammaproteobacteria bacterium
ATTCAGATGATGACGCTGCACACCGCCAAGGGTCTCGAATTCCCGATGGTGTTTCTCGCGGGTCTCGAAGATGGTCTATTCCCGCATCAGCGCTCGCTGAACGATCTCGACTCACTCGAAGAAGAACGACGGCTTGCCTACGTCGGCACGACGCGAGCGATGAAGCAGCTGTATCTCACCTACGCCGAGCAGCGTCGACTGCATGGCATCGACAGTTATGGTCAGCCCTCGAGATTCATTAAGGAAATCCCCGAAGAATTGCTCGAGGAAGTCCGTCCTCGCGTGCACGGGGGGCAGAACTTCGTCGTCGGTGGCGCGCGCAACCCGCCCATTTCGCGAGGCGCCGGACCTGCAGCCCTGCGCAGCGAGCCGGTAGCGCCGGGCCTCAGACTCGGCGCCCGGGTACGTCATGCCAAGTTCGGTATGGGCGTCGTGCTCAACATCGAGGGTCAGGGTCCGCATGCTCGTGTTCAGGTCAATTTCGAGGGCGCAGGCAGCAAGTGGCTGATGCTGCAATACGCCAATCTTGAACCTACTTGAGTCGGTCATCCACGCCGGCATCGGCTGCGGGTACACTGCCACTCCATCATGAGTGCTTCAGCGTTTCTCAAGCGGCTCGATGCCGCCATGACGTCGACTCAGTCGCTGGTCTGCGTAGGACTCGATCCGGAAATCGAGAAATTTCCTGTGCACTTGCGTCACCAGAAGCACGCCATCCTCGAGTTCAATCGCGCCATCATCGATGCCACCGCTGATCTTGCCTGCGCGTACAAGCCGCAGATCGCACACTACGCCGCTGTCAGCGCCGAAGATCAGCTGCTCGAGACCATTCGCTATATCCGCGACCGTGCGCCCGGTATCCAGGTCATTCTCGATTCCAAACGCGGCGATATCGGCAGTACGGCGGAGAAATATGCCCGTGAAGCATTCGAGCGCTATGGTGCCGACGCCGTCACGATCAACCCGTACCTCGGTCGTGACTCGGCTGAGCCGTTTCTCGAGTACGCCGACAAAGGCGTCGTCGTACTGTGCCGAACGTCGAACGCCGGTGCGCGCGAACTGCAAGACCTTGACGTCGGTGGCCGCAAGCTCTATCAACTCGTTGCCGAGAAAGTCGCCAACGAATGGAACTCGCGAGGTAATTGTCTGCTCGTGGTCGGTGCGACCTACCCCGACGAGCTTGCCGACATCCGCAAAATCACCGGCGATATGACCTTTCTCGTTCCCGGTATCGGCGCACAAGGCGGTGACATCGAGAAAGCGGTGCGCAACGGTCGTCGCGCCGATGGACGTGGATTGGTCATCAACTCCTCCAGAGGCATTCTCTACGCCAGTCAGGGTGAGGACTTCGCGACGGTGGCTCGTCGTGCGACACTCGAGCTGCGTGATGCGGTCAACGCCGCACGTCGCTGACTCAAGGTTCTGGAGAGGGCTCCGATGCTGCGTCTGACCCGCTATCAGTGGATCGTGCTGTTCGCTGCCTGGCTCGGCTGGGGCTTCGATATCTTTGATGGGCTGCTGTTCAACTACGTGGCGCCCAACGCCATTCCGACCCTACTCAATCTCGAAATCGGCTCAACTGAAGCCCGTTCGGCGACGCTCTACTGGACGGGCCTCATCACGGCCATCTTCCTGGTGGGCTGGGCTATCGGCGGCGTGCTCTTCGGTCCCATTTCCGATCGCTACGGTCGTAAGCGTGTACTTTTGATCACCATGGTGCTTTATGCCTTGGGCACCGTCCTGTGCGCCTTCGTTACCAGCATCGAGCAGCTCATCCTCTGTCGCCTCATCGCAAGCATCGGGATCGGTGGCGAATGGGCTGCAGGCTGCGCGCTGGTCGCCGAAGTCGTGCCGGAAGATCAGCGGGTCGAGGCGGGTGCGGTGCTCTACACCGCTGCGCCGTTCGGGCTCTTCTTGGCGACGGGCGTCAATGCCCTCGTCGCCGGCTATTTATTTGCCGACGTGCCCGAAGTGTCGTGGCGCTATGTACTCATCTTCGGATTATTGCCAGCGGCGTTCGCGATCTGGGTACGCACCTTCGTCAAAGAACCCGAACGCTGGGAAGCCGTCGCGGCCCAAGCTCCGCCACCGCGGCTGCGCGAACTCTTCGCACCCGAGATTTGGCCGCGAACGCGTAGCGCACTACTCGTCGCGCTCATTGCGCTGCTGACGTGGTGGAGCTGCAACGCGTTTATTCCGGTTGTGGTAGCGGGGCTCGCGCAAGCCGAAGCGCTGCAGCTCGGTCTCGATCGGACGGCAACCAGCATTCTGACCGAGTCGTGGAAAACTCAAGCGACGACCATCTTCAACCTGGGTGGCTTGATCGGCACGCTGCTCACCATTCCGCTTGCCAAGAACTGGGGTCGTAAGCCCATGTTCATCATCTATCTCGGGTTTTCGGCGATCTCGTTGCTCGCCACCTTCGGTCTCGATCTGCCGCCGCAGATTCGTCTCTATATGTATTTCTTCATCGGCCTCACGGTGTTCGGCATTTTCGGCAGTTTCACTTTCTATTTGCCGGAGCTGTTTCCGACGCGCCTGCGCGCGACGGGCTCGGGGTTCACGTACAACATTGGTCGTGTCGTTGCGGCCGCAGGTCCTTTCTTCGTGGGTTCCGTCGCAGCCGCCGGTGCCGGCGACCCCAGCGTGGTACTCAACACGCTGTTCATGGTGGGGTTCACTCCGCTGATCGGTCTGCTCGGTATGGGATGGGTCATCGAAACACGCGGTCAAAGAATACCGGACTGATATGGCTGACTGGATCATCGACATCATCATCGGTCTCATCGAGGGCCTGACCGAGTTCCTGCCCATATCGAGCACGGGACATCTCGTCATCACGCGTGCGCTACTCGATCCGGACGGCGCCATCGGTTTCCGTCAGCTCATCGTCGTTCAGGGCGCAGCCATCCTCGCTGTTTGCTGGGAATACCGACTTCGACTTTGGAACATCGTCACCACGCTGTTCAGCGATCGCCAATCCCGTCTGTTCACGCTCAACCTGTTCCTCGCTTTCCTGCCGGCTGCCGTCGCGGGGCTCGCCTTCGAGGACACCATCCGCAGCGTGCTGTTCGCGCCGATCCCGGTGGCGCTCGCGCTGGTCATCGGTGGTGTGCTCATTCTTTGGGCGGAGCGTCGCGCGCATACCGAACGCGTGACCTCGGTCGACCAGCTGCGCCCGCTCGACGCTTTCAAGGTCGGCCTGTTCCAGATGCTGGCGCTCGTTCCCGGCACCAGTCGTTCGGCGGCGACCATTCTCGGCGGCTTGCTGAGCGGTTTGTCCCGCAAGACAGCCGCAGAGTTTTCGTTCTTCGTCGCCATTCCGGTCATGCTTGCCGCAACCGGCTACAAGTTGCTCGATGCGCGCGAGCCCATCACGGCAGATGAAGCACGCTCCATTTTATTGAGCAGCGTCGTGGCGTTTTTTGCAGCGCTCGTCGCGATTCGGCTGCTGATCCGCTACGTCACTCAGCATTCCTTCGCCATTTTTGCCTGGTACCGAATCGTGTTCGGCGGCTTCATCCTGCTCAGCTGGCAGTTTGGCTGGGTGTCGTGGGGTTCCGGCTGAAGTCCGGATAAGGCCCGAGTAGCAGCAACAAGAACGCTCCAGCGAGGAACATGATCGCGGCGGCAAGCAGCATGGGATCAAAACTTCCCGTGGTGTCACGCACCCAGCCGTAGAGCGTGGGCGACAGCGCAGCCATCAGACCAAAGGCCATGTACTGCGCGCCGTAAATTTGCCCGTAGCTCTTCATACCGAAATACCGCCCCGCGAGATAGGCAATCAGGTCGGTTTCGGCGCCCGAGGCGAATCCCATCATGAATGCCGCGAGAACAGCCATGGTGAAGCCGAGCGGCGCGTCGCCCATCAACAGCCAGCACGACACTGCGGGTAGACAAAGAATGGGTAACGTGACGAGTGGTGCCCAAAACCGATCGAGCAGCAGGCCCGTGATGATGCGACCGGCGAAGATCGAGAGCCCGAAGACGCTGAGAACCGTCGCGACGCTGGTCGGATCGAATTCGCGCTGCTTGAGCATGGAGGGCAGGAACACCAGCGCGCCCGCATAGGCGAGCGTGATCAGCGCGACCGCGGCCCACAAAATCCAGAATCGGCTCTCGCCCATCGCTTCTTTGAGCGTGCGTCCGGGCAGCGCAGAGGGGTCCGATGCCGTACCGACCCCCGGGGGACGCTCTTCGGGCCGTGGCTCGCGAAACCAGAAAATGCCGAGAGGCAGTGCGACGGCGAGTGGTAGCAACGCGAGCAACGCGTAGGCCATGCGCCAGCCGAATTGAGTGATGAAATAGGTGGTGAGGAACGGCAAGACGATCGCCGAGATGCTGGTACCGACCAACATGAGCCCCAGTGCCAGGCCGCGTTGCTTGAAAAACCAGAGATTCACGGCACGGGACCAGGTGACCGGCGTCGATCCGATCCCGAACAAACCGATCATCAACCAGACAAGATAGAAGGCCCACAATTCGCCGGGCACCACGGCGAATGCGGCGAACGTCAGGCCGAAGATCGCGAGTGACCCGAGCGCGACCGGCCTCACGCCATGACGATCCGCGAATCCCCCGAAGACCGGGGCGAGCAAGGCCGCTAGGATGCCGTAGATCGTGACCCCGAGACTGATCTCGGTTCGGCTCCAGCCGAACTCTTGTTGCAGTGGGTCGATGAAAAACCCGATGGTGATGAACGGGAGCGGCGAAGCGCCACACGCGACCCCGACCATGGAAGCCGAAAGCACTTTCCAGGCGCGCCCGAACTCGGAGGTGGTGTTCATGGCGCCCAAGCATACCCGCTCGCCTCTGTTACGTGGGCAGCGTTGGGAGTACCCTATCGACTCTTATGAAGATCGTGATCCTCGGCGCCGGACAAGTCGGGCGCACGGCGGCCTACCAACTCGCTCGTGAAGAGGCCAACGAAGTCACGGTCGTCGACACCAACGAAGAACTGTTGCGCGATCTTCAAGACCGCCTCGACATCCGTACGGTCGTCGGCAACGCGGCCTTCCCCTCGATCCTCGAAGCCGCCGGCGCGGAGTCCGCGGATATCCTCGTCGCACTCACGAATTCTGACGAGGTCAACATGATGGCCTGCGAGGTCGCCTACACCCTCTATCGCACGCCGACCAAGATCGCCCGCATCCGCTCCGCCGAATACACGCGTCATCCCGAACTCTTCAGCGCCGAGGCCTTGTCGGTCGATGTGTGGATCAGCCCTGAGCAGCTCGTCACCGATTACATCGAGCGACTCATCCGTTACCCCGGCGCGCTGCAAGTGCTCGACTTCGCCGACGGCAAGGTGCGTCTCGTCGGACTCTCGGCACGCAAGGGTGGTTTGCTGGTGGGACAAGCGCTGCGCAGCCTCAAAGAACACATTCCGAATACCGAAGCACGAGTCGTCGCCATCTATCGCAATGGTCGAAGTGTGCAGCCTGAGGGAAGCACCGTCATCGAGGACGGTGATGAGGTGTTTTTCCTCGCGGCAAAAAACGACATCCGTCAGTTCATGGCAGAGATGCGCAAAGAAGAGAAACCCGTGCGCCGTGTCGTCATCGCGGGGGGCGGTCATATCGGCTTCGCGCTCGCCAAGCGGCTCGAAGAAAACAATCAGGTCAAACTCATCGAGCGCGATCCCAAGCAGGCGCGTCGTATTGCCGAGCGGCTCGACAGCGCCATCGTGCTCGAAGGCAATGCCGCAGACGAAGATTTGCTCGTCGAAGAAAACATCGACAGCTGCGACGTCTTCGTATCGCTCACCAACTCCGAGGAAGCCAACATCCTGTCGGCGATGCTCGCCAAGCGACTCGGCGCCGCCAAGGTGATGGCGCTCATCAACAAACCGTCGTATGCCGAACTCATGCAGAGCGGCAGCATCGACGTTGCCATCTCTCCGCAGACCGTGACCATCGGTTCGTTGTTGACGCATGTGCGCCAAGGAGACGTCGTGCAGGTGCACTCACTGCGCCGAGGTGCAGCCGAAGCACTCGAGACTATCATTCATGGCGACCATCGAAGCTCGCGCGTCGTCGGCAAACGCGTGGACGACATTGCGTTGCCCGAAGGCGCAAAGATCGGCTGCATCGTCCGCGGTGACGACGTCATCATGGCCCATCACGACACGATCGTGCAGGCCGACGATCACGTCGTGCTATTCATCACGGATCGCCGCCACGTCGATCAGGTCGAGCGTCTGTTTCTCGGCGAAACCGCCGGCAGGCGCTGAGCGAGGCGCCCGCCGATGCTGGCCGTCGCTCACGTTCTAGGCTTGATGATGGCGTTCTTCGCCACGACGTTCATCATGCCCATGATCTGCTCGATCATCGTGCAAGATGGCATGTTGATCGATTTCGTTGTCGCAGCAGGCATCAACGTCGTGCTCGGTCTCCTCATCGCTGCGCTCACGCGACGTCACAAGCGAGAGCTGAAAGCCTGCGACGGATTCCTGCTGGTGACACTCGCGTGGATCCTGATGTCTGCGTCGGCTTCGATTCCGTTTTTGATTGCACTGCCTCATCTCAGTTTCACGGACGCGTATTTCGAAGCGGTCTCCGGAATCACAACCTCGGGCGGAACGGTGCTCACCGGTCTCGATAACCTTCCGCCGTCCATCAATTTTTGGCGACATGCGCTGCATTGGTTCGGTGGTATCGGCATCATCGTTCTGGCCGTTGCCGTGCTGCCGCTGCTCGGCGTTGGCGGCATGGCGCTGTACCGCGCCGAGGCCCCGGGCCCCATCAAAGACGAAAAGCTTACGCCGCGCATCACCGAAACGGCCAAAGCACTTTGGATTACCTACACCGGCATGACATTGATCGGCATCGTCGCGCTTCGGCTTGCCGGGATGAGTTGGTTCGATGCCCTCTGTCATGCGTTCTCGGCGATGGCTTTAGGTGGTTTCTCGACCTATGACGCCAGCGTCGGACATTTCGACTCGGCGCTCATCGAGTTCGTGATGATCGTGTTGATGCTCACTGCGGCACTCAATTTCGCGCGTCATTTCACCGCGATCCGTACCCGCTCGTTCCTGCCCTACCGCAAGGACCCCGAGGTCAAAGCAGTGTTGACGATCCTCGGTGCGAGCGTGGTGGGAATCGCCCTGTTGCTCATGTTCCACGGCGAGTACGACAGTCCGACCGAATCACTGCGTCATGCTGCGTTTGCGGTCGTGTCCGTCGCCACGACGAGCGGCTTTGCGGGCGAGGCCTACGACAGTTGGCCGCTATTCGCGCCGGTGTGGATGCTGTTCCTATCTTGCATCGTCTGCAGCACCGGCTCCACGGGTGGCGGCATGAAAATGTTCCGCACGCTGATGCTCGTGCAGCAGGCTCGACGCGAAATGAAACAGATCGTCCATCCCTCGGCAGTCATTCCCATTCGGGTCGGCGGTCAGGTCATTCCGGAGCGCATCGCCGCATCGGTGCTGGCGTTCATCTTTCTCTACTTTCAGACGATCGCCGTGCTGACGTTCTTGATGTTGCTGTCGGGGATGGATTTCATCACTGCACTCTCGGCGATCGTCGCGAGCGTCAATAACCTCGGCCCGGGCCTCGGCCAGGTCGGGCCGATGGGAAATTTTCAGGGGCTCACCGATTTCCAGACCTGGATCTGCACGATCGCGATGATTTTGGGACGACTCGAGATCTTGAGCGTGCTCGTGCTGTTCTCATCGGCGTTCTGGCGGAAGTAATTCGCTCGTCAGTAACGCCAGCTGCGCAGGTCGGCGCCCGGCGGTGCGGTTTTGAGCATTCGCTCCGCGGCCCAAGGCAACACCATCTGCGGATAACGCAAACGTGAATAGGCGTTGGTGCGAGTGTGGTCGCCATTCCAACAGTGCTCTGCCCTATCGCCGTAATCGATGACGGCATCCGCGGCGGGCTGCGCCGTGCGTAGAAATTCTTCGACGGCGTAGACCGCGTTGTTCAGATAGTAGTTGTCCATATCGCCGACATAGAGGCGAAGTTTTCCGCGCAGCTTCGGACCGAGCGTGGCCCAGTCGCGGCGCAATATATAGCCGAGGTCGTAGTTTTCGCGCCAGAAGGCCGCCGTGACAGGGTCGATGTCTCCGGTGAGACGATCGAGGATGCGGCGCGGGTAGCCATCTTGCCCCACCGGCGAGAACACGGACTCCCACGCATCCCACTGATCACCGCTGCGACCGCTCGCGCCCAAAGCGAGCTCCCAAAGATTATTTTCTTCGATCGTAGTGTCGATGTGGCCCAGCCAGTTTCGATGCGCCGGGCGCGACGTTCGCTTGAACCGGCTCGGCATGAGGTAGGCGTTTTTGTCCTCGTAAATATTGACGGTCATGTAGTGACGGAAGTCGATGGGGTCCGGGCACGCGATCCACGCGCCGTTGTAGTCGTCCGGATAAAACATCTGCGCGGCCATTGCGATCCAGCCACCGGTGCTGCCGCCGAACACGAACCGCGCCCAACCCTGCCCGATGCCTCGAAAGCGTCGCTCGATTTCAGGAATGAGCTCGTACTGGATGGCATCGCCATAGGGACCGTTGTTCGCGGAATTGACGCCGTAGGAGTCGTCGTAAAACGGTGTGGGGTGCTGAATTTCGACGAGCAGTACGCGAGGAAAACCGGGGCCCGTCCACGCCTGGAAAAACTCCCACTCGTATTGCTGCTGAATGCGGTTATAGCCCTCGAGCTTAAAGCGCTTGCTGTAGTCGGGAGCGAGATCGGGATCAGGCGGAGTCTCGCGCCAGCTGGAGGGCGCCGAGGGAAAGTGCCCGTGATTGATGACGAGTGGATACCGTGCAGCCGGTCGATCATTGAAGCCGAGCGGCAAGGTGACGAACGCGGCGAGATGAATATCGCGACCCCAGAACTTCGATAGTCGCTCGCTGCGGATACGGACGTACTTGACCCAGGCGGTCTCCCTGAAAGGCTCGACCGGCGGGATTTTTTCGGTGAGGGCGAGTCGTGGGAGCGGCGAGGCGGTCAAAGCACCGCGCCAGCGTAGCAAGGTGGGCTTCGAATACAGGTTGCCGGGCTTTTCTCGCCATTGCTGCCCTTCCCCCCGATCCGGCGGCAACTTGAGCACTCGGCCGTCGGCAAGCCGGAAGGTTTCGTAGCGATTGAGGAAGGCCTGAACCCGGTAGTCGCCCGGCGGAAGGTTCGAGAGTGCCCGAACGGGAAATCCGAAGGCGCCGTCGTCGATCGTGCGGCTGGTACCCGGCTTCCACCCTTCAACATCGAGGCCGAAGAACGGGATGGCATCGATGTCCCAATTGACCAAAAACCGAGGCTCTTGGTCAGGTGCCTGGTCGGCCGGGGCGAGGATGAGGAGCAACCGACCATCCTGGGGCCCCTCCCGAAGACCCGCTGGAAGCTGAACCTCGATACTGGCAGCGTACGCCCAGAGGGGCAGAAGCCACACCCCGATCAGGGTGACGAGGAGGGATCGGACAACCGGTCGTGAGCGCGCGTTCATGAGTCCGATCCTACCCCCGGCTTCGGGGTTGGGAACAAGCCCGCTCATCACCGTCCACGTTATCTCAGCGATTCACATAGAAACGCTATTTTTATTTTTTCCCTTTATTTTTCAATAACTTACGAGATATCGTAAAGAATACAAAGTGAATATAGCGGTAATGGAATCAATAGGTTACGCTAGAAGAATACGGAAAAGAATACGGCGACGATTTTTCACAAAGCGGAAAATTTTCCTCATTTCCCGCCCCTTACGGTGTGAGCCTCACGCTGAGGCTCTCAGAGCGATTTCTGTGGTGGGGGGGTGGCTTGATAGCGGTGGGGTGTGAGAGGTTGTTATGAGCTCTGACTATTTTTCTAATGTGAAGGCTCACTACGGGAAACGGGAGGCGGAGAAATTCAAACGCCCACTCCCAAACTGGTCGTCACCAAAGGTCACCCTCTACAAGTTATCTACTGAGCCATCAGCCTCTTGGTACTTCAAGTTTCGTATCAAAGGGGAGCGTCAATACTTCAAGCGAAGTTTACGAACATCAAACTTTACGGAGGCGTGTGAGCAAGCGAGCGAACAGCTAGTAGAAATCAGAGCCGCTCAACAAAACGGCGCAGCAATTGTAAGCCCTACTTTAGATGAAACCATCCGTCTGTATAAATTAGTTTTAGAAGCCGAGGTCAAGCAAAACCAACGACGGCAATCAACTTATCTTCGTATAGCACGCTACCTTGAAACGCTGAAAATTTTCCTTAGAGAAAAGATTCCTTCTAAGTCGCCGCTCAAAATGGCGAGTATAGACGGCGAACTTTTCAACCAGTACAGAGATTGGCGTATCACAGACGGAGTAAAAGAAAAACACAAAGCACCATCCAATCTACCAATTTCACAAGAGCTCATTCACTTCAAAGCCTTCTTCACTTGGGCTATAAAAAAGCGATACGCCAATCAACGCTCACAACCAGTTTACGATTCATTTCCACTTTCAACTCATCAACGAGAACGGCTCACAGAAAAAGACTACAGAAGAACCGTAGCACTACTAAGAGGATGGGCGAATAAAAAAATAGAGTCAGCCAAAGAG
>JBJTUA010000018.1:0-7732 GCA_046080445.1 Gammaproteobacteria bacterium
GGGTCGAGTCGGCTGTTAGCCGCCGCCGTTGACGTTAGCGGAGGCCGCCATGCCGCCCTTCGCCTGCTGCTCTCGAGCCCAATCGGAGGCGCCCTGTTCGGTGGAGTCTGAGGAGCAGACCTTTTTACGCTGCAAGCGTGAACCGGTCACCGCCGCGTTCCGGCAGATCACCTTCTCGCCGTTGGTCGCAATTTGAGTGGTCGTACCGTCGGTTTTGGAAGCGGCGGATTCTGCAGACGTCGTCGCGGCCGCACTTGCCGGAGAAACCACCTGTGTCGGCGTGCCGGGTCCCGAAGAGGCCTGCGCATTTGCCACGACGGACGAGCCGATCAACAGCCATGACGCCAAAGCGGAAGTGACGAAAAAACCCTTCTTGATCATCATGGTCGTTCTCCTCCTAACCGCTCATATTATGCGTGTGCTCGGCTTGTCGCGACAACCTGCGCCGGAAATCGAACACTCCCCCCCTGCGATATAGTGCGCGGGTGAATTCCAACCCTGGCGCACAACTGGCCGAAGCCCATCGGGCGATGATCGGTGGCGACCTCGACCGCGCTGCCGAGCTCACCGACACCCTCCTTGCCAAACACCCCAATTGGGCAGGGGCCGTTCATCTTTCGGGACTCATCGCCCGACGCCAAGGCGATTTGTCCCGCGCCGAAGATCTGATGCGGCGCTCGCTGGATCTGCCAGGAGTCGTCGGGCGGGAGCGGGCAGAGTACGCCAATAATTTGGGCAATTTGCTGAGCTTTGCGGGCTTTGCGCCCGCCGCAGAGGCTGCCTATCGCCTGGCGCTCGAAAGTCACTCGCTACCGGAAGCCACTCTCGGTCTCGCACGTACCTTGCTCGATTCCGATCGAGCCGACGAAGCGTTGGCGATACTCGAGAAGCTTCCTGAAAAGGAGCGAGATCGCGCGACCGCCCTCCTGCTGCGCTCCGAAGCGCTCTCTTCTACCGGCGAGTCGCAGCGAGCGCTCGATGTGCTCACGGCCGCGCCGGAGGCTATTCGCAATCGGGAGGCGTTTTGGATCTCGATGGGGGCACGCTTGGTCGAAATCGGTCGGCTCGCCGAAGCGGAGATGGCCATCAAGCCGCTTTTACGGGGTCCCGCCGAACCCGGCGCACGTATCGTGATGGCCAAACTTCACGAGACGAGACGCGATTGGGAGAGCGCGGTCCGCGTGCTCGCCGAGGGACTCACGCGACATCCTCATGATGTCGACCTACTCTCTCGTGGCACGGCGCTGGCGTGGATGCTCGGCGATTCAACTCGCTTCGCAGATCGATTGAGACATGCGGTACACGAGAATCCCGATCATCGCTCACTGCGACTCGCGCTCTTCAACGCGCTCTCGAATGCAGGACGCCAAAGCGACGCAGAGAACGTGCTGCGCGAAGGTCTCGCACGACAACCCGATGACGAATATTTTTTGACGCTGCTCGCGCTTCGATGTGCGGAGAGCGAACGGGTGACGGAAGCGCTTCAACTGAACGACCTTGCGCTCGCACGTTCACCGGAACTCGAGCTCGTCCGTGAGAACGCAGCGATCGTTTCGCTCGTTGGGTTGCGCAGCGAAAGCGCTCTTGAACATACGCAGTGGCTCATCGATCGACGTCCGCTCGGACAATCGGCATGGGCGCTTCGCGTGCTTGCTTTACGGCTTGCCGGCGATCCTGCATGGATGCCCATCGCCGATCCGTCGCGTGTGTGTTCGGTAGCCACACCACCACCGCCAAATGGCTTCGAAACGGTGGCGCATTTCAATAAGGAGCTTGCGAGTTGTCTGCGCCAACGTCATACCCTCGAGGCGCATCCGCTGCTCAACTCGGTGCGTGGGGGAACGCAAATCGAGATTCATCTCGCCTCCGAGACGGACCCCATCATCCGCACGTTCTTCGACTTCATCCATCCGGCAATCGATGCGTACATCCGCTCGATGCCCGAGCAGCCCGGACACCCGATGTTCGGGCGTAAGACCACCGGCTACCGGCTCACCGGATGCTGGACCGTCCGACTAACAGGAGGCGGAGGCAGCCACGTCAATCACATCCACCCGAAAGGCTGGATCAGTTCGGCGTACTACCTGAATGTGCCGTCGGAAGTAACCGAGGATCCAGCACGCGGCGGGTGGCTCGCGTTCGGACAACCGCCGTATCCGATTCCCGGGATGGGACCTTTGGGTTGGGTGACCCCGGAAGCCGGCCGCTTGGCCTTATTTCCTTCGTACCAATGGCATGGCGTTCAGCCCTTCATCGGCGATCGCGAGCGCCTGACGATCGCGTTCGATGTCGTACCGACCTATACGGCGCGATGAAGCTTAGGCGTCCGCCTGAAAATCGCGCTCAACTTGCGCAAGCCGCTGCACGAGCGCGCGCTCCTCGAGACTGAGGAACGGGTTCCAGATATCGAAGATCATGACGACGCGCAGCTGATCACTGTCATTGGCTGCCTCGTGCTCGATCGTGTCGTCGAATATCAGCACCTCGCCCTCCTTCCACTCGCGATAGTCGTAGCCCACGCGGAACCAACAGTTCGGCGGTACGACGAGCGGCAGGTGAGCAACGAGTCGTGCATTCGACTCGCCGTGATGTGGCGGGATTCGGGTCTTCGGTTGCAACACGGAAAACATCACGTTTGGACATATGCCTGCGATCTGTGCCGCATCGATTTGCGCGAGCGCGGCTGCCGTTGCCGGACAGCGCGCCAAGTTCTTCTCGACAGGCTTGCCGTTTCTGATCAAGTGGAAGCCGGTCCACTTGGTCGAGTGATTGAGCTCTTGCCACTGATTGACGGGATCGCCCGGTCGGTACTGGATGTACGGCTCGAAATCGGCGCCCTGCTCCTTGAAGGCTGCAAGCATCTCGGCGCGGATGGCGTCGGTCTTGCCTTCGAGTGCGGGCACCCACGGAAACGCTTCGCGACGAAAGAAAGGTTGTGCCGGCAAGCGCGGCACACCGAGCTGATTACTTTGAGAGACAAATGATCGAGTACGTCCGGAGAGAATAGAGGCCGCTTCGCGCCACTTGTCGGTGACACCAGGCAGACGATCCATCGATTGCATGAGCAGCAACTCGAGCGCTTCCGCATAGTTGTTCGCCGTTTTCTCCGCATGCGCGAGGCGCGCTTTATGACTGTCGGGGCGATAGGCCGGCGGCGGTGCAATGCGCAGCGTATCGCGGTAAGTCCGAGCAGCTTCCTTGGGTCGACCACTCCGCTCGAGCCACTCACCGAGCATGAGCCGCGCGGGCCAACAATACGCATCGAGTGCGAGCGCCTCGTCGATGGCGGCGCGCTGCTCGGCAGTCAGCTGAAGGTCACGCGCGATCTCCGCTCGAAGTAACAACGCATCGAGCAAGAGATCGGGCTTGAGCTGCCCCACATCGAGCGTCTTCAGATACTCGGCAGCCTCTCTGGCCTGACCCAATTCTTGATGCAACCGAGCCGCTGCCAAGAGAGCGCGCAGCTCGCCAGGGTGCTCGCGGAGAACCTCCGAGAGCGTACTCAAGGCGCCAATTCGGTCGCCTGTCCGCTCAGCTTTAGCCGCCTCGAGCAGGCGGGATTCGATGGATTCGCTCATGAGTGCCTTCACCAAAAAAATGGGGTGCCGTTTGCACGGCACCCCATTTCATTTCCGACGGTTAAGTCGACGATCAGAACTTCACGGAGATACCGAGGCCGAGACGACGACCCAGCGGATCGTAGTAGTTAGCGTAGACGTTCGACGAGGTGTTGGCGCCCGCGATGTTCGCAACGATCGTCGGATCCTTGTCAGTGAGGTTCTGAGCCGAGAGGTTCACGCGCACCATGTCGTTCCACTGCCACTGGACCGAGAGGTCGAGGTAGTTGAACGCCGGGATGCTCTGAATCTCGTAGTACTCGTTACCCGGCTGAGCCGTGACCTTGTCGAGGTGACGCAGCGTGAGGCCGACCTTCCAATCGCCGAAGCTGAGGCCCGCCGAGAGGTTGGCCTTGATCTTCGCGGTCGGACCGCCGCACGAGTCGCCGTAGTAGCCCTTACACTCGATGAGTTTGGAGCTCGGGCTCGACTGGAAGCTGCTGCCGAGGATGTAGGTGCCGGCCAGACCGAGGTCGAGCTTGGTTTCACCCATCATTCCGAGGTTGCCCAGGTCGAAGTTGTAGCCCACTGTGTAGTCCACACCTTCGGCGTTGTAGGTCGCGAGGTTACGGGTGTCGACAATGATGCCGAAGCCGTCGCCTTCGAGTTCGCCGAGAAAGTTACGCTTGACCAGGCTGCAGAAGCTGCTGATGTCACGCGAGAAGCAGTTGTCCAGAATTTCCTGCGCCGGGTAGGACCCGATCGCGCCCGCCACTTCGATCTTGTAGTAGTCGAGCGAAGCCGAGAACGCCGGCAGGGACTCCGGATTGAACTGAATGCCCGCAGTGAAGGTATCGGCCTCTTCCGGATCGAGCTGCACACCGTTCGGGATGGCACCACCACCGATCGATGCAGCCTGCTGCGCAGCCGGAGGCGAGATGGAACCGATACGCGAAGCTGGCGCACCCTGAGCGATACACTTGGCGCGGATCGCCGCGTTGGTGACCGGCCCAGTGCCCGCACAAGGATCGCTCGCCACTTCGACGAGACCGTAAGCCAGCGGCGAGAACTGCTCGCTCAAGTTGGCGGCACGGATGGCCTTCTGCAACATCGCACGTACGCGGTAGCCCGCGACCGGCGAGTACTCGAGACCGGCCTTCCAAGTCGTGAAACGACCCGAGAGGTTGTTGTCGGCCGAACGCACACCGCCTTCGAAGGCGAGGTTGTTGATGCCGGCCTGCCCGCTCGCGAGCGGCAGGTAGAACTCGGCAAATACTTCCTTCGAGTTCAGGGAACCCGTGACCGGCGGCGACGTGCCGCCCTGACCCATCGCACCACCGAACTTGGCGAGATCGTCCGGCTGGTACTTGCCGTCGTTCTGGAAGTAGTCGATACCGAACGCCAGACCGAGCGGCGAGCCCGCAGCCGGCATCTTCACGCCATCGACGCTACCCGACACCACACCCTGCACCACGCGCTGCTCAACCACTTGGTTGGTGTAGTAGTTGGCACGGATGTAGTCGAGAGCACCTTTCGAAATGGCACCGGTCATCGGCAGACCCGTTGTCACATCGACGAAGCCCGATCCCGAGAAAATGTTCGCAGGAACGCACTCACCACCCGAAATACAGCTCGTCGTCGACGTGGCAAGCAGGGCGTTACGCGCACGCTCGATGCTGACGTCGTTTTCGAGACCGCTGAAACTGCTCGTACGACCGAACTGCGTGGAAACGTCCCACGTCCAGCCGGTCGAACCGAGGTCGCCTCTCACGCCAGCCGTGAGCTGGGTCGTGGTGTTCTCGGAGATGCCGCGACGGTTGCCGAGTTCCGCCAAGCGACGGCGAATTCCGACCACCTGAACGCGCTGGCTGCCCGCCGGCGCCGTGGCGCTGTACGGAACGGCATTCGTCGCGTTGTACGACGTGATGAGCACCGCGCGCTGATTGGCGGTGAGGAACGGGTTATCGAGGTTGACGAAGAAGCCCGACAACGTCGAGCCGCCAAAGTACGCCGACGGCGCAAGCTCCGTCGGCACGCTCGAGGTGACCGCGAACACGCGACCGTAAATCTCGACCGAGTCGTTGAGCTGGTAGTTCAACTGACCGAGGGCCTGCCAGCGATCGAGCGGGACCTGGAAGAAGTTGAACGGGTTGTAGTTGTATACGCTGTTACGGACGCCGCCGTTGCCTTGCGGCAGCGAGGCGCTCGTGACGAGGTTGCCGTCGGTCGTGAACCAGCGGTTACCCAAAGTGGGGATGTTGGCTCGGGTCGCACCGGCGTTCGAAGAACCGCCGCGACGGCTAGGGGACTGAATGTCGCCGAGACCGGCGTCCGGGAACAAGTTGTAGAAGGAGAAAGCACGAGCGGCCAGGTACACCTCGTCGCGCTTGGTGTAGCCGATCGAGATGAGTCCGTGACCGCGGTCGTCTGCAAAGCGCGAACCGAAGGTCACGGTACCAGTCGAGGTCTTGCCATCGCCTTCGCCGAACTGCGTGTGGTTGGTGTCGAAGCGCAAGCCTTCAAAGTCAGACTTCGTGATGAAGTTGACGACGCCTGCGATAGCGTCCGAACCGTACACGGCCGACGCACCACCGGTCACCACGTCCACGCGCTCGAGGATGGCGGTCGGAACGAGGTTGACGTCGACGGAGCTGCCGAAGCCGTACGGGGGCAGACGCCTGCCGTCCATCAGCACGAGCGTGCGGCCCGAACCCAAGCCGCGAAGATTAATCGTCGCTGCGCCGGGGTTGCCGTTGTTGATGAATTCCGTGGCGCCGGGGAGGAACTGCGGCAAGTTGCGCAGCTGCGTTTCCAGCGCGATGGTGTTGAGCTCAGCGAGCGACTCGCTGGTCACCGTGGCGATCGGACTGTTGGAAGTCAGGTCGGGGCGCGCGATGCGCGTACCGGTGACAACCACTTCTTCCAGACCGGTCGCGCCAGTCTGACCCTGTTGGGCCATCGTGACTTGCGCTGCAGCCAAGGCGACAGAGCCAGAAATAATGCGAGCAACGGTCGTACGAATCGACGGATTGATATTCAAGTGAGTCCCTCCCAGATGCCTAAAGGCTTCCCCGAAAAAACAACAAACCGGCGGTTTTTTTGAACCTGCCTTTAATGATTAGTGTCAGAGAATATGAACAACTCTCCGACCGGTCAAGTAAATCGTGACGCAGTTAGCGGTTAACTCCGCAGAATG
Source organism: Gammaproteobacteria bacterium (assembly GCA_046080445.1). Classification (GTDB taxonomy): domain Bacteria; phylum Pseudomonadota; class Gammaproteobacteria; order Steroidobacterales; family Steroidobacteraceae; genus UBA964. Next base: position 6,754 of record JBJTUA010000018.1, read on the forward strand.
TTGTTAATTTGCAACACGGATACCGGCGGATACTTGGGTGGATGGGAAGAGCACCACCCCTTCCCCTGCGGTCATTCCCGCCAAAACCACCCGAAACCGATCGTCCTGAACCCCCAAAGTGACCGGGCGTAACACGGCGCGCCCGTTTTGCACGACGAAGACCGCCCAACCGTCACCACTGCGAAACAACGCTCCGAGCGGAACCCGCACGGCGTTTTGCGTCTCTTCGAGCACCACTCGGGCATCGACCCGATAATCATGCGAGCTCAACGCTGCGGGGATGGCGCCTTCAAAGTTGAGGACGACCTTGGTGCGCTGCTCCTCGATGCCGAGCGCCGAAACTTTGGTTCGGGCGACAGGTTCGATGCGTTCGACGATCGCCGCCACGGCGTCGCCACCCCAATTTTCGATGAACGCACGATCACCGGGCTTCATACGCACGGCATCTTGCGAGAGAAACTCGGCCACTACGTCGACTCGTGATGGATCGCCGAGGGTGACGATGGGCGTTCCCGCCGTCACGACAGACTCGCTTTTCTGGGGCACGAATAACACCGCGCCCGATGCGGGTGCGCTCAAAGAAATGGCGTTCGATACACCATCGAGCCCGGCAGCCAGCAGCGCATTGCGGGCCCGGCGTCGGTCTGCCGAGGCGGCCGCCTCGGCCGCGAGCGCAGCGCGTGGACTGCTGCTGCACCCTAACCGTATGTCTTGCGCAGCCCCCGCAGTTCGAACACTGATGGACTCGAGGCGGTCATCCCACCCAGGCTCGCGCGTTTCTGAAGAGGCGCATCCAGCCCGAATGCTCGGTGTTGCCCGGCGGCCGCCAGGACATCTGCACCGTCCGAAACACGCGCTCAGGGTGAGGCATGGCGAGCGTCACGCGTCCGTCGAGATTGCAAAGCGCGGCAAGACCGTTGGGCGAGCCGTTCGGATTGGCGGGATAGCGCGTGGCGATTTCGCCGGCGCGCACGACGTA
>JBJTUA010000019.1:0-7032 GCA_046080445.1 Gammaproteobacteria bacterium
GGTTGCGGGCCTCGCTGAGCTCGAGCGTGCTCTGCCCACCCGTCATCGCCAAATACACATCGGCAAGAATGCGGGCATCGAGCAGCGCGCCGTGCAGTTCGCGCTTAGAGTTATCGACCCCATAGCGTTTGCAGAGCGCATCGAGGCTATTACGCTGCCCCGGGTGCAGCTTGCGCGCGACGGTGAGGGTGTCGAGCACTGTGCAGCGGCTCTCGATCGTCGCTGCTTTCGCATCCAGCCTTGCGAGCTCGGCGTTCAAAAACCCAAGGTCAAAGGGCGCGTTATGGATGACGAGCTCCGCCCCCTCGATGAAATCAAGAAGCTCTTTCGCAACCTCGGCGAACTTGGGCTCACGCTGAAGCTTGGCGAGCGTGAGGCCGTGCACCGCGGAGGCGCCCTCGTCGATCTCGCGTTCGGGGTTCAAATATTTATGAAACTGCCGACCCGTGAGGCGCCGACCCACGAGCTCGAGACAACCGATTTCGATCAGGCGATGGCCCTGCGTGACTTCGAGGCCAGTGGTTTCGGTGTCGAGGATGATCTGTCGCATGGGTGGACGAAGGTTAGCTCAAAAGCCCATCGATCGCCGCATTGGCGAGCGCATCGACGCGCTCGTTGCCGGGCACGCCCGAGTGACCCTTCACCCAACGCCACTCGATGTCGTGCTGACTCGAGAGTTCATCGAGACGCTCCCAGAGATCGCGATTTTTCACAGGCTTTTTATCGGCGGTTTTCCAGCCGCGGGCTTTCCAGTTTCCGATCCACTCGGTGATGCCGCGACGCACGTACTCGGAGTCGGTATGGATCCGTAGCGCACTCTTGCGCTTGAGTGCCTCGAGCGCACGGATGACGGCCGTGAGCTCCATGCGATTGTTCGTGGTCTCGGCCTCGGCGCCTGAGAGTTCGCGCAAGTGTTCACCGAGTTCGAGCGTCGCCGCCCAGCCCCCCGGACCCGGGTTACCGCGACAGGCCCCATCGGTGTAAATCTCGACGCGCGTGGTCATGAGGGATCGCGATTGACCGAAGGCTCGGTAAGGCCGCCGAGCACGCGTGAGCGTCGAGTTTCGCGCAGGCGTGGACGTAGCGGCGTGAGCGCATGCATGCGTTTGCGGGCCTTCAAAAGATAAGCCCCCGAAGGCCAGGGCGCGAGCCAACCGCGACGCAGTTGATGGTCCACACTCGCCGGCTCACCCCACGGCAGACCGTAGAGATAATGGCGCACTCCGAGCACGTCATAGCCCAATAAATGCAGACAATCGAGCACCCGACGCTCAGGCAATACGCGACGTAGCCCCGGCGTAAAACCGCGGCGACTCGCGCGAGCGCGCAAGCCCCAAAGACTCATGGGCGAGAACCCGAGCACGAGCAGCTTGCCCTCGCCTGCGAGCACGCGATCGGCCTCGCGCACGAGACTATACGGATCGCTCTCGAACTCGAGCGCATGTGCGAGCAGCACGACATCCATGCAATCGCTCGCGATGGGCAACTGACTCGGTCGGCCGACGGCATCGAGCCCCGAGGTCGAATGATGATCGAGCACGATCTGTGAGCGCGTGCGGGCATGCGAGATGAGCGAACGCGTCTCGCCCCACACACCGATCTGCAACGCCTCCCACCCGAAACAATCTTCCAGCGACTCGGCGATGACGCGTCCCTCGGTATCGAGCAAGGTCTTGCCGCGGGGGCTGTCGAGCCAGGTTGTCAGGCGGGGGTCGAGCACGGTTCGAAACCATAGCAATTTTCGGTGAGGGTCGGTTAAATACGCGCCCAATGCGATCCGCTTTCCTCACGCGCCTGGCGCTGCTCTTCGCGATGCTCACGCTCGCCGCCTGCGCGACCCTCGAGGACTCCTCGGTCAGCCACTATCTCGCGGCCCCGCGCCCCGTGCCGGAGCCGGTGTTGCGGACCCCACCGCCCGGCCCACCGTTCGATGAAACCCGCGCCGAACGCGCGCCGCCGGCGCCTGCGCCCTCCGTGCTGATACCGGCTGTGTCAGCCGTCCCGGCAAGCCCTGAGGACCTCATGGAGCGCATTCGCTCCGGGTTCCAACTTGCCGAGGAAGAGCGTCAGGCGATCAATATTCAGCTCGCTTGGTACGAGCGCAACCCCGCGTATCTCGATCGCGTGTTCGGGCGGGCGTCGCTATACATGCATTACATCGTCGAAGAAATCGATCGACGTGGCATGCCGATGGAGCTTGCACTGCTGCCGGTCATCGAGAGCGCGTTCGAGCCCTTCGCTTACTCGAAGGCGCGCGCCTCGGGTTTATGGCAGTTTATTCCGGATACGGGCAGCCGTTTTGGTTTGCCACAAAACTGGTGGTACGACGGACGGCGCGATGTGATCGAGTCGACGCGAGCGGCGCTCGATTATCTGCAGTTCCTGCACGATGAGTTCGACGGCGACTGGTTGCTCGCAGTCGCGGGCTACAACTGCGGCGAGAATTGCGTCGCCCGCGCCGTCGCGCGTAATCGCGCCGCTGGAAAGCCCACGACATTTTGGGACCTGCGCCTGCCGAATGAGACTCGCGCCTACGTCCCCAAACTTTTGGCGATGAAGCGTCTCGTCGCGGACCCTTCGGTGTTTGGCATCGAGTTCAGCCCCATTCCCAATCAGCCGTATTTCATGAAGGTAGCGCTCGCCTCGCAGATCGACCTGCGGCTTGCGGCCGATTTGGCGGGTCTCTCGCATGAAGAACTCTCGGAGCTGAACCCGGCTTACCACCGCTGGGCCACGCCTCCAGAAGGGCCGCATGCGCTCTTGCTGCCCATCGATTCAGCCGGCGTTTTTGAGCAGAGCATTACCCTGCTCTCGGCCGATGAGCTCATGCGCGTCACGCATCACATCGTACAGCGGGGCGAATCACTTCCGGAGCTCGCCGCGCGCTACGGCACGAGCGTGATGACGATCCGCATGCTAAATGGCCTCAAGGACGCGAACGTCGATCCAGGCATGGATCTGCGTGTGCCGTCGGGCACGACGAAACTGCCGGAGAAAGTGCTGCGCGCTGCAGCGCGTGTCGATGGCCCCGGGCCGCGCACTCGCGGCAAGCGCGGTCGACCGGAGGTTCATGTGGTGCGGCGCGGCGAGTCGATTTGGGCGATCGCGCGACGCAACAACATGGACCCGCGCACACTCATGCGCCTCAACGGTAAAAACCCGGGCGATAAAATCATGCCAGGCGATCGCTTGGTGGTATCGCGTGGCAGCTCGGAGGCATCGAGCGCCAAAGATTCCAAGGGCTCATCGAGCTCGGGCTCGAAAACGACGCATCGCGTTCGTAGCGGCGAGACCCTGTCGGGGATTGCGCGACGTTACGGCGTCACGGTGTCGCAGCTCTTGGCTTGGAACGATCTGTCCTCAAAGAATATGCTGCGCGTCGGACAACGACTCGTCATCCGTCGAGGTAATTGATATGGGATTTCTGAGCGGTAAACGCGCCCTCATCGTGGGCGTGGCGAGCGATCGGTCGATCGCCTGGGGCATTGCCGAGGCCATGCATCGAGAAGGCGCTGAACTCGCCTTTACTTATGCGAACGACAAACTCAAGGAGCGCGTCGATACGCTTGCCCACTCGATCGGCTCAAAGATTATCCTGCCGCTCGATGTGACGGTCGACGCCCAGATCGATAGCGTCTTCGAAAGCCTCAAGCGCGAGTGGGGTCATCTCGATATCGTGATTCATTGCGTGGCGTTTGCGCCGCGCGAAGCGCTCGCAGGGGGCTTCACGCAAAGCACCACGCGCGAGGCGTTTGCGATGGCGCATGATGTGTCGAGCTATAGCCTCACCGCCCTGGCGCGAGGCGCGTCGCCTTTGATGCAGGGCCGCGCCGGCGCCATCCTGACGCTCTCGTACCTCGGCGCCGTGAAGGCGATTCCGAGTTACAACGTCATGGGCCTCGCCAAGGCGAGCCTCGAGGCGAACGTGCGGTTTTTGGCCTCGGACCTCGGTCCTCAAGGCATTCGGGTAAACGGCATTTCAGCAGGTCCCATCAAGACGTTAGCGGCGGCGGGCATCGGCGGCTTCCGCAAAATGCTTTCGCGCGTGGCTGAGGTCGCCCCGCTTCGTCGCAACGTGACGCAGGAAGACGTGGGTAATGCCGCGGCGTTCTTGTGCTCGGATCTCGCCGCTGGCATCACGGGCGAGATTTTGTACGTCGACGGTGGGTTCAGCACCGTCGGCATGAGTTTTCCGGAGCCTGCGAGCGAGGCGTAAGCCTTACTGGAAGGCCTGCGGATTCTTCGTCACCTTCGCCTTCTCGCGCATGTCCTCGACGTACGAGGAGAGCGTGCCGAGCGCCTGACGACCGGCGAGCTGCTGACCACGCGCGGCTCTCACCGCCGCATCGCCTGCAGAGGGCAACACACGCGTTTGCGAGACCACCACGACTGCCGCTCCGTCTTTGGTGACGACGGCCTTGGCTGAAGTTTTGCCTGCAGCCGGACGCGCGAGTTCATACGCCGCCGTTTTCACTTCGGCGGGGATAGACGGATCGCGACGATCGATGAAACGCGCGGCATTCGGCGTGGCGCCGAGGCCCTTCGTGAGCGTGTCGAACGAGCCACCCTCACCCAATACTTTGACCACCGACTCCGCCGTCTTGCGGGCTTCTTCCGTGGCACGTTCGTTGGTTGCCGCCTCGAGCACTTTGGCACGCACCTCCGCGAGCGGCGGTACCGTAGGCTTGCGATGCTCGAGCACCTTCACGACGACAAAACGGTCTTCACCGAGGGCGATAGGACCCCCGATGCGACGCTGGTTGAGCACCGCATCGCCGAACACGAGCGACTCGAGCTCAGGCGAAGCCGGAAGCTCCGCGCTACCGGTTCCGCGCAGAAAGGTTGCGGACTCTCCGAGCTTGAGCCCCAATTCTTTGGCGATGGCGGCAAGATCAGCACCCGATTTCTCGAGGCGCTGCTGCACCGCATCCTGCTTTTCACCGAAAAGATCGGCGATGCGGCCACGGCGGAACTCGCTGTCGAGATCGGCCCGAACTTCTTCAAAGGTTTTGTTCCGACCCGCCTGAACACCCTCGAGGCGCACGACGTGGAACCCGAACTCGGTTTTTACAGGGCCGCGGAGCTCGCCCTCTTTCATCGAGAACACCGCCTCGGCAAACGGCGTGACGAACGCGGATTTTTCTGAGAAGCCGAGATCGCCGCCGCTCGCGGCAGAGCCCGTATCCTTCGAAAGACGCGTTGCCAGTGCCTCGAAATCGTCACCGCTCTTGAGCTGCGCGAGCACGTCGTTCGCTTCTTTTTCAGTGGCCAGCAGGATGTGGCGCGCACGACGGCGCTCGGGCTCGACGTAACGATCTTTATTTTTGGCGTAAAGATCGAGCAGATCTGACTCGGCGACAATCACCTTCCCCGAGACATCGGCGACTGAGCTTTCGGCGAACTGCAGGCGCACGGACTCCGGCGTCAAAAATTGCTGTGAATTTTTTTGATACCACGCGGCGAGGTCGGCATCGGAAAGACGCAGCGCGGCGCGGTACTTGGCGATCGGGAACAGGGCGTAACGGACTTCTCGTTGTTCGTCTTCAAGGGCGATGCGGCGCCCGAGTTCGGTAGCGGTCAAAAACTCGCCGGCAAAGAGTGCGCGCTGCAGCTCTTCACCCTGCAGTGAGCGACGGATATCGGCCCGGTATTGATCGGCGGTAATGCCGAGCTGCGCAAGGCGCGCCAGGGCGAGCGTTTCGTTGTACTGGCCATCCACCTGGAACGCCTGTTCGCCGCGAATGCTCTCTTGCACGCGACTGCCATCGACGCGATATCCCGCCTCGCGGGTGCGGGCGCTGATGAGCTCCGAGCGAATGAGGCGCTCGATAATGCCGTCCTGCAGCGAGGGCTTGAGGTCTTCGGGAATATCGGTACCGAACTGCCCCGCCCACTCGGACTGCTGGTCCTGCCAGAGGCGACTCGCTTCCTGCAGCGAAATCTCGTTGCCCTCGACCTTGGCGGCGTACTTCTTGGGACCGATGAAATCGAGGGTCACCGCCCCCGTCGCGCCCCAAATCGCAAACACCACCGCAAGCGGAATGATGATGAGCCAAGAGAGGGTTTTCTTGCCTTTGAGCGCGTCGCCGATTTTCTGGAGCATGGGGTTTTCAGGAGGGTCCGTCGTTTCGAGCCGGCGATTATATGGCACTCCGGGGGTCGAGCCCCTATCATCGGCGCCAGATATGAGCCAGGGCCCCGCGAAAATCATCGACGGCAAGGCCATCGCCCGGGTGGTGAAGGCCGAGGTTCGTGCGGCCGTCGACCGGCGGGTCGCTTCCCGGGGCCGGCGCCCGGGGCTCGCGGTGGTCATGGTCGGGGATAACCCTGCCTCCGCCGTCTACGTGCGCAACAAGCGCGCGGCCTGCGAGGAGTGCGGCATCCATTCGGTGGCGATCGACCTGCCCCAGTCGACGAGCGAGGTCGAGTTGCTCACCCGCATCGACGCTCTGAACGCCGATCCCGCAGTCGACGGCATTTTGGTCCAGCTGCCGCTGCCCGAGCACATCCGCCAAACCGAGGTGGTCGAGCGTATCCACCCGAGTAAGGACGTCGATGGCTTTCACCCGTACAACATCGGGAGGCTCGCCGAGCGTAATCCGTTAATCCGGCCGTGCACGCCGTATGGCGTGGTACGGATGCTCGAGCACATCGGTGTGTCGGTGAAGGGACTGCACTGCGTGATCGTCGGGGCGTCGAATATCGTTGGCCGACCCATGTCACTCGAGTTTTTGTTAATGGGTGCGACGACGACCGTGACGCATCGGTTTACCGAAGACCTCGAGCATCATGTTCGCGAAGCTGAAGTACTTGTGGCTGCGGCAGGCAAGCCCGGGCTCATCAAGGGTGAGTGGATTAGGCCCGGTGCCGTGGTAGTGGATGTCGGTATCAACCGACGCGAAGACGGCGCCCTCTGCGGCGATGTCGAATTTGCCGAGGCCGCCAAACGGGCCTCGTGGATTACCCCTGTGCCCGGCGGCGTCGGCCCCATGACCGTCGCGATGCTGATGAAGAACACCCTCGAGGCGGCGC
>JBJTUA010000020.1:0-7494 GCA_046080445.1 Gammaproteobacteria bacterium
TCCGCTTTGCGTTCGCGCTCGGTGAAGCCCAGAATATCCGGGCCGAAAAGGCCGCGTATGATAACGGCAACCTCCAACACCCGCCACCTAAACCCGCCCGATTCCACTTGGCAACAGCATTTCGCCGAGGCCATCACGGACTCGGCGGAGTTGTTGCGTGCGCTCGATCTCGGTTCGGAGTGGCTGGGTCCTGCCGAGGCCGCGGCGAAGCTCTTTCCGCTGCGCGTGCCCCGAAGCTTCGTGGCGCGCATGCACCCTCGCGACCCTGCCGATCCGTTGCTGCGTCAGGTGTTACCGCTCGGCGAGGAGCTCATCGACACCGAGGGCTTTGGTAGCGACCCGATCGGCGAGTCGGGCTATCAGCAAGCGCCGGGGCTGCTGTGCAAATATTCGAGCCGTGCCTTGCTCGTCACGACAGGCGCGTGTGCCGTGCACTGTCGCTACTGCTTCAGGCGCGAGTTCCCTTACGAAGAGCAGCAAGGCGAGACAGGTCGATGGCGCGAGGCCATTGCCTCGGTCGCGGCAGGCCCCTCGATCGAAGAGCTGATCTTGAGTGGCGGTGATCCGCTTTCTTTGAGCAATGCACGACTGAACGCGCTGACGAACTCGCTCAAGGGCATTGCGCACTTGAACTCACTGCGTCTACACACGCGTAACGCCATCGTGCTGCCCTCGCGCATCGACGCGGGCCTCATCGACTGGGTTCGCTCACTGCCGTGGCGCGTGACGATCGTGCTACACGTCAATCATGCGCAGGAGCTGCAGGGTGATGCGCTCGAGGCACTCGCCCGACTGCGCACGACCGGCGCGCTGCTGCTCAATCAATCGGTGTTGCTGCGCGGCGTGAACGACGACGCGACGACGCTCGCAACGCTCTCACGTACGCTGCACACCCACGGCGTACTGCCGTATTACCTACACTTACTCGATCGGATCCGCGGCAGTGCGCACTTCGAGGTGAGCGAGCCGCGCGGCCTCGAGATCATCGAGGCCATGACGAGCACCCTACCCGGCTATCTCGTGCCGAAACTTGTGCGAGAGATCCCGGGTGCCGCCTCGAAGACGATGATCGTTGCGCGCGGGTAACGCCGCCTTACGACGCCGCCACCGCCTCGAGACGCGTGACGCGGCGCCAGCCGCGCGGCAGCACGGCACCGCGCTGCGCACGAGCGCCGACGTAATCTTTGAGATCACCCCAAGAGAGCGTCATCGAACGATCGCCCGTGTGGACAACCAGTGACCCGCCCGGCTCGACGGCGACCGCGCCGATCACGACCTCGGCCCGCTCTTTGGCGAGTGCCGTTGGAATATTGAAGAGCTTGTTGCCCTTGCCGCGCGGCATCTCGGGGATGTCCTTCACCGGGAACGCGAGCAGTCGACCGTTTTCGCCATCGGCATCGACGATCGACACGCAGACGAGGCTCTTCTCGGAGGACACGAACGCCGGTGGCAACGCCAAAGAATTCTCAGGCGGATTGAGCACCGTCTTGCCAGCCTTGCGATCGGTGATGAGATCTTTGATACGCGCCGTGAAGCCGTAGCCCGCATCGGATGCAATCAGCCAGAGACCTTCGGGGTCGCCCATCATCACGCCAGCGAACTTGGCGCCATCCGGCGGGTTGAGACGACCCGAGAGCGGCTCGCCGAGTCCGCGCGCCGAGGGCAAGGAGTGCGCCGGCAGGCAGTAGGTGCGCCCTGTGGTATCGAGGAACACCGCCTGCTGCAGCGACATGCCGCGCACGGCCGCTTGGAACGCATCGCCCGTCTTGTACTGCAAAGATTTCGGGTCGATCTCGTGGCCCTTGGCCGCGCGCACCCAACCCCCGGAAGACATCACCACGGTAATCGCTTCGTTGGCGATGAGCGACGTCTCGTCGATCGCCTGCGCGGCTTCGCGCTCCACGATCTTGGAACGACGCGCATCGCCATACTTTTCGGCATCGGCGGCGAGTTCGTCGCCAACGAGTTTACGTAGACGCTTCTTGTTGCCGAGGATGGCCTCGAGCTCATCGCGCTCCTTGGCGAGCTCTTCTTGCTCGCCGCGGATTTTCATTTCTTCGAGCTTGGCGAGGTGACGCAACTTGGTCTCGAGGATGGCCTCCGCCTGCTCTTCGCTCAGCTTGAAGCGCTTCATGAGCACAGGCTTGGACTCGTCCTCGCGACGGATGATGCGGATCACCTCATCGAGATTGAGATAGGCGATGAGCAAGCCATCGAGGATGTGCAGACGCCTCGACACTTTGTCGAGCCGCCACTCGAGGCGACGCTTGACGGTCGAGATGCGGAACTCGAGCCACTCGGTGAGGATATCGCGCAGCCCCATGACGCGAGGTCGTCCATCGAGACCGATGACGTTGAGGTTCACGCGGTAGTTGCGCTCGAGATCGGTGGTGGCGAACAAATGCGCCATGAGCTGCTCGGCGTCGAACTTGCGGCCCTTCGGCACGATGACAAGTCGCGTCGGGTTTTCGTGATCGGACTCATCGCGCAGGTCGTCGACCATGGGTAATTTTTTGGCCCGCATCTGCTCGGCAATTTGCTCGAGTACACGAGAGCCGGAGGTCTGATAAGGCAGCGCTTCGATGACGAGGCAGTCGTCCTCGATCGTGTAGGTGGCGCGCGCCTTGAAGCTACCCGTGCCTTTCTCGTAAAAATCGACGAGGTCGGAGCGCGGCGAGACGATCTCGGCACCGGTCGGCAGATCGGGACCCTTCACGAACTTCATGAGCGCGCGCGTGGTCGCCTCGGGCTCATCGAGCAAATGAATGCAGGCTTGCGCGACTTCACGCAGGTTGTGCGGCGGGATATCAGTGGCCATGCCGACCGCAATGCCCGTCGTACCATTGAGCAGCAGATTGGGTAGTCGCGCGGGCAATACCTGCGGCTCTTCGAGAGTGCCGTCGAAGTTCGGTACCCAGTCGGCCGTGCCTTCACCGAGTTCTTTGAGCAACACTTCGGCGTAACGCGTGAGTTTTGCTTCGGTATAGCGCATGGCGGCGAAGGACTTCGGATCGTCTTGAGAGCCCCAGTTGCCCTGTCCGTCGACGATGGGATACCGATACGCAAAGGGCTGCGCCATCAGCACCATGGCCTCATAACAAGCAGAGTCGCCGTGCGGATGGAACTTGCCGATCACATCGCCGACGGTGCGTGCGGACTTCTTGTGCTTCGAGACGGCCGAGAGGCCAAGCTCGCTCATCGAATAGATGATGCGTCGCTGTACGGGCTTGAGCCCATCGCCGATCGCCGGCAGCGCACGATCGAGAATGACGTACATCGAGTATTCGAGATACGCCTTCTCAGTGAAGGCGCGCAGCGGTTGACGCTCGACACCTTCAAAAGTCAGTTCCTGCTTCTGCATCAGACGCTCACCTGTACGAGATTGCCTTTCTGCTCGAGCCATTCGCGACGGTCGGCGGCGCGTTTCTTGGCGAGCAGCATGTCCATGAGACTGTCGGTCTGGTCGGCCGCATCGAGGGTGAGTTGCACGAGTCGCCGCGTACGCGGATCCATCGTGGTCTCACGCAGCTGCGAGGGGTTCATTTCGCCAAGACCCTTGAAGCGCGTGACCTGCGGCTTCGCTTTAACCTTTTCGTCGCTGAGTCGCTGCAGGAAGGCATCGCGTTCAGTATCGTCGAGCGCGTAGAACACTTGCTTGCCGGCATCGATGCGATACAGCGGCGGCATCGCGACATACACATGACCCTGCGCGACCAGCGGCCTGAAATGCCGGAGAAACAACGCGCACAGCAAGGTGGCGATGTGCTGACCGTCCGAGTCGGCGTCGGCGAGGATGCAGATCTTGTGGTAGCGCAGCCTCGAGAGGTCAGACGTGCCCGGGTCGATACCGATCGCGACACTGATGTCGTGCACCTCGGCTGATGAGCCGATCTCGCCGGGTTCGAGCTCCCAAGTGTTCAGGATCTTGCCACGCAGCGGCATGATGGCCTGGAAATCTTTGTCGCGCGCTTGCTTGGCCGAACCACCCGCCGAATCGCCTTCGACCAAAAAGAGCTCAGAGCGCGTCGGATCATCGCCTGCGCAATCCGCGAGCTTGCCGGGCAATGCGGGGCCGCCAGAAATACGCTTTCGCTGTACTTTTTGAGCGGCCTTGAGACGTTGCGTGGCGTTCTCGATAGCGAACTGCGCAATGCGCTCACCCGCATCGGGGTGTTGGGCGAGCCAAAGGCCGATCGCGTCTTTGGCGTAGCCCTCGACGAGCTGCGCCGCATCACGCGAGGCGAGACGCTCTTTGGTTTGACCCGCGAACTGGGGCTCACGAATTTTGATCGAGAGTATGTAACGCACGCCGTCCCACACGTCTTCGGGCGCAAGCTTGATACCGCGTGGTAACAGATTGCGGAACTCGCAGAACTCACGCACCGCGGCCGCCGTACCGCTACGCAAACCGTTGACGTGAGTTCCGCCATCGGATGTGGGGATGAGATTGACGTAGCTCTCGGCGATGGCGCTTTCGCTGTCGGGTGCCCAGCAGAGCGCGAAGTCGACGCTGTCCTGGTCCTGCTCGCGCTTGCCCGTGATGGGCTCGGTCGGCAAGCGCTCGGCTTTACCGAGCTCATCGACAAGATAGGCGCCGAGGTCCCCTGCGAAGAACCAATTGTCCTTCTCGCCCGTCGCTTCGTTGGTGAAGGTGAGGCGCAGCCCCGGACACAGCACGGCCTTGGCCTTGAGCGTGTGGCGTAGCTGCGGGACGGAGAACTTGTCCGAGTCAAAGAATTTAGGGTCGGGCCAGAAACGAACGGTCGTCCCCGTGTTGCGCTGCCCTACTGTCCCGACGACCTCGAGCTTGGAGCTGATTTTGCCGTCGCGAAAACCGATGTTGTATTCCTTGCCGCCGCGACGCACCCAGCACTCGAGTTGCTTGGAGAGCGCGTTGACGACCGACACACCAACGCCGTGCAGACCGCCGGAGAAGTTGTAACTGCCGCTGTCGAATTTGCCGCCGGCGTGCAGGCGCGTGAGGATGAGCTCGACGCCACTGACTTTTTCTTTGGGGTGGATATCGACCGGCATGCCACGGCCATCGTCCGTGACTTCGAGAGAGCCGTCTTTGTAGACGGTGACGTCGATCTGCTTGGCGTGCCCGGCGAGCGCTTCGTCGACGCTGTTGTCGACGACTTCATGCGCAAGGTGATTCGGTCGGCTAGTGTCGGTATACATGCCCGGACGGCGCCGAACGGGCTCCAATCCGGAGAGAACCTCAATCGCTGAGGCGTCGTAGTCTTTTGCCATCCCCCGATTCTAGGCTAAATCGGTCTAGTCGAGGTCGGCGAGCAGTGCCTTGCGTGACGCTTCGGGCAACGCATCGTTCGCATGCGTGTAATTCGCGTGGTCGATACCGGCGACGAGCCGCGCACCCGCGCGCAGCGCGCCCACCATGGCGTCAGTGAGCTCGAAACGCAGAAAATGCACGGACGAGGTCTTCTCTTCGTTCTCGCGCTCGAGGTCTTCGTCGGCAATGGCGTAGACGCGCGAGAAATCGGCGACCTGCACATAGCAACGATCCTCGATGCCTTTGAGGCGCGCGAGATGCTGCGGACGGGTGGCGGGGTCGGCGAACTCGACGAGCAACGTCACCTTCCAATTACGCCCGTCGGGAATGAGCGGGTTGTAGGCATGAAGCTCTTCGGCGATACCCTCAGGCTCGAAGATACGCTCGGTACGCAGCATTTCCTGCACTTGGTAATGAATGGTCAGCCGGTCTTCGAAGAGCCAAGTGGTGTTCGGCCCCACCGGAACGGTGCGGGATTTCTTGTGTGCGATGACTTTGCTGCGAAACGTCTGACGCTCGCGAGCGTAGGTCTCGAGGGGCATGAGATCGGCGGTGGTGAGTTTTTGCATGGCGTCAGATTCCGTAAGCCTTACGTAGCAACTTGAACGGGTGTTCGGGTTCTTTCGGATCCTTGAGCCCCGTCTCGATTTGATGACCGGCCATCGGGCAGTCTGAGGTGTAGTGGTCCGGGCTCGCTTTCTCGACGCGGTTCATGACCGGCTTGCCAATCTTGACCGAGGCCGGACGGAACTCTTTCTTCACGGCGTAGGTGCCGTTGTGTCCCGAGCAGCGCTCAATCACATCGAGGGTGGTATTCGGGACGAGCTTGAGCACATCGCGCGTCTTGAGGCCGATGTTTTGCACGCGTAAATGACACGGCACGTGGTAGCTCACCTTGCCGAGCTCGTCGGTGAAGTCGGTCCGCAAGAGCCCCGCCTTGTGACGCAGCATGAGGTATTCGAAGGGGTCGAAGATGCGAGCCTTCACGGCCTGCACATCGGCATCTTCGGGAAACATCAGCGGCAGTTCTTGCTTGAACATGAGTACGCAAGACGGAATCGGCGCGACGATGTCGTAACCCTCGTCGATCGCCTGCTTGAGCGCCGGGATGTTGGTGTCTTTGTGGCGCGCAACGGTCTCGAGATCGCCGAGCTCGAGCTTCGGCATGCCGCAGCATTTTTCTTGCGAAACGATCTTCACGGGAATGCCGTTATGTTCGAATACTTTGACGAGATCGAGGTTGAGATCGGGCTCGTTACGGTTGCCGTAACAAGTGGTGAAGAGCACGACCTTGCCGCGGGTTTCGTCGGTGGGCTTCGCCTCGACCTTGAGCTCACGACCGGCGAGCTGCCGACGCGCGCTATTGGAATGGTACTCGGGGATCGGTGCATCGGTCGCCACGCCGAGCGTGACATCGAGTAACTTGCGGCCCACTTCGGTTTGATTGACGGCATTGACGGCCTGCGCAATCACCGGAATGCCGGCGATGCGGCCGACGACGTCGGTCGCCGAAAGAATTTTGTCGCGCACCCGGACTTCGCCTTTTTTGGCCTTGATGGCCTTGGCGCGCAGCATGAGATGCGGGAAATCGAGGTTCCACGGATGCGGCGGAACGTAGGGACACTTCGTCATGTAGCACATGTCACAGAGGTAACAGTGATCGACGACGTCCCAGTAAACCTTTTTGTCGACCGTATCGAGCTCGCCCGAAGGCGCTTCATCGACCGCATCGAACAAGGTGGGGAAGCTGTTGCAGAGCGAGAAACAACGACGACAGCCGTGGCAAATATCGAACACGCGCTCGAGCTCTTTCTCGAGAGCCGCTTCGTCGTAGAACGAGGGATCGCGCCAATTGAGCGGATGACGGATCGGCGCTTCGAGTGAACCTTCGCGGCCGCCTGTGATCGTGCTGTTGCTCATCGTCCCCTCCTTGGGTCCCTCTCTTTCAGGGAAATGCACTCACCAGAATCAGAACGGCGACGTCGGCGCCTTGGAGCAACCGACGTCGCCGTCCTTCAGAGCGATTTAGATCGACTCGAGTGCCTTGGTGAAGCGGTTCGCGTGCGAACGCTCGGCTTTGGCCAAGGTCTCGAACCAGTCGGCGATTTCGTCGAAGCCCTCGTCGCGCGCGGTCTTCGCCATGCCTGGTACATGTCGGTGTACTCGTGGGTCTCGCCTGCAACAGCAGCCATCAGGTTTTG
>JBJTUA010000021.1:0-26172 GCA_046080445.1 Gammaproteobacteria bacterium
CTCCAAGATGCTCGAGGGCTTCGTCTCGCCTTACGACGCAACGGTGGTGAAGGGCCTCAAGGCCGCCGGCACGGTGATGCTCGGCAAGCTCAACATGGACGAGTTCGCGATGGGCTCGTCCAACGAGACCAGCTTCTTCGGCCCGGTCCGCAACCCCTGGGACCCGACCAAGGTGCCGGGCGGATCCTCGGGCGGCTCGGCCGCCGCCGTCGCGGCCCGGCTGGCGCCTGCCGCCACCGCTACCGACACCGGCGGCTCGATCCGCCAGCCTGCCGCGCTCTGCGGCATCACCGGCATCAAGCCCACCTACGGACGCTGCAGTCGCTACGGCATGATCGCCTTCGCCTCGAGTCTCGATCAGGCAGGTCTCATCACGGTCAGTGCCGAAGACGCCGCGCTGCTGCTCGGCCCCATGTCGGGCTTCGATCCGCGCGATTCCACCAGCGTGGATTCGCCCGTACCCGACTACACCGCAACGCTCGGCGACTCGATCGAGGGGCTCACCATCGGCCTCGTCCGCGAATTCTTTGACACGGGCCTCGACGCAAACTGCGAACAACGCATTCGCGATGCCATCGCTGTCTACGAAAAACTCGGCGCCAAGGTGCGAGAAGTCAGCTGCCCCAATCTGCCGCTTTCGGTACCGACGTACTACGTGGTGGCGCCGGCAGAGTGCTCGTCCAACCTCGCGCGCTTCGATGGCGTGCGCTTCGGTCACCGTTGCGATTCGCCGAAGAACTTGCTCGATCTTTACTGTCGCTCGCGCGGCGAGGGCTTCGGCGCCGAAGTGAAGCGCCGCATCATGACCGGCACCTACGTGCTCTCGGCCGGCTATTACGACGCTTACTATCTCAAAGCCCAGCGCGTTCGACAGCTGATCAGCGCCGATTTCGCCCGCGCCTTCAAAGAATGCGATCTGCTCGTCGGGCCGACCACGCCCACGCCGGCGTTCCGCATCGGCGCCAAGTGTGACGATCCGATCACGATGTACCTCAACGACATCTACACCATCGGTGCCAACCTCGCGGGGCTGCCGGGCATGTCTATCCCCTGCGGCTTCGTCGACGGTTTGCCTATCGGCTTGCAGATGGTCGGCCCCCATTTCTCCGAGGCGCGCATGCTCAACTTCGCGCACCGTTACCAGCAGGAAACCGACTGGCATCTCAAGACGCCGTCGGCGTTCGCCTGAGGTCCGTCATGGAATGGGAAACCGTCATCGGTCTCGAAATCCACGCGCAGCTAGCCACGCGGTCAAAGATTTTTTCGAGTTCCGCTACGGCCTATGGGGCCGAGCCGAATCGGCAGGCGAATCTCGTCGACCTCGGCTATCCGGGCGTCTTGCCGGTGCTCAACGGCGAGGCCGTGCGTATGGCCGTGCGCTTTGGACTCGCTATCGGTGCCCGTATTGCGTCGCACTCAGTGTTCGCACGAAAAAATTATTTTTATCCCGACCTGCCGAAGGGCTATCAGATCAGTCAGTACGAACTGCCGGTAGTGGCCGAAGGGTCGTTGGACATCGTCCTCGACGACGGTACTCGCAAACGCGTCGGCATCACGCGTGCGCACCTCGAGGAAGACGCCGGCAAGTCGCTGCACGAGGGCATGCCCGGCATGAGCGGCATCGATCTCAATCGTGCAGGGACGCCTCTCATCGAAATCGTGAGCGAGCCCGATCTGCGTTCGGCCAAGGAAGCGGTTGCCTACATGAAGAAAGTGCACACGCTCGTGCGCTATCTCGATATCTGCGATGGCAACATGCAGGAAGGGTCGTTCCGCTGCGATGCCAACGTGTCGGTTCGTCGCAAGGGCGCTGACAAATTCGGCACGCGTGCCGAAATCAAGAATCTCAACTCTTTCCGCTACGTCGAGAAGGCCATCAACTACGAAGTCGAGCGGCAGATCGAATTGCTCGAATCGGGCGGCAAGGTGGTGCAGGAGACGCGGCTCTACGACCCGGACAAGGGCGAGACTCGCTCCATGCGCTCCAAGGAAGACGCCAACGACTACCGCTACTTCCCCGATCCCGATCTTCTGCCGCTCGTCATCGAAGAGCCCTTCATCGCCAAGGTGAAGGCCTCGTTGCCGGAACTTCCGGACGAAAAAGCGTCGCGCTTCGTGCGCGACTACGGCTTGTCCGACTATGACGCCGGCGTGCTGACCGCGAGCCGCGAGCTCGGCGCGTTCTACGAAGACGTCGTCGGTCGCGTGGGTCGTGACCCCAAGCTCTGTGCGAACTGGGTGATGGGCGATCTGGCCGCGTTCCTCAACAAGGACAACCTCGAGATCGGCGAATCCAAGGTCAATGCCGAGGCCCTCGCGGGGCTCGTGACGCGCATCGTCGATGCGACCATCTCCGGCAAGATCGCCAAAGACGTCTTCGAAGCGATGTGGGCGAGCGGCGAGAGCGCGGACGCGATCATCCAGCAGAAGGGCCTGCGCCAAATCACTGACACCGGCGCCATCGAAAAAGCCATCGAAGATGTCATGGCAAAGAATCCGGGTCAGTTGGCCGACTACCGTTCGGGCAAGGACAAGCTCTTCGGTTTCTTCGTCGGGCAAGTCATGAAGGCGACGGGCGGCAAAGCCAATCCCGCGCAACTCAACGACCTGCTGCGCAAAAAGCTTTCGGGCTGATGCAGGACGCCCCGCGCCGCGACGGATCCGAAGACGAGCATCGGGTCATCGACCTCGTGCAGCGTTTTGTGGTCGAGCAGCAATCCGTGCGAGGACAGTTCGTGCGACTCGGGCCGGCGTGGCTCTCGTTGCGCGAGCACGCCGATTACCCCGAGCCCGTCAGGCGCCTGCTCGGAGAAGCCGTTTCAGCGGCGGTGTTGCTCGCCTCCACACTAAAGTTCGAAGGCGAGCTCACGTTGCAGTTGCAGGGTAGCGGTGGCGTGCGTTTGCTCGTTGCCCAATGCACCCATGATTTTCGCGTTCGTGGTGTGGCGCGCTTCGATCGCGAGCGCATCGCCGACGATGCCGACTTCGTCGCGCTTGCGGGCGAGGGCACCATCGTGGTCACCATCGAGACCGGTAAGCAGGCGTCGCGTTATCAGGGCATCGTGCCGATCGGCGGCGGGTCGCTCGCCGCCTCACTTGAGCGCTACTTCGAAAACTCCGAGCAATTGCCCACGCGCGTGATACTCGGCGCCGACGACTTCGGAACAGCGGGCTTGCTGGTGCAGCGCATGCCGGGGCAGGGCGGCGTTACGGTTGAGGGCATCGATCTCGAAGTTCAAGCCGATCGAACTTTTTCGGCTGCGAGCGAGGCCATCGCCGGGGTGCAGAGCGACGAACTGCTCTTTCGTCCCGCTGCGGAACTCATGCGCCGAGCCTTCGCGGGGCTCGATCTGCGCATCCACGGCTCGCACGCCGTCGGTTTTCGCTGTCGCTGCAGCGCAGAGCGCGTCGAGGGCATGCTGCGCTCACTTGGAATGACGGAAGTCGAGGCTATCGTGGCCGAGCGTGGCGAGGTGACTGTGACCTGCGAGTTCTGTCACAAGCCATGGCGCTTCGATGCGGTCGATGTCAGTCGACTCTTCAGCGCGGCAGCCGATTTGCCGCCAGGGTCGAGCGCCGTCAACTGAGCTTCGGGTTCAGCCGAGATGCTCGCTCGCGAGATAGGCCTCGCTTTGCATTTCGATGAGGCGGCTCGCCGTGCGCTCGAACTCGAAGCGGAGTCGTTCGCCCCGATAGAGCTCAAGCGGCCCTGCCTCCGCTGACATCACGAGCTTGACTCGCCGGTCATAGAATTCATCGACGAGTGCGATGAACCTTCGCGCAGCATCTTCGCTGTCGCGGGTGAAGATCGGGATAGCAGACAGCAGCACCGACTGATACTCGCGGGCGATGGCGACGTAGTCATCCTGACTGCGCGGCCCTTCGCATAGCGCGGAGAACGCGAACCACACCACGTTTTCGCTATGCCGGACCACCGGGATCGGTCGCCCTTCGATATCAACGCTTCCGCCGACTCGGCCAGCGCCGTCGGCAAGCCCTTCGAAGATCTCGGCGAGCGCCTCAGTGGTTCGCGCGCCCCCCGTGTCGAGATAAATCGGCGCGCGCGTAAGGTGGCGCAGTCGGTAGTCCGTGCCACCCTCCACACAGACGACTTCACAGTGACGCTCGATCAGCGCGATGGCCGGAAGAAATCTTTGGCGTTGCAACCCGTTTTTGTAGAGCCCCGATGGGGGTACATTAGACGTAAAGACGAGCGTGACGCCTCGATCGACGAGTTGCGTGAAGAGTCCTTCGAGCAGCATGGCATCGGCGATATCGCTGACGAAAAGCTCATCGAGACACACGAGTCGCGCGGCGTTCGCGATGTCCGTCGCCACGGCCGACAACGGGTCGACCTCATCGCGATGCCGGCGCAGCCCTTCGTGCACGCTTTGCATGAATCGGTGGAAGTGACTGCGACGTTTGGCTTCGACGGGCGTGCTGTCGAAAAAGAGGTCCATGAGCCAGGTCTTGCCGCGCCCCACGCTACCCCAAAGATAAACACCTCGCGGCGCAGCGGTGGGTTCCGAGCCGACGAGCCGACGAACCATTTTTCTGATGACCGACTCGGGTTCGCTCGTCCCCAGCTCCGCGCGTAATCGCTCAAGCTGTGCGATCGCCGCCTGTTGAGCGGGGTCCGCAGAAAAACCGCTCGTCTGCATCGCGGAGTGGTAGCGCTCGAGAAGCGGGCGTGACGTGGCGCTCAAGTCCCGAGCTCCGGAAGATCTTTGAAGTGCTCCAGTGAGCCGGGGTTGGCGAGCGCGTCCGTGTTGGTGACCGGCAGCCCGTGGATGATGTTGCGGACTGCCAGCTCGACGATCTTGCCGCTGATGGTGCGCGGAATTTCCGGAACGGCGACGATGCGTGCGGGCACGTGACGCGGCGAGGTATTGGTGCGAATGACGTCACGAATTCTCTGACGCAGAAGGTCGTCGAGCATCACGCCGTCACGCAGACGTACGAACAGCACAACGCGTACGTCACCTTGCCAGTCCTGCCCGATGCACAGCGACTCCAGCACTTCGGGCAGCGTTTCGACTTGACGGTAGATCTCAGCGGTGCCGATACGCACGCCGCCCGGATTCAGCACGGCATCCGAGCGACCCAGAATCACGAAGCCGCCGTGATGGGTGCGCATCGCGTAATCGCCGTGATGCCAGATGCCCGGGAAGCGTTCGAAATAGGCTTTTCGATAACGGCTGCCGTCTTCGTCACCCCAGAAGCCGACGGGCATGGAGGGGAAGCTGCGTCGGCAGACGAGCTCGCCTTTCGCCTCCGCAGGGAGCGACCGTCCGTGGTCGTCGACGATGTCGACGGCCATGCCGAGTCCCGCGCATTGCAGCTCACCCCGATAAACCGGCGCCGTAGGATCGCCGATGCAAAAACTCGAAATGATGTCGGTGCCACCGGAGATGGAGGCGAGATGAAGGTCCGACTTGATCTCGCGATACACGAAATCGAATTGCTCGGGCGCGAGCGGCGCGCCGGTGGAGATGAGCGTGCGCAGCGCGGGCAGCGTCACGCGTTCGCGCGGGCGGTATCCCGCCTTGTCGAGCGCCGCCAAGAACTTCGGGCTCGTCCCGAAGATCGTGACATGTTCTTCCTCGGCCATGCGCCACAACACGCCCTCATCGGGATGCAGCGGCGAGCCGTCATACAGCACGAGTGTGGCACCGACGGCGAGCCCGCTGACCAGCCAGCTCCACATCATCCAGCCGCAAGTCGTAAAGAAGAACAATCGATCTTGTCTACGTAGATCGACATGCAGTTCGTGCTCTTTGAGATGCTGCAGCAAAGTGCCGCCGGCGCCATGAACGATGCACTTGGGTTGTCCCGTGGTGCCCGAGGAATACATCACGAAAAGCGGATGATCGAACGGCAGGCGGGTGAAGACGGCTTTCGCTCCGGGTGTTCCGAAACGGGACCACAGATGCGTCGACAAAGAATTCAGGCGTGTCAGATCCGGTTCGACCGCGACGTAGGACACCACGATCACGGTGGTGACCGATGGCAGCTCGGCGAGAACGCGACCGATGGCGCTCAAAGAGTCGATGGTTTTTCCTGCATAGAAATAACCGTCTGCAGTGATCAGTACCTTCGGTGCAATTTGTCCGAATCGATCGAGCACACCCGCAATACCAAAGTCCGGGGAGCACGATGACCAGATCGCACCGAGACTCGTCGCGGCGAGCATGGCGACGACCGTCTCGGGAAGATTGGGCATGAAGCCTACGACGCGATCGCCGGGCTTGACGCCTGCTTCGCGCAGTCCCGCGGCGATACGACCCACTTCTGCATGCAGCTGCCGATAAGACAACGTTCGGCGCTGCCCGCGTTCGTTGACGGCAAGTAGAGCGGGATGGTCGTCGTGAAAGTGCAGCAGGTTTTCGGCGAAGTTGAGGCGCGCCTCAGGAAACCAGCGAGCGCCCGGCATTTTTTCGCCGTCGATCAGTGCGGTGCCGTCGGTCCAATCCGCGCGAATATCGACGAAGTGGGCGAGCTCGAACCAGAACGCGTCAGGCTGCTCGATCGACCAACGATGCAGCGACGCGTAGTCCTCGAAATGCAGGCCGCGTCGTGCGGCGAGGCATTCGAAGAAGCGCGTCAGGTTGGCCTCCTGACGTCTCGTTACACCGGGACTCCACGAAGGCTGATCGGACATGACGTCAGAGTGATTGGTAGATCGGTCCCGAGCCACCCTCGGGCGTGGTCCAATCGATGATCTGGTACGGATCCTTGATGTCGCAGGCCTTGCAGTGCACGCAGTTCGCCGAGTTGATCTGCAAGCGTTTGCCACTTGCGCCATCGTCCACCATTTCATAGACATTGGCCGGGCAGAAGTTTTGACACGGGTTGCCGTACTCCTGGGCGCAGCGCGTCACGCAGAGGTTCGGATCACGTACCTTGAGATGAATCGGCTGATTTTCCTCATGCGAATTGTTCGCAAAGAATACCGAGGCGAGTCGGTCGCGGGGCCCGAGCGTACGCTCGACCCAGCCGCGATCCGGCGATTCGAATTCGTCGAGTCGCTGCGTCTCGGCGTAGGCGGCGGTATTGCGCAACGTCCACGGCGTGCGACCGCCTGTCACGGTTTCGAGGGCGCCGTTCGCCATCGCGAACCACAACCCGCGCTTGAAGCCCGGCTTGATATTGCGCACCGATTTGAGTTCGCGCCCGCCCTCTGACGCACGAAACCGCGCATCGAACCCGGTGGTGGCGCAATCGTGTTCGGCGAGGTGTTCGGCGGCGAGCATGCCGCAACGGATGGCCTGATGAATGCCCTTGATCTTCGCCACGTTGAGCGTGCCGGCCGCATCGCCGACGAGCAAGGCACCCGGCATGTCGAGTTTGGGCAGCGACTGCCAGCCGCCCGCAGCGATGGTTCGAGCGCCCGCCGCAACGATCTCACCGCCCTCGAGCAGCGCCCGAATGCTCGGATGATGCTTGAACTGCTGGAAGGCCTCGAAGGGCTTCAGACGCGGATCGCGGTAATCGAGGCCGACGACATAGCCGACGTAGACGCGGTTGTTGTCGAGGTGGTAAACAAAACTGCCGCCGTAAGTCTTGGAGTCGAGCGGCCAGCCCACCGAGTGCTGGATCAGCCCCGGCTCCACGCGACCTTCGGGCAGTTGCCACAATTCTTTGAAACCGAGTCCGTAGGTTTGCGGATCGCAAGCGGCATCGAGTTGATAACGCTGGATGAGCTGTTTGCTGATGCTGCCGCGACAGCCTTCGGCGAGGACCGTCACTCGCGCACGCACTTCCGGACCCGGCGCGTAGTGGGGGCCGATCGCGCCCGACTTCTCGATTCCCATGTCGCCGATCTGCACGCCCGCAACGCTGCCGTCCTCGTTGAAGAGCGGCTTGGCGGCCGCGAATCCGGGGAAGACATCGACGCCGAGCTGCTCGGCATGCGCGGCGATCTGCGGCATGAGCAGACCGAGAGAGACGATGAAGTTGCCTGCGTTATGTTGCTGCGGCGGTGTCGGCAGGCGAATGCGCCCCGTGCGCGTGAGCAGCGAGAATTCGTCGCGCTTCGCCGGCACGCACACACCTGGAGGCTGTTTGCGCCACTCGGGCAGCAGTGCATCGAGCGGTGCGGGTTCGAGCACCGCACCCGAGAGAGAATGTGCGCCGATGGCCGAGGCTTTCTCGAGCACGCACACGGTGAGCTCCGGTCGAATTTGTTTGAGACGGACGGCACAAGCGAGTCCCGCGGGGCCACCCCCGACGATCAGTACGTCGTACTCCATCACATCGCGTTCGACGGCCTCGCTCATGCTCAGATCCTTTCGATGGCGATCGCCGTGGCTTCACCGCCACCGATGCAAAGCGCAGCGATCCCGCGGCGTCCGTTGTAGCGCACGAGCGCATGCGCGAGCGTGGCGATGATGCGTGCACCGGTCGCGCCGACGGGATGACCGAGCGCACAGGCGCCGCCATGCACGTTGAGTTTGTCAGCCGAAATGCCGATATCTTTGGCCGCTGCCATCGCCACTGCCGCAAAGGCCTCGTTCACTTCGTACAGGTCGACGTCCGCAGCTTTCCAACCTGCACGTTCGAGTACTTTTTGGATCGCGCCGACGGGCGCCGTGGTGAACCATTCGGGTTCCTGCGCATGGCTAGCCTGCGCAACGATGCGCGCGAGCGGCTTGAGTCCGCGCGATTTGGCGAAGGATTCGGTCGCGAGCACGACGGCCGCCGCACCGTCGGAGATGGAGGAGGAGCTTGCGGCAGTGACCGTGCCGTCTTTGCGGAAAGCGGGCTTGAGTTGCGGAATCTTTGACAGATCGCAGGTGAACGGCGTTTCGTCGCGCTCGACCACGGTGTCGCCTTTGCGACCTTTGACAGTGACCGGAGTGATCTCAGCGAGGAAAGCGCCGTTTTCGATGGCGGCCAGCGCGCGCGTGACCGAGGTCGAGGCAAACGCGTCTTGGTCGGCGCGCGTGAATCCGTAGCGACCGGCGGTGTTCTCGGCGAACGCGCCCATCATCTGTCCATCCCAAGGGCTCTGCAGACCGTCGGTGAACATGTGATCGAGTAACTCGCCATGACCCATGCGATAGCCCTGGCGCGCTTTCGGCAGCAGGTAAGGCGCGTTGGTCATCGACTCGAGACCGCCTGCGGCGACGACCTGAGCCTCGCCCGCGCGCAGTTGGTCGATGGCCATCATGATCGCCTTCATGCCGGAGCCGCACATTTTGTTGATGGTGGTGGTCGGCACCGATTTCGGGATGCCGGCACCGATGGAGGCCTGGCGGGCCGGCGCCTGTCCCACACCCGCGGGCAGGACGCAGCCCATGATGACTTCCTGGATGTCCGAGGCCGCGAGACCCGAGGATTGCACGGCGCCAGCGAGCGCCGCGGCGCCGAGCGCGGGCGCAGTCGTCTGCGCGAAAACCCCTTGGAAGGCCCCGATCGGAGTGCGGCGGGCGGACAGCAGGACGATGGACTCGGACATGGCGGACCCTTTTGAAAAGCCAAACGATGGAAGGGCGCCAAGTGTAGGGGAAAACGCCACCGATTCGCCGGTTTGGCGGTCAGTCCGTGCCGGTCAGCCGCTGTCGGGTTCGCCCAGGCGTTCGAGAATGGCCGCGCGAGTCTGCTCGCGCAGCAGCCGTGCGGCCTCCTCGGGCTCCATACCCGCCGAAACCGCGATCGGCGGCAGCAATTCCACCTCGATGGCGCCGGGTTTCGGGAAAAATTTGGGGCTGGGGAGGATGTCGCGGGTACCGCGGATCACGCAGGGCACCACGGGGCAGCCGGCGTAGGCGGCGCTCTTGAAGGCGCCGCTGTGAAACTTGAGCAATCCCGGTTCGCCGACGAAGGTGCCCTCCGGAAAAAAGAGCAGTGACTGCCCGCTCGTTGCGGTGCGCAAGACGCGCCGGGCATCGAGGGAGCCCTTGTGTCGATTGAATCGCTCAACGAATTCCGTACCGAGGCGTCGCAGCAAAAGCCCTGCGAGCGGTACCGACGCCATTTCGCGTTTGACGACGTAAGCGTAATGCTCCGGTAGCACCGCCTTGATGACGATCGCGTCGATGTAGCTCGCATGATTCGCCGCGACGACGCACTGACCGGGCGGCAGATGATCGGCGCCGCGCACGATCAGCGGCACGGCCGCGCATCTAAGAATGAGGCGCGAGGCGACGCCGGCCATATGCCGTCGGCGGTCGACCCCCGGCACGACGATGAGCAGAAACAACAGCGCGAGGGCGATGGTCACGAACACCAGCCAGGTGTACGAGCCGTAAAAGATCCGACCCATAAGGGCGAGCGGAGATTCTCTGGTCGATGTCGGGGTGTCAGGGTTGAGGGGGATCATGGGCGTGTCGGATCTGAAGGCGCGGTATCCTTGTGTTCGTCGTGAAAGAAAGTCAACGAAGCGAGACCGAATCGGTCGTCATTCCCGACCCGGCCATCCTGCGCTTTCTCGATGTGATCTGGATGGAGCGAGGCCTCGCCGCCAATACGCTCGCCGCCTACCGCGCCGATCTACTTGCTTTGCAGCAGTGGCTCGAGGCGCGCGGATCAACGCTCCAAGCGACGTCACGAACCGATCTGCTCGACTTTGTCGCTGCTCGCGTCGGTGGCGGCGCCCGCCCGCGCTCGACGGCAAGACAACTGTCGGCGTTTCGACGTTTCTTCAGACAGCAAGTCAGAGACGGCGCGAGACGGGACGATCCGACCGCCGAGGTGGCCATGCCTCGCACCGGCCGGCCCTTGCCGAAATCCTTGAGCGAGCGTGACGTCGAATCTTTGCTCGGCGCCCCGCGAGTCGATGATCCTCTTGGTTTTCGCGATCGGACGATGCTCGAGGTGCTCTATGCAACGGGCTTGCGCGTCTCGGAGCTTGTGGGTCTTCGTCACGCGCAAGTGAATCTCAACCAAGGCGTGGTGCGCGTGGTGGGCAAGGGCAACCGCGA
Source organism: Gammaproteobacteria bacterium (assembly GCA_046080445.1). Classification (GTDB taxonomy): domain Bacteria; phylum Pseudomonadota; class Gammaproteobacteria; order Steroidobacterales; family Steroidobacteraceae; genus UBA964. The sequence continues at coordinate 10,926 of JBJTUA010000021.1, forward strand.
GCGCCTCGTACCGCTCGGCGCCGAGGCCATCGATTGGTTGCGACGTTTCGAGCAAGGCGCGCGGCAAGACATTCTTGGCGAGCGGCGTACCGATCATTTGTTTCCGACGCGACGCGGCGAGGGGATGACGCGCCAAGCCTTTTGGAATCTCATCAAGCGACATGCGCAAACCGCCGGGATCGACAAGCCGCTGTCACCCCATACCTTGCGTCATGCGTTTGCAACGCACTTGCTCAATCACGGCGCAGATTTGCGCGTGGTGCAGATGCTGCTCGGTCATGCGGACCTGTCCACCACCCAGATCTATACCCATGTGGCCCGCGAGCGCATGAAGAGCCTGCACGCCCAACACCACCCCCGAGGATGAATCGCAGCGCGTGCTCGGGTACGGTGTCTTGGGTTTGCTCTGCTAGACTCGCCCCATGAAAAAAGGACTTTTTGCGCTGGCCGCCGTCGTGTTGATGCTGCCGCTCGTAGGCTCTGCGCAGCCAAGGACTGCAACGACGGCCGATCCACGCGTCGAACTCTCGAAACGTTTTCCGGGTAGCCGCCCCGACGAATTCCGTGCCTCACCCATGCCCGGCATTTTTGAGTACGCACGCGGTGCCGACATCCTCTACGTAAGCGCCGATGGCAAGTTTGCGGTCGCCGGCGATCTCTACGACGTCGCGAACGAAGACAACCTCAGCGACAAACGTCGCCGCGAGTTGCGCCTCGCGATGCTCAGCAAAGTTCCCGAAAACCAGATGGTGATCTTTGGTCCGCGTACAGCGCGCCACACGGTCACCGTCTTCACCGACATCGATTGCGCGTACTGCCGCAAGCTGCACTCGGAAATTGCGCGCTACAACCAGCTCGGCATTCGCGTGCGCTATTTGTTCTATCCGCGTGAAGGTCCGGATTCCGAGTCCTGGGACAAGGCCATCGCGGTGTGGTGCTCGCCGAATCGCAACGATGCGCTGACCCGCGCCAAGAAAGGCGAGAACATCGGCTCACCGAAGTGCGCCTCGAATCCGGTCGCCAAAGATTACGAGCTCGGACAAGACGTGGGCTTGCGCGGAACGCCGGCGATCGTGACGGCGGATGGCGATCTTCTGCCGGGCTACGTACCGCCCGACATGCTGATCAAGAGACTCGAGAACAAAGGTTGAGCGCGATCAGCGCTCGAGCAGCTTGAACTTGTCGGGCTTGCCTTCCCAACTCTTGGCGTCGGCAGGCGGTTCGCCTTTCTCGGTGATGACCGGCCACTTGCGCGACAGCTCCGCGTTCAACTCCTTGAACTGCTGCTGATCCGCTGGAACTTCGTCTTCGGAGAAAATGGTCTCGACCGGACACTCGGGTTCGCAGAGCGTGCAGTCGATGCACTCATCCGGATCGATGACGAGAAAGTTCGGACCTTCGTGGAAGCAGTCGACGGGGCAGACCTCGACGCAGTCCATGTATTTACACTTGATGCAGTTTTCGGTGACGACGAAGGTCATGTGTTACCCCGGAAGCTCGATAGGTCGAACCTTATCGCGGTGCGCCGACCTCTGCCAGAGTCGGGCGAGGTGTTAACCACTCGTTGACAGCCCGAGTTCCGCGGTGCGGCGGTCGAACTCGGTGAAGTAGTGATTCTCGACGCCGCGCGCGCGGTCCTCGAGATATCGGCGTAGCGCGTATTCGGTGCTCGGAAACGCGATGTCCGACCAAGGAACATCCCGTTCTTCCACAAAATGAGCCTCGAGGCTTTCGACGCCCGCCCCGAATTCCGGTGAGCGCATGCGCGCCCTGAAGAACACGTGTACTTGTTGGGCATGCAGGATATGCACGATGGCGAGGAGCGAGCCGACCTCGACGTCGGCGAGGGCTTCTTCGTAGGACTCGCGTGCCGCTGCCTGCTGCAGGGTTTCGTTGTTCTCCATGAAACCTGCCGGGAACGTCCAATAGCCGTGCCGCGGCTCGATGGCACGCCGGCAGAGCAGGATCTTTCCCGAAGGATCTTCGGGTACGCAGCCGACCACAATTTTCGGATTTTGGTAGTGCACCACGTGGCAGGACGGACACACGTGCCGCGGCAGGTGCTCGCCTTCGGGAACTCGCACCACGACGGCGGTGCCACAGTTGCTGCAGTATTTCATTCGTTGAGCGGTGGTGCCGGGAGAGGGAATCGAACCCACACTCTGTCGCCAGAACCGGATTTTGAGTCCGGCGCGTCTACCAGTTCCGCCATCCCGGCGCATTCACCTGGCGCAAAGTATACGTGAAACCCCGCGCGGGCTTGCCTAACATGCGCGGCGTGCACGCCTCCGATTTCAATTTTCAGCTTCCGCCCGAGCTCATCGCGCAGCGACCCCTGCCCGAAAGAGCCGCCTCGCGCCTGCTCGTCCTCGATCCCGCGGCCAAGTCGGGGCAGGGCGGGTCCGCTGCCGTGACCGATGCGTCGATCCGGGATTTTCCAGGCGTTGTGCAGGCGGGCGACTTGCTCGTCTTCAACGACACCCGGGTGATTCCGGCGCGTCTCCATGGCCGAAAACCGAGTGGCGGTGCGGTCGAGATGCTGCTCGAGCGACCGCTCGCGGGTCGCGAAGCGTTGTTGCACATGCGGGCCAGCAAGCCTCTGCGTCCTGGACAGGTCGTGCTGACGCCGGGGGGAGAGGTCATCGTCGAAGGGCGCGATGAAGATCTTTTCCGTGTGCGTCTGCCTGCGCCTGCGGTGGAATTCTTTGTCGCGCATGGTGAGGTCCCGCTCCCTCCGTACATTGAGCGGACGCCCGATGCGGATGACCTCGAGCGTTATCAGAGCGTACTCGCCCGTGTGCCGGGCGCCGTCGCGGCGCCGACGGCGAGCCTGCATTTCGATGAATCCCTGCTGGTGACACTTGAGGCGCAAGGCGTAAAACGCACGACCATCACGCTGCATGTGGGCGCGGGAACTTTCCAACCACTGCGCAGTGAGCGCATCGAAGATCACATCATGCATGCCGAGTGGGCCGAGGTGCCGGCTGCCGCCTGCGAGGCCATCAACGCGACTCGCGCCGCGGGTCGTCGAGTCATCGCCATCGGTACGACGGTCGTCCGCGCACTGGAGTCGGCCGCACTTGCCACCGCGGGCGCGATCGCGCCGTGGACCGGTGTAACTCGCATCTTCATCACGCCGGGTTTTCATTGGCGCGCAGTCGATGCCCTGCTCACGAACTTTCATCTGCCGCGCTCCACGCTGCTGATGCTCGTGAGCGCTTTCGCCGGGCGCGAGACCGTCTTGTCGGCTTATGCGCACGCCGTCGCCCAGCGCTATCGGTTTTTCAGTTACGGTGACGCCATGTTCATCACTCGCAGGACTCGCGCGTGAGTTTGCGTTACGAATTGCTCGCCACCGATGGTGCCGCTCGAAGAGGTCGCGTGCATACGCGTCGCGGCACCATCGAGACGCCGGCGTTCATGCCGGTCGGCACCTACGGCACTGTGAAGGCGATGACGCCCGAGGAACTCGAAGGCCTCGGCGCCGAAATCATCTTGGGCAACACGTTCCATCTCATGCTGCGGCCAGGTCACGAGGTCATCGCGGAACTCGGCGGACTCCATCGCTTCATGCACTGGTCGCGACCCATCCTCACCGACTCCGGCGGCTTTCAGGTGTTCAGCCTCGCGAAGCTTCGCAAGATCACCGAAGAGGGCGTCAAATTCCGCTCGCCCATCGACGGCAGTGAAGTGCGTTTGACGCCCGAAGATTCGATGGATGTTCAGCGCGCACTCGGTTCGGACATCGCGATGATGTTCGACGACTGCACGGCTTGGCCCGCGACGCCCGAACAGGCGCGCGCCTCGATGGAGCGCTCGATGCGTTGGGCGAAGCGCTGCACCACGCACTACTACCGTGACGGCTCGCGAGACGCTGCGCCGGGCAATCTTTTTGGCATCGTTCAGGGCGGCATGTACGACGACCTGCGCAGCGAGTCGTTGTCGCAGTTACTGGAACTCGATCTGCCGGGCCTCGCCGTGGGCGGTTTGGCAGTGGGTGAGCCCGAGCCCGAGCGTCTGCGGGTACTTGAGCACCTGATGCCCTGTATGCCGGTCGATCGACCGCGGTACCTTATGGGTGTCGGTCGGCCCGAGGACATCGTGGCTGCCGTGCTGAGGGGGGTCGACATGTTCGACTGCGTGATGCCGACCCGACATGCCCGCAACGGACACCTGTTCACCTCGACCGGCGTCATCAACATCCGCAATGCCGCCCATCAGCGCGACCCGCAGCCCATCGACCCGTCCTGCGGCTGCTACACCTGCCGCAACTATTCGCGGGCCTACCTGCGCCACCTCGATCGCTGCAATGAGATCCTCGGTTCGCGGCTCAACACCATCCACAACCTGCATTTCTACCTCGAGCTGATGCGCGGGCTCCGGGAGGCCATCGGAGCGGGGCGATTGACGGGTTTTGCCGACGATTTCTTGGCCCGTCGGAGGGCTGTGGCATAATCCGCGGCCCTTTTTCTGACCGATCCACTCCCGAGGACCCGAGCCCATGAACGTACTGATCCCCGAGGCCTATGCCCAGGCCGGCGGCGCCGCCCCCGGCGGACAACTCGCTCCCCTGCTGATGATGGTGTTGTTCATCGTCATTTTTTACTTTTTGCTCATTCGTCCTCAGCAAAAGAAGGCGAAAGAACACGCCGCCATGCTCGGCAAGCTCGCCTCGGGTGACGAGGTGGTGACGGCCGGCGGCATCGTCGGCAAGGTCACCGAAGTGCACGAGGGTTTCGTGACCCTCGAAATCGCCGAAGGCGTGCGCATCAAGGTTCAGAAGTTCCAGGTCAGTTCACTCGTGCCCAAGGGCACGCTCAAGGGCTGATCCATGCTCGAGTTCGCTCGCTGGAAGTACGCGCTCGTCGTCCTTGTTTTGTTGGTCGCGGCGATCTTCGCCTTGCCGAACGTGTTCGGTGAGGACGCGGCGCTGCAAGTAGCGCGCAAAGATCGCAGCGCCGTCGAGGCGAGCGGTCAACGTGAAGTCGAAGAATTCCTTCGCGGCAAGGGTGTGAGCGTTTCGCGCAGCTACGTCGACAAAGGGCGTTTGATGCTGCACTTCAACGCTGTACCCGAGCAGTTGAAGGCGCGCGATCTCGTCAATGAAAACTTCTCTCGCGACTACGTCACCGCATTGTCGTTCGCGTCGCGCGCCCCCGATTGGTTGCGCAGCATCGGCTTGCGACCCATGCCGCTTGGTCTCGATCTCCGCGGTGGCCTCTATCTTTTGTACCAGGTGGACGTCGACGGTGCGGTCGCGCAGCTGCTCGAGGTCTACGAGCAGGATCTTCGTCGCGGGCTCGGCCAAGATGACGTGGCCTTCGTCGATGTCGTGCAGGTGGCCGAAGGCACGGTGAAGCCGAACGGCATCCGCGTCTTGCTGCCCGAGGGCGCAGATGTCGATAAAGCGCGTGCGACGATTCGTCGTGTGCTGCCCGATATCGCAGTGTCTTCGGCTTCCGGCGCCTCTGGCCCGGTGCTGCAAGTGCTGCTGACGGCCGCACAACTCAAAGAGCGCCAGGACTACGCGATTTCGCAGAACCTCACGACCATCCGCAACCGCGTGAACGAGCTTGGTGTGTCCGAGCCCGTCGTGCAGCGTCAGGGCATCGATCGCATCGCCGTGCAGTTGCCCGGCGTCCAGAACTCTGCCGAGGTCAAAGATATCCTTGGGAAGGTGGCGACGCTCGAGTTCCGACTCGTCGACATCCAAAACAGCGTCGCCGAGGCCGTTCAACGCGGTCGTGCGCCGTTTGGTTCCAAGCTTTATCAGTCGCGCGAAGGGCAGCCGGTGCTCCTCAAGCGCGACATCATCGTCACGGGCGATCAGCTCGTCGATGCCACGACGGTCGCGACCGATCAAGGTCCGGGCGTATCGGTGAAGCTCGACGCCTCGGGCGGCGAGGAGATGCTGCGTACCACGCGCACGAACTTGGGTAAGCCCATGGCGGTGGTATTCATTGAACAGCGCCGCGAAGATGTGGATGTCGGCGGGCAGAAAGTGCAGCGCGACATCAAGGAAGAAAAGGTCATCAACCAGGCGACCATTCAGGGCGTCTTCTCGAACAACTTCCAGATCACCGGTCTTGGCGTGAACGAAGCGCGCGAACTCGCGCTGCTGTTGCGCGCCGGTGCGCTCGCAGCGCCGATCTTCGTCATCGAAGAGCGCGTCGTCGGTCCGGGCCTCGGCAAGGAAAACATCGAGAAGGGCGTCACGGCGCTCGTGCTTGGCATGGCGCTGCTCTTCGTGTTCATGCTCGTGTACTACAAAGTATTCGGCATCGTGGCGAACATCGTGCTGCTGTCGAACGTCGTATTGCTCGCAGCCTTGCTCACGATGTTCGGAGCCGCGTTGTCGTTGCCTGGCATCGCCGGCATCGTGCTGACGGTGGGTATGGCGGTCGACGCCAACGTGCTCATCTACGAGCGTATCCGCGAAGAACTTCGAAACGGCGTGACGCCGCAGACCGCAATCGCCAAAGGCTTCGAGAAAGCCTTCTCGGCCATCGCCGACTCCAACATCACCACCCTCATCGCGGGTGTCGTGCTGTGGGCGTTCGGAACGGGTCCCATCCGCGGCTTTGCGGTGGTGCTCTCGCTCGGCATTCTCACCTCGATGTTCACGTCGCTGCTCGGTAGCCGTGCGCTGCTTACCCTGATGTACGGTGGGTCGCGGCGTCCGGAAAAGCTGTCGATCTGACGCGGCGTCTCAGGAGCAATCGAACATGGAATTTTTCAAGAGCAACAGCCGCATCGCCTTCATGGCGCCGCGCAAGCTGTGGTACGGGCTGTCAGCGGCGCTGTTCATCGGTTCTCTCGTGGCCCTCTTTACCAACGGGCTCAACCTGGGCGTCGACTTCACGGGCGGCATCACGGTCGAAGCGAAGTTCACGACCGAAGCCAAACCCGACGCCTTGCGAGAAGGGTTGGAGAAAGCGGGCTTCGAAGACGTGCAGGTCCAAAACTTTGGCTCTTCGCGTGACGTCGCGATCCGTCTGCCGCCTCCTGAAGGACAGACCGTCGATCAGGTTCGCGGTGAAATCGAAGCGGTACTGAAGGCCGCCGATCCCAAGGTCTCGATCAGCCGGCTCGATGTCGTCGGCCCTCAGGTGGGCGCAGAGCTTCTAAACTCGGCGGTCGTCGCGCTCATCTCGACGCTGATCCTGATCTTCATCTACGTCTTCATTCGGTTCCACGCTTGGCAGTTGTCGGCGGGCGCGATTTTCGCGGCCATCCACGACCCTATCATCGTGCTCGGTTTCTTTGCCGTCTCGGGCATCGTGTTCGATCTGTCGGTCGTCGCGGCGCTGCTCGCCGTCATTGGCTATTCGCTCAACGATACGGTGGTGGTGTTCGACCGAATCCGCGAGCGCTTCGAGGCCAACAAGCGCCTCGCTCCCGACGAAGTGCTCAATCAATCGGTCAACCAGACCCTCTCGCGTACGATCATGACTTCTTTGACCACGCTGATCGTGGTGGTCGTCCTGCTGTTGCTCGGTGGTCCGGTGCTGCAGCCGTTCTCGGCGGCGCTCATCGTCGGCATTTTGGTGGGGACATACTCCTCAATATACGTTGCTTCGGCGGTCGCGCTCGACTGCGGTCTGACGGCCGAAAGCCTGTTCCCGACCCGCAAGAAGCTCGCCATCGACGACATGCCCTAGCGGTCGGGCGGCTCACCCCCCTACAATCGGGTGAATCAGTATCAGGCGATACAGCCTGAGGGGGACTGCTCATGAATTGGCGAATCAAACCGCTCGACGATATTTTGGCCAACGCCGAGCGCAAGAGTCTCAAACGCTCGCTCGGGGCTTTCCAGCTCACCATGATGGGTGTCGGCGCCATTATCGGTACCGGCATCTTCGTGCTCACCGCAGAGGCTGCGCAAAAAGCGGGCCCGGGCATGATGCTCTCGTTCATCATCGCGGGTTTCGTCTGCGCGGTCGCCGCGCTCTGCTACGCAGAGCTTGCCTCGATGGTGCCGGTGTCGGGTTCTGCGTATACCTACTCCTACGCAGTCATGGGCGAGATGATCGCCTGGATCGTCGGCTGGGCCCTCGTGCTCGAGTACGCCGTCGCGGCGAGCGCAGTGTCGGTCGGATGGTCCAATTACTTTGTCGGCCTCATGGAGCGCAGCATCGGCATCGATATCCCCGAGGCCTTCACCAAGGGTCCGTTCGCGGGCGGCATCATGAATGTCCCGGCTGCGGTTATTGCGCTGCTCGTGACTTCGCTACTCGTCGTGGGCACCCGCGAAAGCGCGACGGTCAATGCGTTCCTTGTCACCATCAAGGTGGCGGCCCTCACGATTTTCGTGGCGCTCGCCGTGCCGGTCATCTCCGGCGATAACTTCCAACCCTTCGCGCCGAATGGTTTCTGGGACGCCTCCGGTCTTGGCATCGCAGGTGCTGCAGCCTCCATTTTCTTTGCCTACGTGGGCTTCGATGCGGTCTCGACGGCTGCCGAAGAAACCACCAACCCGCAGCGCAATATTCCGATCGGACTCATCGGCAGTCTCGGGATCTGCACGGTGTTTTATCTCGTCGTGGCAGCCGGTGTGATCGGTTCCGTCGGTGCGCAGCCGGTGCTGAACGCCGCGGGCATGGCGGTGCCGCCGGGCAGCGCCGAGTTCGCAGCCATCTGCGCGCAGCCGCAAAACGCCGAGGCCTTGGCCTGCAGCGGCGAGCCGCTCGCGTTCGTGCTCGACCTGCTCGGTTGGGACAAGGTGTCGCAGCTGATCGGTTTGGCCGCGTTCCTTGCGCTGCCCTCGGTCATTCTCATGATGCTCTTCGGTCAGACGCGTATTTTCTTCGTGATGGCGCGCGACGGTCTGCTGCCGGGTTCCGAGACCCTCACCAAGATTCATCCGAAGTTCAACACGCCGTACGTCGTCACGCTTATCACGGGTGTCGCGGTGACGATCTTTGCATCGTTCTTCCCGGTGGGCGTGCTGGCCGACATCGCCAACAGCGGAACGCTGTTCGCCTTCCTCGCCGTATCGATCGGCGTGCTCGTGCTGCGCGTGCGCGAACCCAATCGTCCGCGTCCGTTCAAGACGCCGGCCGTTTGGCTCGTCGGGCCCTTGTCGCTCCTAGGCTGCGGCTTCCTGTTCTTCTCGCTGCCGCCAGCGACGCAGATGACCTTCGTTTACTGGTCGATCGCGGGTCTCGTGATCTACTTCGCGTACGGATTCTGGAAGAGCCCCCTCGCGAAGTCGCGCGGCTGATCTGCGCGCAGCATGGCGGAGTCTGATTCCAAGCTCGCCAACCGTATCCTGCTCGGTCTCTTCATCGGGGCCGCAGCAGGGGCGCTGACGCTCATTCTCGGCGACCCCTTCCCGGCGCTACTCGAGGGCGCGCGTAGCGTCTCGACGCAGGTGTTCGATCCGATCGGACAGATTTTCCTGCGTATGTTGTTCTTCGTCGTGATGCCGCTCGTGTTCGGCTCGCTCGCCGCGGGCGTGGCGCAACTCGGGGAGCTCGCGCGCCTCGGGCCGCTCTCGGTACGTACGTTCGCGTTGTTCTTCGCGAACATGTCCATTGCCTGCGTACTCGGGCTCGTCATGATGAACGTCGTGCAGCCCGGTGGCGCCGTCGATGCGGAGACCAAGTCGCGACTGATCGAAGAATATGGTTCGGCCTCGGGCAAGCTTATCGAGAAGCAGTCGGCTCAACCTGATATGAGTTTCCAGACCGTCGTCGACATGTTCATGCCGCGTAATCTGCTTGGCGCCATCACGGGACATGACCGCGCGATGCTCGGCGAAGTGTTGCCGCTGATCCTCTTCGCCATCCTGCTCGGCGCGGCAGCCTTGCAAATGCAGTCGCGTCGGCGCGAGCAGTTGCAGTCGGGACTCGAGCTGCTCACTGAGCTCATGACGGGCATTGTCCGATTTGCGCTGCGACTCGCGCCCATTGCGGTACCCGCGATGATCTACAGCGTCGTCGTTAAGATCGGCTGGGACATCCTCGTTGCGCTTGGCGTGTTCGTGATCGGCTGCCTCGTCGTCATGCTGCTGCATTTGTTCGGCACCATGTCGCTCTGGCTCAAGTTGTTCTCGCGTTACGGACCACTCGAGTTCTGGCGCACCATTCGGCCGGTTCTCGTGACCGCGTTCTCCACGAGCTCGAGCAGCGCCACGCTGCCGGCTGCGCTGGCGTCGGCGCGCGATGATCTTGGCATCAAGCCGACGACGGCGGGCTTCGTGTTACCGCTCGGTACCACCATGAACATGGCGGGCACGGCACTTTACGAAGGCTGTGTCGTGCTATTCGTGGCGCAGGTTTTCGGTATTCCGCTCGGCTTCGGCGAGCAGCTCACGCTGTTGTTGTTGGCCGTTCTGGGTGCCGTCGCTGCAGCGGGAATTCCCGGCGGCTCGCTGCCCATCATCGCGGGACTGCTGATCACTTTCGGCATTCCGCCCGAAGGGATTGGCATCGTGCTCGGTGCCGACCGTTTGCTCGACATGACCCGAACGGTGGTGAACGTCGGGGCTGATATGGTCACGACCGCCGTGGTCGATGCCTTCGAGCGCAAAGGCTCGGGAGAGTAGTGTCAGCGGTCGGCGTGCTGGAGGTGCTGACGCGGTGAAACACGACATTCTGACTCGTTGGCAAACCGAATTGCCGATCATCGCCTTGTTGCTCGGAATCTTTGGTGGTCTGCTGCCCGAGACGCTCGACATCGCGCTCGTCATTCCCGCCTTAATCATGACGGTGCTCGCCGCGGTCTACCACGCCGAGGTCATCGCCGAACGCGTCGGCGAGCCCTACGGAACGCTGGTGCTTGCGGTGGCGGTGACCACCATCGAGGTAGCGCTGATCATTTCATTGATGCTGAGCACCGAAACTCCGGTTGCGACGATCGTGCGCGATACCGTGTTCGCTGCAGTGATGATCATCATCACCGGAATGGTGGGGGTGTGCATGCTGGCGGGTGCCTGGCAGCACGGTGAGCAAACCTTCACGCGTCGCGGCGTGAGCGCAGCGCTCGCAACCTTGAGCGCGCTCGCCGTACTCACTTTGGTACTCCCCAATTTCACGGTGTCGGCTGCAGGCGGCGCGTATTCGCCGCTGCAACTGGCTTTCGTCGGGTTCGTGTCGCTCGTGCTCTATGGAGCATTCGTATTCGTGCAGACCGTCCGCCATCGCGACTACTTTCTCGACGAAATCCACGAGAAAATTTTGGCGGAGAACGAGGCGCTCGCAGCACACGCTCAGCCCGTCGAGCACGTTGAACGTGCGCCTCTCGGGTTTACCTTCGTGCTGCTCGTCATTGCGCTCGTGGCCGTCGTGTTGCTCGCCAAGACGCTGGCGCCGGGGATCACTCAGATTGCAGTCGTGATCGGCGCGCCAGTGGCGGCAGCCGGTGTGTTCATCGCGGCGATCGTGTTGCTGCCCGAAAGTCTGGCGGCTTTTCGTGCGGCACGCGCCAATCGTTTGCAGACCAGCATGAACCTCGCACTCGGTTCAGCGCTGGCGTCCATCGGTCTGACGATCCCGACGTTGGCCGGGATTTCCATCGCCATGGGCTGGACGCTCGATCTCGGTCTCGGCAATCGAGAAATCGTCTTGCTGTTTTTGTCGTTGCTGGTGTGCACGCAGTCGTTCAGCACCGGCAGGACGACCATTCTGCAAGGCACCGTGCACTTGGTGATTTTCGCCGTCTATTTGCTGACGACGATCGTGCCTTAGTTTGCGCGCTTAGTCTTCGCGCAGTTTGGGCGTGAGGTGCGGTGCGAGCAGGGCAAGCATCGCGTCATAGACCTTGGGCGATGCGGCGACGATGTTGCCAAGATGTTTGAACTCTCCACCGGAGAGCGTGCCGACGCGACCACCGGCTTCTTCGACGAGCAGCGCGCCCGCAGCTGTATCCCAAGGTCCGAGACCAATCTCAAAGAAACCGTCCGTGCGTCCGGCGGCCACGTAGGCGAGATCGAGTGCGGCTGATCCGGGGCGTCGCACGCCGGCGGTATTCAGCATCACGTCTTTGAGCATGGCGAGGTAGGTGTCGAGATATTCGGTGTTGGCGCGGTAGGGGAAGCCCGTACCGATCAGGGCACCTTCGAGCCCCCGCTGCGAGCTCACGCGAATACGGCGGTTTTCAAGGTGGGCGCCATCACCGCGCGAGGCGGTAAAGATTTCTTGACGCATGGGATCGTAGACGACTGCGTGATCGATGCGTCCGCGCACTCGGGCGCCGATGGAGACGCAGAAATGCGGCATGCCATGAATGAAGTTGGTGGTACCGTCGAGAGGGTCGATGATCCATTCCACGGGACCCGAACCGATCTGACCGCTCTCTTCGCCGAGGAAGGCGTGATCGGGGTAGGCGCGACGGATGGTAGCGATGATCTCGGCCTCAGCAGCCCGGTCGACCTCGGTGACGTAGTCGTTGCGACCCTTGCTCGAGACCTCGAGGGAATCGAGTCGATTGAGGCTGCGGACGATGAGGTCCGCTGCACGACGCGCGGCACGCACGGCAATGTTGAGAAGTGGCTGCATGTTGGCAAAGAGCGTCGGAAAAGGTCGCTAGAATACCACGCGCATGATCCCCGCCGCCGACATACGAGTCGTTCTCGTCGAGACCTCCCATCCGGGCAATATCGGCGCGGTCGCTCGCGCCATGAAAAACATGGGCCTCGAGAAACTCATACTCGTACGTCCCAAAGAGTTCCCGCATTCCGAGGCGAGCGCGAGAGCTTCCGGTGCAGCCGACGTCCTGGAGAGGGCCGTGGTCGTCGATCGGCTCGAAGACGGTATCGCGGACTGCGGTTTCATCGTTGCGACCACCGCTCGTGACCGTGATCAAAATATCCGCGTGCTCGACGTGCGCGATGGCGCGCAACGCCTGGTTGCGGAGAGTCTTCGCGGACCTGTCGCGCTGCTCTTCGGTAACGAGCGCACGGGTCTGACGAACGAAGAGCTCTCGCTGGCTCATCTTCTGCTGCGTATTCCGGCCAACCCCGAATACTCCTCGCTCAATCTCGCCATGGCGGTACAGCTCGTCACCTACGAAATCTATCGTGCGCGCGGCGCGCAGCATGTATCAGCGCCCGGACCGATCCCGCTCGCCACAGGTGAAGAAATGGAGCGGCTCTACGCGCACTTCGAGGAGGTGCTCGAGGACGTAGGCTTTCGTGATCGGACCACGAGCGGCACTCGTCTGATGGAGCGCATCCGTCGCTTCATCAACCGCGCCGAGCTCGATCAGAACGAAGCGAATATCTTGCGCGGCATCTTCACCGCCATTCAGGGTCGTCGACGGCCGGCCGGCGCACGATCAAATAATTCGACCCCCGGAAAGTCCGAGCCGTGAAACCGATCTTTCTCGATCATGCTTCGACGACGCCGCTCGATCCGGCGGTCGCGGAGGTCATGACCGACGTGTTGAAGGGCGATCTCGGTGTGGGTAACCCGTCTTCGGGTACGCATGCCTACGGACGTGATGCCGCCGCTGCCATCGAGTCGGCGCGCGCGGACGTCGCTGCGCTCATCGGCGCCCGGGCCGAGGACATCGTCTTCACCTCAGGGGCAACCGAGTCCGACAATCTCGCAATCTTAGGGCTTGCGCGCGGCCGCGCGGAACAGGGTCGTCACCTCGTTACGTCACGCACCGAGCATAAGGCCGTGCTCGATCCTGTCCGCCTACTCGAAAAGCGAGGTTGGCAGGTGAGTTGGCTGACGCCCGATCCAGACGGTCGTATCAATCCTGCAGCGGTGGCAGCCGCGCTGCGGCCCGACACGCAGTGTGTCTCGATCATGCATGCGAACAACGAGACCGGTGTCATGCAGGACATCGCCGCAATCGCCAAGCTCTGCCGAGCTCTCGATGTATTCCTGCACTGTGATGCGGCGCAATCGGCAGGTCGAATATCGATCGACGTGGAATCGCTCGGCATCGACCTCTTGTCCCTCTCTGCGCACAAGCTCTACGGACCCAAGGGCATCGGCGCGCTTTGGGTGTCGCCGCGTGCGCGGCCGTGGATCGAGCCGCTCATGTGGGGCGGCGGTCACGAGCGAGGGCTCAGACCCGGAACGCTCGCCACCCATCAAATCGTCGGCTTCGGTCGCGCGGCCGCGCAGGCGCGCAGGAAGCGCGAGTCCGATGCGAGTCATGTCGAGATGCTCGTCGAGTGTTTTCGTTCGGGTCTCGCCGACCTTCAGGGTCTGCGCTGGAACGATCATCCCGTCCATCGATTGCCCGGACTCGTCTCGCTCAGCATAGAAGGCGTGGAAGGTGAGAGCCTGATCGCCGCGCTGCCCGCGATCGCCGTCTCGAGCGGTGCCGCCTGCGATTCGGCGAGCGGCGAACCGTCCTATGTTTTGCGCGCGCAAGGCGTGAAGGCCGAGCTTGCGCAGTCAACGCTGCGTATCGCCTTCGGCCGCTTCAATACCGACAGCGACGTTGCGCAGGCGGTGAGCGCCATCCGTGTAGCCATCACGACGTTACGCGCCCAGGATGCGCCGGGCGCTCCGGCAGGGGAGGGCTGGCGGATGGGTGAGGCGGGGACGCTGCGCGAGGGCGCGCGGATTCGCTGTTTCGTTCGTCTCGATGCCGAGCGACGAATCGTAGCCGTCGAGTTCAGGGCGGCCACTTGCCCCGGAGTGTGGTCGGTGCTCGAGGCGCTGAAGCGTGAGCTCGTGGGCCGGTCGGCTGCGGCACCCGAGATCGACGGTCCGCGAGACTGGGTCCGACGCTTTGGTTTGCCAACCGAGAAACTTGGGCGCCTGTTTCGAGTCGAAGATGCGTTGGGGGCGGCGCTCAAGGCCGCTGGCGAACCTTGATCAACGCATTACAATGGCAGCACTCACGGTGAGGAGAGCATGGCGATTTCCTTGACGACAGCCGCGGCGGATCGAGTCCGCAGTTTTCTCGGAACCCGAGGGCAGGGCATTGGCCTGCGTCTCGGCGTTCGCAAGACCGGCTGCTCGGGGTTCGCCTACGTCGTCAATTACGCCGACGAGACCACACCGGCCGACGTCATTTTCGAAGCCCAAGGCGTCAAGGTTTTCGTCGATCGAGACAGCCTGCCGTACATCGACGGCACGGAAGTCGACTTCGTGAAGCAGGGTCTCAACGAGGCCTTCAAGTTCCGCAACCCCAACATCAAGGGCGAATGTGGTTGCGGAGAAAGCTTCAACGTCTAAAAAACCCTTCCAGACCAGTCACTTGCGCGCGTTCTCGCGTTGCCGACAGGGGCATTGCGCGGGTAAACTACCCGATTGCCCGTTTCCCTTTCACTTTTACA
>JBJTUA010000022.1:0-90894 GCA_046080445.1 Gammaproteobacteria bacterium
GAAGCCTTCGCGTACTGATAAACATCCTCTTTCCGAGTGGTAGTAGGTGCAGCACTCTCCGAACCGCTGGACGGTTTAGTCGTCGGCGTCGCAGTCTGATCAGAAGCAGCACCCCAGCAGGCGACCGTGAGGTAGAAGCAAAGGACGACAACGCGGGTTAAATGCCGGAAGTAATCCATGCCCCAGCCTTTTCATTAAGGGAAACGAACATGCCACCAGTAGACGACATTCGTCTACATCCAGGTGTGAAGGTGCGCGACTGGGACTCCTAAACGGATTTGGGGGGTGGCCCGGGGGTGGGGCCGGAGTTGGCCAAATTTTGAAATTTGAGCCTAAGAGGCGGCGCGAAGCGGATTTCGATACAGGCGGTCGACTGCCGTGACCAGGAAAACAAGGGTGACCGGCAGGACGTCGAAAGACTGCCGGACGCCAAGGCCAAGTACCCGATGGTTTTTGGTATGCCTTTGGGTATGCAGGTACCTCGATTGGGAGCAACCAGGCGGGGGCATGGAAACCCGAGCGGTCTAAGGGTCCGAGCAGCCGGATGCGGCTTTGGGTACCAAACTGGGTACCAAAGACTTTTTAATGAGCGAGAATACGCTTAAACCTTTGATTAAAAAGGGTTTTTTCTACGAGAACTGGCGGAGAGAGAGGGATTCGAACCCTCGAAGGGCTTTTGGCCCTTACGCCCTTAGCAGGGGCGCGCCTTCGACCACTCGGCCATCTCTCCGCTTGCGAGGAGCCGGGATGGTACTTGCCGGCATTCGGTAGGTCAAAACCCGCGGCCCTAGGCGGCCGGAAGAATCAGGCGCGCATGCCGCCTTGTTCGCGAGGCGCATTATCCGAAGGCCTCTCGGATTTGATGCGCTCGAAAATTTCCTCGCGGTGCACGGCAACGTTTTTAGGCGCGTTGATGCCCACGCGGATCTGGTTGCCTTTGACGCCGAGGATCGTGATCGACACTTCTTCGCCGATCATGACGGTTTCGCCGACACGTCGAGTGAGAATGAGCATGTGAGCCCCCAATGAGGCGCTCTCTTGACCGTCGAACTCGGGACACCGCACCCCCTGTGGGGTCCCGCCGACGGCCTGTCTTCCATGGCAGGCGCCTTCCTGCCCGAAGATAGAAGAAACAGCCCTAGCCGTCTACCGCTATCCCAACTTTTGACGGACGAAGGCGGCGACACCCGCCAGTGCAGCCGGCAAGTTGGCGGCGTCCGTGCCGCCGGCTTGAGCAAAGTCCGGTCGACCGCCGCCCCGACCGCCCACTTGAGCCGCCACGTGGCCGACGATCTCACCGGCTTTGATGCGACCGATTTCGCCCGCGGTGACGCCCGCGACCAAGAGTACCTTGCCGGAAGCGTCGACCGAAGCGAGGACGATCACGGCTTTTTTGAGGCGATCTTTGAGCTGATCGACGGCGTTTCGCAGCGCGCCGGCATCGGCACCGTCAACTGTAGTGGACACGATTTTGAGGTCACCGACCTCGACGGCGCCGGCTGCGAGATCGGTGCCCTGCCCCGAGGCGAGCTTGTCGCGCAGCGTGCGGGTTTCTTTTTCGAGTTGTCGGATCCGCTCGAGCGCATCGCGCACCTTGGCGCCGAGGTCGTCGCGGCTGCCGCGCACGAGCGAGGCGAGCTCGCGCACCAGTGCATCGCTCGTCTCGACTTCGGCGAGTGCGCCCTCACCGGTGACGCCTTCAATGCGACGAACGCCCGAGGCCACACCACTTTCGGCGATTATTTTGAAGAGGCCAATATCACCGGCACGACCGACGTGTGTGCCGCCGCACAGTTCCATCGAAAAATCACCGATGCGCAGCACACGCACATTCGAGGTGTACTTCTCGCCAAAGAGCGCCATGGCGCCCGCGGCAACCGCCTCGTCGTAAGCCATTTCGCGGGTCTCAGCGACGGCATTGAGGCGGATTTGTTCGTTGACCCGGCGCTCGATCCGCCGCAGCTCCTCAGCGGTGACCGCTTGGAAATGCGAGAAATCGAAACGCAGTCGATCGGGTGCGACGAGCGAGCCTTTTTGTTGAACGTGCGTACCCAACACTTCGCGCAGCGCTGCGTGCAACAGATGCGTCGCCGAGTGATTGAGCGCCGTGGCGCGCCGGAGTGTCGCGTCAACCTCGGCGATGACCGTCATGCCCTCACGAATGGCACCTCCTTCGGCCGCGACGCGACCGATGTGCGAGTGCGCACCGGCGGAACCGCGCTTTTGCGTGTCTTCGACGATGAAGCGGGCGTGGCTGCCGGACGCGCCCTCGCCGCCCGACTCACGCAGCTCACCGGCATCACCCACCTGACCGCCGGATTCAGCGTAGAACGGCGTGCGCTCGAGAATGACTTCGCCGGTCTCGCCTGGCTTTAATTCTTTGACGCGCTCGCCGTCCCGCAGCAGTGCGATCACGCGAGATTCGTCGCGCGTACCGTCGTAGCCACAGAAACTCGTGGCGAGATCGATCTGCGCGCCGCCGCGCAAATCGACACCAAAGCGACTCGCGGCGCGCGCACGCTCACGCTGCGCTTCCATCGCAGCTTCGAAGCCTGCGCTGTCGATACCGAAGTGGCGCTCACGCGCGACGTCGGCGGTGAGGTCGGCCGGGAAGCCGTAGGTGTCGTACAGTCGGAACACGGTCTCGCCATCGAGCACGCGCGTGGCACCCGACCTGGCAGGCTGCTTCGCGAGGCGATCGAGCGCCTCGGTGAGCAACACCATGCCGGTGCTCAGCGTTTCGGCAAAGCGCTCTTCCTCTTGCAGCAACACGCGGCGCGCGTGGTCGGCGCCTGCGCGCAGCTCGGGGTAGGCCTCGCCCATCTGACCTTCGAGTGCCGAGACGAGCTTGTGGAAGAACGCGCCGTTGATGCCGAGCTTGTGGCCATGACGAATAGCGCGACGAATGATGCGACGCAGCACGTATCCGCGACCCTCGTTCGAGGGCAGCACGCCGTCGACGATGAGGAAGGTGCAGGCGCGGATATGGTCTGCGATCACGCGCAGCGACGGGTTCGTGAGCTCTGTGGTGCCAGCGAGCTCAGCCGCCGCTTTGATGATGTCGCGGAACAGGTCGATGTCGTAGTTGTTGGTGACTCCCTGCATCACCGCCGACAAACGCTCGAGGCCTGCGCCGGTATCGACGGAAGGCTTCGGCAGCGACGTGAGCGTGCCGTCGGTCGATCGCTCGTACTGCATGAATACGAGGTTCCAGACCTCGATGTAGCGATCGCCATCTTCGTCGGGCGAGCCCGGCGGGCCACCCGGAATGTGTTCGCCGTGGTCGTAAAAGATTTCGCTGCAGGGACCGCAAGGGCCGGTGTCGCCCATCGCCCAGAAGTTGGATTTTTCACCGAGTCGCGTGAGGCGGTCAGCGGGGACGCCGATTTCTTTGATCCAGATATCGGCAGCTTCGTCGTCGACTTGGTAGACGGTGACCCAGAGACGGTTCGGGTCGAGCTTCAGCGTGCCGGTCACGAAATCCCAGGCAAAGCGAATCGCGTCGCGCTTGAAGTAGTCGCCGAACGAGAAGTTGCCGAGCATCTCAAAGAAAGTGTGATGGCGTGCGGTGTAGCCCACGTTCTCGAGATCGTTGTGCTTGCCCCCTGCACGCACGCAGCGCTGCGAGGTCGCGGCGCGAACGTAGTCGCGCTTGTCCTTGCCGAGGAACACGTCCTTGAACTGGACCATCCCTGCGTTCGTGAACAGCAGGGTCGGGTCGTTGCCCGGCACGAGTGAACTCGAGGCGATCACGGCATGGCCGCGAGCCTTGAAGAAGTCGAGGAAGGCGCGTCGCACATCGGCGGCGCTCATGAAGGGCGGTTTGCCCGGCTTAGCTGTGCTCATCGGCGGGATTTTCGAGTGTCTCGGGGTCCTGGCCCAGTGCCAGCCGGATATGATCCGATGAAAAGCCCCGATACTGCAAAAATCTCGCCTGCTTACCCTTTTCGGCCCAGGTGGCCGGGGCCTTCTGACCAAACTTCCTTGCCCGGACCTCACGGCACAGCGCGACGTAGTCGGGCCCTGACTCGAGGGCGACCTCGATGGCCTCGCCCCCGAACCCGAGTTTCCGCAGTTCCTGGCGCATCCGGGCCGGGCCCTGCCCACGAGCCGTATGGGCTCTTACGAAGTTTTCGAGGTAGCGACCGTCATCGAGTAGCCGCTCGGCGCGCAAGGCGCCAAGGGCTTCGTCGATGGCCGTCCGGATATAGCCCTTGGCCGTGAGTTTGGCGGCGAGCTCGAAGGAGGCGTAGTCACGACGGCCGAGCAGCATGAGGGCTGCTCGGCGCGCGGACTCGGGTTGGTCGGGGTGGTCGGTCAATCTTTGGAGGACTCAGCCGCTGCACGCCCCGGCTTGACGACCAGCAGCTTGGCGCGGACCTGGTCTTCGATTTCGCGGGCGATCTTGGGGTTTGTCTTGAGGAACTCGCGAACGTTTTCTTTACCCTGACCGATGCGCTCGCCTTTGTAGGAGTACCAAGCGCCTGCTTTCTCGATGATGTTGTGGGCGGCACCGAGCTCGATGATTTCGCCTTCGCGCGAAATGCCCTCGCCGTACATGATTTCGAATTCTGCTTCGCGGAACGGCGGCGCGACCTTGTTCTTGACCACCTTGACGCGGGTTTGGTTGCCCGTGACTTCTTCGCCGTTTTTGATGGCGCCGATGCGGCGGATGTCGAGACGGACCGACGAGTAGAACTTGAGGGCGTTACCACCCGTGGTGGTTTCGGGATTGCCGAACATCACACCGATCTTGAGGCGGATTTGGTTGATGAAGATGACGATGGTGTTCGAGCGCTTGATATTGCCCGTGAGCTTGCGCAGCGCCTGAGACATGAGCCGCGCGTGCAGACCGACTTGCAGCTCACCCATTTCACCTTCGATTTCGGCCTTGGGAGTGAGCGCAGCGACGGAGTCGACGACGATGACATCGACGGCGCCTGAGCGCACGAGCATGTCGGTGATTTCAAGGGCTTGTTCGCCGGTATCGGGTTGTGAGACCAGGAGGTCGTTGACGTTGACGCCGAGTTTTTCGGCGTAGACGGGATCGAGGGCGTGCTCGGCGTCAACGAAGGCAGCCGTGCCGCCGTTGCGCTGGATCTCGGCAATGACTTCGAGCGTGAGGGTGGTTTTACCCGAAGACTCAGGACCGTAGATTTCGACGACGCGGCCGCGCGGAAGACCGCCGATGCCGAGCGCGATGTCGAGGCCCAGCGAGCCGGTTGAAACGGCTTCGACGTCATAAGCGGCTGACGCGTCGCCAAGGCGCATGACGGAGCCCTTGCCGAATTGTTTTTCGATTTGGCCCAGCGTTGCAGACAGGGCTTTTTTGCGGTTGTCGTCCATGAATCCCCCACGAAGGAAAACTAAGAAGTAGAAGCGGAGTGGGCGGAATTATCCCACACGAAAACGTTCGTGGAACGCTATAAATACCAGTGAATGCGTTTATTTCGCGTGACGTTCACGCGATATACAGGGGCGCTCAGGAAGCACTACTGTATAAACCGCGCAGCGCGAACACGACGGCCTTGCGACGCACGCTGTTGCGATCGCCACGGAAGTGCTTGACGACCGCCGTGACCGTCATCCGCCGACCGTGCTTGCGCGCGAACGCAAACCACACCGTACCGACCGGCTTGCCGGGCACCGCACCGCTCGGCCCAGCGATTCCGCTGATGACGACGGCAAGATCGGCGCCGCTACGACGTAGCGCCGATTGCGCAAGCGCTCGTACGACCGGCTCGCTCACGGCGCCGTGACGGCTCAACACCGAGCGCGGCACGCCAACGTGACGATTTTTGGACTCGTTGCTGTAGCAAACCCAGCCCGCGACGAACCATTGGGAGCTGCCCGGCAGATCCGTGAGGCACTTAGCGAGCCAACCGCCTGTACAGGACTCGGCCGTCGCCACGGTGAGGCCCGTGGCGCGCAAACGGCGCGCGAGTCGTCGAATAGCCTGTTCCATGCAGGCCCGGACGATAGCAGATCGGACCGAATCGCCGACGCCGGTTTCGCCCACGCCGGTTTCGCCGCCGCCCAAAAAGGTAAACTCGCGGGCCTGAATTTCTTGAGCGTTAATGATGACAGCGTCCGCCGATCACACCCCGGTCATGCAGCAATACCTTCGCTTGAAGGGACAGCATCCGGATGCCCTCCTCTTCTATCGGATGGGCGATTTCTATGAGCTTTTCTTTGACGACGCGCGTCGCGCAGCGCAACTGCTCGATATTACGTTGACGGCGCGCGGGCAGTCGGCGGGTGCGCCGATTCCGATGGCCGGCGTGCCGGCGCACGCCGTCGACAATTATCTCGCTCGCTTGGTTCGAAAAGGCGAGTCGGTCGCGATCTGCGAACAGATCGGTGATCCGGCAAAATCGAAAGGCCCCGTCGAGCGCGCGGTCGTGCGAATCGTGACGCCCGGCACGGTCACCGATGCGGCGCTTCTCGATGAGCGGCGCGAGACGCTGCTCGCCGCGCTGATGCCGCTGGCGGCATCGAGCAATGAGGCACTCGAGGGGCGATTTGGTCTTGCGTGGCTCGATCTCGGCGCGGGTCGTTTCTCGGTCCTCGAGGCAAGTGGCGCTCAAGCGCTCGCGGCGGAGCTCGAACGCTTACGTCCTGCCGAACTTTTGATGCCCGAGACACTCGCCGTGACGCTCGATCGCGCGCTGCCAGAATCTTTGACCGCGGTGCTGCCCTCTTCGCTGCGACGCGCGCGACCGCCCTGGCATTTCGAGGAGGAAACCGCAGCCCGTACGCTCGCCGATCAACTCGGTACGTTGGACCTTCAGGGGTTTGGTGCGGAGTCGATACCGCTCGCCGTCGGCGCGGCGGGTGCCTTATTGCAATACGCCAAAGAAACGCAGCGGACGGCACTCCCTCACCTCCGTGCGCTGCGCGTCGAGCGGCGCGAGTCAACCCTGCAGATTGATGCGGCAACGCGGCGCAACCTTGAAATCGACAGCAGTACGAGCGGACGCGAGGACGCGACGCTGGTCGCCCTGTTGGACAGCACGGTCACTTCGATGGGTGCGCGTGCTCTGCGGCGTCAGATCAATCGACCGGTGACCGACCACGAAGAACTGCGTGCGCGACTCGCAGCGCTCGGCGAGCTGGTCGAGGGCGGACGTTACGCCACGCTGCGCGAAGCGCTGCGACCGATCGGCGACGTCGAACGTATTTTGGCCCGAGTCGCGTTGCGCTCGGCACGACCTCGAGATTTGACGGGTCTACGCCTGGCCCTTGCGGCCTTGCCGACGCTGCGGGCGTTTCTCGCTACGCTCGCCTCGCCTCGCTTGACCGCGCTCGCGGCGGCGGTCTCGGGGCACGAGGCCGAAGTTGCTCTGCTGAAGCGCGCGATCACCGAGGAACCCTCGGCCATGATCCGCGAAGGCGACGTCATCGCCACCGGCTACGACACCGAACTCGATGAGCTGCGTCGGATTTCAACGGACACCGACGCCTTTCTGCTTGAGCTCGAAGCGCGCGAGCGCGAGCGTACAGGCCTTTCGCAACTGAAGCTGGGTTATAACCGGGTCCAAGGCTTTTTCATTGAGATTCCGCGCAGTCAGGCGGATAACGTCCCGACCGAATACCTCCGTCGCCAGACCGTCAAGAACGCCGAGCGCTTTATCACTCCCGAGCTCAAAGTATTCGAGGATAAGGTGCTCGGCGCTCGCGAAAAATCACTCGCCCGCGAAAAGTTTTTGTACGAGGGGCTACTCGACGAACTCGGTGTGCGGCTCGCGTCGCTGCAAGGCACGGCGAGTGCGATCGCCGAACTCGATGCGATCGGCGCGCTCGCCGAGCGAGCCGTGAGTCTGCGCTGGTCAGCCCCGACCCTGAGTTCGCAGGCAACATTACGGATTGCCGGCGGCCGCCATCCCGTCGTCGAGCGCTTTCTCGCCGAACTCTTTGTGCCGAACGATATTGCGCTGGATGCAGGCACCCGAATGCTCGTCATCACCGGCCCGAACATGGGCGGAAAGAGCACGTACATGCGGCAGGTGGCACTGATCACCCTGCTTGCGCACATCGGCAGTTATGTTCCTGCCGACTCAGCGACGATCGGCCCGATCGATCGAATTTTCACGCGCATTGGCGCGGGGGATGATCTTGCGGGCGGTCGCTCAACGTTCATGGTCGAAATGACCGAGGCGGCGAACATCCTACACAACGCCTCGACACGTAGCCTGGTGCTCATGGATGAAATCGGTCGCGGCACGAGCACGTTCGATGGCTTGTCGCTCGCCTGGGCGACCGCCCGTCACCTTGCATCAAAGATTGGTGCGTTCACGCTATTTTCCACGCATTACTTTGAACTGACCGCTCTCGCCGCCGAACTTCCGGGCGTACTAAACGTGCACCTCGATGCCACCGAGCATCGACAAGGCATCGTGTTCATGCACGCCGTGAAACCGGGCCCTGCGAGTAAGAGCTACGGCCTCGCGGTGGCCGAGCTTGCCGGCATACCACGCGAGGTGCTTACCGAGGCGCGGCGCTACCTGAATACCTTGGAAAATCAGGCGCGCCAATCCTCGGGACCGCAGGGGACTCTTGAGCTCGATTCGGGCATAGGCGCTGCGATGGCACCCGAGGCGAGCGACGAACTTGCTTCCGTCCGCGCGGCGCTCGATGCGCTGGAGGAACTGGATCCCGACTCAATGAGCCCGCGGGACGCCCTTCAGAAACTCTACGAGCTCAAGAAGCTTCTGAATCGTTAGTTGGCTGGTGGCCGGCGGGTCGCCGAGAGGCGCGTGTTATTGCCTCATTTCCGCGAATTGTCAGCATGCTGACGGTTCAGCGAAAAGGCATCCTCATCCCATGCCCTCCCCCCATACTACGCGCTCTCCCGACACCCCCACTACCGGCGGCAGCGCACCAAAAAAGCGCCGTTTCTCCGCCTACGATCGCGTCGTGCTCGTCGACCTGATGGTCCATCAATTGAAAGCGCTCGACTGCCGGCTAACGCGCTTGCTCGGCAACATGAATGCGGATTTCGGGCTGACGCGGGCGCGGCTGCGCATCCTCGACTGGGTCGCTCGTCATCCGGGGCGCAACATCAGCTGGATCGCCTACGACCTTGGCTTAACGCGACAAACGGTGCATCGAACGGTTCGCGCCATGGAGAAGGCGCGGCTTCTGGATCTGGACGAGGGATCGGACGGACGCGCGATTTACCCGCGCCTGACGGATGCGGGGCTCGTCGTGACGAAAATCAGGGTGACGCAAGCGCATGCGTGGACGCATGAGCTCATCGATCCGGTACACACGGACACGATCTGCTCGATGCGATGGTTCTTGGACACGATGCTCCGGTACCTACCTCAGCACCTCGACCCGAATGCGGTCGATCCGGAAAATCTTCCGCGAGGCATGCATCGGCACGATCACTTCTTGATGATGCGATACCGAGAGCGCCATCACGATTTATTTGACGAGGCGCCTGTTCACCCGATCATGGAGAACGGCGGCGACAAGTTATGGCCAGACCGCGCGCGGAAGCGCGGCCCGCTCGCAAAGCGATCGACTCACTCAGCTTGAGGGCGTCTGCGGCTGACGAACGCGAATGTGCAATTCGCGCAGCTGTTTCTCGGAGACTTCGGTCGGCGCGTCCGTCAAAGGACAGGCGGCGGTCTGAGTCTTCGGGAAGGCGATGACGTCGCGAATGCTGTCGGCGCCGGAGATGAGCATGGCCAGTCGGTCGAGACCGAACGCGATGCCGCCATGCGGCGGCGCGCCGAACTTGAGGGCGTCGAGTAGGAAGCCGAACTTGCGCCGCGCCTCCTCGGCGTCGATACCGAGCAGGTCGAACACGGTGGACTGCAGATCCTGTCGATGGATACGTACTGAGCCACCGCCGATCTCGGAGCCGTTCAGCACCATGTCGTAAGCCTTGGCGAGCGCCTTGCCGGGATCGGCGCGCAGGGCCTCGGGATCGAGGTTCTTGGGTGACGTGAACGGATGGTGCATCGCACTCCAGCATTTTTCGTCCGGGTCAAACTCGAACATGGGGAAGTCGACGACCCAAAGCGGCGCCCACGCGCCCTGCACAAGCCCGAGGTCGTGACCGACCTTGAGGCGCAGTGCACCGAGCGCGTCGTTAACCACTTTCGCGGAATCGGCTCCAAAGAAAATGAGATCGTTGTCGGCTGCGCCCGTGCGCTCGAGAATGCCTGCCACGGCGGCATCGTCCAGGAACTTGATGATGGGCGACTGGAGACCGTCGCGACCCTTGGCGCGCTCGTTGACCTTGATATACGCCAAGCCCTTGGCGCCGTAACGGGCAACGTAGGCGGTGTAATCGTCGATTTCTTTGCGGGTAAGCTTGCCGCCACCCGGCACGCGCAGCGCCGCCACTCGACCGTTCGGGTCTTTGGCCGGACCTGCGAATACTTTGAAGTCGCAGGTCGAGACGAGATCGGCGACATCGACGAGCTCGAGCGGAATACGCAGATCGGGTTTGTCGCTCGCGTACCGGCGGATTGCCTCGTCGTAGCTCATGCGCGGGAAGGGATTCGGCAGTTCGACCTTGGCCACGGTCGTGAAGATATGGCGGATCAGCCCTTCCATGATTGACATGATCTCGTCCTGCCCGAGGAAGGACGTCTCAATATCGAGCTGTGTGAAGTCGGGCTGCCGATCGGCGCGCAAGTCTTCGTCGCGGAAGCAACGCACGAGTTGGTAGTAGCGGTCGAAGCCCGAGACCATCAGCAACTGCTTAAAGATCTGCGGCGACTGAGGTAGTGCAAAGAATTTTCCGGGGTGCGTTCGCGAGGGCACGAGATAGTCGCGTGCGCCTTCGGGCGTCGCCTTGGTGAGCATCGGCGTCTCGATATCGCAGAACCCGGCATCGTCGAGAAACTGGCGCATGGCGCGCGTGATCTGATGACGCTGCCGCAAGCGCTGGCTCATCTCGTCGCGACGCAGATCGAGGTAGCGATACTTGAGGCGCACTTCTTCGGAGACGTTTTCGTCAAGCTGGAAAGGCAGCGGCTCAGAGCGATTGAGCAACTCGATGCGTCGGGCGAGCATTTCGATCTTGCCCGAGGCGAGGTTTGCGTTGTTCGTGCCCTCGGGACGCGCGCGCACGAGCCCGGTGATACTGACGACGAATTCGTTACGCAGTTTTTCGGCTTCTGCGAACACCTCGGCGGCGTCGGGGTCGCAGACGATCTGCACGAGACCTTCACGGTCGCGCAGGTCGACGAAGATCACGCCGCCGTGATCGCGACGGCGGTGGACCCAGCCTGCGACGGTGACCGTGCTGCCGATGAGGGTTTCGTTGACGTGACCGCAGTAATGTGTGCGCATAAGGGGCGGGGATGTTACAAACTCGGCCGTCCTGCCGCCACTACGATCTGAGGTACCACGCGCGGTCGAGTTCGGTGACCTCCGCCGAGAACCGATCGCACTCCTGGCGCTTGATGGCCAGGAACACCTTCAAAAACCCCTCCCCGAGCGCGTCCGGCAGGAATGGCGACGCGGCGGCACGATCGATGGCCTCCTGCCAGGTCTGGGGTAGCTCACGCGGAGCGGCACTCAGCGAGTCGGTGCTCTGCCGATAACCATTCCCGGTGACCGGCGGGCCGGGGTCGAGCTTGTGATCGATGCCCCGTTCGAGCCCGGCGAGCACGGTGGCCGCGACCAGGTAGGGATTGGCGTCGGCCCCGGCGATGCGATGCTCGACGTGACGCGAGGCAGGCGGACCAACGGGAATACGCAGCGAGACTGATCGATTGTTGACGCCCCAGCTCGTCGCGGTCGGCGCATAACTTTGACTGCGGAACCGGCGATAGGAATTTCCGTTCGGCGCAAAGACGAGCAGGCTCTCGGCCATGGTCGCCTTGAGTCCGCCGATGGCATGACGCAGTAGCGGCGTGCCGGCCGGGTCATCGGAGGCGAAAAGATTTTGACCGGCGCCGTCTGCGAGACTCACGTGCACATGCATGCCGCTGCCGGCGAGATCCGCATAAGGCTTTGCCATGAACGTCACGAGCAAACCGTGACGCGCGGCAACACCCCGCAACACGCGCTTGAACATGACCGCTTCATCGACGGCCCGCAACGCATCGTCGCGATGCGCGAGCGTGATTTCGAATTGCCCCGGCGCGTACTCGGACATCAATGTTTCGGCGGGTATGCCCTGCGCCCGGGCTGCGGCATAGACCTCATCGAACACGGGCGCGAGCTCTTCGAGTCGCGCAAGGCTATAGGCCTCGATTCGACCCGAGTCGCGCGCGATGGTGCCTGCGGGACCCGCATCCGCCTCACGCAACACGTAGAACTCGAGCTCCACAGCGAGTACGGGACGCAAGCCCCGGCCTTGCAGTCGCGAGATGATGCGCGCCAACACGTGACGCGGATCGGCAGGCGCGGGTTCGCTTTGCAGCGTGTACATGGACAGCATGACTTGCGCCGTCGGGCGCGAAAGCCACGGCGCACGCGCGAGCGTCCCGGCAACGGGTCGGCAGATGAGATCAGCATCGCCCGTGTCCCACACGAGCCCGGTGGCATCGACGTCGGTACCGGTGATGTCGAGCCCCAGAATGGAACCGGCGACGGGACGACCATGCAGATAAAGCCGCTCGAGCTCGCCGACACTCGCCGTCTTGCCGCGCGCAACGCCCGAAGGATCGGTGATGTAGAGCTGTACGGCCTCGATGTCCGGGTGCTTGACCAGGAAATCTTTGAGTTCGTCGCTCATTGGCGTTGCTCGCTTACGATTGCGGCGTCGAGGAAACTCTCGATGCCCGCGCATAGCGCATCGACCTGCGATGCCCGCAGCATGGGCGCCGTCAGCATCATGTTGTGGAACGGGGTCACCAGCAGCCCTCGATTGAGCAACCAAAGATGCAAGGCGTGCTCGAGATCGGGGCGCATCGCCGCCTCGGCTTCGCTGCCGTTGCGCGGCGCGGGCCCGAAGCCGAATTCGATGCGGGCACCCACGCGCGAGACATGCCAGTCGAGCTTGCGTGAGGCGAATACTTTGAGCAACCCTTGCTCGAGTCGGGTCGCCGCGGTCTGCATCGATGCATGCGTCGCCTCGGTGTGCAAATGCGCGAGGGCCGCCTCGAGGGCTGCAAAAACGAGGGGATTCGCCGCGAGCGTGGTACCCATCCCCGAGTGACCCCCCGCACGCGAGGCGAGCAGACGCTGCATCCGCGCCTCGACGTCGGCCGTGAAACCGAGCACGGCGCACGGCAGTCCGCCGGCGATTGCCTTGCCGCAGACCCAAAAATCTCCGCTCAGTTGATGCGTGGCGGCGTAACCGCCAGGGCCTGACGACAAGGTATGCGTTTCATCGATGATGAGCAGCGTGCCGTGACGCTGACACAGCGACTGCAGACTCGCGAGATAGCCCGGCGCCGGAAGCACCATGCCGATATTGGTCATCACGGGTTCGGCGATGACGGCTGCAATGTCGCCGGCGCCGAGCGCCTCCTCGAGTGCCGCGACGTCGTTGAACTCGATGACCAGGCTCGCCTGCGAGTAATCGAGCGCCGGCCCGATGGCGCCCTCGCGCATGACGGTGCGCCCCGCGCGACGACGAACCATCGTCTCCTCGACGATACCGTGGTAGCAGCCCTGATAAACGAGAATCTTTGATCGCCGGGTGAGCGCCCGCGCCCAACGCAACGCCGCGCGATTGGCATCGGTGGCGGTCTGCATGACCTGCCAGAACGGCCAACCGAATCTTTGAGCGAGTTGCTCGCCGACGGCTGCCACGCGCTCATCAGGCAACATGCAGGTGAGGCCGAGCGCCGACTGCCGCGCAAGGGCTGCCGCCACGGCGGGCGGCGAGTGGCCGAACATCGAACCCGTGTCACCGAGACAAAAATCGGTGTAGTGCAGGCCATCGACGTCGGTCAGCGTCACGCCTTCGGCCTGCGCCACAAACAGCGGATGCGGCGTGCCCCAATCGGCCATCCAATGCATCGGCACGCCAGAGAGCCAATGCGCACGCGAGCGCTCAGCCAACTCGCGCGAACGCGGTCGACTCGCAACGAAGGCTGCCCGCTCACTCTCGAGGAGCCGGGACAGCGCGGTGGTCATCACTTGGCCTTGCGAGGTTTGGCGCGCGAAGGTTTCCCAGCGGCCTTGCTGCGCGTCGATTTATGGCTGCGCGTCGATTTGGCGGACGCCGACTGCGTAGCAGCGGACTTTGAGCTCTCGCTTTTGGATGCGTCGGCCTTGGCAGCGTCGGCCTTGGCAGCGTCCGCCTTGGGCGCATCCGCCTTCGAACCTTCAGCGTCCTTCGATTCGGACTTCGGCTTCTCGTCGCCTTCGCCGGCGAGATTGCGTTTGCGGTCCTGGTCCGACTTGAAGTCCGTCTCGTACCAACCGCCGCCCTTCAGCCGGAAGATCGGCGCAGACACGAGTTTGATGAGCGAGCTCTTGCCGCACTTTTCGCACTTGCGCAGCGGCTTGTCGGAAATTTTTTGCAGGACCTCGGTCTGTGCCCCGCAGGCCCGGCACTCGTATTCGTAAAACGGCATGGCGAGAGATTATAACGGCTCGCTGACCCCGCGCTTGGTCGTGCGGCCTTTGCTCATGCGGTCTTCCCAAACGCCAAGCGACCGTCCTCGCCGACACTCACGTGGATGCGATCGCCCGGCGCATAACGCCCCTGCAACAGCTGCTGCGCCAGCGGATTTTCGATCTGTTGCTGGATCGCTCGCTTGAGCGGACGAGCCCCATACACCGGATCGAACCCGGCTTCACCGAGCAGATCGCGCGCCCGGTCATCGAGGGCGAGATCGAGCCCGCGCTCGACGAGGCGCTTGCGCAACTGGCCAAGCTGAATATCGACGATGGAGCGGATCTGCTCCGTGCCAAGCGGATGGAAGACGACGATGTCGTCGATGCGATTGACGAACTCGGGTCGGAAGTTCTGCTGCACGATTTCGAGCACGGCCGTCTTCATGCGGACGTAGTTCTTTTCACCGGCGTGTTCCTGGATGACCTGCGAACCGAGGTTCGAAGTCATGATCACGACAGTGTTGCGGAAATCGACGGTGCGGCCTTGTCCATCGGTTAGGCGTCCGTCATCGAGTACCTGCAGCAACACATTGAAGACGTCCGGATGCGCCTTCTCGACTTCGTCGAGCAGGATCACGGCGTAGGGACGACGACGCACGGCCTCGGTGAGATAACCGCCCTCTTCGTATCCGACGTAACCCGGAGGCGCGCCGATGAGCCGCGCGACCGAGTGCTTCTCCATGAATTCCGACATATCGATGCGCACCATCGACTCTTCGGTATCGAAGAGAAACTCGGCGAGCGCCTTGCAAAGCTCGGTCTTGCCAACGCCCGTCGGTCCGAGGAACAGAAACGAACCATTCGGTCGGCGCGGATCCGACAGCCCGGCGCGCGAGCGTCGAATGGCATTCGAAACGATGCGCACGCCCTCTTCTTGCCCCACGACGCGGCGCGATAGTGCTTCTTCCATGCGCAGGAGTTTTTCTTTCTCGCCCTCGAGCATTTTGGAGACTGGGATGCCGGTCCACTTGGAGACGACCTCGGCGATTTCTTCGTCCGTGACTTTATTGCGTACGAGCTGCGTCGCTTTGCCCTCGGCCGCTTGCGCCGCCGCAAGCTTCTTTTCGAGCTCAGGGATACGCCCATATTGCAGCTCGGCCATGCGCGTCAGATCGCTGCGACGTCGCGCTGCATCGAGTTCGGTGCGCACTTTCTCGAGTTCTTCTTTGATGCCCGAGGCGCCCTGCAGCGTTGCCTTCTCGGCCTTCCAGATTTCTTCGAGGTCGGCGTACTCGCGCTCGAGTTGCGCGAGATGGTCCTCGAGGGCCGCAAGTCGCTTACGCGTGGCCTCGTCCTTCTCTTTTTGCAGCGCAACCTGCTCGATCTTCAGCTGGATAATGCGCCGCTCGAGTTTGTCGAGCGCTTCGGGCTTGGAGTCGATCTCCATGCGAATGCGCGCTCCAGCCTCGTCGATCAGGTCAATCGCTTTATCGGGCAATTGACGGTCCGCGATATACCGATGCGATAGCGTCGCCGCCGCAACGATGGCCGGGTCGGTGATGTCGACGCCATGGTGCACTTCGTAGCGCTCTTGCAGACCACGCAGGATGGCGATGGTGTCTTCGACCGAAGGCTCATCGACCAACACCTTCTGGAACCGTCGCTCGAGGGCCGCGTCCTTCTCGATGTACTTGCGATATTCGTCGAGCGTGGTGGCGCCTACGCAATGCAGTTCGCCGCGCGCAAGCGCAGGCTTCAGCATGTTGCCGGCGTCCATGGCGCCCTCGGCTTTGCCGGCGCCGACCATGGTGTGCAGCTCATCAATGAAAAGAATGACCTGCCCTTCCTGCTTGGCCAAATCATTGAGTACACCTTTAAGACGTTCTTCGAACTCGCCGCGAAATTTGGCACCCGCAATGAGTGCGCCCATGTCGAGCGCCAGAATGCGCTTGTTGCGCAGGCTCTCGGGCACCTCGCCGTTGATGATGCGCTGCGCAAGACCTTCGACGATCGCGGTCTTACCCACGCCCGGCTCACCGATGAGCACCGGATTATTTTTGGTGCGACGCTGCAGCACCTGGATGGTGCGCCGAATCTCGTCGTCGCGACCGATCACCGGATCGAGCTTGCCGTCACTCGCACGCTTGGTGAGATCGATGGTGAATTTCTCAAGTGCCTGCCGGCCTTCTTCGGCATTCGGGTCCTGCACTTTCTCGCCGCCACGAATTTCGTCGATCGCTTTCTCGATTGCCGCCTTCGAAAAACCAGCGTCCTTCAAAAGTCGAGCGAGCAGCGCGCGATCTTCGAAGGCCGCGAGTACGAAGAGCTCACTCGAGATGAACTGATCGCCTCTGCCCTGCGCCAGTTTGTCAGTAACGTTGAGCAGTCGCTGCAGATCGTTCGAGATATGGATCTCGCCCGGTGTGCCTTCCACCTTGGGCAGGCGATCGAGGGCGGCCAGCAAATCGCCACGCAGGCGCTGGGCGTTGCCACCCGCCTTGGCGAGCAAGGGCCGTACGGTACCGCCCTGCTGGTCGAGCAGCGCGAGCATTACGTGCGCGGGTTCAATGATTTGGTGATCGCGGCCAAGCGCGAGCGATTGGGCCTCGCCGAGGCCTTGGCGGAATTTTTCGGTCAGCTTGTCTTGGCGCATGAGCGCTGCCCTCGCGTGAGCCGTAACGGATCACCCTCCTAAGTTAGGGCATCGGCAAGGCTTTCAAGGGTGCGGCGGGCCGCGATGCCCCCGAATCAGTGCAGCTGCGACTCGGCGAGGATGACGAGTCCGATGCCCACGCCGATCCAAAACACCTGGAAAGCGCTGGCGCGCAGATCGGTGCGTTTGTGCAGACCGGGGATGAGGTCGGCGACCGCGACGTAGAGCAGGCTCGCCGCCGCCACCGCGAGCGCGTAGGGCAACAGGGCCATGGCATCGTGCAGCGCGTACCAGCCGACGAGTCCGCCGAGCACGGCCGTGAGACTCGAGAGCACGTTCCAGGTCAGCGCGCGCAAGCGGCTGAACCCACCATGCAGCAGTACGGCGAAGTTGCCAACTTCTTGCGGAATTTCGTGGGCCAAGATCGCGAAGGTCGTCACGACACCGAGATGGAAGTCCGTCAAAAACGCCGCTGCAATCAGCACACCGTCAATGAAATTGTGCAGACCGTCGCCCACCATGGTGAGCCAACCTGAGGCTTCGCGACGATGGTGCTCGTGCGTGTGCGCTGTCTCCACGGCCTCGGTGTGACAGTGTCGCCACAACAGGAATTTTTCGAGCACAAAGAAAATTGCGATGCCACAGAGCAGCGCCACGCCCACGCCGTGCACTTTGAAGGGGCCGGCGCCGGACATGGCATGGGGGATGAGCGCGAGCAGCGCTGTGGCCAGCAGCGTACCGGTGGCAAAGCTCACGCTGTGGGGCAGGATGCGGTCCCGGCGCTCGTTCGGAAGCAACAGGAACACGCCCGCGATCAGGGCCGAGAGCACCCCACCGAGCGCGGTGAACAGGAGGATCGCCGGGAGGGTGTCCATGGAGTGTTATATTCTAACACCATATCAGGGGCACCAGATCAGGGCCGCCATCCGGCCGGTCCGCTGATCGCGCCGGTGGGAGAAGAACCGGACCGGATCGGCGGCCGTACACCAGTCCCCGCCATCCACCTGAGTCACGCCGATCGCCGCCAGCCGCTGCCGCGCCAGCGCCGGAAGATCGCATTGCCATCGCCCCTTGGGGTTGCGCTGGAATGCGGCCTCGATGGCGCCCTGAGCCTTGGCATTGATCGGTTGGGGGGCTAACGACGACTGCGCCGCCAGAAACGCCTCGCGGACCTCGTCACCGACTTCGAAGTGGGCGGGACCGATGGACGGCCCGAGCCAGGCGACCAGCTTGGCGGCCGGGGTCGCCATGGCGGCAACCGTAGCCTCGAGCA
Source organism: Gammaproteobacteria bacterium (assembly GCA_046080445.1). Taxonomy (GTDB): domain Bacteria; phylum Pseudomonadota; class Gammaproteobacteria; order Steroidobacterales; family Steroidobacteraceae; genus UBA964. Next base: position 18,408 of record JBJTUA010000022.1, read on the forward strand.
CGCCCGCAGCAAGACCGCGCCAGCCGGCATGGGCCGCACCCAACACGCGACCGTCCCGACTCGAGAAGAGCACGGGCAGACAATCGGCCACCTGGATCGCGAGCACGACGCCGCGCGAGCGCGTGACGAGGGCATCGGCGCGGGGTCGTACGCCCGCAGCGGGACGCGAGTGTTCGTCGACCTCGAACACGTCGCAGCCGTGCACCTGATCGAGCCACACGGGTTCGGCGGGCAGACGCAGCGCGTTGGCAAGTCGACGTCGGTTCTCGATCACCGCCGCCGGATCGTCGCCGACGTGAACGCCGAGGTTCAAAGTATCCCAAGGGGGTTCGCTCGCCCCACCGCTACGCAAAGAAAACGCGGCGCGCACCTGCGCTGGCGCCGCCCAACGTGGTTCGAGGACAGGCACTGTCATGCGCCGCCCTCGGCCGACGTCTCACCCTCGCTCAATATTTTGAGCAGCTTCGTGAAATCTTTGGGCAGCGGAGACTCGAAACTGACTTCGCGCCCCGTCGTCGGATGCGTAAGCGTCAAACGCGCAGCGTGTAGCGCTTGTCGGCCAAAAGCGGCCATCGCCTCACGGACCGCCGGCGCAACGCCCGCCGGAATACGGCGCCTGCCGCCATAAACCGGATCGCCGACGACCGGATGACCGATATGCACTAAATGCACGCGGATCTGATGCGTACGACCCGTCTCAAGCTGCACCCGCACGAGCGTGTGCGCCCCGAAACGACGCTCGATGCGGTAATGCGTGATGGCTTCGCGACCGTCGCCGCGTACGGCCATGCGTGTGCGCTGCGTGCGATGCCTGCCGATCGGTTCGTTGATGGTGCCGCCACCGGTCATCACGCCCTGACAGAGCGCGAGATACTCGCGACCCATGTCGCGCTCGGCGAGCGCCCGAACAAGCGTCGCTTGCGACTCCGGCGTACGCGCGACGACAAGCAACCCCGACGTGTCTTTGTCGAGTCGGTGCACGATGCCGGCGCGCGGGACTCGGTTGAGCTTCGGGTCGAGTTCGAGCAAGGCGTTTTGTAGCGTGCCGTCTTGGATGCCAGCACCCGGATGCACGACGAGACCCGCCGGCTTGTCGATGATGAAAATCGCGGCGTCGCGGTGCACGACACGAAACGGCACCGCCGGCGCGCCGGCGCTCACTCGGTCGTCGGCGATGAACTCAGCCTCGATCCTTACCTGGGCACCACCGCGAACGGGTTCCCGCCGCGCAGGGACGACGCCCTCGATGCGGACGCGACCCTCGTCGATCCAGCGTTGCAATCGCGCCCGCGAATACTGCGGCAGCAATTGCGCCAGGGCGACATCGAGTCGCTCGCCCGCAAGGGAATCGGGGAGCGTGAGTTCGTGAATCTCCGGGGAGGACATGCGCTCGGATATAATGCCCGTCCCTGACACCCGGAATCCAACAATCCCGATGCGCGAGCCCAACGGCGAATTTTCTGTGATGAGGTCCTGGCAGCGCCTGCTGCGTACCGGACTCGTGCTCGGCCTGCTGCTCGTGATCGGCGCTTGCGCCTCGGGTCGCGAGGAACTCGACCCCGCCCGCGGCGGGGCCGCTGTGGTGTACGAGCGGGCGCGCAAGGCGCTCGACAATCAGGACTACGACAACGCCATTCGTCTTTACGAGGCACTCGTCGCGCGTTATCCGTTCGGCGCCGAAACGCGTCAGGCTCGCCTCGATCTCATCTACGCGTACTACAAAGGTCGCGAGACTGAGTCGGCGCTCGATCAAGCCGACACCTTCATGCGCGAGAACCCCACTCATCCGCGCCTCGACTACGCCTATTACATCAAAGGTCTCGTCGACTTCGAACGCTCCGCCAATTTATTTGAGCGCTGGTTCAACGTCGACCTCGACGAGCGTCCGCCGCAGACCGCCCTGCGCGCCTTCAACTCGTTCCGCAAAGTGGTCGAAGACTATCCACGCAGCGAGTATGCGCACGATGCGCGTCGTCGCATGATCTTCCTGCGCAATCGCCTCGCCGATTACGAAATCTACGTTGCGCGTCACTACATGGAACGTGGCGCCTGGGTCGGTGCCGCACGTCGCGCCAAAGAAACCGTCGATCAGTACGACGGTGCGCCTGCCGTGCGCGAGGCGCTCGAAGTGATGATCGAGTGCTACGAGCGTCTTGGCATGAAAGAGCTGGCCGCGCAGACTCGCGAGCTCTACGCCGCCAACTATGGTGGAGTCGCCGAGAAAGTGGTGCCGATCAAAAAACCCTGGTGGAAACTCTGGGGCTGATGGGCAGGCGTTGCGGCTCGCGCGCCGGGCGCTGACCTCAGCGTCGATAGCCGCTCGTAATCGGATAGCGCCAGTCGCGTCCGAACCCTCTACGACTCACGCGAACACCCGGCGGCGCGTGTATTCGTTGCGTTTGACGAGATCGAGCACGCGCCCCACGGTTGCGCGATCGAATCCGCGGGCGACGATCTCATCGACAGATAGATCGTGCTCGATGAAGGCCTCGAGGATGGGATCGAGTAACTCGTAGGGCGGCAAAGAGTCGGCATCTTTTTGATCGTGTCGCAGTTCCGCCGAGGGCGGACGCTCGATCACCTTCACCGGAATCACCGGCGCTTCTCCCGCCGCGAGCGCGATCGCATTGCGATACGCAGCAAGCCGATAGACGATGAGCTTGCTGCAATCTTTGATAGGCGCGAAGCCGCCCGCCATATCACCATAGAGCGTGGCGTAGCCCACGGCCATCTCGCTCTTGTTGCCCGTCGTCAGCAGCATACGTCCGGTCTTGTTGGAAATACCCATCAGCAACTGCATGCGACAGCGCGACTGGATGTTTTCTTCGGTGGCGTCGGGCTCGCGACCGGCGAACTCCTCGCGCAAGGCCGCGAGCGTCGCATCGAACATGTCTTCGATGGGGATGACAGAATATTTGATGCCGAGACGGATGGCCTGCGCGGCTGCTTCATCGAGACTGAGTTGCGAGGTATACCGCGACGGCATCATCACGGCCTGCACGCGCTCGGCACCGAGCGCATCGACGGCAATGGCGAGCGTGAGCGCAGAGTCGATACCCCCCGACAAGCCGAGTACCACGCCCGGAAATCGATGCTTGCCGACATAGTCGCGCACGCCGAGCACGAGCGCCTGATAGATCTCGGCCGCATCGTCCTGCGGTTCGGTAATTTTGTCGCGTTGGACGGGCACGACGGCGCCTGAAGCGGCGCGCACGAACTCTATGCCGTCCAAAGATTCGACGAACGCCGGCGAGCGATGCACGACCTCGCCGTTCGCATCGATGACGACACTTTGTCCATCGAAAACGAGCTCGTCTTGGCCGCCCACGAGATTGACGTAAACCACCGGCAGCGCGTTTTCGAGGGCGCGCGCTCGGAGCATGGATTCCCGCGAAGCCTGCTTGCCCTGCTCGTACGGCGAGGCATTGGTGACGATCAGCAGCTCTGCGCCTGCTGCGCGAGCGGCCTTGGCAGGCGCCTCTTGCCAGATGTCCTCGCAAATTAGCACGCCGATCTTGATGCCCCGGTGTTCGAGCACGCAGGGCGCGCCGCCGCGTGCGAAATAGCGCTGTTCGTCGAAGACACCGTAATTGGGCAGACAGGCCTTCCGATAGCGCGCCCGCTCGGTGCCGTTCTCGATCCAGGCGACGGTGTTGTAAAGCCCGTGGTCGGTGTACTCCGGAAAGCCCACCAGCATGGCGACCGAATTCTTTGACTCGATGCAGCGCGTGAGGGTGGCCTCGACCTGCTGACGAAAGCCACGATGAAAAAGCAGATCTTCAGGCGGATAGCCAGCGAGCGTGAGCTCGGGAAACACGACGAGATCGGCGCCTGAAGCGCTCGCTTCGGCCGCGGCCTGCAACACGCGGGCGGCGTTGCCACCCACATCGCCCACGAGCAGGTTCACCTGCGCGAGGGCGATTCGCAGCGACTCGCTCGTCAAGCCTTCCGGCGCTTGCGCAACTGCTCTTCGATCGCCGAGCCGAGTTCGGCCGGAGATCGAACCGTGCGCACACCTGCCGCCTCGAGAGCACGGAATTTATCGGCGGCCGTGCCCTTGCCACCCGCGATGACGGCGCCCGCATGACCCATGCGCTTGCCCGGCGGAGCAGTGACCCCGGCGATGTAGGCGACAACTGGCTTCGTGACGTGTTGACGGATGAACTCGGCACCCGCCTCTTCGTCGCTGCCACCGATTTCGCCGACCATCACGATGCCTTCGGTCTTCGGGTCACTTTGGAAGAGCGCGAGCACGTCAATGAAATTGAGACCCCGGACCGGATCGCCACCGATACCGACGCAGGTGCTCTGGCCGAGACCGTTGTTGGTGGTCTGGAAGACGGTTTCGTAAGTGAGCGTGCCGGAACGCGACACGATGCCCACGCAGCCCGGCTTGTGGATGAAGCCCGGCATGATGCCGATCTTGCACTCGCCCGGCGTGATGATGCCCGGGCAGTTCGGGCCGATGAGTCGCGACTTCGAGCCGGCGAGCGCGGTCTTCACGCGCACCATGTCGTTCACCGGGATGCCCTCGGTGATGCACACAATGAGCTCGATGCCCGCATCGGCTGCTTCGAGAATCGCATCGGCCGCATACGCCGCCGGGACGTAAATCATTGAAGCGTTGGCGCCCGTGGCGACGACGGCATCGTGCACGGTGTCGAACACCGGACAATCGAGGTGCTTTTCACCCCTGCGCCCTGGCGTGACGCCACCGACGACCTGCGTGCCGTAGGCGATGCATTGTTCGGAGTGGAAAGTGCCTTGCTTACCGGTGAAGCCCTGGCAGATCACTTTGGTGTTCTTGTCGACGAGAATGCTCATGAATCGAATCCTGTCAGCTTGTGGGGCGTGCGCGAATGGCGATGTGCGTTAGCGCGCGGCAGCGACGACTTTTTGCGCCGCATCGGTGAGGTCTTTGGCGGCGATGACCTTGAGCCCGCTCGAGGCCAACATCTCGCGCGCCTTCTCGGCGTTCGTGCCTTCGAGGCGCACGACCACCGGCACTTTGACACCCACGTTCTTGACGGCCGTGATAACGCCCTCGGCGATGAGGTCGCAGCGCACGATGCCGCCAAAGATATTGACGAGAATCGCCTTCACCTTCGGGTTCGAGAGAATGAGCTTGAAGGCGATGGTGACGCGTTCGGCAGTCGCGCCGCCACCCACGTCCAAGAAGTTCGCCGGCGATCCGCCATGCAACTTGATGAGATCCATGGTCGCCATGGCAAGGCCCGCACCGTTGACCATGCAAGCGATGTCGCCATCGAGCGAGACGTAGTTGAGGTCGTGCTGGCTCGCCTGCAACTCCATCGGGTCTTCTTGTGCGGTATCACGCATGGCCGCGAGCGCCTTCTGGCGATACGTGGCATTGGGGTCGATGTTGATCTTGGCGTCGAGGGCGACAAGATCACCGGCTTTGGTGACGATCAGCGGGTTGACCTCGAGCAGACTTGCGTCCTTGTCGAGATAAAGCTGGTAGAGCGCCATCGCAATTTTTTGGAATTGCGCGATCTGCGCGTCTTTGAAGCCGAGCGCGAACGCCATACGGCGGCACTGATACGGCTGCAGACCCGCTGCCGGATGAATGTTTACGGTGGTGATTTTTTCGGGCGAGTGCTCAGCGACTTCTTCGATGTCCATGCCGCCCGCCGCCGAACCCACCATCGCGATGAAACCCTTCTCGCGATTGAGCGTCAGCGAGAGGTAGATTTCGCGATCGATAGCCGAACCGGTCTCGACGTAGACGCGATCAACCGGCAAACCCTCGGGTCCTGTTTGCTTGGTCGCCAAACGCGTACCGAGCATGGCTTTTGCGGCCTCGCGTACCGCGTTGGTGTCGCGCGCGAGCTTGACGCCGCCCGCCTTGCCGCGACCACCGGCGTGAACCTGCGCCTTCACGACCCAGACCTGACCGCCGAGCGCTTCCGCCGCAGCGACCGCCTCCTCGGGCGTGGCCGCTACGCGGCCGGTCGGAACGGGTATTCCGTACGCCGAAAAGACTTCTTTCGCCTGATATTCGTGAAGATTCATCGAGACCCCCGACCTGCTGGACTAAACTCGTATTTTCGTCGAAACCCGAGGTTAAGGGAACCGTTAATGTCGGATGTGCTCTCCTCGATGTTGCAAAGCCTCCATGCGTTGGCTGCGCCGGAGGTGTTTCCGGTGGTCGCGGCCCTGCTCGGCCTCATCGTGGGCAGCTTCCTCAACACCGTCATTCACCGCCTGCCCCGCATGCTCGAACGCGAATGGCGCGAGCAGTGCGCCGACCTCGAGGGTCGGCCGATCTCCTCGTCTCGCTACGATCTCATCGCCCCGCGATCGCACTGTCCGGCGTGTGAAACGCGTATTCGCGCGTGGCATCTCGTTCCGGTGCTCGGGTGGGCGGTGCTGCGCGGACGCTGCGCGGCCTGCGGCGCGGCGATCTCGTGGCGCTATCCACTCATCGAGATCGGGACTTCGATCGCCTTCGCGCTCGTGGCGCTCAAGTTTGGCGCAAGCATCGAGGTCTGGTCTGCGCTGCTCGTGACGGCATTTCTCATTCCGCTCGCCGTCATCGACTACGACACGCACTACCTGCCCGACCAACTCACGCTGCCATTACTGTGGATCGGACTCGCCGCGAGCCTCGCCGGTGACGTACGCACGGCCGTGATCGGTGCCATCGTCGGTTACCTGTCGCTGTGGTTCTTCTATCATCTGTTCAAAATAATCACCGGCAAGGAAGGCATGGGCTACGGTGATTTCAAACTCTTTGCCGCGCTCGGCGCGTGGCTCGGGCCCACAGCGCTGATACCGGTCATTCTCATCGCCTCCGTCGCCGGCGCCGTTGTGGGTCTAGCGCTCGTCTTTTTCTTTGGTCGATCTCGCGAGCAGCCGCTGGCTTTCGGTCCGTTTCTCGCCGTCGCCGGTTGGCTCGTGATGTTACTCAAAGATTCGGTGGGGTACTGAGCGATGTTTCGTGTGGGACTCACCGGAGGCATCGCCAGCGGCAAGTCGCGAGTCGCCGAATACTTTGCTGCGCTCGGCGTGCCGGTGATCGACAGTGACGTGATCGGACGCGAAGTGGTCGCGCCGGGCAGCGAGGGTCTTGCCGCCATCGTTGCGCGCTTTGGTCCCGGGGTGCTCGATGCCGAAGGTCAACTCGACCGACGCGCCTTGCGGTCGATCGTGTTCGCCGATCCTTTGGCGCGAAGCGACCTCGAGGCCATCACCCACCCAAAAATTCGGGCGCGGATGCAGACCCTCAATCAGGAATCCCAGGGGCCTTACGTCATCAATGCGATTCCGTTGCTCGCCGAAACCGGAGGGCGTCGGGACCTCGATCGCGTGCTCGTCGTGGATTGCCCCGAATCCGTGCAAGTCGCGCGGGTCATGGCACGGGATCAGGTGGATGAAGCGGCCGCCCGCGCGGTACTTGCCGCCCAATCGAGTCGGACCGCGCGCCTTGCGATCGCCGATGACATTATCGTGAACGATGGAGATCTCTCGGCCCTAGAAAGCGCCGTCCGCTCGCTGCACCAGCGTTATCTCACACTGGCTTCACCCACTCGCGCACCCTCCACAACGGAAAGATCTGGGTAGCGATCGGGGGCGTGCTGTTACAGAATAGCCGGATGACCGAGGTGGCCGCAGAGGGGGCAGCCGCGACGCCGGCCGGCAACGGGGAGCCCTTGGTGTTCGAGCAACCGCTCAACGAGCGGATGCGCGCCTATTTGCGTCTCGATTTCCTTTATTCGCAGGGCCTCTTCCACGCGCACTCGAGTTCGCAGTGGACGAGTCGAGCCGCCATCACCAGCCTGCTCGACATCATCGCCATCATCACGCGCAGCGACATTCGCGCTGACGTTCTCAAAGAACTCGAACGACAGATGGCGGTGTACACGGAGTTTCAACGTCGCCCCAACATCGACGTCGATCGACTGCAAGCCCTCGTCTCCAACCTTTCGCGTTTGCGCACCGAACTGTTGACCGCGGACTCCTCGCGCTTGCAGCCTTTGCGCGACTCGCCGTTCCTCGCCGCGATCCGTCATCGCAGCGCCATTCCAGGCGGCACCTGCGACTTTGATCTGCCGGACTTGTCGTACTGGCTCGCGCAACCGAACGCCACGCGCGAACAGGCACTCAGTGATTGGCTTGCGCTACTGCGCCCGCTTTGCGACTCGATTGCCGAGTTGTTGTGGCTGACCCGTCAGAGCGGTCGAGTGCGTAGCGAGGTCGCCGCGAACGGTGTGTTCCACATCGCATTCGATCGCGGCCAACCCGTGCAACTGCTGCGTGTATCGGTGCCTGCCGAACTCGGTGTTTTCCCTGAAATCAGCGGCAGTCACTATCGTGCGAGCGTTCGCTTCGTCAGCTGGCAAGGCCTCAACGAGCGCGCCCGCCAAGTCGAAACCGACGTGCCTTTCGATCTCATCTGCTGCCACTAAATGAAGCTCTACGACAACGGATTCGCGCCGAGTCCGCGACGTGTCCGCATGTTCATTGCCGAAAAAGGCCTTGAGGCGCGTGGTATCACCCTCACTCGGATACCCGTCGACATTGCCACCAATGAAACCGGTGGTGCTGCTTTTCGTGAGGTGAATCCGCTCGGCGAAGTCCCGGTGCTCGAACTCGACGACGGCACCCGCCTGCGCGAGTCGCTCGCCATCTGCCGATATCTTGAGACGCTCTATCCCGAACCTGCGCTGTTCGGCACGACGCCTCTTGAACGCGCGCGCATCGAAGCGATGACGCTAGAGCTCATGTTCCGAATTTACATGCCGACGACGCACGCTTTTCGTCATGGCCACAAGTTTTGGCAGGGTCGCGTGACCCAAATTGCCGAGTACGGTGCGCTCGCGCGTGAGCAAGTACTCGCTGAATGGCGACGCTTCGATGCGCTGCTGTCGAATCAGGCGTTCGTCGCGGGCGATACGTTCAGCTTTGCCGATATCGTCGCGTTCACGACCTTGGAGTTCGGCAAGCCCTCGGGCATTCGGGTGCAGCCGGATCAGCTTGGCCTCGGGCGCTGGCACGCGGCCATCGCCGCGCGACCGAGCGCCAAGGCCTGACCCCCCTCAGGGCGTCTTCATGCCGAGCATTTCAGCAACGAACGCCCATTGATCTGCGAAATCTTCGATCTGCATCCAAGTGGGTTTGCCTGCACCGTGACCAGCGCGCGTCTCGACCCGCAGCAGGATGGGTGACGCGCAGCCCTGTCCGTGCTGCAGCGCCGCAGCAAACTTGTAGCTATGCCACGGCACCACGCGATCGTCACGATCGGCCGTCGTGATGAGCGTGGGTGGATAGCAGGTGCCGGGCTTCACGTTATGCACGGGCGAGTACGCGAGCAACGCCTTGAATTCTTTGGGGTCTTCCGAGAGACCATAGTCCGACGACCACTGGCGCGCATTCGCGCTCGCCGTGTGATAGCGAAGCATGTCGAGTACGCCTACGCCGGGCAGCGCGGCTGCGAAGAGATCGGGTCGCTGCAGCAAGGTTGCGCCGACGAGCAAACCGCCGTTACTGCGCCCCGAGATGGCGAGCCGACGCGGATTAGTGTAGCCCTCGCGAACGAGATATTCGGCGGCTGCAATGAAATCATCGAACACGTTTTGCTTGCGCGTCTTGGTACCCGCCTCGTGCCAGGGCTCGCCGTACTCGCCGCCGCCGCGCAAATTAGCCTCGACGTAAATACCGCCCATTTCGAGCCAGGTGATGACGGTGGGACGGAAGGTCGGGGTCACCGACACATTGAAACCGCCGTAACCGTAGAGCAGCGTCGGCGTCTGACCGTTCTTCACGAGATCACGTTGATGCGTGATGAACATGGGCACACGCGTGCCGTCTTTACTAGTGTAGAACACCTGCCGCGTCACATAGCGCGAGGTGTCGGCACCGAAAGCCGGCGTACGCCAGACGCTCGTCGTCAGATTGCCGAGATCGAGGCGTAGCACCTGCCCGGGGCGCAGGTAATCGGAGTAGGCAAAGAAAGTCTCCGTGTCGGTGGCGTTGCCGCCAAAACCCGCAAGGGTGCCGAGTCCCGGTACGGGCACGTCGCCGAGCGCGCGCCCATCACGATCGAATACGCGCGCCACGCCGTGCGCATCGCGTACGTAGCGCACGATGATCCGACCCCCGACGAAACTGGCTTCATCGAGAGCGAGCGTATCTTGCGGCACGAGCTCTCGCCACTTTTGCGGCGAGGGATCGCGCGCGTCGACGGCGATGATTCGGCTCTGCGGCGCGTTTTGGGTGGTGACGACGTAGAGCGTGTCGCCCTCGCTGCCGATGACCGAATAGCGCGCATCCCACGCTCCGAAGAGCGTACGTGGCGGGGCCTTCGGATTGCGCAGGTCGATGAGATCGATGCCGTTCGAGCGATAACCATCGAACATCGACACGAAGAGCCAGCGACCATCGTCCGAGACGCTGGCGGTCGGGACGCGACGGGGATGATTTTGTACGCGGTAGATTTCGGTGTCGCGATCCTGAGCCTCGCCGAGACGATGGAAGTAAACCACCGGCTGGCCTTGATCGTCGCCACGCGAGGCGTCATCCGCGCGGCGCGGATAACGGCTGTAATAAACGCCGGAACCATCGGGCGCCCAGGAGAGCTCCCAGAACTTGGTGAAGCGCAGCTCGTCCGGAAGATCGACGCCGTCGGAGGTTCTGCGGAATTTCCAGATCTCCCAGTCGGTGCCCCCGTCCGAGAGGGAATACGCGATGAGACTGCCATCCGGCGACGGCTCGTAGCGAGCCAGTGCAACCGTCGCGTCGCGGCTGGCGACGTTAGGATCGAAAAGCACGCGCGGCGTCGCCTGCAGCGAGTCGGCGACGTAGAGCACGCTCTGGTTCTGACGGCCGTCGTTGCGAACAAAGAAATACTTACCGCCCTTTTTGCGCGGCACACCGACCCGCTCGAAGTTCCAGAGGTCGGTCAGACGCGTTTGGATCCAGTTGCGCCGCGGCAAGGCCTCGAGCCAGGGCTTGGTGAGTGCATTTTGCGCGGCGACGAACTCACGGGTGGCGGGCAGCTCGGGCTGCTCGAGCCAGCGGTAGGGATCGGCCACCGACTTGCCGTGATAGATGTCGACGACGGAACCCCGCGTGACCGTCGGGTAGGACAACGAAGCAGAAGCGGCTTTGTTTTCGGTCATGGCAACCTGGGCAACGATCGTGGCAAGCAGAGCGGTGGCGAGCGCGAGGCGTCGCGAGTGGCGATGGGACATATTCCTCTCTACACTGGGTTTCATCTGGATGACGCATGTTACTGGACACCGAAGCATGATGTGCAGCACCTTCAAATCGCTCTCCCTTGGAGTTCGCTCCCTCGGGGCGCTCGCCCTCCTCGCCCTATCACTACCCGCCTCGGCCGCCACGCCGCAGCGACTGACCATCGACCGCCTGTTCGCTGCGCCCGACCTCTCCGGTCCCTCGCTGCGCGGCGCGCGATTCTCGCCCGACGGCAAGCTTGTCACGTATTTGCAAGGCAAGCCTGACGCCAAAGATCGCCTCGACGTCTGGGCCTACGACACCACCACGGGTCGCACCCGGCTGCTTGTCGATTCGGCAGCGCTCGTGGCCGACGAAGGTAAGCTCTCGCCAGAAGAAGAAGCTCGACGCGAACGCGCGCGGACGTCCTCCCTCGCCGGAATCGTCGATTACGAGTTCTCGCCGAATTCGCGATATCTGCTCATTCCCTTGGCGGGCGACCTCTACCTCTACGATCTGCGCGCGGCCTCCACCACTGAAGCGGTACGCCGACTCACCTCCACACCCGGCGCCGAGACCGACGCCCGATTTTCGCCGCGTGGTCGCTACGTGAGCTATGTGCGCGATCAAAATTTGTTCGTGCTCGAGCTCGCGAGTGGACGTGAACGGGCAATCACGCGCCAAGGCAGCGGCCTTGTTTCCTACGGCGTCGCCGAATTCATTGCCCAAGAAGAAATGGATCGCAGCACGGGCTATTGGTGGTCGCCGGATGAGCGCCGCATCGCCTATACCCGTGTCGATGAGTCGCCCGTCGACGAACTCGAGCGCTTCGAAATCTACGCTGACTCGGTGAAGGTCATTCGCCAGCGCTACCCCGCCGCCGGTCGCCCGAATGCGCGTGTCGACGTGTTCGTTCACGATCTCGCGCAGTCGACCGATCGCGAATTGACGGCCGCTTCGGCGGGCGAGGGTTATCTCGCGCGCATTAATTGGTTCCCGGACTCCTCGGCGCTCGCCGTGCAGCGTCAACCGCGCAATCAGAAATTGCTGCAGCTCTGGCGAGTCGATGCGAGCTCCGGCGCCGCACGCTTGCTCATCGAAGAGCGCAGTGACACCTGGGTCGACCTGCACGACGAACTCACCTTTCTGAAGCAGCGCCCAGCCTTCATCTGGTCGTCGGCGCGCAGCGGTTACGATCATCTTTATTTGTTCGATAACGACGGGCGATTACTGCGACCGATTACGGCAGGGCCGTGGATGGTGGCCGGCAGTGGTCGCGAGCGCGCCCTCGAGACGGTCGATGAAGCGCGCGGTCTCGTCTACTTCACAGCCAATCGCGATACGCCGCTCGAGCGTCATCTCTACGTCGCGCCGCTCGACGGGCCGTCGGATGCGGCAGGTATCGAACGCGGCATCAAGCGCCTGAGCAAAGAATCGGGCTGGCATGGCAACAGCCTGTCCACCGATGGCAAGTATTGGCTCGATACGTTCTCGACACCCGACTCTCCGCCCGCGCTGAGCCTACGCCGAACCGATGGCAGCTTGATCGACGTGCTCGTGGCGAACCGACTCGACGACTCGCATCCCTACGCGCCGTATCTTCCGCTGCATCGACCGACCGAGTTCGGTACGCTCACGGCAAGCGATGGACAGACGCTGCATTACCAACTCACGAAACCCGTCGGCATGCAGGCGGGTCGACGCTACCCCGTCATCGTCGAGGTGTACGGCGGTCCCGGCGTACAAAACGTGCGTCGCGCCTGGGGTGGTTTATTCCGGCAATACCTCGCGCAACAAGGCTACGTGGTGTTCACCGTCGACAACCGCGGCTCCGCGTTCCGCGGTCGCGCGTTCGAGGGTGCGCTCTATCGGCGCATGAGCGCGGTTGAAGTGGAGGATCAGGTGCGAGGTGTCGAGTTTCTTCGCACTCTGCCCTTCGTGGACGGCACGCGCATCGGTGTCTTTGGTTGGAGCTACGGCGGCTACATGGCGCTGATGAGCATGGTGAAAGCGCCGGGGTATTTCGCGGCGGGTGTCTCGGGTGCGCCGGTCACCGACTGGCGGCTTTACGACACGCACTACACCGAACGCTACATGGGGACGCCCGAAGACAACCCAGAGGGCTATCGCGACGGTAGCGTCATGACTCATGCGGGCAAGCTCGCCGGACCGCTGCTCATCATGCACGGCTTGGCCGATGACAATGTGCTCTTTACGCACAGTACGGCGCTCTTCAAGCGGCTGCAAGATTTACGCAAACCCTTCGAGGTCATGCCCTACCCCGGCAGCAAGCATGCGCTGCTCCGCTTCAGCTCGACGGGTCCGCACGGCTACGACACCGTCGTGCAATTCTTTGCCCGCACCCTGCGCCCCGATCGACCGAAGATCGAAGGGGCCGCGGGCGAGCCGATCGCCGCCGAATGAATTTTGACGATAGCGAGCACAACATCTCATGCGCAGTCTGAAACCGCTTTTCGATCGCAATCGCGAGTGGTCTGCGGACATCACGGCACGCGACCCGGAGTTCTTCGAAAAACTGGTGGGTCAGCAATCGCCCAACTATCTCTGGATCGGCTGTGCAGACAGTCGTGTGCCCGCCAATGAAATCGTCGGCTTGCTACCGGGCGAGCTGTTCGTGCATCGCAACGTCGCCAATGTCGTGGTGCACACAGACCTCAATTGCCTCTCAGTGCTGCAGTACGCCGTCGACGTACTCGACGTGGAGCACGTCATCGTCTGCGGGCACTATGGCTGCGGTGGCGTACACGCCGCCATGCGCAACGATCGACTCGGACTCATCGACAACTGGTTGCGACATGTGCAGGACGTCATGAGGAAGCACCATGAGCGCCTCGACGAACTGCCCGACGAAGCCGCCCGCCTGCGCCGACTCTGCGAGCTCAACGTCATCGAGCAGGTGCTGAACGTCGGACAGACCACGATCGTGCAAGGCGCCTGGGATCGCGGCAAGGCGCTTGAGATCCATGGCTGGATCTACGACCTGCACGATGGACTGCTCAAAGATCTCTCGGTCTGCGTCAAATCGCAGACCGAGTTCGCCGAAATCTATCGGCAGGTCGCCGAGCTTTAGGGCATCTTGATCTTGCCGCCGAGCGTCTGACCGAGTGCCGCGCCCGACTCGGGCACCACGATGCGTGAGGCCGCTTCGCGACGCATCTGCTGCGCTTCTTCTATGGCATCTTCGAGCGCCTGCTTCACGGCATCCGGAAATTTTTGAATCGCCTCAGCGAGATCTTTGGCATCGATCTCGAAACCGAGCGGCAGTACGCCGCCCGGCGTCATGAGCTGCGTCTGACCGAGCCACAAGACCGCTCGCGAGGTATCGGGCGAACCATCCGGAAGGATGGGAATCATGCGTCGCAGAGTTCCGGCGCGACGATCTGTGAAGACGTTTTCGCGATAGAGATTCGCGGTATCGATTTTGATTTCGGGGAGACCGAGGTCCTGATTACTCATGGAGACTTTCCTTTGCTGAGATTCGATTCGGCCACGCTCGCGAGCGTAGCCGGTTGGCCGTGCTGACGGATCAGCACCTTGCGACGGAAGAAACGAACGTAGCCGGCAGGACCCATGCGCGATCCGCCGAGCCCGGACAACTTGAAGGAGTGCTTTTCCATTTCGTGGCAGAGCGCCGTGAGCGCGCCGTCGTTGAGGCTGATGCCACCGGCGTCGATGCGCCGACCGATGACCTCCGCTTCTTCGAGCGTGCCCGCGATCACACCGGCCGACAGTCCGTAGACGCCGTCGTTGGCGAGCGCCACGGCCTCATCGACTGTATCGAAGGGCATGACCGGGATGACGGGTCCGAAGGTTTCTTCAGTCATGAGCGCCATGCGGTGATCGACGTTGACGATGACCGTCGGTCGCAGCCACTTGCCGCCATGATCTTCGATCTGACCCCCGCAGAGCACCCGCGCGCCCTTGGCGACGGCATCGGCGATTTGCGTGGCGACCACGTCGGCCTGCTTACCGAAAATGAAGGGACCGATGGTACCCTGATGGATGTCGGGCCAGTTCGGCTCGATACCCTTCGCTTTCTCGACGAGGCGAGTCACGAAGGGTTCAAAGATTTTACGATCGACGTAGACCCGCTCAATGCTCTGGCAAGCCTGGCCGGTCGCCAGACAGGTCGAGCGCAAAGCGACGTCGGTGGCGCGCTCAAGATCGGCGCTCGCCGCCACGATGAGTGGATCGTTGCCGCCGAGCTCGAGAAACGCCGGAATGAAGTGACGGGCGGCATTGGCGGCGACGAGTCGGCCCGTCCCCACGCTGCCCGTGAAGCAGACCACATCGACACTCTCGACGAGTTGTTCACCGGTCTGACGACCGCCGGGCTGCAGATGCAAGACCTCGGCAAGTTCGGGTACGGCCGCGATGGAGGCCATTGCCGGCGCGACAAAACGCGGCGTGACCTCGCTCGGCTTGATGAACACCCCGCAGCCGGCAAGCAAGGCGGGAACCGCGTCGATGAAACACAGCGTCGCCGGAAAATTCCAGGGACTGATGATGCCGACGAGCGCGTACGGCACGTACTGTGAGCGGTAAGAGAACTGCGGCATCGTCGCCGAGCGGGCCTCCTCTTCGAGCGCGAGCGACGGGGCGAGCGTCGCCCAGCGATCGACCATGCCCGTGACCGCCGTGACTTCGCTCGTGGCGATGAGAAACCGACCGGTATCCTCCGACAAGGCGCGAATGATCTCGCTCTGGCGAGCCGTCCACTCGCGCTGCCAGCGTCGCAGGATGGCGATGCGCTCATCAAGCGAGCGCGCACGCCAGCGCGCCTGCGCCGCACGCAGGTTTGTCAGCCGCGTCGCAAGCTCGGTGGAGCTCGGCGCGTGGAAGGCGAAATCGATCTGCCCACTACGAGGATTGCGAACCTCGATACGCTCGCCGCTCGCGGCGTTGGGCAGGGTGTTGAAGACGGTCATGCGACTATCTTGCGCTGCCGACACGCTGCTGCAAAGTGCGGATGAACGGCAGGTCCGCTTCGAGGATGTCTTCGTGTTCGAGCGCCCCGATGGCCACCCAGCGCAGCGCCTGCCCATCGAGTGACTGCGGCGTGCCCCGCCAGGCCTCGACCACATAAAACAGCAACTCGACCTCCCGATCGGGATACGCGTGGACGAGTGACCTCTCGAACCGACAGCGCTCGACCTCGATGCCGAGCTCTTCCTTGAGCTCGCGATGCAGGGCGACTTCCGGCGACTCGCCCTCGGCAATCTTGCCACCCGGAAATTCCCAGCGGCCGGCCATGTGCTTGCCGGGCGGGCGGGCGGCGATGAGCACGCGCTGCTGCGCGTCGATCAGCGCGCCGGCCACGACGACGATACGCGGTGTGTCGGCAGCGGCGCTCAGGACTCGAGCGCGCCGTGGCACTGCTTATACTTGCGACCCGAACCGCAGGGACACGGCTCGTTACGTCCGACCTTGCGTTCGCTGCGGACCATGGTCGCCGGCGCCGCACGCTCCGCCGCAGCCTCGCCGTCCTCCGGCGGTGCCGTACCGAGAGCCGACTGCGCCTCGGCATGTTGCGCCTGCAGCGCCGCGAGCAGTTTTCTTTGACGCTCTTCTTCTTCGCGCTGTAGATCGGCTTCGCTGCGCACCTCGACGCGGGCCAGCAAGGAGGCGGTATCGAACTTGACGCGATCGAGCATGTTGCTGAAGAGCTCGTACGCCTCGCGACGATATTCGTAGCGGTAGTCTTTTTGCGCGTAGCTGCGCAGGTGGATGCCCTGACGCAGGTAATCCATAGCGGCCAGATGCTCGCGCCAGTGCTGATCGAGGGTACGCAGCATGACGTCCTTCTCGAGCTGCTGCATGAGCTCGACACCGTAACGCTGCGACTTCTCGTCGTAGCGCTTTGCGACGGCTTCGAGCACCCGCGAACGCAGCATCGACTCGTCAAGCTCGGGTTCGGCCTCGAGCCAACTCCGCGGATCGATCTCGGTGTGGAAATCTTTGCGCACGCCATCGCGCAGACTGTCGAGATCCCAGTCCTCGTGCGGCACATTGCGCGGCAGATATTCGTCGAGCAAGCGACCGACGACGTCCGCCTGAATGCCGCGGATGGCCGGCGCGAGATCGGTGGCGCCCATGATCTCGGTGCGCTGCTGGTAGATGACTTTTCTTTGGTCGTTAGCCACGTCGTCGAACAGCAGCAACTGTTTGCGGATGTCGAAGTTGTGCGATTCGACCTTGCGCTGCGCCACTTCGATGCGTCGGCTCAGCATACGACTTTCGATGACCTCGCCTTCCTTCATACCGGCGGCCGACAGCAGCCGCTTGGTGAAGTTGGGATCACCGAAGATGCGCATCAGGCTGTCTTCCATCGACAGATAGAAGCGCGAGGAACCCGGATCGCCCTGACGACCCGAACGGCCACGCAACTGGTTATCGATGCGGCGTGACTCGTGACGCTCGGTGCCGATGATGTGCAGGCCACCGGCGGCGAGTACTTGATCGTGTCGCTGCTGCCAGGCCGCGCGGACCGCCGCACGCTGCTCGTCCGTGGTCTCGGCCGGCAGGTTGTGGAGTTCGACTTCGAGACTGCCGCCGAGCACGATGTCGGTACCGCGACCGGCCATATTGGTGGCGATGGTGACGGCACCTGGGCGCCCGGCCTGCGAGACGATCTGCGCCTCACGCTCGTGCTGCTTGGCGTTCAGCACTTCGTGGGCAATGCCTTCTTTTTTGAGGACGCCCGAGATGAGCTCGGACGCTTCGATCGAGGTGGTGCCGACGAGCACGGGCTGCTGCTTGGCCACGCAAGTGCGGATGTCCTCGACGATGGCCTTGAACTTGTCGTCCTGCGTGAGATGCACGAGATCCGCCATGTCCTTGCGGACCATCGGGCGGTGCGTCGGAATGACGTTGACCTCGAGGTTGTAGATCTGCAGGAACTCTGGAGCCTCGGTATCGGCGGTGCCGGTCATGCCCGAGAGCTTGCGGTAGAGACGGAAATAATTTTGGAAGGTGATGGACGCGATGGTCTGGTTCTCCTCGCGAACCCGTACGCCCTCTTTCGCTTCGACCGCCTGATGCAGACCGTCAGACCAGCGACGACCGGGCATCGTACGGCCCGTGAATTCGTCGACGATGATCACTTCGCCGCCGCGCACGATGTATTCCACGTCGCGCTTGTAGAGCGCGTGGGCACGCAGCGCGGCGTTGAGGTGGTGCATGAGACGAATGTTCGAGGGATCGTAGAGACTCTCGCCTTCGCGGAGCATCCCCGCCTCGATCATCAGCGCTTCGACTTTCTCGTGGCCCGCCTCGGTCAGGTGAACCTGTCGCTGCTTCTCGTCGACCATGTAGTCGCCGTCTGGTTCGGGTTCCGACTCGCCCGAGAGCATGTTGCCCATGCGTGGCGGCGGACCTTCGGCGCGATCGAGACGCGGCACGAGTTTGTTGATGGCGAGATAGGTGTCGGTGCTCTCTTCGGCGGGTCCCGAAATGATGAGCGGTGTGCGTGCCTCGTCGATGAGGATGGAGTCGACCTCGTCGACGATGGCGTACGCCAGCGCGCGCTGCACGCGATCTTCGAGACGGAAAGCGAGGTTATCGCGCAGGTAATCGAAACCGAATTCGTTGTTGGTGCCGTAAGTGATGTCGCAGGCGTAAGCCTCGCGCTTTTCCGCCGACGGTTGCTGACCGCGAATGACGCCGACCGTGAGCCCGAGGAATCGATAAACCGGACCCATCCAGTCGGCATCGCGCTGCGCAAGGTATTCATTGACGGTGACGACGTGAACGCCCTCGCCCGTGATCGCGTTGAGATACGCGGGCAGCGTAGCCACCAAGGTTTTACCTTCACCGGTGCGCATTTCGGCGATGCGGCCACGGTGCAGCGCCATGCCGCCGAGCAACTGCACGTCGAAGTGACGCAGACCGAGGGTACGGCGCGCGGCTTCGCGCACCACGGCGAAGGCTTCAGGCAGTAGCGCATCGAGGGTTTCGCCGGCCTTGAAGCGGGCACGGAATTCGTCGGTCTTGGCGCGGAGCTGTTCGTCTGAGAGGGCTTGGATGGCAGGCTCGAAGGCGTGGGCGGCGCGGACCTCACGGCCCATGGCCTTGACCATCCGCTCGTTGCGGCTGCCGAAAATACGCTGAAGGAAATTAAGCACCCGGGGGAACCCTAGACAGACGCCGATTAAAAGTTCGGCATTTTACGTCTTTTGGGGTCCGGCCGGTCGAATTCAACCCCCGAGATAGGAGAGCGGGTTCACCGGAGCGCCGTTGCGCAACACTTCGAAGTGCACATGCGGGCCGGTGGAGCGGCCGGTCGAGCCCATGATCGCAAGGCGCTGCCCGCGGGAGACGGTATCGCCCTGACGAACCAGCACCTCGGAGTTGTGGGCGTAGCGCGTGACGTAGCCATCACCATGCGTCACATCGACCACATAACCATAGTCGGGTCGATAGCCCGCGAACGTGACGACGCCCGCGCCGACGGCAATGACGAGATCGCCGGCGTTACCGGCGAAGTCGACACCACGATGGAAACTGAACTCGCCCGACACGGGATCTTGTCGATTGCCGAAACCGGAGGACATAAAGCCACGCTCGACCGGTCGACCTTCGGGGAGAATCTGCTTGCGCAGTTCACGCTGCAGGATGATTTGCTCGAGCACGTTGAGCTGCGCGTCGCGCTGCACGAGTCGCGTTTCGAAATCGTCGATCATCGCGGTGAGCTCGGGCGCTTGAACCGCTACGGCCGAACCGGACTCCGGGCCACCGGCTGAAGGTGCCATCGAAAAATCGAACTCGTGCGAGTCGACGTTGGCCATTTCGGCGAGGCGCTTGCCGAGCGCATCGAGACGAATGATGTGGGCGTTCAACTGACCGACTCGAGCCGACATGGCGTCGATGCGTTCTTGCAGTCGCGCACGAAGCTCGTCGATCTCGCTCTGATCGGTGGCCGTCAGTCGCGCGAACAGCGACGAGGCGTTACCCGACGAACGTTCGGCGACGCTGAAGCCCGCGAGGAACGAGAGAGTGAGCAACACCAGCAACACCGTGGTGCCGATACCGAGCACCCAATGACCGGGTAGATCGAGGCTGCGAATTTGCGCGGCACGTCGCCGTAGCACGACGAATTTCATCGCTAGCCCCCCCCTTGCTGATGATGACCGAAGACGATTCGGGCCCGTGGCTGAGGATGTTGCCCCCTCGCCCAGCGAGCCAGTGCCATAATGAAAGAGCCGCGACTATGCCTAAACTCCCCTCCCGACTCAACCCAAAAGCTCCCGAAGCGGGGCGATCCTCGGCGCGGCCCGGTGCCCCTGCGCGGCCGGGGCGCCCCAAAGAAATCAAGGACTTGCTCACCCGGTCCGGGCTTGCCCAGGCAGCTCAAAAATTTGCCGGACAGCAACGGGATTGGCGTGATTTTTTTGCAGAGAAGCTCGAGGCGGACTTGCTTGCGGCCATCGTGAACTACGTCGAGCGCGATGGCACGCTCACGGTGCACGCCAGTTCAGCTTCGTGGGCCGCGCGTTTGCGCTTCGCCCTACCCGATCTTGCCGATGACGCCAGGGCCTTTCGCCCCGCAGTCAAAAAAATGGTGGTGAAGGTTCAGCCGGTGGCGGCGAGCACGGGCGCCCGCACGTAAGAGATGGGCGCGTCCTCGGGACGCTCGAACACGATGGCTTCCCACGCCGACTCGTCCGCGAGCAGCGTACGCAGCAAGCGGTTGTTGAGTCCGTGACCGGATTTGTAGGCCGAGAACTCGCCGATGAGGCTGTGGCCGAGCAAATACAGATCGCCGATCGCGTCGAGGATCTTGTGCTTCACGAACTCGTCTTCGTAGCGCAGACCGCCTTCGTTCAGCACCTTCGAGTCATCGAGCACGATGGCATTGTCGAGATTGCCACCCAGCGCGAGGTTGCGGGCGCGCATGGACTCAAGGTCGCGCATGAATCCGAACGTGCGCGCACGACTGATTTCTTTGAGGAACGACGTCGTGGAGAAATCCATGGTGGCGCGCTGGCCGTGACGCTTGAAGATCGGATGGTTGAATTCGATTTCGAAGTTGACCTTGAAGCCATCGAAGGGATCGAAGCGCGCCCACTTTTCGCCATCTTCGACCTTCACGGATTTGCGTATGCGCACGAACCGCTTCGGCGTGCGCTGCTGCTCGAGACCGGCCGATTGCAGCAGGAACACGAAGGGGCCGGCACTGCCGTCCATGATAGGCACTTCGGGTCCGGTGAGTTCGACGAGCGCGTTGTCGATGCCAAGACCCGCGAACGCCGACAACAGATGCTCGACCGTCGAGACGCGCACTTCACCTTTGACGAGCGACGTGCCAAGTGTGGTTTCGCCGACGTTGCCCGCGCGAGCCGGAATGTCGACGGGAACGGAGAGGTCGGTGCGTCGAAAGACGATACCGGTGTCCGGTGCTGCCGGACGGATGGTCATGAGAATGCGTTTGCCGGAGTGCAGTCCCACTCCGCTGGCGCGAATGACGTGCTTTAAAGTGCGTCGACCGACCATAGTTTCCCCCGACTGCCCCGTAGCATGCCGCCTGCTGGCGGCATGCTGGGGGAGTCATCGAAGGCGGCGAGTGTACCCCAAACCGCCTGTCAGTCGGCCTGCCGTCGCAGGAAAGCCGGGATGTCGAGGATGTCCTCGGCACCGGCCGGTTCGTCGTGACGCAGGCCATCACCCGCCGCCACTTTGAGACGCTCGTACGCCGGAACGTCGAGCTTGCTGTAGTCGGAAGAGACGACCACCGGACGACGGCCGACGCGCGGCGCATCGAAGGCCGAACGAGCCGGCGCGGCGCGCACCCCACTCGAGGACGACGCACCTCGCGCCGCCATCTGCGCCTGCGTGCGCGCAAGACCCGTGGCCACCACCGTGACGCGCAGTTCGTCGGTGAGCGAGGGGTCGATGACCGTACCCACCACGACCGTAGCGTCTTCCGAGGCAAATTCCTTGACGATGTTGCCGACTTGTTCGAACTCGCCGATGCCGAGGTCGAGACCCGCCGTCACGTTGACGAGAATGCCGCGGGCGCCGGAGAGATTGACGTCCTCGAGGAGCGGCGAGGAGACGGCCATCTCGGCCGCCACGCGCGCGCGGTCTTCACCCGTCGCGTGACCCGAACCCATCATCGCCATGCCGGTCTCGCTCATGACGGTGCGCACGTCGGCAAAGTCGACGTTGATGAGACCCGGACGCGTGATGAGCTCTGCGATGCCCTGCACCGCGCCCTGCAATACGCCATTGGCGCTCTTGAAGGCATCGAGGAGCGTCGTCTTCGGACCGAGCACCGTGAGCAACTTCTGGTTCGGAATGGTGATGAGCGAGTCGACGTGCTTGGCGAGTTCGTTCATGCCCTGATCGGCGACCAAGGAGCGCTTGTTGCCTTCCATGATGAACGGTCGCGTGACAACCGCGACGGTGAGGATGCCGAGTTCCTTGGCGATCTGCGCAACGACCGGCGCCGCACCCGTGCCCGTGCCGCCGCCCATGCCGGCGGTGATGAACAGCATGTCGCAGCCATCGATCATCTCGATGATGCGATCACGATCTTCCATCGCGGCCTGACGACCGACGTCAGGGTTTGCGCCCGCGCCGAGTCCCTTGGTGATGTTGGTACCAATCTGCAGCGAAGTCTTCACGTTGGAATTCTTCAACGCCTGCGCATCGGTATTGATGCACATGAAATCCACGCCCTCGATGCCGGTCTGCACCATGTGCGATACGGCGTTACCGCCGCCACCGCCCACACCCAGCACCTTGATCACCGCGTTTTGGCTGTAAGAGTCCATGAGTTCAAACATTGCACGTCGCTCCTGTAGTCGAAGTTGTCAAAATTGAAAAATCGAAATTAGAAATTGCCCTGAAACCAGTCCCGCATACGCTCCACCATGCTGCGTGCGTTGCCGGCAATCGCCCGCGTGCGCGAACCGCGCGGCACGAGATGATCGCGGCCGTAGAGCAGCAGCCCCACCCCCGTCGAATGAATCGGATTGCTCGTGACATCGGCGAGGCCGCGCACGCCGACCGGCATGCCGAGTCGAACCGGCACGTGAAAGACTTCTTCGGCGAGCTCGATGGCGCCTTCCATCTTGGCGCTGCCGCCGGTGAGCACGATGCCCGCCGCAATCACCTCTTCGAAGCCACTGCGTCGCAACTCCTCGCGAATGAGACCGAAGAGCTCTTCGTACCGCGGCTCGACGATCTCGGCGAGCGTCTGTCTGGCGAGTCGTCGCGCCGGACGATCACCGACACTCGGAACTTCGATGGTTTCGTCGGGGTTCGCGAGCTGCGAGAGCGCACAGGCGTAGCGCAGCTTGATCTCCTCGGCGTTCTGGGTCGGCGTACGCATCGACACGGCGATATCGTTCGTGACTTGATCGCCTGCGATCGGAATCACGGCCGTGTGACGGATCGCACCGTGCGAAAACACCGCGATGTCGGTCGTGCCACCGCCGATATCGACGAGGCAGACCCCGAGATCTTTTTCGTCGTCGGTGAGCACGGCGTAGCTCGAAGCGAGCTGCTCGAGTACGATGTCGTCGACATCGAGACCGCAGCGCTGGATGCATTTTTCGATGTTCTGCGCGGCGCTGTCGGCACCGGTGACGATATGCACCTTGGCTTCGAGCCGAACGCCCGACATGCTGACCGGATCACGAATGCCTTCCTGACCGTCGATGATGAATTCCTGCGGCAGCACATGCAGAATTTTTTGATCGGCCGGAATGGCGACGGCCTTGGCGGCGTCGATCACGTGATCGACATCGGCCAGCTGCACCTCTTTGTCGCGAATCGCCACCACGCCATGCGAGTTGAGGCTGCGAACATGGCTGCCGGCGATGCCAGCGAACACGGAGTGGATCTCGCAGCCGGCCATGAGCTCGGCCTCTTCCACGGCCCGCTGTATCGACTGCACGGTCGACTCGATGTTCACCACTACACCGCGCTTGAGTCCGCGCGAAGGCTGCGAGCCGATGCCGATGATCTCGATGCTGTTGTCTGGTGCGATCTCGCCGACCAGCGCCACCACTTTGGAGGTGCCGATATCGAGTCCGACGATCAGTTGTCTTTCTGGTTTTTTCGCCATGTTCCTTGTCCGTCCATCAACCTTCCGGGGCGTCGTCGAACTCGTCGACCGACGCGACCTTGGTGCTGCCCCGCCAGCCCACCGAAAATCCGTTCGTGTAGCGCATGTCTACGTAATTGATCTCGGCCGATCGCTGCACCACGATGCGCAGCGCTGCCGCCACGAAACGCTCGAAGCGCTCATCGACTTGCCGACGTCCCAGGCGGATGCGGACGCCGTTGTCGAGATCGATCTCCCACGCGCCGCGCGCATCGAGTCGCAACGCTGCAATGCGTACCCCGCCCTCGACGAGCCGACCTTGGATCGCGAGGTAACGCTTGGCGACCAGGGTCTCGGTATCTTTGGGACCAGAGAGTCGCGGCAACTCGGGCGGAATGAATCGCGCCTCGGAGAGAAACAGTTCGCCACGATCGTTGAGCAGACCGTTGGCGCCCCAGCGGGCCGCAGCGACCTGCTCGACCACGCGAACCTGCAGACCACGCGGCCAGGCGCGACCGACGCTCGCCGTATCGACCCAGGGCAATTCTTCGATCGCACGCTGCAAGGTGGCCAGATCGACCGTCACGAGACCGGCATCGTGGATGCGATCTCGCACGGCCTGCTCCACATCCATCGGCGAGACGCGCTGGAAACGACCCTGAACCACGACGCGATCGATCGGCTGGTCGAGCGCGGTGACGATCAACCAAAGAAATGCCGCTACGGCCGCAAAACCCGACACGCCGTAGGTGATTCGACGCCAGTCGATCTCGGGCATTTCCCAAGACGGCTTCTCGGCGCGACGGCGATTGCGGGCTTTTCGATTTGCAAACAGACTCATGCTGACTCTCCTGCCCTCAATCACTGCGCCGACGCACGAAACTCGTCTCGAGTACGCGCCACACGAGGGTGTCGAAGTCGATGCCACTCGCCTTCGCCGCCATCGGCACAAGGCTGTGATCGGTCATTCCGGGAACGGTGTTGATTTCGAGAAGTAACGGGCGACCGGTCGCGTCCATCATGAAATCGACCCGCCCCCAGCCTTCTGCGCCGACCGCGGCGAACGCGCCAATCGCGAGCGCACCGAGATGCTTCTCCGTCTCGGCCGACAGACCCGACGGGCATTCGTAGACGGTGTCCGAGCGCAAATATTTCGCTTCGTAGTCGTAGAACGTCTTCGGCGTGGCGATGCGAATCGAAGGCAGCGCTTTGCCATGCAACACGCCGACGGTGAATTCGGAACCCGGGATGAACGCCTCGGCGAGCACCACCTCGTCGGTGGCAGCCGCCGCCGCGTAGGCCGCAGGAAGATCGGCCGCACGTTCGACCTTGGTGATGCCGACCGATGAGCCTTGCGTGGCCGGCTTCACGAACATCGGCAAACCGAGTCGCGCGAGCGCGGTCTCGAAGTCCGACGGTCCGCGAAGCACCATGAAATCCGCCGTGGAAATTCCGACGGCGGCCGCAAGACGCTTGGTACGGACCTTGTCCATGCAGACGGCAGAGCCGAGCACGCCGCTGCCCGTATAGGGCAACCCCAAGCACTCGAGCGCCCCTTGCAAGGTGCCGTCCTCGCCGCCGGGGCCGTGCAAGGCAATCCAGACGCGATCAAATCTTTGATCGACGAGTGCAGACAGCGGCGTCTCGCGCGGATCGACGGCCTGCGCATCGACTCCTTTGCGAAGGAGCGCCGCCAGCACGGCGTGGCCGGTGAGCAAAGAAATCTCGCGCTCGCTCGACTGCCCGCCGAGCATAACGGCAACCTTGCCGAATTCGCGGGCATCGCTCACGGCGTGAACGGCCGAAGGATCGTGGGTCAGGCGCATCAGGCGGCTTCCCCCACGATGCGCACCTCGGTGTTGAGGCAGATACCGAAACGCTGCGTCACGGTGTCGCGAACGCGATAAATCAATTGTTCGAGATCGGCGGCCGTGGCCTCGCCCTCGTTGACGATGAAGTTGGCATGCTTCGGTGATACCAGGGCGCCACCGATACGCGTACCTTTGAGGCCTGCAGCTTCGATGAGTCGCGCCGCGTGATCGCCCGGCGGATTGGTGAATACCGAGCCACAGCTCCACTCGCCGATTGGCTGCTTCTGCTTGCGCTCGACGAGCAGATCACGAATCGCCTCGTTGCTCACGCCCTCGCGCCGCTCGAAGTGCAGTGTCGCGCCCAAGAACGCTTCGGCGGCGACAGGGGACTCGACGTGTCGATAGGACACGCGGTACTCGGAGGCATCACGCATACGGATCGTGCCGCTGCGATCGATGACTTCGACGTTGCGCACGTGGCGCCAAGTCTCGCCGCCGAACGCGCCGGCGTTCATGGCGAGTGCGCCGCCGAGCGTACCGGGAATCCCGGCAAAGAATTCGGCGGGACCCAGTCCCCACTTGACGCATTGACGTGCGATGCGCGCGCAAGGCACACCCGCTTCGCACCAGACCTCGGTGTCACTGCGGCGCTCGAGATCACTCAAGGCGCCATGCAAAGAAATGACGGCACCGCGCAAGCCGCCATCACGCACCAACAAATTGCTGCCAAGACCCACCCACCAGAGCGGCGCATCGGCAGGCAAGGTACGCAGGAACGCAGCGAGATCTGCGCGATCACGCGGCTCGAAGAACAGTTCCGCGGGGCCGCCGACGTGCCAAGACGTATGTCGTGACATCGGCTCCTCGAGCGCGAGGCGTCCGGCGAACTGCGTCTGCAGCGACATGCACAGCGAGGGATCGAGCCGCAGCGGACCCATCAACCACCCTCCCCGAGTTGCTTGGCCAGTCCGTGAGCGACGGCGCTGATACTGCCGGCACCCATCGCCAGCACCACGTCGCCCGCACGCAGCAAATCGTGAAGACTTGCCGCGAGCTCTTCGACGCGAGGCACGAACACCGGCTCGATCTGTCCACGCGAACGGACGGCGCGGCAGATGGCGCGGCCATCGGCACCCGCGATCGGTGCCTCGCCTGCGGCATACACTTCGGTGACGAGCAGCACGTCGGTCGTCGAGAGCACGCTCGCGAAATCATCGAGCAGATCACGCGTACGCGTGTAGCGATGCGGCTGGAAGGCCAGCACGATGCGGCGATAGGGATGCGCCTGTCGCACGGCATCGAGCGTCGCGCGGATTTCGGTCGGGTGATGGCCGTAGTCGTCGATGATGACTGCGGTCCCCTTGCCGATGCGTACCTCGCCCACGTGCTGCAGGCGACGATCAACACCCTGGAACTTGGCGAGACCTCGCTGTATCGCTGCGTCGTCGACACCGAGCTCACTCGCCACGGCAATGGCCGCGAGCGCATTTTGGACATTGTGCCGACCCGGAAGATTGAGGCTCACCGCCAGTGGCGTCGCATGACCCGGCCGAATCACGTCGAAGGTCGTCTGCGGTCCTTTTCGCACCACGTTGACGGCACGAACATCGGCCCCTTCTTCGATGCCGTACGTCGAAATCGGACGACCGACGCGAGGCAGGATACCGCGCACCTCGGCGTCATCCGCGCAAAGTACGGCAAGGCCGTAGAACGGCAGGTTGTGCAGAAAATCGGCGAAGCTCTGACGCAGGCGATTGAAGTCGCCGTCGTGCGTGCCGAGATGATCGTTGTCGATGTTGGTCACCACGGCGATGAGCGGCTGCAAATGTAGGAACGACGCATCGCTCTCGTCCGCTTCGGCTACGAGATAACGACCCGCGCCCAGTCGGGCGTTGGTACCCACGCTCTTGAGGCGACCCCCGATGACGAAGGTCGGATCCTCGCCACCTTCGGCGAGCACCGAAGCGACGAGACTCGTCGTCGTGGTCTTGCCATGCGTTCCGGCGACGGCAATCGCGGAGCGAAAGCGCATGAGCTCACCGAGCATCTCCGCACGCGGGACGACCGGCACGCGATGCGCGAGCGCCTCGGCGACTTCGGGGTTTTCTTTGGAGACGGCCGTCGAGACGACCACGACGTCGGCACCCTTCACGTTCTCAGCGGCATGGCCGAACGCAATCTTGGCGCCGAGACCCGACAGACGTTCCGTTACCGCATTGGGTTTGAGATCGCTGCCCTGCACGCGATAGCCGAGGTTCAACAACACTTCGGCGATGCCACCCATGCCACTGCCGCCGATGCCGACGAAGTGGATGGTGTTGATGCGTCGCATGCGTTCCATGTTCATGCCGCAAGACCTCCGGCCACGAGACAGGCTCGGGCGAGTTCGTCTGTCGCATTGGGACGGGCCAGGCTGCGCGCACGCTCGGCCATACGGCAGAGCAGCGCTCGATCGGCGGCGAAACGCTCAAGCTCGGAGGCGAGTCGTTGCGCAGTGAGTTCGCGCTCGGGCAGCAATACGGCGGCGTCGCGATCGACCAAGAAGCGCGCGTTACGCGTTTGATGATCATCGACGGCTGCCGGGAACGGCACGAGAATCGCCGCGACGCCCGCCGCAGCGAGTTCAGAAACGGTCAGCGCTCCGGCGCGACAAATGACGACGTCCGCATCGGCATACGCCGCTGCGATGTCGTCGATGAAGGCGCTCACGTCGGCCGTGATTCCGCGCGCGGCATACGCCTCTCGCGTGGTGTCGAGCGTACGCGTGCCGGTCTGATGACGAACACGCAGAGCCACTTTGCCGGAAAGGGTCGCCACCGCTTCGGGGACGACCGCGTTGAGACGCTGCGCACCCTGGCTGCCACCGACCACGAGCACCTGCAGCGCACCCTGACGCGACGCGTAGCGCACCGTCGGTGCAGGCAGAGCAAAGAATTCAGCACGTACCGGGTTGCCGACCGTCGTCGCCTTCACGCCAGACCCGAAACTTCCGGAGAAGGCCTCGAGCACCTGCGTGGCCAGCCGCGCCAGAACGCGGTTGGTGAAACCTGCGACGGCGTTTTGTTCGTGGATCACGAGCGGACGGCGCGCAAGGACGGCCGCGAGTCCGCCCGGACCCGTGACGTAACCGCCGAGCCCCACGACCACACGCGGTCGATAACGTCGTACCGCAGCAAGCGCCTGCCACAAGGCCCGCGCGAGGCGGAGCGGCGCAGCCAACAACGTGGCGAGACCTTTACCGCGCAAGCCGCCGATGTCGATCCATTCAACATCGATCCCCGCAGCCGGCACGAGCCGCGCTTCGATGCCGGCACGCGTACCGAGCCAGATGACTTCGATGTCGTGCGCGCGCAGCAAACCCGCGAGCGAGAGCGCCGGGAACACGTGTCCGCCGGTTCCGCCTGCCATGATCATGATGCAGGGCTTGCTCACGCTTCGATCGCCTCCCCTGCTCCACCGCGTACGCGCACGGCGCTATCGCCACGAAGACTCGCGGCCGTCGTGCCACGCGAAGCCTGAGCCGCTTCGTGATAGACGCGTAGCAGCACGCCCACCCAAGCGAGCGTGACGATCAAACTCGATCGCCCGTAGCTCATGAACGGCAGGGTCAGACCTTTGGTCGGCAGAGCGCCCATGTTCACGCCCAAATTGATGAACGCCTGAATCGCCACCCAGATTCCGAAACCCGCGGCGAGGTAGCTCTGGAACTTGAGCCCCGCTTCGTTGGCGAGTCGCGCAACGTACAGGGCACGCCAGGCGAGCGCGACGAACAAACTGATCGTCAACAAAATACCGAAGAGACCCAGCTCTTCGGAGAGCACGGCGAACAGGAAGTCGGTGTGCGCCTCGGGCAAGTAGAAGAGCTTCTGCACGCTCTCGCCGAGTCCGACGCCGGTCCAGCCGCCACGACCGATGGCGATCAAGCTCTGCGTGAGCTGGAAACCACTGTCGAACGGATCTTCCCAAGGATTGCGGAACGAGGTGAGACGACGCAGGCGATACGGCGAGGACACCGCCACCGCAGCAAGCAAGCCCGCACCGATCACCGCGAGACCGATGACATCGCGCCAACGCGCGCCGGCGACGAAAAGCACGCCGAAGGCGGTGGCCGTGAGCACGACCGCTGCGCCGAAGTCAGGCTCCATCAACAACAGACCAAAGAATACGCCGACGACGGCCAAAGGCTTGATGAGCCCCATCAACGAACTGCGCAGCTCCGCTTCGCGACGAACGGCGTAGCTTGCGATAAAAATCAGCACCATCACGCGAGCGGCTTCCGAGGCCTGGAAGTTGAAACCCGCGAGCCGGATCCAACGACGACTGCCGTTCACCGAATGACCGATACCAGGAATGAGCACAGCGATGAGCAGCACGCCCGCGAGCGCCAGCAGCAGCAGCGCCGATTTCTCCAGCCATTCGGTACGCACCGCAAAAGCGAACGCGGCTGCGATGGCACCGGCGACCACGAGCACGAACTGACGCTCGAGGTAGAGGAACGGGTCACCCGCTTCCTTGCTGGCAATGGACATCGAGGCCGAGGTGACGATGATGAGGCCGAGCAGCACGATCGACGAGACGATCCCGAGCGTGACGAGATCGAGGTGCACGGTCGTGGGGCGGGCGCCGCCGCGAGCGGGAAGCGTGAACGTACTCATGAGGGCAACCTCCCGACGGCGGCGGCAAAACGATCGCCGCGCTCGTTGTAATCACGAAACATGTCGAGGCTTGCGCAGGCCGGCGAAAGCAGCACGATCTCGCCGCTTTTGGCGCGACTCGCGGCTTCCTCGACGGCCTCTTCGATTGAGGCACAGCGCACGATCTCGCAGACGCCTTCGAGAACCTTGGCGAGCTGCGGCGCATCGCGCCCGATGAGCAACGCCACCCGCGTCCGCCCCGCGAGTGCGGTGGCGAGTGGAGCAAAATCTTGTCCCTTGCCCTCGCCTCCGGCGATGAGCAGCAAGTGGCCGGGCATCCCCGATACCGTTGCGACCGTGGCACCGACGTTCGTGCCCTTGGAATCATTGATATAGCGCACGCCACGCTTTTCCCCGACCCACTGCGAGCGATGCGGAAGTCCCTTGAACTCGCGCAGCTCATCGAGCATGGGCGGTAACGGCAGACCGCAGGCCTCACCGAGCGCGAGCGCCGCCAGCGCATTGGCCGCGTTGTGCAAGCCTGCAAGGCGCATCGCCGACAGTGCGAGCACTGGCTGCCCACGAACCACAAGCCAACGCTCACCGCCCTGCTCCATCAATGAATAGTCGGCGCCGGTGGCACCCTCGATGGAGAAGCCGACGACTTTCTTTGCCGTGCCGCGGTCCATGTCGGCCACCCAAGCATCGTCACGATTGATCACCGCCGTCTCGCAGTGACGGAAGATGCGGGCCTTCGCGGCGGCGTAAGCGTCCATCGTGCCGTGACGATCGAGGTGGTCTTCGGAAAGATTGAGCACTGTCGCGGCGAGCAGATGCAAAGAATGTGTAGTCTCGAGTTGGAAGCTCGACAACTCGAGCACGTACAACTGCGGTACCGGCGCCTCGAGCAGATCGAGCACCGGCGTCCCGAGATTGCCGCCCACCGACACCGCGCGTCCGGCGCGCGCCGCCATGCGACCGACCAGCGTCGTCACCGTGCTCTTGCCGTTCGTGCCCGTGATCCCGACGACGGGAGCCTTCGCTTCACGCGCAAAAAGCTCGACGTCACCGACGACGTCGATACCTTGCGACAGCGCTTCGGCGATGACCGGCTCGCGCAACGCGATGCCGGGCGATGCCACGACGATCTGCGAATCTTTGAGCAGTGCCGAATCGAGGCGACCAAAACTGCACGCCGCCTTCGGCGCAATCGCGGAGAGCTGCTCGCGACCCGGCGGCTCGGCACGACTGTCCGTCACCGCGACCTGCCAGCCGCGCGCGACGAGATGGCGCGCCGCCGAGACCCCGGTCTTGCCGAGGCCAACGATCAGCGCCTTGCGATGTTCGTGGGGGTGGCTCATCGAAGTTTCAGGGTCGCGAGTCCTGCAAGCACGAGGAAAAACGTGATGATCCAGAAGCGTACGATCACCTTGGGCTCCGCCCAACCCTTCAATTCGAAGTGGTGATGGATCGGCGCCATCCTGAAAATGCGCTTGCCGATGAGCTTCAAAGACGCCACCTGCAACATGACCGAGGCGGTCTCGAGTACGAAGATGCCGCCCATGATGAGCAGCACGACTTCCTGCCTCACGATGACCGCAATCGTTCCGAGCGCCGCACCGATCGACAGCGCGCCGATGTCGCCCATGAACACTTGCGCCGGATAGGTGTTGAACCAAAGAAATCCGAGACCGGCACCGACGAGTGCCGCGCAGAAAATCAGCAGCTCGCCCGAATGCCGAACGGCCGGGATCGCAAGGTACTCGGCAAATACGGCATTACCCGCTGCATAGGCAAACACGCCGAGCGCAGCGGCCACCATCACCGCCGGCATGATCGCCAGACCGTCGAGTCCATCCGTGAGATTCACGGCATTGCTCATACCGACGATCATGAGATAGGTCAGCAGAACGAAGGCGAACGCACCGAGCGGCAGCGCGAAATTCTTGAGCAGCGGGAGGTAGAGCGTAGTGTCGACAGGCGTGGTCGCCGTCTTCCAAAGGGCGATAGCGGCAACGAGCCCGCCCACGGACTGCCAAAAATATTTGTAGCGCGCGATCAAGCCCTTGGGATTTTTCTTGACGAGCTTGAGGTAGTCGTCCCAGAACCCGATCAGACCGAAGAAGAACGTGACGGCGATCACGATCCAGATGAAGCGATTACCGAGATCTGCCCACAGCAGCGTCGAGACCATGATGGTGACGATGATCAGCAGACCCCCCATCGTCGGGGTGCCGACTTTCTTTTGATGCGCGGCAGGGATGTAGTCGCGAACCACCTGCCCGATTTGATCGCGGGTCAGTTTCGCAATCATCCAGGGACCGACCGCGAGCGAGATCACGAGCGCCGTGACGGCGGCCAAAATCGCCCGGAAGGTGAGGTACGAAAAAACGTTGAAGAGCGAGATCGACTCAGATAAGAGCTGTGAGAGCCAAAGCAGCATTTAGTGCATCCCCCCTGCCGCAGGTACGGACTCGAGAGCAGCGACGACACGCTCGAGACGATTGCTACGAGAACCTTTGACGAGCACGCGCACATCCGCGGCGAGCTCACGACCGACCGCTTCAGCCACCGCCGCGGTATCGGAGTGCCAAGCGGCACCCTCACCGAAGCTGTCGACGGCGTGCTTGGCGGCCTCGCCGACGGCGAACAAACGCTCGACGCCGTGGGCCCGCGCATAGCGACCCGCCTCGAGATGCGCCTCACGCGTGTAGTCGCCGAGCTCACCCATCTCGCCGAGCACTAGAATTCGCCGACCGCCAAGCGCTTCGAGCACATCGATCGCAGCCTGCAGAGAGCTCGGGTTCGCGTTGTACGAATCGTCGATGATCCAAGCGCCCTGATGCGCGCTGCGCAACTGCAGACGACCTTTGACGGCCCGCATGCGTGCCAGCCCCGTCGCGATGTCCGCAAGCGTGGCACCCGCAGCACTCGCCGCGGCGGCGGCACCCAGCGCGTTGAGTACGTTGTGCTTGCCCGCGAGGTGCAGCGAGATGGCCTGTTCGCCCGCCGGCGCGACCAGCGTGAAACGCGTGACGAAGCCCGGCGCACCCACTTCCGTGTGAATGTCGCGGGCGCTGAAATCCGCTTTGGAGCCGAGACCGAAGGTCACGATGCGCGCGACCGTCATGTCACGCCACAGCCCGGCAAAGCTATCGTCCGCATTCAGGATCGCGATACCGTCCTGACCGAGCGCCGCGAACAACTCGCCCTCTGCACGCGCCGCGCCTTCGATGCTGCCGAAGCCCTCGAGATGCTCAGCGCCCGCATTGGTCACGATGCCGATCACGGGCGCCGCGAAATCCGCCAGCTGCGCAAGCTCGCCCGGATGGTTCGCACCCATCTCGATGACGGCATGACGGTGCGAAGACTCGAGACGCAACAGCGTCAGCGGTACACCGATGTGGTTGTTGAGGTTGCCCGCCGTGGCGAGCGTGGCGCCGCAGCACGAGAGGATCGAAGAAATCATCTCCTTGCTCGTCGTCTTGCCGTTGCTGCCGGCAACACCGATGAGCGGCATCGCAAAGCGTGAGCGCCAATTTTTGGCGGCACGCTGCAAGGCAACGAGGGTGTCATCGACGAGCACCACCGGAAAATCCGCAGGGCCCTGGCGCTCGGCGATCGCACCGGCGGCGCTTTTGGCCGCCGCCTCGCCCAGATACGTGTTGCCATCGAAGCGCGGTCCGCGCAACGCGACGAACAGTTCGCCGGTCGCGAGCGTACGGGTGTCGGTGTTGACCGACGAGAACGCGCGATCTGCACCGACCAAGCGTCCACCGCAATCGTTGGCGATATCAGCGAGCTGACGCATCGGCTATCCCGTAAGTCGACTGGATGATCTGGCGATCGCTGAAGGGGCGGCGCTCGGTGCCGATAATCTGGTAGTTCTCGTGTCCTTTACCGGCCACGAGCACCACGTCGCCTTCGCGCGCGCCCGCGAGCGCATGACGGATCGCCTCGGCGCGATCGTGGATGACCGTAGCGCGAATCCCTTGCGGAAAGCCCGCGATGATGTCGGCTGCGATGCCGGCAGGCGATTCGCTGCGCGGATTGTCGTCGGTGATGACGATGCCATCGGCCATCGCCGCTGCAACACCGGCCATCATCGGGCGCTTGCCGACATCGCGATCGCCACCGCAACCGAAGACCAGATGCAGCTTGCCGCGACAGTGGGCACGGGCCGCACGCAAAGATTTGGCGAGCGCGTCGGGCGTGTGGGCATAGTCGACGATCGCCAGCGCCTTGCCCGGCGCCGTGAGTGCTTCCATGCGTCCCGGCGGTGCACTGCATTCGCCGAGGGCGCGCAGCGCGGTCTCGAGCGTGACGTCGAGCGCACGCAGCAGTCCAAGGGCAACTAGCGCATTTTCGACATTGAACTCGCCGATGAGCGGGAAGATCACCGACTGCGTCACCGGCGCAGCGCCCGCGTCGCGATGCTCGATGGTGAACGACAAGCCTTCCGGCAACGCCTTGATCTCTGACGCGATGAGCGAACGGACGCCCGAAGTACGCGAACGGATGTCATCGATCACGGCGACACCGGCCGCACTGCGCGCCGTCAGCGTGAGCGACAGTCGCGTCGCATGACGACGTGCGAGTTCAGCACCGAAGGCATCATCGACATTGATCACCCCCGCTTCGAGTCGTGGCATATCGAAGAGGCGGGCTTTCGCAGCACCGTAGGCCTCCATCGTGCCGTGATAGTCGAGATGATCGCGGGTCAAATTTGTGAAGGCGGCGACACGAAAGCGCACACCGGCCACGCGATGCTGATCGAACGCATGCGAGGACACTTCCATCGCGACACACTGAGCGCCGGCGGCATGCATCACCGACAATTGACGCTGCACGCTGACCGCATCGGCCGTCGTGTACTCGCCTGGCACGACGGCGTTCGGTGTCATGCCGACACCGAGCGTACCGATGTACGCCGCGGGCGAGGCGCAACGAGTCAGCGCCTG
Organism: Gammaproteobacteria bacterium; assembly: GCA_046080445.1. Lineage (GTDB taxonomy): Bacteria > Pseudomonadota > Gammaproteobacteria > Steroidobacterales > Steroidobacteraceae > UBA964. The sequence continues at coordinate 54,082 of JBJTUA010000022.1, forward strand.
CGCGAGCAACCACGCTGTCGTCGTCTTGCCGTTGGTGCCGGTGATGCCGGCGACGCGCAAGGCTTCGGAAGGCTGATCAAAGAATTGACCCGCGATCGCACTGGCGACACTCGAGAGATTTTCGATCGGCTGCGCATGCACGCCGGCAGGAACGCTCGGTGCGGTAATGCTCTGCGCAGGCTCCCAAAGCACGGCTTTCGCGCCGTGCGAGAGCGCTTCGGGCAAGGCCGCAAGACCATGACTGCGTCGGCCCGCGCAGGCCAGAAACAATCCGCCTTCGGTGACCGTGCGGCTGTCGAGACTGATGTCGTTGACGCGGATCGAGGCGGAAACTTCGGCGACACCGCGACAGAGATCGGCGAGATGGCGCGCTCCGGCGCCCATCAGCGCAGACCTCCGGTGGTCGAGCGACGCGAGGCGTCGGCGGTGGCGATGTTCTGCGGCAGATCAGCCGGCATCGGCGCCGACTCAGGCATCTCGTCCACGGGCATGTCGATCGGCGCATCCGGCGCGACCGCGAGCAAGCGCAGCGCGCCGCCGACGACACCAGAGAAGACGGGTGCCGCCACGTCGCCACCGTAGTAAAGGCCCGCGCTCGGCTCGTCGATCACGACCACCGTGGCGAGGCGCGGATTCGTGGCCGGAGCAAGTCCCGCGAACACAGCCAGATAACGATTGGTCGAATAACCGCCCGAACTCGCCTTCCAAGCCGTGCCGGTTTTTCCAGCGACCGTATACCCGGGAATCGAGGCGCGCTTGCCGGTGCCCACGTCGGACACCACGCTGCGCAGCATGCGCACGACATCACGACTGACTTGTTCGGAGAGTACGCGCTCACCCTCGATGGCGTGATCGACTCGCGTGAACGACACCGGCCGTTGCAGTCCGAACGCGCCGAGCGTGGCGTAGGCATGCGCAAGCTGCAAAGGTGTCGCCGACAACCCATAGCCGTACGAGACCGTTGCCGTGGTGATCGGGCGCCAGTGCGTGTACTGCGTCAGCAAGCCCGCCGACTCACCCGGATAACCGCTCGTGGTCACACGACCGAAACCGAATCGCGAGAGCGTGCCGTGCAGCGTCTCGGGGCCGAGCGTCAACGCGATACGCGTCATTGCCACGTTCGAGCTCTTGGCAAGCGCCGTGACGAGATCGATGGCACCGAGGTTGTGCTTATCCTCGATCATCTTGATCCCGACCTTCACCATGCCGGGGTTGGTGTCGATGATGCTCGTCGGCGTGAATTTTCCCGCCGACAACGCCGCCGCGACGACGAACGGCTTGATGGTCGAGCCCGGCTCGACGAGATCCGTCACCGCGCGGTTTTTGTATCCGGCCGGCTTCAGTTGCGTGCGATCGTTCGGATTGAACGTCGGCTGATTGACCATGGCGAGCACTTCGCCCGTCGTCACATCGATGACGACGACCGAGCCGGCGCGTGCACGATTCGCCTGAATCGCGGCCTTCAGCTCTCGATATGCGAGGTACTGAATGCGCATGTCGATCGACAGCTGCATGTTGCGGCCGGCGCGCATCGGACGGATGCTCTCGACGGTTTGTACCGTGCGACCAAGATTGTCCTGAATCACACGCTTCGCGCCGTTCTCGCCGGCGAGCCAGTGGTCGTAGGCGAGTTCAAGTCCTTCCTGTCCGGCATCGTCGACGTCGGTGAATCCGAGCACGTGACCCGTCACTTCACTCGCCGGGTAGTAGCGACGATATTCCCGCGTGAGGTGCACGCCGGGAATCTCGAGCGCACGAACTTTTGCGGCGTCGGCCGGCTGCAAGTGACGCGCGACATAAAGAAAATTGCGATCGAGCTTCGTGGTGACGAAGCGCGCCAATTCCGCCGGATCGCGTTCGAGAGCACGGGCGAGATTCGGGATTTGATCGTTCGCGAGCGTGAGTTCGCGCGGATTCACCCACACCGAATCGACCGGTGTGCTGACGGCAAGCGGCTCACCCGCGCGATCGGTGACGCTGCCGCGATGCGCGACCACCGTCGCCACGCGCGTGAAACGCTCATCACCCTGGCCACGCAGGAAGGCGCTCTCGACGAGCTGCAGCGTGGCGGCTTTCCAAATCAACACGCCCGCACCGCAGGCGATCAGCACCACGATCACCATCGCGCGCGACATGAACGAAGGATTCGGCGTCTCGGGCTTGCGCGACAGTCCGCTGCGCGAACCGCGAGCACCGCCCCGCTGGCCTGCCGAGGGTCGACGCGATTCGGATTTTCCGAAGGGCCAACGGATCACGGCGCGACTACCTCGATTTGTTTCGGCGGCGGCGTGCGCATACCGAGATTACTTGCAGCGACGTTCTCGACGAAGGCATGGGTCGACCAGGCACTCTGCTCGAGCTGCAGCTGACCCCACTCGATTTCAAGACGATCACGCTCGCGATTGACCTTCTCGAGCTCGACGAAGAGTTCACGTGCCCGATGCTTGACGAAGATCGCACCAGCAGCGGAGGCCAGCACCACCAACCACAGCAGCGGAATCAACATGGCGATCGCACGACGACTCGGCAGATTCATGCGACACCTCCGATTTTTTCGGCGCAACGCAGCACGGCGCTGCGTGAACGCGGATTACGTGCAATCTCTGCATCGGTGGCGCGTCGCTTGCGACCGATCTCGCGCATCACCGGACGAGCGGATTCGGGGATCACCGGAAGTCCTGCAAAAATTGGGTCGACCGAGCTCTTCGCACGAATAAATTGTTTGACGATCCGATCTTCGAGCGAGTGGAAACTGATCACGGCAAGGCGACCGCCAGGCGACAGCACGGCGAATGCCGCATCGAGTGCCTTGCGCAGTTGCCCGAGCTCGTCGTTGATGAACATGCGAATCGCCTGGAAAGTGCGCGTCGCAGGATGCTTCCCGTCACGCGCACGGACGGCGCGTTGAACGATGGCGGCGAGTTGTGCGGTGCGCTCGATCGGCGCTTCGGCGCGCGCCGCGAAGAGCGTCGCAGCAATGCGGCGCGAAAAGCGTTCTTCGCCGAGCTCGTAAATCACCCTCGCCAACTCCCGTTCATCCACGCGCGCGAGCCATGCGGCCGCCGACTCGCCATGGGTCGGATCCATTCGCATATCGAGTGGTCCGTCCTTCGCGAAACTGAAACCCCGCTCCTTCTGATCGAGCTGCGGCGAAGAGACGCCGAGATCGAGCAACACCCCATCAACCGACCGACCTTGCGCATGCGCCTCGACGACGCGCGAAAGTTCAGCGAAATCCGCCTGCACGAGCGTGAGTCGCGACTCATCGACGAATCGACGTCGACCCGCATCGATCGCTGCAGGATCGCGATCGAGTGCAAGGACGGCGCCTTCAGGACCGATAGCTTCGAGCAGTCGTGCCGTGTGACCGCCGCGCCCGAACGTGCCGTCGACGTAAAGTCCGCCAGCACGAGGGGCCAGCCCCTCCAGCACCTCTTCGACAAGTACCGGAACGTGCTCATCCACCTGCCCATCCGCCTCAAAGTGAAAGCGAATCGAGTTCTGTCGACAGATCGGTGGCGGTTTCCTCGCTCTTCACCCAGTAGTCACGACGCTCGTTCCAGCGCGCTTCGTCCCAGAGCTCGAGTCGGTTCCCCTGACCGATCAACATCGCGTGCCGCGAAAGTCCCGCGTATTCGCGCAACTCCGGCGGCAGCAGCAAACGCCCTTGGGCATCGAGATCGATTTCGGTCGCATGACCCACCATCAATCGCTGCAATCGGCGCGAGCGCTCTTGCAGCGTGGGCAGGCTCATCAACTTGCGTTCGATTTGTTCCCAGTCGGGCAGCGGATAAATCAGCAGGCAGGGGTCGCGATCGATCGTGACGACGAGCTGTCCCTCGCTGCGCTCGAGCGCACGTTGCCGCTGCCGGGTGGGTAGAACCATCCGACCTTTGTCGTCCAACGTGACTTTGCTTGCGCCCCGGAACATGACTCATCGGGCGTCGAAACGCCCACTCCGCCCCACTTTTCTCCACTTGGCGCCACTATAGGAATCGGCGCGCGGGGGTGTCAACGGGTTGGCGTTAAATTTTTTCCGTAACACCAATAACTTACAGTCGACTGAGCATTTTCGCAACAGTCGATTTTGGACAAAGTTTTAGGGGTTTCAGAGAGTTGCCCGCGAATGCTTACGCGGGCGCTCAAGAGAGGGGGAGTCGGCCGATAAGCCGGGTTCTGTCGTGGACGATCATTCCTCTGGGACATTCGTCACCGAATGCCTCAAGCAGCCTACCCGGAAGTCACGCTCGGACACCGCGCTGCAGGTTTCCCTGCGACTTCCCTATTTGGCCTTGCTCCCGGCGGGGTTTGCCATGCCACAGGTGTTACCACCTGCGCGGTGCGCTCTTACCGCACCGTTTCACCCTTACCTGCGATCCCTCCCGCAAGGGGAGTTCGCGCATCGGCGGTTTTCTCTCTGTTGCACTTTCCGTGGGCTCACGCCTCCCAGGTGTTACCTGGCGCCGTATCCGAAGGAGCCCGGACTTTCCTCTGTACCTCGCGAGAAATACAGCGATCGCCTGGCCGACTCCGGGGACCACGATACCGCCCGATGCCCATAACCACAAACGCGCTGTCGCACGATTCCCCGAAAAGCCCGCCTGACGAGGGCGCCGGATCAGCGGCGCTCGGCTGCCAGCTCGACGGCCCGCGCGTAGGCCTCGTCCCGACTCGAACCGGTCACGGCAGCGGCGATGGCGGCCGCCTTCGAAGCCGGCAAATGCGCCAAGGCGGCGCGCAGCATGCGCTCCATCAGCGCGCGTCGCTCGAGCGCGGCAGCCGGGTCCTCATCTTGAGCACTTTTTACCGCCGCACCGGCGATCACGAGCGTGATCTCCCCGAGCTTGAATTCCGCCTCCGCCGCCGCGCGACGGGCAAGCTCGGCGAGCGTGCCGCGATAAACACTCTCGTGGAGCTTGGTGAGCTCGCGAGCCACGGCAGCTTCGCGATCACCCCCGAAGACCGCCGCACAATCGGCGAGCACTTCCTCGATGCGATGCGGGGCCTCAAAAAAAACCAGCGTACGCGCCTCGAGTGCCAGCGTTTGCAGCCGCGCTCGCCGCTCACCCGCCTTGGCGGGCAAAAATCCTTCGAAGCAGAATCGATCGGTCGCGATTCCGGCCACCGAGAGCGCCGCGGCAATGGCCGTTGGGCCGGGAATGGTGCGCACCTCCACCCCGGCCGCCGCTGCACGCCGCACGAGATCGAAACCCGGATCGGACAGCAGCGGCGTGCCGGCATCGCTCACGAGCGCGACCACCTCGCCCGCCAGCAGCCGCGCCAGCAGCGTCTCGCCGCGCTCACGCTCATTGTGGGTATGCAGCGAAATCATGGGTTTTTGCAGGCCGAGCGCAGACAGCAGCTGACCACTGCGACGGGTGTCTTCGGCCGCCACGACGTCAGCCGAGGCGAGTGCCTCGCGCGCCCTCGGCGAGACATCCGCCAAGTTGCCGATCGGGGTTGCTACCACATCGAGACGTCCGCCCGCCGATCCCCTCACAGCCACTATAATTCCGCTCCCTTGAACACTTCGCGCGGGCATCGTGCCCGGCTGTGCTGCGGGATTCAATCGGCGCCGAGCAGAATGCGCTGGAGCGCGACGTCATGATCACCATCCGACACCTGCCTGCCCTGCTACTGTTGAGCATCGTTTCGCTCCTGCTCGTCGGCTGCAATTCCAACGCGCGCCCACCGGCCAGTCTCGAACGGGCTGCCGCACTTTCGATGCGTGGAGATCATGCGGCGGCCGCTCGCGAGTACGAAGCGGTTGCCCTGAACGCCCGCGCACCCAACCCGCCCGCACTGCTTGCCGCCGCCAAAGAATGGCTGCGCGCGAACGACGCGGCAGCGGCCGAGAGCGCCATTGCCCGCCTGCCTGCGCCGCTGCCCGCTGATCAGACCGACACTCGAAATCTGCTACTCGCCGAAGCTGCTCTCGTCCGCGGCGACGCGGCGCGCGGCTGGGAGCTGCTCGGCAAGGTTGGAGCTCCCGTCGGCCCCGCGCGCATCGACGAGTATCACGCCCTGCGTCAGCGGCTCGCCCTCGCCACCAATCGTCCCTTGCAGGCCATACGCAGCCAAGTGGATCGAGAAACCTCCGCCACCGATGCCGGCGCCACGCTCCGCATGCGACAGGCGTTCCTGCACGAACTGATCGCGGCCGTCGATCGCGGCATCTTGTTCGACCCACGCGTGGCGGGTCGCGATACCACCGCACGCGGCTGGATCGAAGCGGCCCCGCTTGCGGCGCGCGCCGCGCGTGCACCTCAGGAATCGAACGCCGGCATCACCGCGGCGTGGCGCAAGCGTTACCCCGCTCACCCTGCGGCGGTGGCCCTCGCTCTGCTCGGCGAGTCGTCTGCGGCGGCGGCCAGCGGATCCCCCGCCCGAGCGACTTCGAACACGGCGCCGAGCAATGCCGCGCAGCCCGCCGCTGCACCGACCACCGCCGCACTGCTGCCGCTTGGCCAAGCGATGCCGCGCGAGGCCCACGTGGCCGTGCTGCTGCCACTCAGCGGGCGCGGTGGCGCAGCCGGTGCACAAATCCGTGAGGGACTACTAACGGCGTATTTTTCAGAACCACAGGCGATGCGCCTGCCACTTCGCTTCTATGACACGGCGCGACAATCCGTGGTCGACGCATTTGCAGCGGCGACTCAAGGCGGCGCCGTGTCGATCATCGGCCCGCTTGCTCGCGAAGAAGTCATTGCTGCGGCCACGAGCGCGGGCTTACCGGGCGTGGGCACAGCGGGCGTGGGCATAGCGGGCGTGGGCATAGCGGGCGTGGGTGCGCCGGGTGCCGGCGCTTCGAGCACGCCGTCCGTCATCGCCCTCAATGCCCTGCCGGCAGGGGTGACGGCGCCGGCCAACTTCCGTCAGTTCGCGTTGTCTCCCGAGGACGAAGCTCGCGCCGTCGCGCGGCACGCCCTCGCCGACGGTCGACGCCGCGCCATCGCGCTCATTCCTGCGGGCGATTGGGGTGCGCGTGTTTTGCAGGCATTCCGCGAAGAACTCGAAGCCGGCGGCGGCGTGTTGCTCGGCACCGAGACACTCGCGGGGCGAGAGCTGGGCACGACCGCGCAGTCGTTGCTGCGCCTCGATTCGAGCATCGCGCGTCATCGACGCCTGCAGGCCACGCTCGACACGCCACTCGCATTCCAGCCGCGGCGCCGCGCCGATGTCGACTTCATCTTCATGCCCGGAACCGCCGCTACGCTACGCCAATGGCGGCCGCAGCTTCGCTTTCAGGGGGCGGGCGATATTCCGGCGTACGCCACGTCGGATGCCTTCGACGGTCGCGCGGGCGACGAACTGCAAGGGCTCATCTTTCCCGACATCGACTGGATGATCGCGCCACAAGCGCCGAGCGTCGTCGCGCTACGCGCTGCAACCGAGGGTGCACTCGATGAGGCCGCAAATCGCAGCCGACTGTTTGCCTTGGGCCATGATGCCTGGCTGCTCAGTACCGCCCTGCACACCGGACGACCTCCGTCGTCGGCTGCGCCACTGGCAGGCGCCGTCGGCGCGCTCTTCATCGACGAGCAAGGGCGCGTGAACCGCAGCCTACGGTTTGCGCAGATCGACGACGGTCAGCTCAAACTCCTCGACCCGCCCGATGGCGGTGGCTGAGCGCGCACTCCCGCGACATCTCGCCCTCGGTCGTGACGCCGAGGCACTCGCTGCGCAGCACCTTTTGGCCGCCGGCGCGGAAATCCTCCTGCAAAATTATCGGCGCCGCCGCGGCGAACTCGACATCGTGGCCTTGCATCGCGGCGTTCTGCTCGTCGTGGAGGTACGACTACGCTCCTCGGACACCTACGGCGACGGCGCAGCGAGCATCGATCGACACAAACAACGAAAAATCATCGCCGCCGCACAGCAACTGCTGCAGCAACGGCGTGATCTGGCGCGCTACCCGGTGCGGTTCGATGTGATTTCTTTGTCGCGCGAGCCCGCGCAGCCGGCGAAGTCTGCGGCTTGGCGCCTCGAGTGGGTGAAGCACGCTTTCGAATCGAGTCGCTGAGCGCGCGACGCTCCAGTCAAAGATTGACTAGTCAAAGATTTATTTGACGATCTTGAGCGACGGTCGCTTGCCGCCTGAAGGCGCAACGGGCGGCGCACCCCGATCCGGCACCGGACCCTCGGGCGGTGGCTCGATCGGCGTCGTCGGTGGCGGATCGTCCTCGCCCTCCGGGAACATCAGCCCCTCACCGGTCTCGCGCGCATAGATGCCCTGCACGACCACCGCCGGAAAACGCAGCAGTCGCGGCACGCCAGAGAACCGAGCCTCGAAGCTGATCCACTCGTCGCCGATGTCGAGGTGACGCGTCGCGTCGTAGCTCACGTTGAGCACGATGCGCCCTTCACGCACGTGTGCCACGGGCACCTCGACGCCGGGCGCGGTCGCATCGACCATGAGGTGCGGCGTAAGGCCGCTATCGGTCATCCATTGGTGCATCGCCCGCAGCAGATACGGGCGACGAGGTTTGCGAGATCCGGTCACGGGCCGCCGGATCCGCGCCCTACTTCACTTCTTTCCAATATTCCTGCTTGAGAAGGTAGGCGAGACCGGTGAAGACGAGCAGGAACAGAATGACCCAAATACCGAGCGACTGGCGCTTGGCCTTCACGGGCTCACCGACGTACTCGAGGAAGTTGATCGTGTCACGAACGAACGCGTCGTATTCCTCGGGCGACAACTGCCCGGGCGATGCGAGCTCGAACGTTTCCCAGTGCTGCTCGGAGACGGTCTCGCCGTTGACGGTCTTCTCGACCGTCTTGAACTTCGCTTCCTGAACACCCTGGAAGGTCGACAACACATGCGGCATCGCCGTGTTGGGCAGCGCGAGATTGTTGGTGCCGTTTGCTGATTTCGGATCGACGTAGAACGTCTTCAGGAACTGATAGACGTGATCCGATCCTTTTGAACGGGTGATGAGCGACAGATCAGGCGGGGCCTTGCCGAACCACGCCTCGCCATCGGCTTTGGTCATCGGCGCCGTGATGTAGTCGCCCTTCTTCGTACCCGGCAGCAGCAGGAGTTTTTCCATCTGCTCTTCTGGGATGTTGAGGTCTTTGGCCACACGCGAATAACGCGCGTACTTGAGCGAGTGGCAACCCGAGCAATAGCCCATGAAGTTTGCGGAACCGCGCTGCAGCGAGGCGATGTTGCCCACGTCGTTGCCGGGCTTCCAATCCATCCAAGCCGCATGCGGACCGGTCGACGCGGCAAACACCGAAGGGCCAGCGAAAACGAGGGCGAGGCCGAGCGTCGCGGCTACGAAAGACTTACGCATGGTACGTGACCCTCTCAGGAGCGGGTTTGCACTTCTCGATGCGCGTGTACCAAGGCATGAGAAGGAAGAACGCAAAGTAAACGGCAGTGAACACGCGGGCGAGGATCACGTAGAGATCGTTCGCAGGCTGCAGACCGAGGTAGCTGAGGACCGCGAAGGCCACCACGAACAGCGTGAGCGCAATCTTCGAGAGCCAACCCTTGTAGCGAATCGACTTCACAGGTGAGCGATCGAGCCACGGCAAGAAGAACAACACCACAATGGCGAGCAGCATGAGCAATGCGCCCAATTGCTGATCGGGAACGGCACGCAACATGGCGTAGAACGCCGTGAAGTACCACACCGGTGCGATGTGCTCCGGCGTCGACAGTTCGTTGGCCGGTTCGAAGTTCGGCTTCTCGAGGAAGAGGCCGCCGAAGGTCGGCGCAAAGAAAATGACGCCGCAGAAGAAGATCAGGAACACGCCGACACCGACGATATCTTTGACGGTGTAGTACGGGTGGAACGGAATGCCGTCGAGCGGCTTGCCGTTGGCGCCGATCTTTTCCTTGATTTCGATGCCATCGGGGTTGTTCGAACCCGTCTGTCGCAACGCGACGAGATGCATGAGCACCAGGAACGCGATGGCGAACGGCACCGCGATGACGTGCAGCGCAAAGAAACGGTTCAGCGTCGAGTCGGCAATGCCGTAGTCGCCCCGAATCCATTCGACGACACCCGGCCCGATGACCGGGATGGTGCCGAAGAGGTTCACGATGACCTGCGCGCCCCAATACGACATGTTGCCCCACGGCAGCACGTAGCCCATGAACGCCTCGGCCATGAGCGCGAGGTAGAGCAGCATGCCGAGAATCCACAGCAGCTCGCGCGGTGCGCGGTACGAGCCGTAGATCATGGCGCGGAACATGTGCAGGTAGACCACGATGAAGAAGAACGACGCACCGGTCGAATGCATGTAGCGAATGAGCCAGCCCCATTCGACTTCGCGCATGATGTACTCGACCGAATCGAAGGCCGCGGCCTCGCTCGGCTTGTAATGCATCGTCAGGAAGATGCCCGTCAAAATCTGCAGCACGAACACGAGCAGCGCAAGCGACCCGAAGAAGTACCAGATGTTGAAGTTCTTCGGCGCGAAATAGCCGATGAGCTGGGAGTCGACGAACTCATCGACCGGAAGGCGCTTGTTGAGCCAGGCGCGGAAGCCGGTCTTGCCGGCGGTGTCAGACGAGGCGGCCATCAGGCAGCTCCTTGTACGGCATCGACGCCGATGACGAGCAGGGAATCGGACTCGAACTTGTGCGGCGGTACGCGCAGGTTGGCCGAGGCCGGCGAACCATTGAACACCCGACCCGCGAGGTCGAACCGCGATCCATGACACGGGCAGAAGAAACCACCCGGCCAGTCAGCGCCCATCGCCGGATCGGCGACGGTGAAGAATTGCTTCGGCAAGCAACCGAGATGGGTGCAGGCCGCGTAGAGCACGAGCACCTCGGGCTTGAGCGAACGGATCTCGTTCTTGGCGTAGGTCGGCTGATCCGAGGACTCGGACTTGGGATCTTTGAGGTTCGCATCGTGACCGCCGAGCTTCGCCAACGCTTCCGGCGTACGGCGCACGACGTAGATGGGCTGTTTACGCCAACTCTGGGTGATCATCTGACCCGGCTCGAGCTTCGAGACGTCGATCTCGAGCGGGGCGCCGAGCGCTCGGGCGCGTTCGGACGGCTTCCAGGAGGAGATGAATGGGACCAGCGTGAATGCGACGCCTACTGCGCCCGTCGCTGCCGTCGCCACCGTCAGGAACTTCCGCCGATTGACGTCGATGTCGTCGGCAGTCACCTTCTCGTCACTCATGCCGCTATCCGTATTGCGTGAAAGCGCGGCATTATACACGCGAGATGTCGGTCAGGGCGTCGCCGCCCGGGGGTTGGGCAGTCGCGATGAGCGGTTGGCAAAAGGCAGCGATTTTCGTCAGCGGGTCAGTCATCGGGGGCCTCGCGCTCGCATTTTTGGGCGTGATCGGCCTGTACGTCTGGCGCCCCGAGCTCGTGGCGCAATGGACTACTGGCCACCCGGAATCGTCGGTCGCGTCACCGCCTCGGGCTGAGACGGCGCCCGCCGATGTAAACGACGGCGCGCCTCAGCCGGCACTGCCCGCTCCGCCCGTGAGCCGTGACGCCGCGGCCAGCTATTCGGCAGCCGTGCGGATCGCCGCCCCCGCCGTGGTGAACTTGTATGTGACGCGGGTGGCGACGGAACCGGTGCTGCGGAGTTTCCTCGACGACCCCTTCGGCGAATTTGCACCGCGCTATCGTCGCCGGGTCGAACAGTCGCTTGGCTCGGGCGTCATCCTCGACCCCTCCGGCCAAATCATCACCAATCACCACGTCATCGACGATGCGGCGACGATCCGCGTGCAGCTCGCCGATGGCCGCTCGGCTGAGGCGGAAATCGTCGGTCGCGATCCGGACACCGATCTGGCGGTCGTCAAAATCGATTTGCCGAATCTGCCAAGTATCCGCCTCGGTCGCTCCGACACGCTGAGCGTCGGCGACGTGGTGCTCGCCATCGGCAATCCGATCGGACTGTCGCAAACCGTTACGCAAGGTATCGTGAGCGCGACGGGACGCGATCAACTCGGTATCGCCACCTTCGAGAATTTCATCCAGACCGATGCGCCGATCAATCCGGGAAACTCCGGTGGCGCGCTCGTGAACACGCGCGGCGAACTCGTCGGCGTCAACACCGCCATCATCGCCAAGAGTCTCGGCGTCGAGGGTATCGGCTTCGCCATCCCGGTCAATCTCGTTCGCGGTGTCGTCAATGAAATTGTCACGCGCGGAAAAGTGCTGCGGGGTTGGATCGGTATCGGCACCGAGACCATCGACGAAGCCCGTGCGCGCAGCGCAGGCTTCGACGGTCCGATCGTGCGCGTGACGCGGATCGCTGGCGGCAGCCCCGCTCAGCGCGCCGGCTTGCTGCCGGGAGACATCATCGTGGGAATCGAAGACAAAGCGCCGCGCAACTCGCGCGAAGTCCAGCTGCGCATCGCCGATACGTCACCGGGGCAAACGATCTCGGTCGAAGTTCAGCGTGGCGGCCAACGCGGCAAAACCAGCATCCGCGTGGAAGAAGCGCCGCAGCAAGTTCGACCCCGCTGAGGGGTGACTAGCCCGGTACGCGCTTGATCGCCGCGCCGAGCGCAGCGAGTTTTTCTTCGATGGCCTCGTAACCCCGATCGATGTGGTAGATGCGATCGATTTCCGTACGCCCTTCAGCCACGAGGCCCGCCAGCACGAGCGAGGCCGAAGCACGCAGATCGGTGGCCATCACGGGCGCAGCTTGCAAGCGCGGCACGCCCTTGATGATGGCGGTGTTGCCCTCGAGGCGAATCTCGGCGCCCATGCGACGCATCTCGAGCATATGCATGAACCGATTTTCGAAAATCGTTTCGATGATGGTACCGACGCCCTCGGCCACCGTGTTGAGCGCAGCAAACTGCGCCTGCATGTCCGTCGGGAACGCCGGATACGGCGCCGTGCGCAAATCGACGGCGCGCGGTCGACGGCCGCGCATGTCGATTTCGATCCAGTCGCTGCCCACTTCGATGGCCGCACCGGCTTCTTGCAACTTGACGATCACCGCATCGAGATGTTCGGGCCGCGTGTGTTTCAGACGAACCTGCCCACGCGTGATCGCACCCGCGACGAGATAGGTGCCGGACTCGATGCGATCGGCCACGACACGAAACTCGCCGCCGTGCAGACGCTCGACGCCGTCGATGATGATTTTGTCGGTGCCCGCGCCGCGAATACGCGCACCGAGCGTATTGAGGAAATCGGCAAGATCGACGACCTCCGGCTCACGCGCCGCGTTTTCGAGCACGGTCTGACCGTCGGCCAACACGGCCGCCATCGTGAGATTTTCTGTGCCGGTCACCGTGACGGTGTCGAGCACGAGTCGCGCGCCGCGTAAGCGCTTGGAGCGCGCGCGGATGTAGCCGTTTTCGATCGACACCTCAGCGCCCATTGCCTGCAGGCCGGCAACGTGAATGTTGACCGGTCGCGCACCGATGGCGCAGCCGCCAGGCAAGGAAACGTCGGCTTGTCCAAAGCGCGCCAGCAACGGTCCGAGCACCAGAATTGAGGCGCGCATGGTCTTCACGAGCTCATAGGGCGCGAACGGCTTCTCGAGTGAACTCGCATCGACCTCAACGTTCATGCGCTCATCGACCGTGACGGTGACCCCCATCCGACCGAGCAACTCGATCATGGTGGTGACGTCCTGCAGATGCGGCACGTTACCCACGGCGACCGGTTCGGAAGCCAGCAGCGTTCCGGCGAGGATCGGCAGGGCGGCGTTTTTCGCGCCGGAAATCCTGACCTCACCCTCGAGCGGCGCGCCGCCCTCTATTTGAAGCTTGTCCATATCAGTGGTTGCCTCGACACTCAGCCGCCGGGATTGGCGCCCGCCTCGGACGGGGTCAGTGCCTCGATCGACAGGGCGTGGATCTCGCGACCCACGAGCTCACCGAGTGTGCGGTAGATCAGTTGGTGACGAGCGATGCTGCGTCGACCCTCGAAGGATGCCGAGATCACCCGGGCCTCGAAATGGGTCTGGTCATCGGAGCGGACCAGGACCTCGGCGCCGGGCAAACCGGCGCGGATGAGTTCAGCTACTTTTTCCGGGTGCATGGATCGGTATGATGCCACCTCATGAACAAACCTGCGCACCCGACCGCAGCGCCCGGCGAGGCCGAGCGTCTCATCGCCGCCGGACGACGAGCCCTCTCCACCGAGGCTCGGGGCGTCGCCGCCCTCGAAGCTCGGCTCGGGTCGGCCTTCGCGGCAGCGTGCCGACTCTGCCTCGACTGCCGGGGCCGCGTCGTTGTCACGGGCATGGGTAAGTCCGGTCATATCGCCGGCAAGATCGCTGCGACCCTGGCGAGCACCGGCACGCCGGCGTTTTTCATGCATCCCGCTGAAGCCAGTCATGGCGATCTCGGCATGATCACGCGCGACGACGTCGTGCTCGCGCTCTCCAACTCCGGCGAGACGCCCGAAATTCTCGCGCTGCTCGCCCCGATCGCGCGGCTGGGCGTGCCGCTCATCGCACTCACGGGCAATGCTGGCTCCACGCTCGCGCGCGAAGCGCGCGCCCACCTCGATGTCGGAGTGGCCGAAGAAGCCTGCCCGCTCAACCTTGCGCCGACCGCGAGCACCACCGCCACGCTCGCCATGGGCGATGCCCTTGCAGTGGCGCTGCTCGAGTCGCGAGGCTTCACGACCGAGGATTTCGCGCGCTCGCATCCGGGCGGTTCGCTCGGTCGCAGGCTGTTGCTGCGCGTGTCCGATGTCATGCGCAGCGGCGACGCCGTACCGCGCGTGGGACCCGACACCAGCATGGCCGACGGTCTGCTCGAAATGTCGCGCAAGGGTCTCGGCATGACGGTGGTGGTGGACGAGGCAGGCCGTGCCTTGGGTGTGTACACCGACGGTGACCTGCGTCGCTCGCTCGATCGACGCATTGACGTCCACGCAGCGCGGATGCGCGAGGTGATGACGACACCGTGCAAACACATCGGCGAGCACGAACTTGCCGCCGAGGCGGTTCATCTCATGGAAACCCATCGGATCACCTCGCTGCCGGTCGTGAACGCGGCCGGCGTGCTCGTCGGCGCGCTCAATGTGCACGACCTGCTGCGCAGCGGCGTGATGTGAACGGACGGCTCGTCTTGCACGCACCTGCTCTCAAAGATTTCGTGACCCTCGCCGTCGTCGCATCGACGCTCGTCGGCTGCAGCTCGGGTACGGACGGCACAACGGTGCTGGCCGAGGACGCTCGAGACCCGGGTTATTCGGCCACCGATGCCGAGATCATCCAGACGGGGGCTGATGGTCAAACGAGGTATCGCCTGCAGGCCGCGCGTATCGAACAAAACCCGGTTTCCCTCGAAACCCGTATCGAAGACTTGCGAATCGAAACGCGAACGGGCGACGCCAACGTCTGGCGCGTCTCGGCACCGCGGGGCGTGCTGTCACGCGACTCTCGGCAGATCAAACTGGAAGGGGGCGTTGCGCTGGCGGGCAGCACGGCCGATGCCGCCGGACCGCTGCAGATGCGTACCGAGACGCTGCAATACGATCTCGAGTCGGCGCGCGTGCGAACGAATGGCGAGGTACGCCTGACCATGCAAGGCCAAGAGTTGTCGGCGACCGGCCTCGATGCCAATCTGCGTACCCGACAAGTCCAACTGCGATCCGACGTTCAGGGGCGCTTTTCGCGCTGATCCCATGCACCGCACCCACGATCGCCCTACCACTCAAAATTCTTTGACGAGTCTGCTGTGCATGCTCGTGACCCTGTTTGTGTTGTGGCCCACCCTCGCCAGTGCCGATGAGCCTCAGGCGCAAAGCGTTCCGACGCAGAGCGGCGACATCACGCTCGATGCGGCCTCTTCCGAAGTGGACTATCGAGCCAACGCCCTGCTCTTTCGCGACATCATCATTACGCAAGGAAAGGTTCGTGTCGTGGCGCAGCGAGCCCGCTCAACCGGACTCGATTTCGACGACTCGACGTGGACGTTAAGCGGCGCGGTACGCATCGACGTCGATGGCGGAATGCTGACCTCCGAAGACGCCTCGGTCACCTTCCAGGACAATCGCATCGTCAGCGCCAGCATTCGCGGCAAGCCCGCCGAGTTCTCGCAGCAACTCAAGGACGGCGGTCGCGCACGCGGTCGCGCCGGCAGCATTTTGTATGACATGACGGCCTCGACCGTGACACTGCGCGGCGAAGCCTGGCTGAGCGACGATGGGCGCAGCGAAATCCGTGGCGACCAATTGGTCTACAACGTGCGCGAGCAACGCGTACAAGCGGGCAAGCCCGCGGGCAGCGACGAGCGCGTCCGCATCATCATCCGGCCGCGGGCGAACCCATGATTCTTCGCGCCTCGCACCTCGCCAAGTCTTACGGCAAGCGTGTCGTCGTTCGCGACCTGTCGCTCGAGGTCAAAGCCGGTGAAATCGTCGGTCTTCTTGGCCCGAACGGCGCCGGCAAGACCACCGCGTTCTACATGATCGTCGGCCTCGTACCGGCTGACGCCGGAAGCATCGACCTCGGCGATCAGGATCTGACGCACGCGCCCATTCACCTGCGCGCAAAAGCCGGTATCGGCTATCTGCCGCAGGAGGCTTCAATTTTTCGCCGCCTGTCGGTCGAAGACAACGTTCGCGCCATCCTCGAGACGCGTGCAGAGCTCGATGCCGAGCAGCGTGCCGAACGCTGCGAACAGATTTTGGCGGACCTGCGTATCGATCACGTTCGACTGTCGCTCGGCATGTCGCTGTCGGGCGGTGAACGGCGTCGCGTCGAAATCGCCCGCGCCCTCGCGGCAAACCCGAAGTTTCTGCTGCTCGATGAGCCCTTTGCCGGCGTCGATCCACTCTCGGTCGCCGATATCCAACGCATTATTCGCGAGCTCGCCGATCGCGGGATCGGCATCCTCATCACCGATCACAACGTCCGGGAAACTCTGGGCGTTTGCGCGCGCTCGTACATCATCGGCGACGGTACGGTGATCGCTTCCGGTTCCGCTGCGGAAATCCTTGCCAATCCACGCGTGCGTGAGGTGTACTTGGGCGAGTCCTTTCACCTCTAGGATCGTTCTCGCGGCGCCGGCAGCGCCGCCCCGCACAGCAAGACACGCCGATGCTCAAGCAATCCCTGCAACTCAAGCTCGGTCAGTCGCTGACCATGACGCCGCAGTTGCAGCAGGCCATCCGCCTCCTGCAGATGCCGACGCTCGAACTGCAGGCGCATATTGCCGAGGTGCTCGAGACCAACGTGATGCTCGAGCAGGAAGACCCCGAAGACGAGGTCGAGCTCGAAGCGCATTTCACGGCCGCCCAGAATGAACCCGATCTGTCGCAGACCGAACCGGTCGAAGTCGAGGTCGTCGAGCAGCCTTGGGCCGATCGACCCGGTACGGGTAGCGACTCGGCGCGCCCCGAAGATGACGAGCAAGCCGATCGTGACATCGTCGACGAACGAGGCGAATCGCTGCGTGATCATCTGCTCACCCAACTCGAAATCGCCGGACTCTCCGACGATGATCTCTCCGTGGCGGCAGCGCTCGTCGATGCCCTGAACGACGACGGTTATCTCGCCGAATCTTTGACCGAAATCGGCGACACGCTTCGACCCGAAATTGATTGGGACGACGAGGAAATCGAGCGAGTGCTCTTGCTCGTGCAGACGCTCGAGCCGGTTGGCGTGGGCGCGCGCAATCTCGCCGAGTGCCTCGCCATTCAACTCGCACAGCTCGACCCGGCTACGCCCGGGCTTGCCCTTGCGCGCCGCATCGCCGAACAACACCTCGACTTGCTCGCGCACCGCGACCCCTCGGCGTTACGACAAGCTACGGCTGCCGAGGAGGACGAACTCGCCGCAGCGATCGCGCTCGTGCGCTCCTGTCATCCTCGACCCGGTTCGCTGGTCAGCGCCGCGAAACCCGAATATGTCGTTCCTGATGTGTTCGTTCGACGCAAAGGTAAAGGCTGGGTCGTCGAACTGAACCCCGGGACGATGCCCCGGATTCGGGTCAATCAGGAGTATGCGGGCATGCTCGGCCGCGGTCGGACCCACACCACCCTGCACACGCAGCTACAGGAAGCGCGCTGGCTGCTGAAGAGCCTCGAGATCCGCAACGACACCCTGACCAAGGTCGCCCGCGCCATCGTCGAGCGGCAGACCGATTTTCTCAATCAGGGCGACGAGTACATGCGGCCGATGATCCTGAAGGACATCGCCACCGCCATCAGTATGCATGAGTCGACCATCTCGCGCGTCACCTCCGGGAAATACATGCATACCCCGCGGGGCGTCTACGAGCTGCGGTACTTCTTTTCGAGTCAGGTGGAAGGTGGCGATGGCCAGGGCACCTCCTCCACCGCCATCCGGGCAAAAATTCGCAAGCTGATCCGCGAAGAAGACCCGGCCAATCCGTTGTCAGACAGCCGCCTTGCCGAAATTCTCTCAGGCGAGGGCATCCCCGTGGCCCGCCGCACGGTGGCGAAGTACCGAGAGGGGTTAGGAATCGAGTCTTCGGCCGAGCGCAAGAAGGCCAATTCGCGTTAACCTTGATCTCATCAGGAGGATGTCATGCAGATCGCCATCACCGGCCACCATGTCGTCGTCACCGACTCCATGCGTGCCTACGTTCACAAAAAAATGGACCGTATCGTTCGTCACTTCGATCATCTCATCGACGTTCACTTCGTGTTGTCCGTCGAAAAACTTCGGCAACGGGCCGAGGCCACGCTGAAAGTTCGCGGCGGTGACATTCACGCCGATGCCGATGCGGAAGACATGTATGCCGCCATCGATGCACTGGTCGACAAACTCGATCGGCTGGTCAAAAAGCGCAAAGAAAAAACCACCGATCATCACGCCGAGGAAGGACGACGGGCGCGTCACTGACGCCGTCCGAGTCCCGCTCTACGCTTGTCTGTACCTCTGCGACTCATTCTGGTCAGCGGGCTCTCCGGAGCGGGCAAGAGCGTCGTCCTCAATGCGCTCGAGGATCTCGGCTATCGCTGTGTCGACAATCTTCCGGCCTCGATGCTCGAGTCCTTCGTGTCGCACGTGTTTCGCGAAGGCGCCTCAGCGCAAACCGTCGCGATCGGTATCGATGCCCGAGATACGAGTGAAGGCCTCGACGGCATCCCCACCACCATCGAACAGCTCAGGCGCAGCGGCGTTCGCTGCGAACTGCTCGTAGTCACCGCGTCCGACGGCGAATTGCTGCGTCGCTTCGGCGAGACCAAGCGACGTCATCCGCTCTCGCGCGAAGGACATAACCTCCAGGATGCCGTGACGCGCGAGCGCGCCTTGCTCGATCCGGTCATCCAAGCCGCCGATCTTGTCGTCGACACCACGCACATGGGGGTGCACGAACTGCGCGATGCCATCGTCCAGCGCATCGATCAGCGTCGCGGCATGGAGTTGTCGGTCACGCTGGTGTCGTTCGGGTTCAAGCACGGTGTGCCGGGCGACTGCGATTTCGTCTTCGACGTCCGCATGCTGCCGAACCCCTATTGGACGATCCCGTTGCGGGCACTCACGGGCCGCGATCAGCCCGTCATCAATTACCTCAATGAGCAGCCAGCCGTCGGCGCCATGCTCGATGAACTGCAACAGTTCATCTCGCGGCGCATCGAAGACCATGGCGCCGCTCGACGTCGTTATCTCACGGTCGGCATCGGCTGCACGGGCGGACAACACCGTTCGGTTTACCTCGTCGATCGCCTCGCCGAGCGCCTGCGCGGCAAATCACCGACGCTCGCCGTACGTCACAGCTCGCTCGTTCATGCGGGTGCGTCGTGAGCGTCGTCAGTCGCAAAGAGGCGCGGCTCGCCGCGCTTAGAGAGGCGCTCGACTCGGGTACCTTGCGACCCGCGCAGCGCATGGTGTCCGCGCTGCATCCGGCCGAGATCGCCCTGCTGCTCGAATCCGTGCCGCCACGACAGCGCGAAGTCGTATGGAGCATGGTCGATTCCGAAATCGAAGGCGACGTTCTCGTCGAGCTCAATGAAAACGTTCGCCAGGAACTCATCGAGGAAATGGAGGCCGAGGAACTCGTCGCCGCCGCCGAAAACCTCGAGCTCGATGACCTCGCCGATCTCGTCGGCGATTTACCGGAGACGGTCACCCGCCAGGTGCTGCGGTCGATGGACCAGCGCGACCGCGAACGACTGCGCAACGTGCTCTCCTGGCCGGAGGACAGCGCCGGCGGCCTGATGAACACCGACACGGTGAGCGTCCGCGCCGACGTCTCGCTCGAAGTCGTGCTGCGCTACCTGCGCATGCGCGGCGAATTGCCGACGCGCACCGACAGCTTGTTCGTGGTCGATCGCGACGATCGTTACCTCGGCACCGTGCCGCTCACGCGCATCATCACGGGCGATTCAGACGATCTCGTCGGCGAGAGTCTCGACACCGAAGCGCCCCGCATCGAACCCGAAACAGCCGCGCACGAAGTCGCTCAGCTCTTCCAGGACCGCGATCTCGTCTCGGCAGCCGTAGTCGGCAGCGAGGGCAAACTGCTCGGGCGTATCACCGTCGACGACGTCGTCGACGTCATTCGCGAAGAAGCCGAACACTCGGTGCTCTCGATGGCAGGCCTGCAGGACGACGAAGATCTTTTCGCCGGCATCGTCACCTCCACCCGACGCCGATTACTTTGGCTCGGCATCAATCTGCTCACGGCGTTTATGGCTGCGGCCGTGGTCAAAAATTTCGAAGGCACCATCGAGAAGGTGGCTGCGCTCGCCGCCCTCATGCCCATCGTCGCCTCCATGGGCGGCATCGCAGGAACGCAGACCGTCACCCTTATCATCCGCGGTCTCGCGCTCGGTCAGGTCCAATGGTCGAATGCGCGCTGGTTGCTTTTCAAAGAGGTGGCCGTCGGCGGCGTGAACGGTCTGCTCTGGGCGCTGGTCGTCGGTGCCGTCACCGTCGTGTGGTTCGACACGTGGCAGATCGCCATCATCATCGCCGCAGCCATGCTCATCAATTTGCTGGCGGCGGCAGCCGTGGGGGTACTGGTGCCGCTCGCGCTGCGACGCTTCGACATCGACCCCGCGCTGTCGGCGGGCGTCATTCTCACCACCTTCACCGACTGCATCGGCTTCGCGACGCTGCTCGGCCTCGGCGCGATCTTCCTGGTCTAAGTCACCCGGGCCGGGCTCACCCTGCCGCGACCAGTCGTCCGGTCTGATAGTCGCGGATCGCCTGATCGATTTCTTCGCGCGTGTTCATGACGAAGGGCCCGTACTGCACGATCGGCTCACCGATCGGCGCTGCAGCGAGCAGCAAAAATCGCGCGCCAGCGCTGCCCGCTTCGACGACGACCGACTCGCCCGCGGAGAGCATGCCGCCGTGCCGCTTCGGCAAGCGCAGCACGTCAGCGCCTGGGCCTTCAGCGGGGTTCGCCATCGACAGCTCACCCTCGAAGACATAGAGAAAGACGCTATGCGCGTTCGGCACCGTCTCCGAAAACCGCACGCCGGGCTCGAGGGCGACATCAAAGAAAATGGGTTGAGTCGTGATGCCCGTCACCGGTCCACTCACTTTTTTGCCATCGCGCTCGATTGTTCCGGCGATGAGCTTGATCGTAGCGCCGTCGGTCGTGACCTCCGGAATGCGCTCAGCCTCGATGTCTTCATAACCGGCCGGACACATTTTCTCGCGGGCTGGGAGATTGATCCAAAGCTGGAACCCTCGCATCAGCTCCTGCTCTTGTTGAGGCATCTCGGAGTGGATGATGCCGCGACCTGCGGTCATCCATTGAACGCCGCCGCTTTTGAGGTGTCCGCGATGACCGAGATGATCTTCGTGCAGCATGTGACCTTCGAGCATGTAGGTCACGGTCTGGAAACCCCGATGCGGATGCGAGGGGAATCCCGCGATGTATTCCTCGGGTCGGTCGCTGCCGAATTCATCGAGCATCAAAAACGGATCGAGGCGTGCAAACCCCGACTGACCGAGACTACGGTACAGCGTCACCCCCGCTCCATCGGAGGTACGCTGTGCCGCAATGACGCGCTGCAGAACTCGCTGCACCTGAGGTCTTTGAGTCTTACTTCACCGGCGCAGGCTTTTGGCGCAGCGCATAGTGCTCGAGACTCGAGAGGCTGCGATCCTCACTCCACTCGGTCGGCGCGTCGAAATACTTGGCGTAGTTCTTGTGCGCGTAATCGAGCACTTGGCGCGAGAGCACCGACTCGAGATCTTTGGTCGTACCCATGAAGCAGGCGTACTGACAAAAGCCCGGGCGCTGACCCATGAGCATCCACGGCAACCACGGCGTGACGCGGTTCCAGGTGCCCGTGTAATCGAGCGTCGTGAGTTTCGGATTTTGCAGATCTTCCACCTTGACGTGGTGGGCGAACATTTCGGAGACCTGCACGATCGGACCTGACGACTCACGCGGCCATTTATCCGGCTGCAGCGCATTCGGATAGGCAAGATGGATATGGATTTCCATATCCGCCCAGCCACCATGCTGGTACCACGGCATGATGAACGGCACGCGCGGCGGCGGCGGTCCCTGGTTGAGCCCACCGAACTTCGGCGGCGCCGGGAAGAATTCTTCGATGAGATAGTTGAACGGGTCGTTATCGACGTGAACCGCTTTCACCATTTCATTGGTGAGCGGGTTCTTCCACTCGTCGAGTACTTCGCCGCTACGCAGATCGGTGTAGACGATGATCTCGCGGCACATGCGGCGGATCGCGCCGTCCGGACCCTGCGCGAGGCGAATCACGCCAAAGCCGGAAGTGCCCATGAGGTCGACGATCTTTTTATTGGGCTCAACGCCCATGAGGTAGCCCTTGAACCAAAAATATTTAGGCTTGCCGAAGTCGAGGTCGCCTTGGATGCGCGCATAGGCCAGCTGGTTGCCCTTGCCCGTCGACAGATCGAGGTACGGCCCCTTGAGACCCGGACCCATGCCATAGCGCGAGGTCGCCAGCGCCGAGGCCATGGCCATCGGACCGCCGAGCGTCATCGAGGCAACCCCTGAAGCGCCAATGGCGAGCGCGCCGCCCGCACCGCCCGCTGTCGTGAGAAATTCCCGACGACCGGGATGGAGCAAATTGTCTTCGTTCGACATGTCAGTAACCCCCAGATACTAAAAATTGTTGGAATCACGTGAACGCGATCAGGCGCCCGGCACCTGAAGTTTTTTGAGCTCGTTCAGCACGAGTTGCGAGTGCCCTTTGGGATCGACTTTTTCCCAGTGACGCACGACGCGACCCTGCGGATCGATGATGAACGTGTCGCGACGCGAGAACTCCATTAGACCCATCATGCTCGTCAATACGCCGTACTGCTTGGTAACCGCCTTGGTCGGATCGGCCAGCACCTGGAACGGCAAGCTGTGCTCCTTGGCAAACGCCTTCTTCGATTCGACGTCATCGACGCTGACACCGAGGATCACCGTGTTCGCCCGACGGAACGCAAAGATTTCATCGCGGAATTCGCAGGCCTGCGTGGTACAGCCCGGCGTGTTGTCTTTGGGATAGAAATAAAGCACCACCCACTTGCCCCGATGCTCATTGAGCGTGACCCACTTACCGGTCTGATCTTGCAGGCGGAAGTCAGGCGCGGGCTGACCCTCTTTGGGCGAGTCGGCCAGGGCGAGCGGCGGTTGGGCTAACCCGAAGGTGATTGCGGCGACGGCGAGCACCGTCATGAAGCGTCGGCGGGGTGTCATCGTGAGAACTCCTTCGCAAATCTGCGTCTCAGTATCTTCCAGACTGCACCGCTGCGGCACAATAGGCGGCGTGACAGAGCGCACCCATGACCACGACGTGACCAAGGCCCCGGCCGCAGGGGGTTCTCGGGCGCTCGTGCTCTCGGGCGGCGGCGCTCGTGCGGCCTACCAAGTGGGCGTGCTCAAGGCCTTGGCAGAAGTCTGGCCCGAGGAGACCGCTCCGTACGACGTCGTAGTCGGCACCTCCGCGGGCGCCGTCTGCGCCGCGGTCCTCGCCACGCATGCGGCTGACTGGCGTGAGGGCATCCGCCGTCTCGAGCACGTCTGGGCGAACTTCACGGTCGATCAGGTGTTTCGCGCAGGCTTCACGGCCATGCTCGGTGCCGGCCTACGGTGGACGAGCTCCGCGTTGTCGGGCGGGCGACTCGCCACGGCGCCGCCTGCCCTGTTCGACAACTCGCCCCTGCGCGCTCTGCTGAAGGAGCGGGTCGACTGGGATGCGATCCGTCGAAACATCGCGCTCGGCAAACTGCGTGCACTCGCCTTGACGGCTACCACCTACGCCGGGGGTCATCATCGCGTTTTCTTTGAAGCTGCTGCGGATGTCGCCGAGTGGCGCGGCGTACGTCGCGCAGGTACCCGATCGACGCTCGATCTCGATCACCTGATGGCGAGCGCCGCGATCCCGTTCTTGTTTCCGCCGGTACGAATCGGCGAGGTGTTCTACGGCGATGGGGCGATGCGCCAGCTCGCACCGCTCTCCCCGGCGATCCACCTCGGCGCCGATCGACTGCTCGTGATCGGCGTCCGCGCGCAAAATGCGGCGGGCCTCGGCGGGGCGATCGGGCTGCACCATACACCCTCCTCGGGAGAAATCTTTGGCTTCCTGCTCGATACGCTGTTTAGCGATCAGGTCGATTCTGATCTCGATCAGCTTGAGCGCACCAACCGGATGATTCGTGAGGCGGACTCCTCACTCGATGGGCTGCGACAGATTAGCGCCCTGCGACTCGTGCCGGGCGCCGATCCCAGGGCAAGTGCGACTCGACATCTCGGCGCGCTGCCCCGATCGCTACGCACGCTGCTATCGGTAATCGGTGCGCGCGGAGAATCGGGGGGACTACTGGCGAGCTACCTCATGTTCGAGGCGCCGTACACGCGCGAGCTCATCGAACAGGGCTACAACGACGGCATCACCCAACGACGCGCACTCATCGACTTCCTTCGTTGACGTGCTTGCGCCGCAGCGCGGCGGTGGCGCGATCGAGGCCTTCGAGCGTCAGCGGAAACATCCGGCCGCCCACGAGCTCTTGCGTCAAACGAATGGAGGGCGTCCAGTCCCAACGGGACTCGGGCTCCGGATTGAGCCAGACCAGGTGGGGAAAGTGCGCGCTCATGCGCTGCATCCAGACGCTGCCGGCTTCCTCGTTGAAGTGCTCGACGCTGCCACCCGGTTGAACGATTTCATAGGGACTCATCGCCGCATCGCCGACGAAGATCACCCGATAGTCGCCATTGAAGGTGCGTAGCAGTTCCGACGTTCTCATGCGCTCGGACTGTCGTCGTCGATTGTCTTTCCACAAGGTTTCGTAAATGAAATTGTGGAAATAAAAATGCTCGAGCTGACGGAACTCCGAGCGCGCCGCCGAGAACAACTCCTCGCAGACTCGCACATGATCTTCCATCGATCCGCCGACATCGAGCAGCAGTAGCACTTTAAGGGTGTTGCGACGCTCGGGGCGCAGCTTGAGATCGAGCCATCCCGCGTTACGCGCCGTGGCCTCGATGGTGCCGTCGAGATCGAGCTCATCGGGCGTGCCCTGACGCGCGAATTTGCGCAGGCGGCGCAGCGCCATCTTGAGGTTGCGGGTGCCGAGTTCGCGGCGATCGTCGAAGTTACGGTATTCCCGCGACTCCCACACCTTCACCGCTCGACGCTGTCTCGCGCCGGTGTCACCGATCCGAATGCCCTCGGGGTTGTAGCCGCCCGATCCGAACGGTGACGTGCCACCCGTCCCGATCCACTTGTTGCCGCCCTCGTGTCGCGATTTTTGCTCCTCGAGTCGCTGCTTGAGCGTCTCGAGCAATTTGTCCCAACCGCCGAGCGCCTCGACCTTGGCCCGCTCTTCGTCCGAGAAAAGCCGCTGAGCCATGGCTTGCAACCATTCGGCCGGCACCTCGGCGAGCAGACGCTCGAAGAGTCGTTCGGCGCCGGCCAAGTGCTCGGCAAACACGCGATCGAAGCGATCGAAATACCGCTCGTCTTTCACGAGCGAGAGCCGTGCGAGCCAATAGAACTCTTCGGCGGAGCACGAGGCGACGCGCGCTTCGAGCGCCTGCAGGAGCGACAAAAACTCGGTGATGGAAGCCGGTATACCGGCCGCGCGCACTTCGAGGAAAAATCGAACGAGCACGCTCGCGATCCGTTCAGCGCACGCGTCGGTTCAGAAATACCAGCTGCTCGAACAAGTGCACGTCCTGTTCGTTCTTGAGCAAAGCACCATAGAGCGGCGGGATGGCCTTCTTCGGGTCTTCGCTGCGCAGCGCTTCCGGCGGAATGTCTTCGGCCAACAGCAACTTGATCCAGTCGAGCAACTCCGAGGTCGACGGTTTTTTCTTGAGGCCCGGGGTTTCACGCACCCGGTAGAACGCACCCAGCGCCTCGGCCAGCAACTCCCGCTTGAGCGTTGGATAGTGCACGCCGACGATACGCGTCATGGTCTCTTCGTCGGGGAAGCGGATGTAGTGGAAGAAGCATCGACGAAGGAACGCGTCGGGCAGTTCCTTTTCGTTGTTGCTCGTGATGATGATGATCGGTCGGTGGCGCGCACGCACGAGCTCGCGAGTCTCGTAGACGTAGAACTCCATGCGATCGAGCTCACGCAATAGATCGTTCGGGAATTCGATGTCCGCCTTATCGATCTCGTCGATGAGCAGAACCGGCTGCACGTCGGACTCGAAAGCCTCCCAAAGCTTGCCGCGCACGATGTAGTTGCGGATGTCAGCGACACGCGTGTCGCCGAGCTGCGAGTCGCGCAGTCGCGATACGGCGTCGTACTCGTAAAGCCCCTGCTGCGCCTTGCTGGTCGATTTCACATGCCACTCGAACAACGGTCGATCGAGCGCCTGCGCGACCTCGAGTGCGAGTTGGGTTTTACCGGTACCCGGCTCTCCCTTGATGAGCAGAGGCCGAGCAAGCGTGACCGCCGCGTTGACAGCCATGCGTAAATCGTCCGTCGCAATGTAGCGATCGGTTCCAGAAAATCTTTGATCGGTCATCAGGGCGTCCTCGGCGCTGCACCCGCGGGCTTCGCAGCCTTGAGCGTCAGCGTATGAATGGCAGGTCCCGGCAGTAACGGCCGCATGCGACCCTCCACCCAGTCATCGAATCCCGCACGATAGAAGGGCGACAGCGGATGTCCGCTCGCACCGCCAGGCAACTGCATGTAGGCCTCGGCTTCGCGACCCGGCGACACGGCAAAACGCTCGGAAGCGCCGAAACTCGGACCCGTCACACGCGGCGCGTTCATGTCGCCGGCGAGCGCTCGCTCGGGCATATCGAGATAACGACCGAGCGGCCCGAGCGAAGGCGACAGCGGATGCCGAATCTTCGCCGTATTGCGCAAACCCCAAGTGCAGCTCGCCAGCGTCACGCAGGATTCTTCGGCGGACTGAATCACGGCGTCCGCCTGCGCAAGCAACAACGCTCGCCAATCTTTGTAGTTGGCACTCAGCAGATGTGGCGGCTGCTCGGTCACGAGTCGCCACAACGAGCCTTCGAAGAGCGGGAAGGCCGTCGAACCCTGTCCGGCTCCGAGCGCCTCCGTGATCATCGACCACACGGCGCTGCGAGTTTTTTCACGGAAGTCCCGCGCGAGTCGATAGCTCACCGAATCGACCGCAGCATGCCCCTGCCAGTCGCTCACGAGTCGACGCAGCTCGGCGCGCTTGGGTTGATTGCGAACGGCGTCTTCGTCGAGAGTCGCGAGCAAGAGTCGTTGCCATCGATCGATCAACAAAGCTCGGTCATCGAGCTGGATCGACAGCATGTCGGCGGGTGTCGCCGGACGATCGATCGCGAGCAGTCGATCGCGAATTTGTCTCTGTCGCACACCCTTGTCGTAGTGCATGCCGCCATCGGCCTCATCGTTGCCGAGCATTTCTTCGAAAGGTCCTTCGACATGACGCGCGTTTGCACTCCAAAGACGCCCCACTTCCGGATCCGCGATCACGGGCGTCTCGCCTGCGCTCCGCCAGGCGATGGGGCGCGGCGTTTCCGGACCGAGATTGCCTTGGGGGATACGACCGATGATCGTCCAAGCGATGCGGCCCGAGCGATCGCCGACCGTGAAATTTTGATGCGGGATACCGACGCGAGGCGCAAGCTCGAGAGCGGAGGCGACATCGCGCACCTGCTGCAGCTCGAACGAGGCGAGCGTGGTGGCGCCGCGTTCGGTCACGAGCCAACGCGCGAGCCAGCAGGTATGTGCGGCTCCGCTTGCCTGCTCACTCGGCGCATCGGTACGCATGACCACACCGAGCGGCGACTCGCGCACCTCGAGCACGACCGGATCGCCACCGGCTACGGTGATCGTTTCGCGATGAATCTCGAAACGTCGCTCGCCCTCAGCGGTGAAATACACGTTGCGCGCCGGATCGCAGGCGACGGGTCTGACGTCGTTCCAATCGCCATAGCTGTTGGTGAAGGACCACGCGACCTCACCGTTGCTGCCTGCGACGACTGCGGGTAATCCGGGCAGTGTGACGCCGTTGATCTCGCGCGCACGGCCAGAGGTATCTCGGGCAATCTGCAATCGAGCGCGATACCAATTGGTCGGCACACGCAGCCCAAGATGCATGTCGCCAGCGACCAGCGCGCCACCACCTGCCGCGTAGCGTCCCGCTACGGCCCAGGCATTGCTGCCTGGCAGCTCACGCTCTTCTGAGCGCGTTGCTTGCGTCACTCGTGAATCGCGCAGATCAAGCAGTTCGGGCGGCGGGACCATCGGGGCACGATAGGCTTCGCCTCCATTGGCGACCGCTTCATCGGCAAGCGTCTGGAAGTTGGGGGTATCCCACTCGTCGCCGCGTGGAAAAAGAAATCGCGTGACTTCGCCGGCGGGTCGCGCGTCGGCTTCACCGCGGGCAGCGGTCGCCACGCGTTCCTCGATGCGCGCAGAGATGTCGCGTCGCGTGACCTCATCGACCAGTGACTCGTACTGAAGAAACCACCACATCGAGTGCACGACGAGCACAGAGTCCTCGGCACGCCAACGCTCCGGCGTCGACCGCAGCAAAAAATATTCCCAAGGTCGTGCCGACAGCGAACCGAGTCCGGCATTAACGCCTCGAGTGTAGGCCTCGAACCAGCTGCGCTCAGTCGGTGTGGCATCGGCGATCACCTGCTGCGCGACCTTGCGCAGCCGGAATATCCTCGCCCGCTCATCCTGCGCGACAAGCCCCTTGCCAAGCAGCGCAGCCAGCTCGCCTGCCGCGAGTCGGCGCGAGAGATCCATCTGGAAAAAACGATCTTGGCCATGCGCGTAGCCCATTGCGTACGCGACATCGAAAACGTCGTTGCCGACCACGGTGACGACGCCGTCGGCGTCACGCTCAATGCGCGCATCCGCCTGCGGACCCGCCTCGGTCGTAACGACGTCGCCATCGAGCATGGGGAGCGACCCGCGAAGAGCCCACCACGCTGTGCCGACGACGAATACCACGACGACGAGCAGCGTCGCCGAAACCCGGATGATCCATTTTTTCATGGGCAACTCTTAGCCGTCGGCGCGATGAACTTTGAGTATCTGCAGCGAGTTGGTCCCACCCTGCACACCGCTCAACTCACCCTTGGTCAGGATGATCTGATCGCCTTCCTCGACGAGCCGCAGGCTCAGCAGCAGATCGAATATTCTTTGATGCAAAGGCGTTTTGTCGTCGGGCCGAACATCGAAAGAGACCGGATAAACGCCCCGGTACAAGGTGACGCCGCGCCGCGTACCCTCGTGTCGAGTGAAAGCGTAGATCGGGATGTCCGATCGCAAACGAGACATCCACAGCGTCGTCGAGCCGCTTTCGGTCAATGCGACGATGGCGCGAACGTGCAAATGATTCGCGGTGTACATCACCGCATGCGCAATGGCTTCTTCGGTCTGCGAAAAGACCAGATCCGATCGCTCTCGAGGAATACTGATCGTGAGGTGATACGTCTCGGCACCGAGGATCACCTCGGCCATGGCGGCCACCGCCTTCACCGGATATTTGCCCGTCGCCGTTTCAGCCGAGAGCATCACGGCGTCCGTGCCGTCGAGCACGGCGTTCGCGACGTCACTCACTTCGGCACGCGTCGGCACTGGGTTTTGGATCATCGACTCCATCATCTGCGTCGCCGTGATCGCCACGCGATTACGCTTGCGCGTCTCGTGGATGATGGTCTTCTGCAAACCGGTGAGTGCCGCCTGCCCCATCTCCACGCCGAGATCACCGCGAGCGACCATCACGACGTCGGTGGCCTCGATGATGCCGGCCAACTGCGCCACCGCCTCGTGACGCTCGATCTTGGCGACGATGCGCGTATGCGGCGCACCGGCTTCGCGCAGTAACTCGCGAGCCTGTCGGATGTCCGATCCGTCGCGCACGAAAGACAACGCAAGGTAGTCGAAACCGTTCGCTGCTGCGAAACGGATATCTTCGAAATCTTTGTCGGCGAGCGCCGGCGCCGAAATGCCGCCGCCCTTGCGGTTGACGCCCTTTCGATTGGAGAGCTCGCCACCCGCTACGACCTTGGTCTCGATGCGCGTCCCCTTCACCGAGAGCACCTCGAGCACGATCAGCCCGTCATTGAGCAGCAGGGTGTCGCCCGCCGTCACATCCGCGACGAGCTCTTTGTAGGCGACGCCCACTTCGCGCAAGTTGCCGGCTTTCTTATCGAGCGCCGTATCGAGAGCGAACGGCTGTCCTTCGACCAGCTGCACCGCACCGTCCACGAAACTTTCGATGCGAATCTTCGGTCCCGCGAGATCGCCGAGGATGGCGACATAACGCCCCGCTCTGACCGAGGCTTCACGCAGCAACTCGACGCGCCGCAAGTGGTCCTGATGAGTGCCATGGGAGAAGTTGATCCGCGCCACGTCGAGACCCGCCTGACACATCTCGAGCAAGACGTCGACGTCGTCCGTGGCGGGTCCGAGCGTCGCAACAATCTTGGTTCTGCGGGGGTTGGTCATAAGCGTCTTGTTCTCAATGAATTGAAAGGCATTACGGTGCCGCCCTCGCTTCGAGCGCAGCGACGGCAGGCAGCGTCTTGCCCTCGACGAACTCGAGGAATGCACCGCCGCCGGTCGAGATGTAGGAAATTCCACTCTCGACACCATATTTTTCGATGGCTGCCAGCGTGTCGCCGCCACCGACGAGCGAGAACGCTGGGCTCTTGGCGACCGCCTCGGCAATGGCACGCGTACCCGCGCCAAACTGATCGAACTCGAAAACACCGACCGGCCCGTTCCAAAGAATGGTGCCGGCGGATTCGAGCACCGTCGCGAGCGTCGCCGAAGTTTTGGGTCCGATATCGAGGATGAGCTCCGACGTGCCGACCGCGCCCACGTCACGCACCATCGCCGAGGCACTCGGCGAAAACTCCGCAGCGACCACTACGTCGGTCGGCAGCGGAATCTCCGCGCCTCGGGCACGCGCCTGTTCGAGCAAGCGCCGCGCGGTATCGAGCATGTCGGGCTCGTGCAGCGACTTGCCGACATTCACGCCGGTCGCTGCGAGGAAGGTATTCGCAATGCCGCCACCGACGATGAGCTTGTCGACCTTAGCGAGCAGCGACTCGAGCACCGTGAGCTTCGTCGACACCTTCGACCCCGCGACGATCGCCACTAGTGGCCGCGCGGGTTTGGCCAGCGCGCGCTCAAGCGCTTCGAGCTCGCCCACGAGCAGCGGACCCGCGCAGGCGATGGGCGCAAAACGCGCCACGCCATGCGTGCTCGCCTCTGCGCGATGCGCCGTACCAAAGGCATCCATCACGTACACGTCGCAGAGCGCCGCCATACGACGCGATAAAGCCTCGTCGTCTTTTTTCTCGCCTTTATTGAAGCGGACGTTTTCGCAAAGCACCACTTCGCCCGGATCGCAAGCGACGCCATCGAGCCAGTCGCCCACCAGTCGTACAGGCTGACTCAGCAGCTCGGCGAGTCGCTTGGCCACGGGAGCGAGCGAGTTTTCCGCCGAAAACTCGCCCTCTTTGGGACGACCGAGATGCGAGAGCAGAATGACCCGCGCACGTTGTTCGATGGCGTGACGAATGGTCGGGAGCGACGCGCGGATTCGCGCGTCACTCGTGATCGACCCACCCTCGACGGGCACGTTCAGATCCTCGCGGATCAGCACGCGCTTGCCCGCGAGATCAAGATCGGTCATTCGCAACACGTTCATCGATGCGCGCTCCTCAGCCGGCCTTCGACCACGCGAGCGTGGTATCGAGCATGCGGTTGGAGAAGCCCCACTCGTTGTCGTACCACGAGCACACCTTGACGAGATTGCCACCGATGACCTTGGTCATCGTCGCATCGTAGGTCGATGAATGGGCGTCGTGGTTGTAGTCGATGGAAACGAGCGGCGCTTCGGTGTACGCGAGCACACCCTTGAGCGGACCTTCCGCTGCAGCCTTCATAAGGCTGTTGATCTCGGCGACGGTAGTCGCGCGCTTCGGCGTGAAGGTTAGATCGACCAGCGACACGTTGATCGTCGGCACGCGCACGGCGAAGCCGTCGAACTTACCCTTGAGTTCGGGCAACACGAGACCCACTGCCGCTGCGGCACCGGTCTTCGTCGGAATCATCGACATCGTCGCCGAGCGCGCACGACGCAGGTCGGAGTGGTAAACGTCGGTGAGCACCTGGTCGTTGGTGTAAGCATGAATGGTGGTCATCAGACCGCTCTCGATCCCGATGTTTTCCTGCAGCACCTTCGCGATCGGCGCAAGGCAGTTGGTCGTGCAGGAAGCATTGGAGATCACGGTCATCGATGACTTCAAAACATTGTGGTTCACGCCGTAGACCACCGTCGCGTCGACGTCGTCGCCACCCGGCGCGGAGATCACGACCTTCTTGGCGCCGCCCGCCAGATGCGCGCCCGCCTTCACCTTGCTCGTGAAGAGACCCGTGCACTCGAGAACGATGTCGACCCCGAGCTCACCCCAAGGCAGCTTGGCCGGATCACGCTGGGCAAGCACGCGGATGCGATCGCCATTGACCACCATGGAATCACCGTCGACGCTGACTTCGCCGGGGAACTTGCCGTGCGCCGTGTCGTAACGCGTGAGGTGGGCATTGGTGTTGGCGTCACCTAAATCATTGAGGGCAACGATCTGAATGTCCTTGCGGCGAGTACCTTCGTAGAGCGCGCGCAGTACGTTGCGTCCGATGCGACCGTAACCGTTGATGCCTACCTTGATTGTCATATTGCGATGTCCTCTCCTGATTTTCCTGAAGTTCAGCCTTGCATTAGGTTGTCGAGCGCACGGCCGATGTGTGCGGCCGTCAGGCCGTAGTGTTCGAAGAGCGCCGCGGCCTTGCCCGAGGCGCCGAAACGGTCGATGCCGATGACACAGCCACCGCCGCCCACGTACTTCCACCAACTTTGCGAGGCGGCCGCCTCGATGGCGAGTCGGCGCGTGACGGCCTTGGGCAACACGTGATCGCGCCAGGCGGCATCCTGCGCATCGAACACATCGGTCGAGGGCATCGAGACGAGGCGTATTCGCCGACCCATTGTATTCGCCGCGCGAACAGCCTCAGCGGCCGCAGCCACTTCGCTACCGGTTGCGATGACGATCGCCTCGGGCAACGCGCCCACTGCGAGCTCAGGCTCGATGAGCACGTACCCGCCACGACGAATCTGCTCGACTTGCGCTGCGCTGCGCGCGTGTTGCGGCAAGGCCTGACGCGTCAGCACGAGACAGGTGGGTCCTTTATCACGCTCGATCGCGGCAATCCAGGCGACCGCCGTCTCGGCCGCATCACACGGACGCCAGAGCCCGAGGTTCGGCATCGCACGCAAGCTCGCCAAGTGTTCGATCGGTTGGTGCGTCGGTCCGTCTTCACCCAAGCCGATGGAATCGTGCGTGTAAACGAGCAGCACGCGCTGATGCATGAGTGCTGCGAGGCGCACCGCATTGCGCGCGTAATCGGAGAACACGAGGAAGGTGCCCGCGTACGGCACGAAGCCGCCGTGCAGCGCCAGACCATTCATCATCGCGGTCATCGCGAATTCGCGAACGCCGTAGTAGATGTAGTTCCCCGACACGTCGGTCGGCGTGACGGCCTTGGAATCTTTGCGCAGGGTGTTGACTGAGCCGGTGAGATCCGCCGAGCCGCCGAGCAACTCGCCCATGCCCGGACCGATGGCATTGAGCACCACCTGCGACGAGGCGCGCGTGGCTTGTCCGGCACCGACCGCCGCCGCGTCCGCCATCGCCGCTTCGCGCAGCTGCGCCCAGTTCGCGGGCAACTCGCCGCGCATGCGACGCTCGAACTGCAGCGCAAGTTCCGGGAACTCGCGCTTGTATTTGTTGAAGCGACGACGCCAGGCCTTCTCCGCCCTCGCGCCGCGCTCGCGCTGATCCCAAGCCTCGCGCACCTCGGCAGGAATGACGAACGGCTCGTGGTGCCAACCGATGGCTGCGCGGGTGGCGGCAATTTCGTCTGCGCCCAGCGGCTCGCCGTGCGTCGATTTGCTGCCCTGCTTGTTGGGCGCACCGAAACCAATGACGGTACGCGCACAGATCAGCGTTGGTTGCTTGCGGTTGCCCTTGGCGCGCTTGAGCGCCTTGGCGACCGCCTCGCCGTCGTGACCATCGATATCTTTGATCACTTGCCAACCATAGGCTGCAAAGCGCTTGGCGGTATCGTCGGTCATCCAATCTTTGACCTTGCCGTCGATTGAAATGCCGTTGTCGTCGTAAACGCAGATGAGCTTGCCAAGACCCAGCGTGCCGGCGAGCGAGGCCGCCTCATGCGAGATGCCCTCCATGATGCAACCGTCGCCGAGGAACACGTAGGTGTAGTGATCGACGATGTCGTGACCAGGACGATTGAACTCCGCTGCGAGCAAGCGCTCGGCGAGCGCCATGCCGACGGCTGTCGCAACGCCCTGACCGAGCGGCCCCGTGGTCGTCTCGATGCCGATCGCTGGATCGTGCTCAGGATGACCCGCGGTACGCGAGCCGAGTTGACGGAAATCTTTGATGTCCTCGATGGAGAGCGGATGACCGGTCAGATGCAACACGGAATACAACAGCATCGAGGCGTGCCCGTTCGAGAGCACGAACCGATCGCGATCGACCCAGCGCGGATTGGTCGGGTTGTAGTCCATGATTTCGCGCCAAAGAACTTCGGCGATGTCGGCCATGCCCATCGGCGCACCGGGGTGTCCCGCAGCGGCGCGCTGCACCGCATCCATGGAGAGCGCGCGAACGGCGTTCGCGAGGAGGCGGCGTTGGGACATGGGGAAACCCGGGTTGATTGCAGGAAACCGCAATTGTCCATTACCGGAGCACGGTTTTTCAACGAAAAAAGGCTACTCCGCGGATGATCATCCGCCGCGAGCCGTTATAATCCGCGCCCCGATTTCCTGCAACAGAAATTCCGAGTGCGCCATGGCCAACAGCTACCTCTTCACGTCTGAGTCGGTTTCCGAGGGTCATCCGGACAAAGTCGCCGACCAGATCTCCGACGCTATCCTCGACGCCATCCTCGAGAAGGACAAGCGTTGCCGCGTCGCCGTCGAGACCTTGGTCAAGACGGGCGTTGCCATCGTCGCCGGCGAAGTCACCACCCACGCTTGGGTCGACATCGAGTCGATCGTCCGCAATACGGTGCTCGACATCGGCTACAACTCCTCGGATATGGGCTTCGACGGCGCCTCTTGCGGCGTGCTCAACGTCATCGGCAAGCAGTCGCCGGATATCGCCCAAGGCGTCGATCGTAAAGATCCGCGTCTGCAGGGCGCAGGCGACCAAGGCCTCATGTTCGGCTTCGCAACCAACGAAACCGACGTGCTCATGCCGGCGGCGATCACGCTGTCGCATCGACTCGTCGAGCGGCAGGCCAAAGTCCGCAAGCAGGGCAAGCTCAAGTGGCTGCGACCCGACGCGAAGAGCCAGGTCACGCTGCGTTACGAAAACGATCGCCCGGTCGCCATCGATGCGGTCGTGCTCTCGACGCAGCACAGCGACGACGTCTCCACGAACAAGCTTCGTGAGGCCGTCATGGAAGAAATCATCAAGCCCGTGCTGCCCAAGAAGTGGCTGCATCGCGACACCAAGTTCCACATCAACCCGACGGGTCGGTTCGTCATCGGCGGTCCGGTTGGCGACTGCGGTCTCACGGGCCGCAAGATCATCGTCGATACCTACGGCGGTTTCGCCCGTCACGGTGGTGGTGCGTTTTCGGGCAAGGATCCGTCCAAGGTCGACCGCTCGGCGGCCTATGCGGCGCGCTACGTGGCCAAAAATATCGTCGCGGCCGGCCTCGCCGACCGTTGCGAAGTGCAGGTGTCGTACGCCATCGGCGTCGCCAAGCCGACCTCGGTCATGGTCGAAACCTTCGGCACCGGCAAAGTTTCTCGCGAGAAACTCACCGCGCTGGTCGATCGGCACTTCGATTTGACCCCCTACGGTCTGCGCGAAATGCTGCGTCTCGCCCGTCCGATCTACCGCAAGACGGCTGCTTACGGTCACTTCGGTCGCGAGGACCGCGATTTCACTTGGGAGCGCACCGATCGCGCTGCCGCACTCGCCGCCGATGCCGGGCTCGGCAAGAAGGGGCGTCGCCGGGTATAATTCGAGAAAACCGATCCCGCGAGGGGCGCTGCAGCACCGGGTTGGCCGGTGCCAGGCTCGCAGGACGGCGGACAGTGTCAACGGCGCCCGTCAATCTTCAATCTAAAGATTAACGGAGACCTGATATGAACGCTGTGATCAAACCTGCCCAAGGAAAGGGCGATTTTCACGTGGCCGACCTTTCGCTCGCCGATTGGGGCCGCAAGGAAATCCGCATCGCCGAAACGGAAATGCCTGGCCTGATGGCGATTCGCGAAGAGTTCGCCCCCACCCAGCCGCTGCGTGGCGCCCGCATCACGGGCTCGCTGCACATGACCATCCAGACCGCCGTGCTCATCGAGACGCTGCAAGCTCTCGGCGCACAGGTCCGCTGGGCCTCGTGCAACATCTTCTCGACC